>NZ_CAJJZH010000001.1:0-821531 GCF_905197545.1 Faecalicatena orotica
TCAACATCATGGTATTCGATACAGAAGTTTACTCCAACACAGGCGGACAGTCCTCTAAGGCTACAAAGACAGGTGCAACAGCACAGTTCGCAGCAGGCGGAAAAGAAACAAAGAAGAAAGACCTTGCCGGAATCGCAATGAGCTACGGTTATGTATACGTAGCACAGATTGCTATGGGTGCTGATTTCAATCAGACAGTAAAAGCAATCGCAGAGGCAGAGGCTTATCCGGGACCATCACTCATCATCGCTTACGCTCCATGTATCAACCACGGAATCAAGAAGGGTATGAGCAAAGCTCAGACAGAAGAGCAGTTAGCAGTAGAGTGCGGATACTGGAACAACTTCAGATTCAATCCTGCAGCAGAAGGCGCTAAGTTCACACTGGACAGCAAAGAGCCAAAACAGGAAGAATATCAGGCATTCCTTGACGGAGAGGTTCGTTACAATGCCCTGAAGAGAGCTAATCCGGAAAAAGCTGAGAAACTCTTTGCACAGAATGAGAAGGAAGCTATGGAAAGATATTCTTACCTGAAGAAACTCGTTACTCTTTACGGAGAAGAATAAGAAGCATGATTGCTTTTTATCCGAGAACTGAGTAAAGGATTCAAAGGTATCAATCAAAGGACCTTACTGATTTTCACGTCAGTAAGGTCCTTTTTTGATTGTGTCTGCTGCGAGAGAAATTGGTTTATGCAATATGACGAATAAAAAAGTGTGCTATATTTATGTGTGAGTTAAAAAATGACAAAAACAGAATGAAAACATACATGGAGAATGTGCATAATTACTGATAAGATCTTGTTATAAAAGATTGGGAGGTCAAAAACATGAAAAAACGTATCGTAGCAATGCTGCTGAGCGGAGCATTGGCAGTCTGTACACTGGCGGGATGTGGCTCAGGTTCTGATTCTGACAGCAAGGATGATTCTTCTGACAGCGGCAAAGGCGGCACTACATTGTCGATTCTGGCAAGCCAGGACTGGATATATGATGCCGAGATGGAGCTGGGTGAAAAGTTTGAGGAAGAAACAGGAATCAAGGTGGATTATCAGATCGTACCGTCTGACCAGTATTACAACCTGCTGATGACTAAATTAAACAGCGGGGAGGGCCCGGACATTTTCTGCGGACAGTCAGGAAGCTATGACCTGGTTTCGCAGTATAGTATCGAAGATAATGCGATCGCCCTGACGGACGAGCCGTGGACATCTTACTATAATGAGTTTGCAGCAGAGCAGACTTCTGTTGACGGGACCCTTTACGGGGCAACGTATTTCGATACAACAACAGACTATTACATGGTTTATAACAAGAAGATTTTTGAGGAAAATGGTGTAAAAGTACCATCGACCTTTGCAGAATTTGAAAAGGTATGTCAGACATTGCTTGACAAGGGTGTGACACCAGTATATGAACCGGTAGCCGATGGCTGGCACCATGTTATGTGGTTCTGTGAAATCGGTGGGAAATATGAGGAGCTTGTTTCTGGTATTGTAGACAAGTTAAATAATAACGAGGTGAAATTCGCAGATGTTCCTGAGTTTAAAGAAGCTCTTGACCAATTGAATAAGCTGGCCCAGAATGGATACTTCGGTGACAACTATCTGTCGGACGAATACACAGATACAGCAGCAATGCTCGGAAGCGGCGAATATGCAATGACAATCGGCAAACCAGGTGCGATGATAGAGGCAGCGGAGGCATCCGGTGGTACATACACAGAAGAAGACTTTGATATGTTCCTGATTCCCACGCTGGACAATGATGTTTTAAATGAGCATCCATGCGGACCGTCCAGATTTGTATACTCAGGCTCCAAGCATGCAGACGAGGCAAAACAGTATCTTGAATACATCACAACCAAGGAAAGCATCCAGCACATGATCGACAACGAACCGAAAGTAGAAAACCTCCCGTATGATGCCGGACAGGAACCTGCCTACAGCGAGACAACTAAGGAATTCTTAGAATGGATTCCATCAAGTACCTCAACCCACAGTGGACAGAACTGGGACAGGATATCGTATCTATGTTTATCGGTGACATGACATCAGACGATGTGCTCAAACAGATTGATACAAGAAGAGCAACACAGGCAGACGCGGCAGGAGACGAAGCCTGGAAGTAAGATTTGAATTCAGGACAGTAATATCCTGGAGGTGTAACATTTAGAATTAAAGAAAAGGCTTTCTGCAAAATAGTCGTTTTATGGCTATTTTGCAGAAAGCTTTTCTAATTTCACAGGCAGATGCTGTTGCTATGCACACCATGAGGTTTGGACATCAGCGATGCCGCTGGTCGGACGTCTAGGGTTTTTGTTCCTGTTTCCGGTAGGCCGTCGGGTTCAGCCCGGTCAGTTTCCGGAAGGTTTTGCTGAAATGGAACTGATCGGGATAGCCGACCCGTTCCCCGACTTCGCGTATCGGAAGCCCCGTATCGGTCAGCAGCCGTTTAGCCTCGTGGATTCGTATATCGGTCAGGTATTTCAGCGGCGTGTCCCCTTTGTATCTGTTGAAAAGCTTTGTGAGGTAAGCCGAGGTAAAACCTAAGGAGGCAGAAAAAGAGCTGATATCGATGTCGTCCATATAATGCTCTCTCATATACAGCACCGTGTATTCCACGATTTCTTCAGCATCTTTTCCGACGAGCGCGGGATCTTCCTCAAGTTCGTAGAACTTCTGGAGATGGAGACGTACACGGCCCAGCGTGTTCTCTAAATCCTCCATTGTGACAGGTTTTAGCATATAATCGAAGACTCCCTGTTTGAGGGCTTCACGTGCGTAATCGAAGTCTGCATATCCGGTCAGAATGACTGTCAGGATATGTGGGTACTGCTCATGAATCCTCTTGGCAAGTGTAAGCCCGTCCATGACAGGCATACGTATATCTGTCATGACGAGGTGGATATTCTCCTTTTTCAGGCACTTCAGGGCGTCCTCGCCGTTAGAGGCCTGACAGACAACCTTGAAGCCGGCCTCAAGAGATTCGATATGGCGGGAAAGAGACTGCATCAGCAGCATCTCATCCTCCACAAGCAGTACATTATAATGGTTTAATCTGGTCATTGAACCTTCCTCCTACTTTCACAATAGCTCCCCCCTCCGGGAGGTTTCCAAAATCAAATATAAATGTAATTCCATAAATCAGGTAAAACCTGATAAAGATATTCAGGATACCCATACCGTCCAGCTCCAGACTCGGCAGAAGTCCTTTTTCCAGTATGATATCCATCTGCGACTTCAAGTGGGCAGTAATCTCTTCACCGAAGCCCGGGCCGTTATCTTTTACTTCTACATACCAGCATTCTTTATCCATATGCCCCTGTATAACAATATGCCACGGTGGAGATGTATTGGCTGTGAATTTGACGGCATTTTCTACGAGGAGCTGTATACAGAGTTTTGGAACAGGCAGCTCAAGCATATCGTCTTCCACATCAATTTCATATTTAAGCGAATCTCCGAACCGGAGCTTAATACATTTTAAATACAGGTCGCAGTGTTCCAGTTCTTCTTCAAGCGAGGAAACCTGTTCTTTATTTGAGGAGATATAGCGCAGGATCGATGTAATATCCTGACACATCTGTGCCACTGGCTGTGTTAGTCCCTCTTCTGCCATCGCGGCAATGGTCATGAGGGAATTATACAAAAAGTGCGGGTTCATCTGGGACTGGAGTGCAAGCATCTGTGCCTGTAGTTCCTGTTCTTTTAGTACCATCATTGAATTCGTGGATGCTTTCTGCGAGCGCATCGCTTCATTTAGAGAGTTTCGCAGTTTGTCAATCTCTATTACCCCGGAATCTGCCATCTCAATTTCCCGGAACTGGTCCTGAGGGTCGATATGAGAAAGAAAACGATAAATCTTTTTCAGCGGTGCACTTAATCTTCCGGCAAAGATCCGGGCAAAAAAGAGGCACATGAGAAGGACAATCAGAAAAATGAAGATCGTCAGACTCAGAGAACGATAAACAGGAGCAAAAAATTCTGTGCTTTTTATTGTGGTTACCGTTGTAAATCCGCTGTATTCCATATCTGAATAATATACATATTCCTGACACTGTTTTTGGGTGTTGTAGATTTCAGTTTCTTCGGATTCCCTGTAAGTAAAGTATGGAAAGACGTCCTTCTGGCTTTTGTTTAAGGGGAAGATGATGTTTCCCTCGGCATCGTAAATGATGACGTCGATATCGTATGTACTGTCGGGATAGAAAGCGCGTTCAAAAAGGATATCATAGTATTTCATTACCTCTACGAAGCCGGCAGGATTCTGATAATTATCATAATACATACGCAGCAGGGAGAAATAAAACCTGTCTTTGTTTGTTCCCGTACTGGACGACAGCACCTCATTCTGAGATGCAGGAGGGAAATATTTGAAGCCGTGGGAAGCAAAGGCTTTTGCAAACCAGGGCTCCTGGGCCGTTATGGTATGAAGTGTCCCAGTGTAATTCCCGGTTCCGTAACCGCCTTCCGTCAGCCCATAAAGATTTATCTGGCGAATGGATGCATCCACCCCTTTCATTGAAGTTAATGTATTGGCAAGCGTATTCTGTCGCTGGGTCTGTTCATACGGCGTGGCATCCTCATCGTTCAGATAATCTGAAAAGGTATCCTTAATTAATGTCGAATGTATCGTGTTCATACAGACAGTATCCATCTGGCTGAGCTGGAGGTCAATATCCTCCGCTATTGCCGAGCATGTCCTCTGGATATCGTGCTCCGTATTGGAACGAAGGTTCAGGTACTGCACAACAGAAAACAAAATCGTTGCCAGAACCAATAAAGTCAGCATGATGAGCAAAAAATAGGAAGAAAGAATCTTCTGTATGCTTCTTGGTTTACGCTTCATAACAATCCTCCCCGGCAAGCTTCCTTATTATATAAGAAAAACTGTCTTTTAATGGTTCAATTAGTATAGCACATTGTACAGGAATATGCATCGGGTGGTTAAAAAAACACATAAAATAGCTCAATGTATGCATGTGATTACGTTCTGGATTTGTATAAAATAAATAAAAAGGAAAAGAACGGAGGAGAATTTCAGTGAAAAAATCAAAGTTATACCCCTGGTACTTTGCGGCAGGCGCAATTCTGATCTATACGGCGCTCTGTGTAATACCCGGAATCATTGGTATCGGATACTCATTTACAGACTGGTCTGCATATTCCAAAGAGGTGCATTTTGTAGGTCTTGAAAATTTCAGAAAGGTATTCAGCGCAGACACAAATTATTTCAAATACATAACGAACACACTTTTATTTACGGTGGTGACGACGGTTGCGAAAACAGGGCTCGGGTTATTATTTGCACTCGCGCTCAGCAAGAACATCAAACTGAAGAATTTCCACAGAGGCGTGATGTACATGCCTTCAGTATTATCCATCCTCATTATCGGCCTTGTGTTTACTTCCATTTTAAACCCGAAGATGGGAATCCTGAACGAAGGTCTTAGGGCGATCGGTCTGGACAGTCTGGCACAGCAGTGGCTGACTAATCCGAAGATTGCTTTCTGGTCCGTTATGGCGGTCGATATCTGGAGGGGCACGGGTTACATTATGACTATGCTGATCGTTGGAATACTGGCGATCCCGCAGGATTACTACGAGGCGGCCAGCATAGACGGGGCAAACGGCTGGAATAAATTTGTACATATTACACTGCCGATGCTCAGGCAGACAATGGCGGTTACGATTGTTTTGAACGTCCTGTATGGCCTGAAAGTATTTGATATGGTATATGCACTGACGAATGGAGGCCCGGGACATACGACAGAGGTTATGTACACCGCGGTATTCAAACAGTTTTCACAGGGACTTTACGCGGAAGGTACAACGATCAGTTCCATTATGTTCGTGTTCATGATAGTTGTTGGATTCTTTATGATTAAAATCCTGACGAAAGACGAGGTGGAGGAATAATGAATAGTCAAACAAAGAAGAAAGCTGTTAATATATTAAAAAACATTCTGGCCTGGGTCATATCACTGATCATGCTGATACCTCTGGCACTGATTGTGGTCAATGCATTCAAAGGTGATTCAGAAGCGATGTCCCTTACGCTTTCGCTCCCGAAAACATGGGTTTTTAGTAATTTTACTACAGTAATTGAAAAAGGGAAATTAGTCAGGAGCTTCCTGAACAGTTTCCTTTATGCAGGCAGTGCAACTGTGATTGCCGTGGTGCTGGGCGCGATGGCAGCCTATGTCTTTTCCAGAAGGCGTGACAGGGTGAACAATAGCGTTTATATGTATATGGTGCTCGGAATCGTTATTCCGATCAATTATGTTGCTTTGATGAAGGTAATGCAGGTGACACAGCTCAATAACAGCGTGCCGGGAATCATCCTGCTCTATGTGGCAACACAGCTCCCATTCACAGTATTTTTGATCTATGGGTTTGTATCCAAAGTACCTGTGGATCTGGATGAAGCGGCAGTGATTGACGGCTGTGGTCCATTCAGGCTGTTTTTTAACATCATCCTTCCGATGCTGAAATCCAGCATCGTAACAGCGGCGGTACTCTGTTTCCTGAATACATGGAATGAATTTGTCATGCCTTTGTATTTCCTGAATTCCTCCGAAAAATGGCCGATGACGCTTGCTGTTTATAACTTCTTCGGACAGTACAGTAAGAGCTGGAACTTAATCTGTGCAGATATCCTCCTTACGTGTCTGCCGGTTATCATTATGTATCTTGTCTGCCAGAAATATATCGTCGGCGGGCAGACGGCAGGAGCGGTCAAGGGTTAACTTGTGCTTAAAGAGCCCCCGGCGTGTCCGGGGAAGAGAGGAAAAGGAGATCGAATCGATGAAAGTATTATCATGTACAGCCAGTCAGGATCACAGGTCGGCAGAGCTTATGACCGATCAGGGAAAACTGGCAGTTTACGGGATAACAGAGAATATCATCCGATGTGTCTATACAAAAAGAGAAGAGGTGCTTTCTCTGTCACCGGTTGGGATAGAAAGAGCCACAGAAGCCGGGATTTGTATAGAAGAGAAGGAAGACTGCTATATCCTGGCTACGTCCGGTGTTAGTATCAGAATAGAGAAAAGAACCGGGAGGTTTATCTGGAGTGACAGGAAAAGCGGGAAAATCCTGTTGAAGGAGGACAGCAAAGAACTGGCTGAGAACCCTCTTATGGTCTATTCCACAGGTGGAGAAAAGCCGGTGATCCGCCGGGTGGTGACGGTGGATGGAGAACGGAATTTCGTAGAGAATTTAAAACCGGAAGAAGACCACATGGCTTACAGGGGAAAACTGTATTTTGACTGGGCCCCGGACGAGCAGATACACGGGCTCGGACAGGGAGAGGAGGGTATCTACAATTACCGCGGCAATGTGCAGTACCTCTACCAGCACAACATGAGGATCCCGATTCCGTTTCTTTTGTCAGACCGGAAATATGGAATACTGGCGGACTGCGGAAGCCTTATGACCTTCAATGATGACAGCAGGGGATCTTACCTCTATCTGGACATGGTTGAGCAGCTGGATTATTATTTCATTGCCGGGGAATCTGTGGATGAGATCATCGCGGGTTACCGGAAGCTTACCGGGAAAGCGGTCATGCTGCCGAAGTGGGCATACGGATATGTGCAGTCTAAAGAAGCGTACCGCACGCAGGCGGAAATGATCGAAATTGCCGAAGAATACCGGAAACGCAGGATTGGACTGGACTGTGTGGTGCAGGACTGGAATACATGGGAAGACGGTAAATGGGGCAATAAGAAGGTAGATAAGAGCCGCTATCCTGACCTTAAGAAAATGAATCAGGCATTACATGATATGCATGTACATACAATGGTGTCGGTTTGGCCGAATATGAATTCCGGCACGGAAAACTGCGATGAGATGGAAGCACATGGATTTCTGCTGAATGACTATGCAACCTATGACGCATACGATGAGGAAGCGAGGAAGCTGTACTGGAAACAGGCGGAAGAAGAGCTGTTTTCAGGGGGATTCGACTCCTGGTGGTGTGACTCCACGGAGCCGTTTTCAGGGCCGGACTGGAACGGAGCCTGCTTAAGAGAACCGTGGGAGAGATTTCAGATGGTCGGAAACGAGCATAAAAAATTCCTGCGTGCCGACAGGGCCAACCTCTATGCAGCGGCCCACGCAAAGGGAATTTACGAAAATCAGAGGAAAAGCGCCCCGGGAAAACGCGTCCTGAACCTGACACGGTCCGGATATGCAGGTTCGCAGAAGTACGGTACCATGCTCTGGTCCGGGGATACCTGTGCGACCTGGAAAAACTTTAAAAAGCAGATCACAGAGGGTCTGAACATGTGTATCAGCGGTATGCCCTACTGGACACTGGATATCGGCGCATTTTTTACAGTCAATGAAAAATGGCAGAACAGAGGCTGCGGATGCAGTCAGGACCCTTCCATGAAATGGTTCTGGCGGGGGGACTATGACGAAGGAGTCAGTGATCTCGGATACCGTGAGCTGTACGTCAGGTGGTTCCAGTACGGTACGTTTCTCCCGATGTTCCGTTCTCACGGAACGGATACGCCCAGAGAAATCTGGAATTTCGGAGAAAAGGGGGGAATGTTCTATGATGCTTTGGAAAAAAGTATCCGCTTAAGATATCGCCTGATGCCTTATATCTATTCTATGGCTGGAAAAGTATGTCTGGAAGACTATACGATGATGCGAAGCCTCCTGTTTGACTTCCCGGAAGATAAAACAGCCTCCGCGATGGACAGCCAGTTTATGTTCGGGGAAAGCCTGCTGGTATGTCCGGTCACGGAGCCAATGTACTTTGGTGCAGGGAGTCAGAAACTGGATGCAGCCAGAAACTGGAAATGTTATCTTCCGGCAGGAGAAAGTTGGATCGATTTTGAGAGTGGAAGATATTTTGAGGGTGGTCAGTGGATTGACATCCCGGTTACACTGGCATATATTCCAGTATTTGTAAAAGCAGGATCTGTCATTCCAATGGAAGAAAGTCTGGAGTATGCATCAGAGGAAGTGGACACACCGTTTGAAATCAATATTTATCCGGGTAAGGACACTGTTTTTACTTTATATGAGGATGCAGGGGACGATTATAGTTATGAAGAGGGAATCTATAACCGGATTACACTGAATTGGGAGGAGCGGGAGAAAACGCTTACGGTTGGGCCGGCAGAGCATGATTTCCCACAGAGTATCCGCAACAGGAGCTTAAGAATTATTTTGAATAAAAAAGAATCGGGCCGGACGGAACGGGTAGTCGATTATTATGGGGAAGAAATAAAAATATATTTTTAGAAATATATTCAAATCCATCCACAGAGATATGAGCAGGAGGAAAAGAAAATGAAATATAAAAAGAACTGGGAAGAAACTCAGGAGAAATGGAAAAATTACTGGAAGCATCAGAATACAGGGAGACCGCTGATGTGCGTGATTGCAAGAAAACAAGAGATCGAGAAGTATTCCGATGGAAAACCGGCGCAGGGCGGTTGTATGGATGTCATCTGTCAGGGGAAATATTACAATCTGCCGGAAGAATTGAAATGGAAGGATATGGAGGATAAGTATCAGGATGCGGAGCGTATTGTAGCGAGATACCGCCAGTTCTGCGAGACCCACGAGTTCCTTGGGGAGAGTTTCCCGAATCTGGATGTGGATTTCGGCCCTGGTTCCCTTGCCGCCTATCTTGGTTCCGAGATAGGCTTTAAGGAGGATACAGTTTGGTTCGAGTCCTGCATTGATGACTGGGAAGAGGCGCCTGATTTCAAGTTTGATCCCGAGAATAAATGGTTTAAAAAGCATATCGGACTCGTAAAGAAATGCAGGGAACTGGCCGGAGACGATTTTCTTGTTGATATGCCTGACCTGATGGAGAACATTGATGTGCTCGTGTCACTGCGCGGGGCAGAGGACATGCTGTATGACATAATCGATGACCCGGAGATAGTGGAGGAGCGGATTAACCAGATAGGAAAGATATATTATGAATATTATAACCGTTTCCACGAGATTATCAAAGATGAAAATGGAGGAAATGCGTATACCGTATTCCAGATATGGGGCCCGGGGAAGACAGTGAAGCTCCAGTGCGATTTCTCTGCGATGCTGTCACCTGACAATTTCCGGGATTTTATACAGGAATCTCTTCGTGAACAGGCTAAAAAGGCGGACCAGGTTCTGTATCATCTGGACGGACCGGATGCAATCCGCCATCTGGATGCACTGATGGAAATAGAGGAGATCGATGCACTGCAGTGGACCAGCGGGGACGCAGGGCCGGACGGAACGCTGGAAGAATGGGACGTTATCTACGACAAGGTACGTGCCGCAGGCAAATCTCTCTGGATAAAGGTGTATTCCGGCGAGTTTGAAGACTGGATCAGGAATGTAGACCGGATTATACAAAAATACGGCTCACACAGCCTCTTCCTGCTGTTCCCGGAAATGTCGATGGAGCAGGCAGAAACACTGCTTGATTACGCGGAAAAGAACTGGAGCGATGTAGAAGGAACGTGGAGTTAATGTAAAGGTGTGCAGACTTCTCAGAAATGAGGGGCCTGCACACCTTTGTCTGTAATGGGATTCAGTCGAACCATTTTTTCTTATGGAAGAACCAGAGTTCGATAACGATGATGAGCAGGCAGACAAGGATCACCACCCCATATCCGGAAGAAGAGGTGAGTTCCGGCATGTTAACGAAATTCATGCCGTACCAGCCGGCAATCAGCGAAAGCGGCATGAAGAATGTTGTCACGATCGTCAGCACCTTCATGATCTGGTTCTGCCGCACATCAATCTGGGACTGGTGCATTTCCCGCAGCTGCATGGAGTACTCTTTGAGCGTTTGGACGTTGGAATACAGTCTGCCGGCACGGTCTGTAAACAGTCCGAATAAGACACTGCTCCTGTCCTGCGCCATATCGGGGAGCGCTTCCTGAAGAGACTCGCCCATATCAGCCAGTTGTTCGTAATAGGAACCGAGCGCTGTCAATTCTTTGCGGATGTGGAGAATCGCCCTGTCGAAATTGTCATCCTCACCATCCAGCAGGCGTTCCTCCAGCCGGGTAAGGTGCTCTTCATAATTCTGCAGGAAAAAGACATCGTCTTTGATTAGGTATTCCATAAGGTCGAATAACAGGCCAAGCGATGACAAAGGCCCTGTGAGTGGCATATCCTCCAGCTGTGAAAGGAGAGGTGCTGCAGTATCTTTGTCGTCTATAAATAAAAGCTCGGAATCTGTCAGAAAGAAGCAGAAGCAGAGCTTTTCAGCAGTCGGGGATTCTTTGCGAGGTACAGCGAATGTACCGGCTGCAGATCCTCCCAGGACGTCTGCTTTACAGCAGTGGATATGGCTGAGGTTCCGCAGCATCACCGGATATTCAGGGGTATCCCGGTAATGCTGCGTATATTCTTCGGAGGTCAGTATTTTCACGGAGATGCCTTCACTGTCTGTGTGCATATTACCTGAAAGTCTGGTTAGTTTCATGTTCAAAGTATATTGAATCATATGTGCGTGACTCCTTTCAGAGTTTTCTTTCATTGTACCATCTGCCGGATATGAAGTCTATAATCTTCTCTCCATGATACGCGGGTGATTGACAGCAGGATTCTCTGGTGGTATTATTGTATTAGTTGAATAATACAATGATAGGAGGAGCGCCATGACAGAATCTATTTTTATTGCATTGGTGGTATTGGGTGTCATAGCAGTGTGTTTTGTGATCTCATATATAGACAATATGAGGCGGATATACAAGATAAAGAGACGGCTTGAGTATAATTACGGACGCTGGAGGGAGGTAGATTATTCGGATGCGGTACTGTCTGTGATTGGTGAATATACTGCGGCTAAGGACTCTATGATTGATGATATCACATGGAATGACCTGGATATGGATGCGCTGTTTATGTCCATCGACCACACATGGTCTTTTGCAGGGGAGGACTACCTGTATTACCTCCTGCATGTTCCGAAGGTGATGCCCGAAGAATGGGAAGAGCAGGAGGAAATGATTACATATTATCAGGAGCATGAAAAAGAGCGTATAGAGATGCAGATGGAGTTTACCCGGATTGGGAAAAACCACGCATCCTCTGTTTACAGCTACATCATGGACTGTATCCGGTTCAATACGAAGGTTCCGCCGGTTCATTATTTTTCATTTGTATTCTTTATATTTTCAGTGGTGATTACTGTGATATCACCGTCCGAGGGACTGGGACTTCTGATTCTGGCGATGGTGGTAAATGTGCTTCTCTACTTCTATAAAAGGAAGGAACTGGAAGGTTCCATGCAGGCGCTCCAATACTTTAAAAAGCTGATGGAGGGGGCAAAGTCACTCACAAAGAAGAAGCTGATCTGTAATCCGAAATACCATTCCAGAGTGGAAAAGGACTACAGGCATCTGAAAAAACTGATGGGGGCGAGCGCTTACTTAGGTCCTGCAAACTGGGACAGCCCGTCGATTGCAGAGATGTTTCTGGATTACATCCGGCTTGTTACGCATATCGACTGCATTTTCTTCTATCACTGCATGAGCCGCTTAGGCAGGAATATTGATATTGTGGAAAACATGTTCACCACAATGGGGTTCCTTGAAAGTATGCTGGCTGTAGGTTCCCTGCGGGAGGCGCTGCCGGTCTGGTGCAGGCCTGAATTTACAGATGAGAAGATGCTTCGAATAATTGATGCCTATCACCCGGGGCTGAAAGAACCCGTACCGAATTCTGTGAGTGTGAAGGACGGGATTCTGATTACCGGTTCCAATGCGTCCGGTAAATCCACATTCCTGAAAACGATAGCAATGAATGTCATACTGGCCCAGAGCCTGCATACGTGCCCGGCAAAGGCTTACTGTGGAAAATGGTTCCATGTATTTTCGTCTATGGCGCTCAAAGACAGCCTGTATAAAGGGGAAAGCTATTACATTGCGGAGATCAGGGCGCTGAAGCGTGTTATGGAGCCGGTGGAAGAAGAGGCTGTGATCTGTTTCGTAGACGAGGTGCTCAGGGGAACGAATACAGTGGAGCGCATCGCCGCTTCCACACAAGTACTGAAGGAGTTCCAGAAAAAAGGAATCCTGTGTTTTGCGGCCACCCATGATATTGAACTGACCTATCTGCTGGAAGAACAATATGATAATTACCATTTTCAGGAACAGGTGGCTGATGGTGAGATTATATTTGATTATCTCATTTATGACGGCAGGGCAACTTCCCGTAATGCGATACAGCTGCTGGAGATATTGGGATATGAGCCGGAGATCATTAACGGGGCAAAAGCGATGGTGGAGCAGTTTTTGAGCACAGGAAAGTGGAACTGACAGTGAAGGATAACAGTTTTCGGACGGGGAAGCTGTTATCCTTTTTGTATTTTATTTTATACCGGAAAATCATAGATAAATTAAATGTATTCTGATGAAAATGACCGGCGGTTATGATATTATGTGAGTAGCTGTAATAACGGGAGGGGCATGGAAATATTTTTTGCGACAGCTCCTGAAGAAGAAAGAATAAGGAGGGGAATCGTGCAGAGTTTCTATCAGATTGTGGAAGGAAATCCAATGATCGCAGCGGTAAAAGATATGGATGGCCTTGAAAAAAGCTGTGCGGCCGAAGAAATTCAGGTGATCTTCGTATTATTTGGGGATATCTGTACCATCCGGCAGATTGTAGAGAGGATTAAAGAGGCGGGGAAGATGGCACTGGTACACATCGACCTGATTACGGGACTTAGTTCCAAGGAGGTTACCGTAGATTTTATGAAAGAGAACACCCGGGCAGACGGCATTATTACTACGAAGCAGCCGCTGGCACACAGGGCAAAGGAACTGGGGATGTACGCGGTTCTGCGGTTTTTTGTGATAGATTCTATGGCGCTGAAAAGTATTGAAAGTCTGGACAGGCAGAAGGGCGGCAGACCGGACTTTATCGAGGTGCTTCCGGGAGTGATGCCGAAGGTCATCAGGAAGATCTGTGGGCTCAGCCGTATACCCGTCATTGCGGGCGGCCTCATTGCGGATAAAGAGGATGTGATGGGGGCGCTGGATGCCGGGGCGGTTGCTGTGTCCACAACAAAACAGGAAGTCTGGATGCTGTAGGAGCCGCCTGTTTTATGTGATTAATCAGGGAAATGAATCGTTAAAACTTATTATACAAAAGGGAGGCAGTAATATGTCAAAGTATGTAATGGCGCTGGATTCGGGGACAACCAGCAACAGGTGTATCCTATTTAACGAGAAGGGTGAAATGTGCAGTATGGCACAGAAGGAATTCACGCAGTACTTCCCGAAGCCGGGCTGGGTGGAGCACAATGCAGAGGAAATCTGGTCAAGCCAGCTGGAGGTAGCACAGCAGGCGATGGCAAATATCAACGCAACGGCGGCAGATATTGCGGCGATCGGTATTACGAACCAGAGGGAGACGACAATTGTATGGGATAAGGAGTCAGGGGAGCCGGTCTATCAGGCCATTGTGTGGCAGTGCAGGAGGACGTCGGAATATTGTGACAGCCTGAAAGAGAAGGGGCTGACAGATAAGTTCCGGGAAAAGACAGGGCTTGTGATCGATGCGTATTTCTCGGGCACAAAGGTAAAATGGATTCTGGACAATGTAGAAGGTGCGAGAGAGAGGGCTGAGCGCGGCGAGCTTTTGTTCGGTACAGTGGAGACATGGCTGATCTGGAAGCTGACAAAAGGTGCGGTCCATGTGACAGATTATTCCAATGCATCAAGGACGATGCTTTTTAACATCAATACACTCCGGTGGGATGAGGAGATTCTGGCAGAGCTCGGGATACCTGCGTCTATGCTGCCTGAGGCAAAGCCATCCAGCTGTGTATACGGTGAGGCGGATGCCGGGTTCTTTGGGGCGCCAATCCCGATTGCCGGCGCAGCGGGAGACCAGCAGGCGGCGCTCTTTGGACAGACCTGTTTTAAAGAGGGCGAGGCGAAGAATACATATGGGACAGGATGCTTCCTGCTTATGAATACAGGGGAGAAACCCGTATTTTCCAAGAACGGGCTTGTAACGACGATCGCGTGGGGGATAGACGGGAAAGTCACTTATGCGCTGGAAGGCTCTATCTTCGTAGCAGGAGCGGCAATCCAGTGGCTGCGGGATGAAATGCAGCTGATCGATTCTTCACAGGTATCGGAATATATGGCACAGAAGGTCGAGGACACGAACGGATGCTATGTTGTGCCCGCGTTTACAGGCCTTGGGGCACCGCACTGGGACCAGTATGCGAGAGGGACGATCGTAGGCCTTACCCGTGGTGTGAATAAGTATCATGTCATCAGGGCGACGCTGGAATCACTGGCATATCAGGTGAATGACGTCCTGCAGGCGATGGAGGCGGATTCCGGAATCACGCTTTCTGCACTGAAGGTAGACGGCGGGGCCAGTGCCAATAACTTCCTGATGCAGACGCAGGCGAACTTAAGCGATGCACCGGTGAAACGTCCCCAGTGTGTCGAGACAACGGCGATGGGGGCGGCCTATCTTGCCGGGATTGCCGTCGGGTACTGGAAAAATAAAGAAGAGGTGCTTACCAACTGGGCGATCGACCGGGTATTCGAGCCGGATATCGATCCCGATGTGCGTAAAAAGATGCTGCGCGGCTGGAATAAGGCGGTACGGTATTCTTATGAATGGGCAAAGGAAGATTAGGCCGGAATGATAACAAAGCCGGAAAGGGAGGAATATGAGCAGGATAAAAAATGAACCTAAGATTAAAAATGGTGTGATAACAGCTGTCCGTGAACAGCTGGAACATCGGGCGCTATGGCTTTATTTATTGTGTGATGAGGCGGGAAAACGTGGTCTGGACTGGAAAGATTTTGGAAGTGCAGCCATCAAAAGATGCGGACTGAGCCAAGGGGCCGGGTTAGTGAAAAAGGGCAGGACAAAGGATTTTACCGGACTTCGTAAGACATTGTTTACGAAACCCGCCCAACTCGTGTTTGAAATGAAGATCAGGAGAAGTACGCCCCAGGTACTGGCTATTGATTTTCATTATTGTCCGCTTGTTAAGGCGTGGCAGAAGGCAGGCTGCTCTGATGAGGAGATTGCGACGCTTTGTGATATTGCAATGTGCGGGGATCATGGGATCGGCGAGGCTTATGGTGGGGAACTGAAGCTGCTGAAGAGTATCGCAAAAGGGGATGAGGTATGCCGTCTGTATTATCATAAATGATGTAGAGGACAGGCACAGTCTTAAAATATCTTTTATCTTGTTTTCTGCATTATGGAAATAAAGAAAGATTAGAGAAAAAGTGTGCAGACAGCTTTCGGGAGGTCTGCACACTTTTTGGGTTATATGTAACTTTTCACATGGATAATCTGTATAAGCGTATTTATTTCAGGATATTCTGGTTCAGCAGTCTCATTCTCTGCTCAACAACTTCGCAGATTGCTTCTTTGCCTGCCTGGAAGGTGCTGTTTACATTATATCTGAAATCCTCTGCCTGCTGTACTTCTGCGATTCTCTTTGCAGCAGCGGTTACGAGGTCTGTTGCGATATTGATCTTAGCGATTCCGTGGTTTACAGCTTCTGCAATCTTGTCCTGAGGTGTGCCGCTTCCACCGTGCATAACTAACGGAATGGAAACTTTCTGCTCGATCTCAATCAGTCTCGGAATATTGATTTCTGGTTTGAAAGACTTCGGATAAGCGCCGTGCATGGTTCCGATAGAAACAGCCAGTGCGTCGATGCCGGTCTGCTCTGCAAAATAAGCAGCTTCTTCCGGATCTGTCTGGAAAGATTCCTCTACCGTTACATCCTCATCACCTTCATTACCGGGAAGACGTCCCAGTTCTGCCTCTACACTGACGCCGGCAGCGTGAGCCACTTTTACAACCTCTTTCGTAAGGCGGATGTTCTCTTCGATAGGGAAACGGGATGCATCAATCATAACAGAAGAATATCCGGCAACGATTGCCTGTACGATTGCATCATAGGAGCGGAAGTGGTCTGCATGCAGGGCAATCGGCACATCCACAGTCTTTGCAACGCTTTCTGCGATGCGGGCAACATTCTCGAAGCCACCCATAGAAATAGCCTCCCCTTCCCCGATAATATAGATAGCAGGAAGTCCGAGTTTCTGAGCGGTTTCTGCGATTGCTTTGGCAGAATCATAATTCCAGATCATGAATCCTCCAACTGCGCATTTGTTTGCACGTGCGTTTTGTAACATTTGAGTCATTGATACGAGTGCCATAATAATTGCCTCCTTTAAAATAATTATTTTTCTTCACGAGTTGTATTGACAGATGTGTCTCTCGTTGCTATAATTGTATTATCGTTCATATTAACGTTAATGTCAATACCTTTTTTGAAAGTGAGGTAAAAAAATAGTGACAGAAGAAATGAAACAAATAAAAAAGTACATATTAAACAAAAAACATGCAAAATTTAGAAAAAATAAAGACTGGGACAGAAGTGGTGAATTAACAGAAAGTCAGGTAAACACGGCACTTGGAAGTCACGAACTGTTGCTGAGGAAGAAGAACCGCCTGATCTGGATGCTTGAGCAGGAGCAGCCGGCATTCATACCGGGAATGGATCTGGTTTTCATGAGAACGATTGTTGAAAATAGTTGTATCGTTAATACAAACGAGGAAAAAGCACTCAGGAATCAATATTATTTACATGAAAAAGGGCATGTATGTAATATCTCACCTGATTACAGTGAAGTACTTGCAGGGGGCTTTGAAAGCATAGAAAAGAAGATTCAGAAAGCAAAGACAGAGCCCGGCGGTTCTGATAAAGAGGAGTACGCAGATATTCTTTCAGAGATCATCCGCAGCATCTATTCTTTTACAGAAAAGTATGCAGAGGCACTTGAGGAGGACGGACGCAAAGGCAAGGCGGCTTCTTTAAGAAGAAGTGTACATACCGGGGCAGAGAGTTTTCCGGAGGCACTGCAGCTTCTGCGCCTCCTGCACTATCTGGCATGGCTGGAAGGGGAATATCATATAGGGCTGGGACGGTTTGACCAGTATTTGTATCCTTACTATAAAGAAGATTTAGAAAAAGGAAGGCTGATGAATGAAGAAGCGTTTTCCTGCATCGAGGAATTCTTTCTGGCATGCAACATTGACAATGACCTGTATCCGGGGGTCCAGCAGGGGGATAACGGACAGAGCCTGATGCTGGGTGGTGTGGATAAGGATGGAAAGGACTGTTTCAACGAACTGTCAGAGATGTGCCTTCGCGCCAGCAGGGAATTGAAGCTGATCGACCCGAAGATTAATCTCAGGGTGAACCAGGATACCGGGATTAAGCAGTATGAAGAGTCGACCAGACTCACAAAAGCGGGCCTTGGATTCCCACAGTATTCGAATGATGACGTAGTCATTCCCGCATTGACAAGATGGGGATATCAGTTAGAAGATGCACGCAATTACACGGTGGCGGCCTGCTGGGAATTCATTATACCGGGAAAAGGGATGGACATTCCGAATATAGAAGCAGTATCGTTTCCGAAGATTGTGAACCGGTGTGTGGAGAAGTACTTAAAAGAAACAGACAGCTTCGGGGCATTCAAAGAAAAACTTCTTGAGGAACTGAAGGCGGAAGTTGATGATATTACAAAGCGGCTGGAACCGATTTTTATGTACCCGGCGCCTTACCTGTCTATGCTGATGTATGGATGCACGGAAGAGCTTAAAGATATTTCGCAGGGATGTGTTTACAATAATTACGGCCTGCACGGCACCGGGATTTCCTGTGCGGCAGATTCCCTGTATGCATTGGAAATGTACTATTTTACTGAAAAGAAAATTACGGCGGAAGAACTGATCGGGGCGGTCAGGGATGATTTTCCGGAAGATCTGCCTTATCTGAAGCTCGTAAGAGATGAGATGCCGCATATGGGGGATGGGAACCCTGCGGTGGATAAATATGGAGTCTGGCTTCTGGACGCATTTGCGGACGAAGTGGCTGGCAGGAAGAATGAAAGAGGCGGCATATACCGTGCAGGAACCGGATCGGCGATGTATTATATCCGCCATGCGGAAGAACTCGGGGCATCACCGGACGGCAGAAGGAAGGGTGAATATTTCCCGGCAAACTTTTCACCGGGACTGTCTGTTAAGACAAAAGGGCCTTTATCTGTGATTAAGTCATTCACTGCACCCAATCTGGAGCGTGTGGCAAACGGCGGGCCTCTGACACTGGAATTCCATGACAGTGTCTTCAGGGGCGAAGAGGGAATTCAGAAGGTGGCATCCCTCGTGCAGATGTTTATAAAAAATAAAGGGCACCAGCTCCAGCTGAATGCAATCAACGCAGAGACACTGAAAGATGCACAGCGCCACCCGGAAAACTACAGGAACCTGATTGTCAGGGTATGGGGATGGAGTGCTTACTTCGTAGAACTGGATAAGGTTTACCAGGATCACCTGATCAGGCGGGCAGAGTATACGGTCTAAATGGAAGGATAGTCTGCCGGAGCCCATACAGGCGGGGCTTATAGGAGGTATTATGGAAACGGGAAGGATATTCGATACAAAGGAATTTGCCGTTTACGATGGAGAAGGAATCCGCGTGACGTATTTCCTGCAGGGATGTCCGCTGAGATGTGAGTGGTGCCATAACCCTGAGGGGCAGCCGGTGGAAGGCGGCAGGACGGTTCGTTCCGTTGAAATCATAGATGAGATCAGGGATTATGCCGTTATGTGGAAAGGATGCACAGGTGGTGTGACTTTTTCGGGAGGCGAGCCGTTGATGCAGGAAGCTTTTCTGGCGGAAATCATGGATGGGATTGGTGATGTCTCAAAAGCGATTGAAACTTCGGCTGCCGTTCGGGGGCAGGTCTTTCAAAATATATGCAGGCGGGCCGACTTTGTATATGTAGATCTGAAACTGATGGATGAAGAACAGCACAGACGGTATACAGGAATATCCAACAGACTTATTCTGGACAATATCCGGTGGCTGGCAGGAACAGATATTCCATGCACGGTCCGGATCCCCATGATACCGGGGGTGAATGCAACAGAAGAAAATTACAGGCAGACAGCAGAGTTTTTAGCAGGGCTTCCAAGGAAACTTCCAGTGGAACTTTTACCTTACAATACCCTGACAAGGGCGAAATACGATGCAATTCACAAGGAATATAGAATTAGTTTTGATGAAGAGGATGCTGTTTGCGAGGATACACAGATATTTACACGATATGGAATCCCATGTGGGATTTTATAAAATAAAAGAAAAGGAGTGATGGCTATGAAAAATTTTGAATTCCGGAACCCTACGAAAATTATCTTTGGAAAAGGGACGGAGAAGGAAGTCGGGAAAGAATGTGCCCGATATGCAAAGAAGGTACTTTTACATTACGGAGCCGGAAGCGTTATACGAAGCGGCCTTCTGGACAAAGTGAAAAAGTCTCTTGAGGAGGCACAGGTGGAGTATGTGGAACTGGGAGGTGTAAAACCAAACCCGAGGATCAGCCTTGTCAGAGAAGCTATTGAGCTTTGCAAAAAAGAAGAGGTTGGATTCATTCTGGCCGTAGGGGGCGGCAGTGTCATCGATTCCGCAAAGGCAGCTGCAATGGGAATCAAATACGACGGTGATGTGTGGGATTTATATGCTAAAAAAGCAGAACCGGTCGGAGCGGTAGGCGTAGGTGTCGTACTGACGATACCGGCTGCAGGCAGTGAATCCAGCAACTCGTCGGTTCTGTCCAATGAGGAGGAAGGGCTGAAACGTTCCTGCGATTCAGATGATATTTATCCGAAATTCTCTATCCTGAACCCGGAGATTACCTATACAATGCCGAGATACCAGATCGCATGCGGATGTGTGGATATTATGGCACATATCATGGAACGCTATTTTACACAGACACCGAACAATGGAGTATCAGACCGCATGGCCGAGGCACTTTTGAAGAACATGATCCATTTTGCACCGAAAGCTCTGGCAGAGCCGGAGAATTATGATTACCGTGCAGAAATCATGTGGAACGGGACACTTGCACATAACAATTTAATCAACTGCGGCAGACAGGCAGACTGGGCAAGCCATCCGATCGAGCATGAGCTGAGTGCAGAGTACGATATGGCTCACGGCGGCGGACTTGCAATCATCTACCCTGCATTTATGAAATATGTATACAGACAGAGACTTCCCCAATTTATCCGCTTTGCAACGGAAGTATGGGGTGTTGAGTATGACAGGGATGATGCAGAAGCAACAGCATACGAAGGCATTGTCAGATTAGAGGCATTCTTCCGGTCACTGGGACTTCCTACAAGACTTGAGGATGCCGGAATCGAAGCCGACGATGCTAAGTTACATTTCCTGGCTAAGCGCTGTGACAGAAATGAACTTGGAAAGGTCGGACATTTTGTAGAACTGGAAACAGAGGATGTAGAAGCTATTTATCATTTAGCAAAAAAGGAGGGCTAAGATATGCCAGAGTCAGTAGTAAAGATCGGATACGCAGCTACAAGAAGAGGCTGTTTTAATCACCCGGAGGGACATGAATTCCGCGAGAAAATCAAAGAAATGGTTTCCGGATGGGGGGCAGAACTGGTTGACATTGACGGTATTAATGACGAAGGACTTCTCGTAGAGCCATCAGATGTGGCAAAAGCGGTAAAAGTTTTCAAGGATGCAGAGGTAGACGGACTCTTCATTGCAAACTGCAATTTCGGTGAGGAATCTGTTGCCGCTATGGTGGCAAAGGAAGTGAATAAACCTATCCTGCTTTGGGGACCGAGGGACAACACACCTGTACCTGATGAGGACCGCTACAGAGATACACAGTGCGGGCTGTTCGCGATTGGCAAGGCACTGCGCCGGTACAATCTGCCATTTACCTACATTCCGAATGTGGCACTGGAAGATCCGGTCTTTGAAAAAGGATACAAATCATTCGTGGCAGTCTGCTCCATCGTCAAGAACTTTAAGAAAACAAGAGTCCTGCAGATCAGTACCCGCCCACAGCCTTTCTGGAGCGTTATCTGTAATGAAGGCGAGCTGGTTGAGAAGTTCGGAATCGAGGTATTCCCGGTTACGATCCAGGATGTCAAGGATATGACAGAGGAACTGGAGAAAACAGACAGTCCGCTTGTAAAAGAAGCAAGGGCGCGTTTTGAAAACAGCCTCTGCCTCAAAGGAATTTCAGAAGAACAGCTTATGAACAGCGTCCGCCTCTATGTGGCTGTAAAAGAACTGTGCAGGATCAATGACTGCAATTCTGTAGCAATCCACTGCTGGGGACCGCTTCAGAAGGCAGTAAAATCAGCTACATGTACAGTGAACAGCCTTCTGACGGAAGAAGGAATCCCTGTTGCATGTGAGACAGATATACATGGCGCGATTACATCCATTATTCTGCAGTCAGCAGTATTCTGCACGAGATCCATATTCTTTGCAGACCTGACGATCCGCCATCCGGAAAATGACAATGCAGAGCTTTTATGGCACTGCGGAAACTTCCCGCCGTCACTGGCAAGGGAAGGGGCAGAGCACAAGGTAGAGCTTCTCTGTCAGGATCTGGGACCGATGCCGACACAGAACCACTGGGAGATTGAACACGGAGATATTACTGTATGCCGTTTCGATGGAGATCATGGCGAATACCAGCTGCTGATCGGTGAAGGCAAAGGCGTGGATGGACCGAAGACACGCGGTACATACAGCTGGTTCGAAGTCAATGACTGGCCGATGTGGGAAGAGCACCTTGTAAAGGGCCCTTATATCCACCACTGTGCGGGAGTACACGGCAAAGTAGCACATATCCTGTATGAAGCATGTAAATATATCGGCATAAAGGCTGATCCGGTCTCACCGACAAAGGAAGAGATTGAAGCATACTGGAGAAGCGTATAAAGCGGAGGAATGTATATGGACGTTGTAGGAGTAGGATACCCGGTGCAGGATATGCTTGTCCGGATTGAGCAGATACCAAAGGCACGTGTCCATGTCTTGTCCAAGATCCTTTCTTCCAGCTGGCAGGGGGGCGGCATGGTCTCTACAGGACTGGCCGCAGCTTCCGTGCTGGGGGCCAGGGCAGGGATTATCGGAGTAGTGGGAGGCGATCTTTATGGGAAAGCCTGTATCAATGACTTCAAGATGAACGGAGTGGATACGAGTCATTTATACGTAGATGAAGAAGGAACGACCAACTACACCATTGTTTTGACCGAGACATACACGAAAGAGCGCTGTTTCGTCGCGAATGACGGGAGTAAGAGGAATCTGAAGGCTGAAGAGCTGGATGAGGCATATATAAGCCAGGCAAAATATCTGCTTGTGACAGAAATGGATGAAATTAGTATTAAGGCTGCCATCATAGCCAGAGCGAATGGCGTGAAAGTTGTCATTGATGCTGACCTTTATGAAAAAAGAACAATGGATAACATAGAACTGATTGATGTATTCATTTGTTCCGAAGAATTTTATCAGGGCATGTTCGAGGATGAGGATTATATAGGGCACTGCAGGGAAATACAGGCAATGGGGCCGGAAGTGGCACTCGTAACGCTGGGCGACAAAGGATGCAGAGGCGTATATAAGGATACCGTCATCGACCAGAAGGCATTTACAGAGATAGACGTTGTGGATACGAATGGGGCAGGTGATGTATTCCACGGAGCATTCATATATGGAATGCTTCAGGGCTGGGAACCGGAGTATATCGCAAGGTTTGCATCTGCTGTTTCTGCGATCAAATGTACAAGGCAGGGAGGACGTGCAGGAATCCCGGATGCAGAAACGACCAGAAAGTTTCTGGAGACAGGCGTGATCGACTATACCGAAATTGATAAAAGGGTAGATATTTATAAAAAAGGCTTATTTTAACTCTCTTGTTTTGCAAATTTGAACGTTAATATATATAATAGAAGAAAAAAAAAGAGAGGAAGCATCCATAATGAATAAAAGAAAAGTAACATTGAAAGATATCGCAGAAAAAACAGGGTTTTCAATCAATACAGTATCGTTGGCAATGAAGGGACAGAGAGTAAGTGAGGATACGAGGAAACTGATTGTGGAGACAGCAGAGGAGATGGGATATATCGGAAATGCCCTTGCAAGTTCCATGCGCTCCGGCCTGACGGGCACGATTGCCATCATAGTCGGAGATATTGCCAACCCGTATTTTGCGTCAATCATTAAGGGTGCTGTGAACTTATTAAGCGCACAGCAGTACAGTGCAATCATTTACAATACAGAGGAGCGGGAAGACTATGAGAAGAATAGTATCCTTTCCGCGCTCAGACAGAATGTAGACGGAATCTTGTATTGTCCGGTAGTAAAGGATGGACCGAATACAGAGCTGCTGGCAAAATCCAATATTCCGTTTGTGATTTTTGGAGGTATCAGTCAGAACCCGGAAATTAATACGGTGGGACTGGATGATGAGAAAGGCGGATATATTGCAACACAGTACCTTCTGGAAAGAGGGCACAGAGACATTGTGTTTTTAAACGGACCTGATTTTGCACACAGCAGCAAAGAACGTCTGAGCGGGTATAAACAGGCTTTACTGGAGGCAGGGATTCCTTACGATGAAAGAAAAGTACTGCACTGCGACCTGAAAAACGACAAGATGATATGGGATCAGGTGAAATACCAGTTGAGCCAGGTACTCGATTATACGGGAGTAATTACCTACAGTGATATGACGGCCATGCGGCTGTATTCACTGCTGGACAGCGAAGATTTTAAGGACAAAGCGATAAGTGCGCGGGATATTATAGGGTTTGATCATGTTATGGCGACATTTCCTTTACCGATAAAGATTGCCAGCGTGGGAGCGAAGGATATTAAGATGTCAGTTGTTGCTACGAGTCTTCTTTTGGACCTGATACACAAAACCTCTCAGGAGGTCAAGAAAATTGTGCTGGATGTAAAGGTGTATGTCCCATAAAAAAGGAGAAGAAATGGGACAGATATATGATATAACCAATGAGCGGTTTGCCCGTTATGGAAGGATTCTGGAAGGACTGCCGGTAGAGGAACTGATCCGGGTGGCCGGCAGCTTTGGCAGGGACTTTGACGGGGTGAAATATGAACGTTCAATTAAGGAACTGGAAGAAACGGAAGACTTCCGGTATATTGAACAATGGTTTGGAGGAGAAGGTGCACTTCAGTGCGGACTTTGCTGGGGACACAATATAAAAATGAATGCAGTGGAGTACCACCATTCTTCTGAAATTAATATCGGGGCGAAGGACATGGTCCTGATGCTGGGAGATCTGCGTGACGTAAAGGATAACCACTATGACTCTGAATTGCTGGAACTGTTCTTTATCCCGAAGGGGACTGCAGTCGAACTTTTTGGAACGACGCTGCATTTCGCACCGTGCCAGACGAGTAATACAGGTTTTGCTACAGCGATTATTCTTCCGGAGATGACGAATGCTCCGCTAAGTGAAGAAACCAGAAAAGCAATCCCCCAGAGACAGGGCGAAGAGAGACTGCTGTTCGGTAATAATAAGTGGATGATTGCACACCCGGAGTGTGACGATGCAAAGAACAGCTTTGCTTACCCGGGCGTGACAGGAGAGAATCGGACAGTTGTAATTGAGTAAAAGCAAAAATATCCCAGACTGATATTGAGAAGGATGTGTTCGGATGAAGAAGCGATTTAATTATGAAACTATACAGCACAGGGAATACGGGAATGTCATCGTACTGCGAAGTACGGATGAATCAGGAAAAGAACAGAAACTATATCTTGCGCCGGATTACGGCTTTAATCTGATCGGGTATGAAGCGGGACAGGAAGACCTGATTTATACCAGACCGGAAACATTGAGAAATGAAGGGGTTTCTGGAATTCCTGTTTTATACCCGACACCGAACCGTGTAAAGGATGCAAGGTTTCAGTTTAAAGGAAAGATATATTCAATTGAAAAAAACGGTGTGCCACGGTATCTGCATGGACTTGTGTACGATGAGAAATGGGCGGCGGGCCAGCCGGAGTTTACCGAACAGGGCGTGAAGGTGTGTGCATGGATCGAGTTTAAAGAGGGAAGCGCCCCTTATCAAAGCTTTCCGTGGAGGCATACCCTGAAGGTATCATGGGAGCTGACAGTGAACGGGATACGGCTGGAATATGAGGTACATAATCAGGGGCAGAAGGAACTGCCGTTCGGATTTGCAATCCACCCGTTTTTCCCGGTATATGCATTTGGTGAGACAGCAAAGATACGGGTTCCTGCGAAGCAGGTATTTGAAAGTACACCGGACCGTTTCCCGACAGGAAAGATTCTTAAGACCGGGGGGACCGGCTTCGACTTAAGCAGGCCCCGCGAGGTAACAAGCCTTTCGCTGGATGACGTATATACCGGGTTAAGTGGTCAGGAGGCGGAAATCAGCTACGGCAGGAACCGGCTTGTATTATCTGCATCCAGTGAATTTGATAAGATGGTAGTATTTACACCGGAGGAAGATTTCTTTTGTCTGGAAAACCAGACCTGTATGACGGACGCGCATAACTTCTATAACAAAGGATATGAAAAAAGTGGTCTGATTATTGCAGAGCCTGGCAGCGTACACAGAGGATGGATCGAAATGACGGCATATATCTAAATAATATCAGGACAGGGGATTTTTGATAAAAAATGAAGTGCGATGAAAGGGAGGTATTAAAATGAAAAGAAGAGATTTATTCTCAAAAATTGCAGCGGCAGCACTGTGCGTAACGATGAGCGCGGCTCTGATTGCCGGATGTGGATCGGGATCTGATTCTAAAGATGAAGATAAGAATTCCGGTAAAGGCGGCGGAAAAACCGAGACTGTAGAGATTCTGACACAGTTCGGAGAGGCCGGCAAGAAAGCCGGGCTGGAAGCAATCAGCCGGGAAGTGGAAAAAGCACATCCGGAGTACAAGTTTGAAATTATCTGCCTGTCTTATGACAAGTATGTAGAGCGGCTGAAACAGGAAATGTCTGCTGGCGACCCTCCAAGTATTTTCACAGGACGTCCGAAAGAATTCCCCGAATTTGTCAAGGCAGGACAGGTGTATGACCTGACAAATGAGGACTTTATCAACGACTTTGATGAAAAACTCCGCGCAGAAGTAACACTGGACGGAAAAATATGGTCCGTACCATATGATAAAGAAATCTACGGTGTATTCTATCGTCAGGAGCTGCTGGATAAGTATGGCCTGGAGATTCCGACAACCAAAGCAGAATGGATCAAGGTATGTGATACCTTAAAAGAAAACGGTGTAACACCGGTTGCCTTTGGCGGCGCAGACACAGATCCGTGTAACTACACACTGGAGACTTTCTGGGATGCAGCCCTGATTGCGGGAGGCAATACCGATGCAATCCAGAAGGTTATGGACAAAGAAATTTCAATCAAAGATGTTCCGGAATTCAAGCAGGCATTGAAAAATGCATATGAGATGCTGATTCCATATATTGAAGTAAATGACATGAGTATCACCAGAGATACTGCATATGAGAACTTCTGCTCAATGGACCGCGCATTTACAATTCACGGAAACTTCTGTGCAAGCATCCTGCGTGAAGGCGCACCTGACGGAGAGATCGGAATATTCCCAGTTCCGTGGGGCGATGACAAGTCAACAGATAAGCTCCGCTACGGCGTGGATGATGCCATGATGATCGCTGCAGAGGGCAATACGGAAGCAGCGCTGGCCTGGATGAAATATGCAACTTCAGCAGAAGGCCTAAGCATATGGGCGGATAACAGCAAGTCTTATTCAGCATCAAAACTGGTTGCTGAAATTGAGAATCCAGATCCGATTAACCAGGATATTAACAAATATTTTGATAACGGTGAATATTATTTCAAAGGCGACCTTAAATATTTTGACGGAAGTTACCTGTCAGAGTGGCAGAACATGGCTCAGAAATTCTTTTCAGACGGACTCGCAGCTTATGGTGACGGGAAAGATTCCGAAGAATTTGTAACAGGCTTCCTCGATGAAGTTGATTCCAGATTTTCCGCTTTTTAAGGGCATCTGGTTTTGAAAGCTTCCGCTGCCCGGCAGGGTGTGCCAGACAGGTTCTGCGGGCAGGCGGACGGCTTGGGAAAGGAACGGTGGAAGTATGAAGCGGTATTGGAAAAGAGAACGGGTTTATTTACTATTTTTGCTGCCAACGGTACTATTCATGATTGTTTTCCTGTACTATCCATTAATCCGTGGCATCCCGATTGCCTTTACAGACTGGGACGGGTTCAGCAAGACTTCGAACTTTGTCGGACTGGATAATTTCAAGCGTATCCTGCGTGATATCAATATCCCGAGGGATTTAAAGAATACACTCCTGTTTACAGCGATTGAAACTGTCATCTGTAATGTGATTGGGCTCGCTATGGCACTTGCGGTAAAGAAAGCAACCAAGTTAAACAACCTGTTAAGAACATTGTTTTTTATGCCTTTTGTAATCAGTCTGGTTTTATCATCATATATGGTACAGTACCTTATCTACCAGGTATGCCAGACCTTCTCATGGACCAGCCCTCTGGCTGTGCCCAGCCAGGTAATTCCGGGTCTTGCCCTGATTGCCATATGGCGTGATTCCGGATACTGTATGATTATTTACATAGCGGCTATTCTGGGTGTAGATGAAAGTATGTATGAAAGTGCCTCTATAGAAGGGGCGACAAGGTTCCAGCAGTTCAGAAAAATCACGATGCCGATGATAGTACCTGCATTTACAGCTAACGTAACGCTGCTTTTGTCCTGGGGACTGAAGTTATTCGATTACTCTATGACAGCGGTAAAAGGAGATGCATCAGAGTCCATCAATGTCTATGTATACAGGATGATCTTCCCGGGATATCAGGCTGGATACGGGCAGGCGGTCGCACTGGTATGGCTGATTGTCGTATTTATCATTACTAACTTTGTATCGAAAACATTACGAAAGAGGGAGGTAGAACTATGACAAGGAAAAAACGTCTCTCTTCTGTATTACAGAATATATTTAAGATTGCCGTACTGGTTCTCTTTATGAGCCCGTTTTATGTGGCACTGAATTATGCACTTAAGACAAAACAGGAGATTGCACAGACCGGTCTGGCGTGGCCGAAAGAACTGCACTTTGAGAACTTTACGGAAGCGATCCGCCAGACTTATGTCGCAGGAATGCCTTTCTTTAAAGTACTGATGAATACTGTGATTGCTACATTGGTAGGTACGGCACTTATTGTATTTATTTCCGCTATGGCGGCGTATGCAATTGCACGCAGGAAAGGGAAAATATATTCCATCTGTTACACGCTGATGGTTGTTACATTACTTGTGCCGATCCAGGCATATATGTTCCCTCTGTATGATGAACTGAGGGGGATGGGACTGCTGAATACGAACCTTGGCTTTATATTGGCGAAGGTCGGGGCACAGGTCGGGTACAGTGTCATCATTACGACCGGATTCGTAAAAAATATTTCGGTGGAAATAGAGGAAGCAGCACTGATTGACGGGGCCAGTATCCCGAAAATGTTTGTAAAGATTGTCATGCCGCTTCTGAAACCGATTTTCATGACCTCAATTGTCATCAATGCACTGAGTATCTGGAATGATTTCGGACTGGCGTTCATCGTTCTGACGAAGCCGGCGAATTATGTACTGCCTTTGCTTCAGTTTACATTTATTACATCGAATACATCTATGTTGAATCTGGCATTTGCATTATTCCTCCTGACAATGATTCCGATCCTGCTTCTGTATTTGTTCCTGCAGAAATACATAGTCAGTGGTATCATGCTCGGCTCGGTGAAGGGGTAATGTGACTCCGGGAAAAGGAAAAGCAGCACAGTGAAAATAAATTGTTGAAAGATAAGGAGACTTGTATAATATGAAAACAATAAAATTAGGCGGCGCCTTAGAGGCATCCGCAATTGGCCTTGGATGTATGCGTATGGAAAATCTGGATGTAGCGGATGCGCAGAAAGTAATCGATGCAGCCGTAGAATCAGGGATCACATTTTTTGACCATGCAGACTGTTATGGATTTGGTAAGTCAGAAGAAATCTTTGCAGAAGCACTGGAAAGAACAGACATCCGCAGAGAGGACCTGGTCATTCAGTCAAAATGCGGAATCCGGAAAGGCCGCGGCAGATATCCGTTCTGTAAACAGTACTATGATTTTTCAAAGGAACATATCATTGAGGCGGTTGATGCAATCCTTAGCAGGCTGAAGACAGATTACCTCGATACCCTCCTGCTGCACCGTCCTGACACACTGGTTGAGCCTGAGGAGGTTGCAGAGGCGTTCGATATTCTGGCTTCCAAAGGAAAAGTGCGCTACTTCGGTATCAGCAATGAATCTCCTGCACTGGTGAAGCTGCTCCAGAAGGAATTAAACCAGCGGCTGATCGTGAACCAGCTCCAGTTCAGCCCGGCCCACACATGGATGGTTAACCAGCAGATTTATATGAACATGAATGACGGCCAGTCCGTCGGACGCTCCTGTGAAGTACTGGAATACTGCCGTGATAAGAACATTACGATTCAGGCATGGTCACCATTCCAGCATGGATTCTTCGAAGGAACCTTCATTGGGGATTATGAGAAATATCCGGAACTGAATCAGGTACTGGACGATTTTGCCAAAGAAAAGGGCGTGACCCCGGCGGCAGTCGTGATCGCCTGGATACTGCGCCATCCGGCGAAGATACAGCCGATCATCGGAAGTATGAATCCACAGAGGATCCGGGACATTGCAGAAGGGCAGAATACCGAAATCACCAAAGAAGAGTGGTATGAATTATATGGTGCGGCAGGGAATGTGCTGCCATAGTAATGGAATTTAGAGTTGTAATTTAAAAAGGCGGGGTGTATAATAGACGTAGAAATTTATAATGTATGCCTATGAGAACAGAGCCTGGCAGATGACATATCAGCAGATATGTTTATTTGTCGGACTCTGTTTTTGTTCGTTTAAAAGGAATATGGGAGGTATGAAGATGTATGATGTAATTATTATAGGCGCAGGTGTTTCTGGTTCGGCAGCAGCCCGTGAATTGTCCAGATATCAGGTCAGGGCGTGTGTCCTTGAAAAGGCGGAAGATGTATGCTGCGGTACTTCGAAGGCAAACAGCGGGATTGTACACGCGGGGTATGATGCGGCGCCGGGAACCCTGATGGCAAAGCTGAATGTCAGGGGAAATGACAGGATGGGGGAGCTGGCAGAGGAGCTGGATTTCCCGTTTTCCAGAAAAGGGTCACTGGTGATCTGCAGGGAAGAAGAGGGGCTTTTGGCACTGGAGGAGCTTAAGAAACGTGGAGAGTTAAATGGTGTGCAGGGACTTGAAATTCTGAACAGAGAGCAGGTGCTTGAACTGGAGCCGAATGTGACAAAGGATGTCATTGCGGCACTTTACGCACCGAGTGCCGGTATTGTATGCCCGTTCGGACTGAATATTGCCCTTGCCGAAAATGCAAATAGAAATGGCATTGAATTTTATTTTAATACAGAGGTTATGGATATCAGGAAGACTGAAAAAGGATTTTTGCTGGAGACTTCAGCGGGAGTGTATGAGACAAAATATGTTGTGAATGCGGCCGGTGTATATGCAGATCAGTTCCACAACATGGTGAGCAGAGAAAAGCTGCATATCACCCCGAGGAAAGGTGAATATTATCTGTTGGATAAGAGCACGGGTGACCATGTTTCGAGAACGATCTTTGCACTGCCCGGGAAACTTGGGAAAGGGGTGCTTGTGACGCCGACGGTCCACGGCAACCTGCTTGTCGGGCCTACGGCTGAGGATATTGAAGACAAGGACGGTGTGAATACGACGCCGGAAGGGCTTGCGGCGATCGCTGAGAAGGCGGGGCAGAATGTCAGCGGCCTGCCGCTTAAGAAAGTAATCACCAGTTTTGCAGGTCTGCGTGCCCACGAGGACCGGCATGATTTTGTCATAGGAGAAGTGCAGGACGCCCCCGGCTTTATCGACTGTGCAGGCATCGAATCGCCGGGGCTCACCAGTGCTCCGGCAGTGGGAGAGATGGTTGCCGGGATATTAAAAGATAAACTGAATCTGGAAGTGAATCCGTGTTTTCAGGGGAAGCGGAAGGGGATTTTAGATCCGTCTAAACTTACGATGGAGGAGAGAAACGAACTGATCCGGCAGAATCCGGCTTACGGCAGTATCATCTGCCGCTGTGAAATGATTTCCGAAGGGGAGATTCTTGATGCGATCCACAGGCCGCTGGGGGCCCGCTCGCTCGATGGTGTCAAGCGCAGGACAAGGGCCGGCATGGGGCGCTGTCAGGCAGGTTTTTGTTCCCCGCGTACGATGGAGATACTGGCGAGGGAACTGGGGGAACCAATGGAGGCAGTCACGAAGTCCGGCGGCGGTTCAAGACTGATTGTGGGAACGAACAAGGACAGGATTTAGATATTATTACCGGATTTAGATATTTTTGGCAGGGAGGAAAGAACATGGAACAATATGAGATTGTGATTATCGGCGGCGGCCCGGCAGGACTCTCAGCGGCAGTTTCTGCAAGAAAAGCAGGGGCACAGCGGATTCTGATACTGGAGCGGGATAAGGAGCTGGGGGGAATTTTAAACCAGTGTATCCACAATGGATTTGGGTTACATACATTTAAAGAGGAACTGACGGGACCGGAATATGCGGCCCGGTTTATTGAACAGGCATGTGAGCTCCAGATTGAATACCGGCTGAATACGATGGTTATGGATATCAGCCCGGACAAAACAGTGACGGCTATGAGCCGGGAACTGGGGATGTATCAGATACAGGCAGGGGCGGTCATTCTTGCTATGGGATGCAGGGAACGTTCCAGAGGCGCCCTGAATATACCCGGATACCGTCCGGCAGGGATTTACTCGGCAGGAACAGCTCAGCGGCTCGTCAATATGGAAGGATTTCTCCCGGGGCGCAAAGTAGTCATTCTCGGTTCCGGTGATATCGGCCTGATCATGGCAAGGCGTATGACGCTGGAGGGTGCACAGGTACAGGTGGTGGCGGAACTGATGCCTTACTCCGGCGGGCTGAAACGTAATATTGTGCAGTGTCTGGATGATTACGGGATACCGCTGAAATTAAGCCATACCGTGACCGACATCAAAGGAAGGGAGCGGGTCGAGGGGATTACACTTGCTGCGGTTGACGGGAAGGGAAAACCAGTCCCGGGGACGGAAGAAGAGTATGAATGTGACACCCTTCTATTGTCTGTTGGCCTGATCCCGGAGAATGAACTCTCAGGGCAGATGGGCGTGACGCTGAACCCTGTAACCTCAGGTCCGGTTGTGAATGAGAGTCTGGAGACTGATATAGAAGGCGTGTTTGCCTGTGGAAATGTACTGCATGTTCACGATCTGGTTGATTTTGTTTCCGAAGAGGCGGCAATGGCGGGGGAAAATGCGGCACATTATGTGGATAACTCTCAGAGAACAGCGGAAGCATATGAAAAAACGGATTCGGCGGCGGGTCAGGAAGCATCTGCCACGGTTACATTAAAGCCGGAGAACGGCGTGCGCTATACGGTACCGTCCCTTATCCATCCTGACAGAATGCGTGAGGAGCAGATCATAAGATTCCGTGTAGGCAGTGTATATAAGAACTGCTATATTGGTGTTTATCTGAATGGAGAGCGGATTCTCCACAGGAAGCGCCCGGTCATGGCGCCCGGTGAGATGGAGGAAGTTAAAATCAAAAAATCACAGCTGGCGGGACTGTCAGGACCGGCGGAGCTTAGCATTCAGGTAGAGGAGGCGTAGAAGATGGAACGAAGAGAATTAATCTGTATTGGCTGTCCGATGGGCTGTCCCCTGAGTGTGGAGACAGAGGAAGGGAAAGTGATTTCTGTGACAGGCAATACCTGTCCCAGAGGAGACAGCTATGCAAGAAAAGAAGTCACAAATTCGACGAGGATTGTAACGACAACCGTGCGGGTCACAGGCGGTGTACAGGAAATGGTCTCCGTGAAGACGAAAACGGATATTCCGAAGGGAAAAATCTTTGACTGTGTGAAGGCATTAAAAAACGCACAGGCAGAAGCACCTGTACGCATTGGTGATGTAATTCTTCAGAACGCGGCCGGGACCGGAGTTGACATCGTAGCAACGAAAAACGTGGATGCTCTTTGAGCACCATGTTTAGTTTCATTAAATTGATGTTGGGGTCAAAAGGTATTTTGACCCCTGATGCCTACGGATTTCTCCGCACTGCGTGCTCCCAAAATCCTAAAAACATTCGAAATCCGCCCTAATCGGGCTACTTTCTCATGTTTTACGGGTCCCAAAGTCATCCAATTGCATGCAAGCATGCATTGTATGACCTTTTGACCCTGGCATCATTAAATTTCAAATATAAACCGGTCGCTGCGGTAAATCGTGCGTGCCACTTCTACAACCGTTCTGGAGGGCAGGGTCACACAGCGGCAGGTCAGCACAAGACTGGGGGCGTATCCTTTGATTTCAAGGAGGGCACGCTCCCTTTTACTAAGGGAAGAAACCGTGATCTGCGTGTTTTCACTGTGCAGGTTTACATATCCGCAGTTATGGATGTAATCATACACTGAAGTGATGGATGCTCCGTCATCCCGGATACACGGGAATAAGTCTTCCGCCATATAGCTGATATGGATCGCCGCGGGCTCACTGTCCAGAATGCGCAGCCGTGTAATTTTATAGACCGGCTCACTAAAATCAACATCCAGCATGGAATGAATCAGCGAATCATCCCGAAGCTTCTGGCAGCCGATATTTTTCGTCTCAAAATGAAGATTCAGAGCCGACATTTTCTCGGAGAAACTTTGATCCGTCATAGAAAGACGGATTTTCTCACGTTTCCCGGAAAAAAAGCTGCCGTATCCCTGCATTGAATACACATATCCCAGCTCCTTCAGCCGTTCATACGCCTTTCGTATTTCCGAGCGTGTCACCCCGAAACGGACAGCCATCTTATTTTCGCTCGGCATCTTTTCCCCCTTTTTGTACTTACATTCCTGAAATTCGCGAATTAAAACATCTACAATAGATTCCCATGTCCATTTTTTCTTCATTTGCACACATCTCCCATAGATTTCAGACAATGGCCCGCAAAGGGGTCTGACCCCTTTGCGGTACCTTCCGGTTTCCTCTGGATTATATCAACATAAATATGGGCACACAACACAATTCAGACAACTTTACAGAGAGTTTACGTAATTTAGTTGGCGACTTTACACACCTGCAATAAGATGCACAAAGAAGCGGAAAAACAGGTTTCTATTCATAGAAGTTGGGAGGGTACATGGATGACAAAACGGGAGGTTTCCAGGATTCTGGCGAGGGCGTCTAAGGAGGAAGCGGCAGAGACTGCGTCTATTGTTTATGAACGATGCAGGGTGCAGATTATGAAGCAGCCGCAGAAAACTCTGGTTATGGTGAAGGCCCGGGAATCGATAAAGAAGTCCTTATTCTATCTCGGGGAGGTGCTGGCGTCAGAGTGCATGGTCCTTGTGGATGGTGTGAAGGGGGCAGGAATGATAGCGGGGGATGATTTTGAGAAAGCTGTGGCGGCAGCCGTGATTGATGGTTTTCTGAATCTGGAGGGCAGGCAGGATGAAAAGAAGGTTATACTGGACCGGCTTTTGATGCTGGAAAACCGTCAGGCTGAAAAGCGGGCGGAATTGAACCTTGCAGTCCAAAAGTCAAAGGTGAACTTTAATGTGATGGGAGAATAGGCAATGGCAGTGAATTTAAAATTGGCGTATGAGTTTGATTTTGTGTTTGACGGGCAGCAGGTGTTTCGAAAACTGCTGGATGCCCTGTCCAATCCGGGGAGGATTGAGAATATCAGAGTACAGGCGGGAAAATTTGAAAATGCGTATCCGGAGCTTATGGCCCTGGGGTGTACGCTGCTCGATAATGAGGAAACAATGTATGTGGAAAAAAATCCGGACCTTTCGTCTGAGCTGCACAGCCTGACTTTATGCCATGAGGGAAGTCTGGACGAAGCGGATTATGTATTTCTCTCTTCGGAAATGAACTATGGTTCTATGGAGCAGATCCTTAAGAATGTAAAGCATGGTACTTATGCGGACCCCCAGTTATCGGCGACTATATTCCTGAAGTGCGCGGCGATAGAAGGGACGGAGGAGATGAAGGTACAGGGGCCGGGGATCAAAGATACGCTCCGGGTCAATGTGTATCCTTACATAAAAAAGGTGACTGCGCTGCGTGACAGCCTCCATATTGAATATCCGCTTGGAATAGACCTGGTCTTTGCGGATACAAAGGGGAACATCATGGGGGTTCCACGTTTGTGCAGGCTGAAAGACTGATACCGGCATGACACATTTACTAGCAGAAAAGGAGAAAAAAGATGGCTTATGTAGCAGTAACCGGCGGCCGGGAGGCGATTGAGCAGTCCCTGAAGCTGCTGGAGATATTCCGGGACAGTAAAACTGATATCAGTGTGTCCTGCATCAAAGACAACATGGGGCTTTTAATCGACAAAATTATGAGTGAAGCCGGATTCTATTCACGGGAATATGCGGCACTGGCGCTGAAACAGTGCGAGGGCAGCGTGGAGGAGGCTGTTTTCCTTCTGCGGGCATATCGCTCCACCCTCCCGAGAAATTATTATTCCCTGCCGGTCGATACCTCTGATATGCGGCTGATCAGGAGAATTTCGGCGGCATTCAAGGACATACCGGGAGGACAGATACTGGGACCGACTTACGATTATTCCCATCGCCTTCTGGACTTTTCCCTCATGGATGGGGAAGAAAACAACCGGCAGCAAAAAAAGAAAGAAAAAGTAAGTGAAGATACTGGCAGGAGTGTTGCAAAGGAAGGATATGATATCCGCTGCGGACGTGTGACGGACATCCTGAAAAAAGAGAAGGTGCTGGCGGAGACAGAGGAGGACAATACCCCTCCGTTCGATGTGACAAGCGATGTGCTGACATTTCCCGCACCGAGAAGCGCGAGACTGCAGACATTTGCAAGGAGTGACGCCGGTTTCCTTGGCGGGGTGGCCTACAGTTCCATGCGGGGATACGGGGCGGTCCATCCAACGGTTTCTGAACTGCGCTGCGGCTATGTCGAAGTCTGCATCCCCTATGTACTGGATGAATCTGAGGAAATCTGTATCGGGGATATTCTGGTCACAGAGGTCGAGGCACTTGTCCCCTCCCACACGGAAACAGAGGAAGAGTTTGATAAAATGACACTTTCCGGAGGATATGGACTCATCTTCGGAAGAAATGAAAATAAAGCAATCGCGATGTCCATTGCGGATGCGAGTCTGGAAACGGAGGGGAACACACCTTCCCAGGACGAGGAATTTGTGCTGACCCACGGGGACTGTCTGGAAATGAGCGGCTTTATTTCCCATCTGAAGCTGCCGCACTATGTCACCTTCCAGTCAAAACTGGACCGTGTCAGAATACAGGAGGATGAGCAGGAGGAGAAAAATGATTGACGCGAAGCATTATAATTTTGCATTCCTTGATGAGGGCTCGAAACGGGAAATCAGAAGGAGCATCTTAAAAGCAGTGGCAATTCCGGGATATCAGGTTCCGTTCGGGTCCCGTGAGCTGCCAATCGGAAGGGGATGGGGAACAGGGGGAATCCAGATCACGCTTTCGATCATCGGAAAGGAAGATGTACTCAAAGTCATTGACCAGGGCAGTGATGACAGTGTGAATGCGGTAAATATCAAGAAACTGGTCGAAGAGTGCACAGGTGTAGAACTGACGACAGATTCAGAGGAGGCCAGCATCATCCAGAGCCGCCACCGTATTCCGGAGATTCCGATGAGAAACGACCAGATTCTGGTATTACAGGTACCGACCCCGGAGCCCTTACGCATTGTGGAACCGAAAGAATCTGTCACAAAACAGATGCATGCAGAAGCGGAATACAGCGGCATGTGGCTGTCCCTGTTTGAGGATCTGACCCGGTTCGGGGAGATCAGCATCAGTTCGGAATACCCGGTCATGGCCGAGGGGCGGTATGTTATGAATCCCAGCCCGATCCCGAGATACGACAATCAGAAACTGAATGACAGTGACACCCTGTATCTGTTCGGTGCGGGGCGCGAGAAAAAAATATATGCAGTTCCCCCCCACACAAAGATAGAGTCCATGTGTTTCGAGGATGTTCCTTTTCAGACAGAGGATTTCGAAGGCAAACACTGCAGGCTCTGTGGGGCGGCAGGCGTTTATCTGGATGAAATCATTGACGAGAAGACAGGCGAAACGGTATACGAATGCAGCGATACCGGGTTCTGCCAAAAAAGAAGGGAGCGTGGGGCATGATGGAACAGCCGGTACTGGAAGTGAAGAACCTGACGGTCCGTTACGGCAGGACATGTGAGTACTGCAGAAATGGCGGCAGGCTGGTGAAGAATACCTGTCCGCACTGCAAGACGGTATGGGCATGCAATGATGTTAACGTGACACTCTATGAAGGGGAAATACTTGGCATTGTCGGGGAATCGGGGTCAGGGAAATCCACTTTGATGAAGAGTCTTTATTTTGACTTCCCTGTTACAGAAGGAAAAGGGTATCTCCGGGATTTTGAAGACGGCAGGACGGATATTTTCGGACAAAGCCTGCAGCAGAAAAAATATATCAAGAATCATGTCATGGGGATGGTGTACCAGAACCCTATGCTGGGACTGCGCATGGACTATTCCAGTGCTGGCAATATTGCAGAGAAACTAATAGCGGCAGGACGGCGTAACTATGCCGGGATGAATGAACGTGTCGGGGAGCTGCTCGATGCCGTAGAGATCCTGCAGTCAAGAAAGAAAGAGCCCCCGAAAAACTTCAGCGGCGGAATGCAGCAGCGCGTACAGATATCAAAGGCGCTGGCAAATAACCCGGCAATCCTCCTGCTGGATGAGGTGACGACCGGGCTGGACTTATCCGTACAGGCGAAGGTGCTGGAACTAATACGCAGGATCAGGCAGGAATTCCATATATCGATTATGCTTGTGTCCCATGATCTGGCGGTCATCAGGATGCTCTCAGACCGGACTATCGTCATGCTGGACGGGAAAATAATCGAGCAGGGACTGACCGACCAGATTCTGGATGACCCGCAGCAGCCGTATACGCAGCAGCTGGTGCACTCCCTGCTGTAAGCCTGAGGGGATTTTGGGCTTAGGGGAGTCTGCGAAAAGAATGTGATAAGGAGAGGGAAATGAAAAAAATCATTACAAATGGCAGGATCATCCTAAAGGAACAGCTTCTGGACGGCTGTGACATCATTCTTGAGGATGGCCTGATCAGTGGAATACAAAGAGCGGGAAGTATGGATATGACAGGGGACATATCCGTATATGATGCAAAAGGGGGATATATCATGCCCGGGATTATCGACATTCATTCCGACATGATTGAAGCCTATATCCAGCCGAGGAGCACCGCGGTCATGGATTTTGAAATGGGGCTTGGTGAGGCGGAACGGGTGCTGGCCGTCTGCGGAATTACGACGATGTTCCATTCCATTTCCATGTTCCGCGACGGGTCCTGGGATGTAAAGGAAATCCGGAAAGCGCCGCAGGTGAAAAGGCTGGCAGAACTAATCAGCGGGTACAGGCACAAGAAGAGACTGATCCGCCACAGGTATCATCTGCGCTACGAGATAGACAATCTGGACTGCTATGAGGATGTCAAAAAAATGCTGGAGGACGGTTTCGTCGACCTGCTTTCCTTCATGGATCATTCTCCGGGACAGGGGCAGTATAAAAATCTGGATGTATACAGAAAACACCAGCCGGGGGAAGGAAAAAAGATTTCGGATGAAGATTTTGAAAAGCTGGTAGAACGGGAAAAAAATAAGAATACTGTTACTCTGGATGAGTTGAAAGTACTGGCAGAAACGGCTGGGAAAAGGGGCATTTCCATAGCCAGTCATGATGATGATACAATAGAAAAGCTGGAATTGAACAAGGAGCTTGGGATAAAAATCAGTGAGTTCCCGATCACCTTAGAGGTGGCAAAGGCTGCTTCAAAAGAAGGATTCATGACCGTTCTGGGGGCGCCAAATATTTTGCTGGGGGGATCACACTCGGGTAATTTATCTGCAATGGATGCCATCCGGGAGAATGCGGCGGGCATTCTTGTTTCTGATTATTACCCGCAGGCCCTGCTCCAGTCCGTCTTTTATCTGTATCAGGAGCAGGGCATCCCCCTGTGGGAGGCGGTCCGGTATGTGACGATAAATCCCGCGAAGGCGGTTGGGCTGGACCGAATGCTGGGCTCTGTTGAGACCGGGAAAAAGGCGGACCTGCTCGTAGTGGATGCCTCGGGAAAAAGGCCGGTCCCGGAGTTTGTGTTTGTCAATGGTGAATGTGTGGCAGAATGTCATTACCGCGCGACGGATTAGGAGGAGAGATGGAAAAGATACTGGAAATACAGGGATTGTCGAAACAATTTTATTTATATGAACAGGATCGGGAAATCAAGAGCTGCAGTGATATTACCTTTACTTTGAATAAGGGCGGGTTTATCGGAATTGTGGGGACGTCGGGGGCAGGAAAATCAACGGTCCTGCGCTGCATATACCGCACATACCTCGCGACCACGGGGAAAGTGGTATATGACTCTTTGTCTTACGGGAAGCTGGATCTGGTCAGGGCGGATGAAAGAAAAATCATTCACTTAAGGAAGGTGGAGCTTGGGTATGTTTCCCAGTTTCTGACGATCCTGCCGAGAACGACAGCGAGGGAACATGTGATTAACGGTGCACTGGATGCCGGTTTTTCTTATAAGGAATCCGTAGAAAAAGCGGAAGAGATGCTCCGGTATTTTAAACTGAGTGAGACCTTGTGGGACATCTACCCGAATACATTTTCCGGAGGAGAAAAACTTCGCCTGAACCTGGCACATGCAATGGTAAAAGCGCCCCGGCTGCTGCTGCTGGATGAGCCGACGGCCTCCCTTGACAATGACACAAAGCTGCTCGTAAAGGAGCTGCTGATGAAACTAAAAAAAGAGGGGACATCCATGATCGGTATATTCCATGATCTGGAGTTCATGGAAGGGCTGTGTGACCATGTTTACAATATTTCAAAAGGAAGTTTTCAGGAAGGAGAGGCATCATAATGTATGCAGCAGATTTACATATACACACAGATGTGTCCGACTGCAGTATGAACGCAGAAGAAATCCTGAAGCTTGCCCTTGATAAAGGAATCACACATCTGGCCTTCACGGACCATGATACCACGGACTGTGCAGGAGAACATCTAAAACTGGCAGAAAAATACGGGATCAGGGCAATCCCGGGAGTAGAAATGTCTGCCTATGATTATAAGAAAAAGAAGAAAGTCCATATCTTAGGATATGGTTATCAGACCAACCGCCAGATCGAGGCGATTGGTCGTGAGACGTTAAAGAAGAGGACAGAAAACTGCCTGAAACAGATAGAAATACTGAACACACTCGGCTACCATGTTCCTGAGGAAGAGGCGGCCAGGATGGGAAGGACTGGCATTTACAAGCAGCACATACTGGATTACCTTGTAAAAACGGGGCAGGAAGAGACGATGTTTGGGGAGGTATATCACAACATCTTTAAAAACAACGGCCCCTGTGATTTTGATATCACCTACCCGGCGGCAGAAGATGTCATACAGGCGATTAAGGCAGATAAAGGAAGTGCAGTGCTGGCTCATCCCGGCCAGCAGAACAATTACAGTTCCATTCACCGCCTGACAGAAGCCGGCCTTGACGGAATCGAATTAAACCATCCGTCCCACAGGAAAAATGACAGGATAAGAGTAGAGGAATACTGCCGGACCTATCAGCTCATCATGACGGGCGGCAGTGATTTCCACGGCAGCTATGAAAAGACAAGGACAGAACTTGGCGGTTTTCCTGCCCATAAGAGCAGCGAGATCCTTTTCCTGTCATAAAAAACCACAATTTACATCATTTTACATAATTTATACAAAAAGCCGATGAAGATTCAACATTTGGACGCTATACTTCGTTTGTAATCTTAAAAAAGTTATTTGGAGGTAGTTATGAAGAAAATGATTGTATTGGCTCTTGCAGCCATGTTATCCGTAAGTGTACTGACGGGATGTGTGACGAAAGCTGATGCCAGCGGGACAGGGACAGAAGATACTGCCCAGGCAGCGGACGAGAATGTACTTAATGTTTATACGGCTCTGGAAGATGAGCAGGTTGCGGATTACCTGACTGAGTTCAAGGAGCAGAACCCGGATGTGACTGTAAATGTTACGAGGGAATCTACAGGTATTATTACATCAAAGCTCCTTGCAGAAAAAGACAATCCAGTAGCGGATGTAGTATGGGGATTATCAGCAACAAGCCTGCTCGTGCTCGGTCAGGATGATATGCTGGAGGGATATTCACCCGAGGGCGTTGATAAGATTCTGCCAGAATTCAAGGATGATGCGGAGGTTCCGACCTGGGTCGGGATTGATGCATGGGAGACAGCATTCCTTGTAAATAAGGAAGTACTGAAGTCCAAGGGGATTGATACCGTTCCCCAATCTTATGAAGACCTGCTGGATCCGAAGTATAAAGGCCTGATCGTAATGTCCAACCCTGCATCCTCAGGGACGGGGCTGCTGACTGTAAATGGTATCCTGAACTTATACGGCGATGAAGAGGGATGGGATTATCTGGACAAGCTGCATGAAAATGTTGCAGTCTATATGCACTCCGGTTCCCAGCCGGCAAAATCTGCGGCAGCAGGGGAATACGGAATTGGTATTTCCTTCGGATACCGCTGTATCCAGTCAGCCGAAGAAGTAGGAAGTGACATCTGTGAGGCTGTATTCCCTAAGGAAGGTTCCGGATGGGACATGGAAGCGAACGCTCTGATTAAGAAAGATCAGGAAAAAGAGATTTCTAAGAAGTTTCTTGACTGGGCGATTTCAGAGAATGTAATGAAAAAATATGCGACAAACTATCCGATCGTGGCAACAGGTGTTGGTGACAATATTCCGGAAGGATATTCCCAGAATCCGATTGACCAGCTGATTCCGGACATGGACTTTAACAAGGCTGCAAAGGACAGGGAATCAGTACTTGAAACATGGACGGAGAAATACGATTCTAAGAGTGCTCAGGAAGAAGGTTAGAGGCAGGACTATGAGTGTAAGTTTAAAAATTAGCGGCGTTTCAAAGGTATTTGATAAGAACGTAGCATTGAATAACGTAGACTTACAGATCCAGGCAGGCGAATTTGTCTGCCTGCTTGGCCCGTCAGGCTGCGGCAAATCAACGCTTCTGCGATTGATTGCCGGTCTGGACAGGCCGAGTGAAGGTAAGATCTATATCAATGACAGAGATGTGACGAACCTTCCTCCTTCCAGAAGGAATTTCGGTATTATGTTCCAGTCATACGCCCTTTTCCCGAATCTTTCTGCGTTTGAAAATGTGGCATACGGACTGCGTAATAAGAAGATGAAGAGCAAGGATATCCAGGAGCGCGTAGACCGGCTGTTTGAAATGATCAAGTTGACGAGTGCAAAGGACCGGCTTCCGTCCCAGATGTCCGGCGGGGAGCAGCAGAGGGTCGCACTGGCCAGGGCGCTTGCGACGGAACCTGATTTTCTCCTTCTGGATGAACCACTGTCCGCGCTGGATGCGAAGGTGCGTATCTCCCTGCGGAAAGAAATATGCAATATACAGAAAGAATTGAACCTGACGACGATCATGGTAACACATGACCAGGATGAGGCACTGACTATGGCGGACAGAATTGTCGTGATGAATAAGGCGGTCGTGATGCAGGAAGGAACGCCGGAAGAAATCTATGAACACCCGGAGAATCCGTTTGTGGCGGATTTTATCGGTTCTATTAATTTTATTGATAAAGAAAAAAGCAAAGTATATGACCTTGGAAATTATGAGCGTGTTGCAATACGTCCTGAAAAAATAGAAATCACAAGAAACCCGTCTGACAATGTGCTCCGCGGCAGGATCACGGATATCGAATTCAGAGGTTTTTATGACCGTGTTTCTGTTCAGGTGAGCCATGTTCTTTACGGAGATATGGTTCTGTATGTGGATGTTCCTTTCCAGACGGCAAAAGAGATGAAATTCAGGGTGGGGGAGAATGTGTACGTGAATTTGCCGAAAGAAGAACTGCTGTGTTTTGAATCAGCATGATGGGGAAGGAGATTAACAGGACATGGAACGTATAAAAGCAAAAATAAGAGGGGGGACGAAGGAAGACATTGTCAGGGGAATCCTGATCTGCTGCGTTGTTTTATTTCTCGTTTTGTTTCTGGTATTTCCTCTGTGCACCCTCTTTATGAAGGCATTCCAGAATAAAGACGGGGCATTTGTCGGACTTGACCAGTTTATAAAATATTTTCAGAGCAAGTCAATGGTTTATTCCATTTCACATACTTTTTTTATAGCAATCGTTTCTACTATAATATCCGTGACACTGGCTTTCTTTTATTCCTATGCGCTTTCCAGAAAAAATGTACCCTGGAAGGGGTTTTTCAGATATATCGGCATGATACCGATCTTTGCACCAACAATGCTGCTGGGTATCGCACTGATCTATCTGTTTGGAAATAAGGGAATCCTGACAGGCCTGGGACTTCAGATTCCACTTTACGGGAAAGTGGGCATTATCATCGCGGAGAGTATCTACTGCTTCCCGGTGGCGACCACGATCCTGATGGTGGCGTTTTCGGCGGCGGATAACCGGTTGTATGAGGCGGCGGATACGATGGGGACCTCAGCCATAAGAAAAATGTTTACCATTACGATCCCGAATGTAAAATATGGTCTGATCAGCGCGATTTTCGTGGCATTTACATACAGCTTTACCGATTTCGGGGCCCCGTCGGTTGTCGGGGGCAATTATAATGTTCTGGCGACGGATGTGTATAAGCAGGTCGTCGGGCAGCAGAATTTCAACATGGGGGCCGTGGTCGGAATCATCCTGTTATTCCCAGCCGTCCTGTCCTTTGCGGTAGACCGGATCACCAGCCAGAAGCAGAGCGCCGCAATCAGCGCCAAATCCGTGCCGTACCAGATCAAGCCGCACCGCACTTCGGATACAGCGGCCACCTTATTCTGCCTTCTGGTGACGGTTGCCATGATGCTGTTTTTCGCCGTGGCACTGTTTGCCTCCGTGATAAAGCTGTGGCCTTATAACCTGACATTTACACTTTCAAACTATGATTTAAGCAAGGTATCATCCGGGAATGGTTTCACAGCTTTTAAGAACTCTATTCTGATATCGCTGATCTCGGCATTCCTTGGAACATGCATCACATTTATTGGCGCCTATGTGATCGAGAAGAACCAGAAATTCAAGACGGGCAGGAGGGCGGCCTACCTGTTGTCGATCACTCCGCTTGCAATTCCGGGTACCGTGGTGGGATTGAGTTTTATTATGTTTTTTAATGCACCGTACTTTCAGATCCCGTTCCTTGATGGGTATATGCTGCAGAATCCGTTCCACGGCATATACGGGACCATCTGGATTATTGTGCTTGCCAATATGATCCATTTTTACTCCGTTCCATTCTCCACGGCAACAACGGCGCTGAAGGGACTGGACAAAGAGTTCGAAACCGTCTCGGAATCATTAGCGGTTCCGTTTTATAAGACACTGGGGCGTGTTACCTTACCTTTATGCATGCCCGCAATCTGCGAGATGTGGGTATACTTCTTCGTGAACTCACTTGTGACCGTATCCGCAGTGGTCTTTCTGTTCTCACCGGCGGCACCGATCGCATCCGTTGTCATCGTAAGCATGGAGGGTGCGGGACAGACCGCTCCGGCGGCAGCGATGTGTATGCTTCTGCTGTTTATCAATCTGATTGTGAGACTTCTGTATGAGAATCTGAAAAAATACAGGGGAAGGAAATAGAATATTCCGTTTTTTAATAATGGCCTGGGGGCAGAATGTCTGCTCCACAGGCTGTTTTTTTCGCATTTTTTCTGCATGGAGAAAATATTTGACATATGCAGACCCCTTTTATTGTGTTTGGGAAGATGCTATAATAGGAGCATCGAATAAAAAGTGAGGTGTAATATGAGTATTTTGGATTTGAATGCATATGAATTGATACAGCAGGAAAACTTATCTGATTTAAAATCGAAAGGCTATCTTTTTAAACATAAAAAGAGCGGGGCGAGGATTCTCCTGATGGAGAATGACGATGACAATAAAGTATTTGCGATCGGTTTTAGGACTCCGCCGTCTGACAGTACGGGTGTTCCGCATATTATGGAACACTCTGTTTTATGTGGTTCAAGGGATTTCCCTGTGAAAGATCCGTTTGTGGAGCTTGTGAAAGGGTCGCTGAATACATTTTTAAATGCGATGACTTACCCGGACAAGACGATTTACCCGATTGCAAGCTGCAATGACAAGGATTTCCAGAACCTGATGCATGTGTATATGGATGCGGTTCTTTATCCGAATATCTATGAGCATGAGGAGATTTTCCGTCAGGAGGGCTGGAGCTATAAGCTGGACAGTGAAGAGGACAAGCTCGGGTACAATGGAGTTGTTTACAATGAGATGAAGGGGGCGTTTTCCTCACCCGAGGGTGTGCTGGACCGCATGGTTCTGAATTCCCTGTTTCCAGATACTTCTTATGCGAATGAATCAGGCGGGGACCCGGATGTGATTCCGGAACTGACCTATGAGCAGTTCCTTGATTTCCACAGGAAATATTACCATCCTTCCAACAGTTATATCTATCTGTACGGTGACATGGATATGGAGGAAAAGCTTAAGTGGCTGGACCGTGAATATCTGAGTAAGTTTGATAAAATCGAAGTGGATTCCGAGATCCGTTATCAGGAACCATTTGACGCTGTGAAGGAAATTGAGATGGAATATTCGATCTCCAGTGAGGAGCCGGAGGAGGACAATACCTATCTTTCTTACAATAAGGTGATCGGGACAAGTCTGGATGAGAAGCTGTACCTTGCGTTCCAGATTCTGGATTATGCGCTTCTGTCTGCCCCGGGCGCACCGCTTAAGAAGGCACTTGTGGATGCGGGGATTGGAAAAGACATCATGGGATCCTATGACAACGGGATTTTGCAGCCTATTTTTTCTGTGATTGCAAAAAATGCTAACCTGGAGCAGAAGGAAGATTTTCTGGTTGTGATTGAGAATACGCTGAAGAATCTGGTGGAGAACGGTATTGACAAGAAGGCACTGGAGGCAGGAATCAATTATCATGAATTCCGTTTCCGTGAGGCCGATTTCGGCAGCTATCCGAAGGGACTGATGTATGGACTTCAGCTCTTTGACAGCTGGCTGTATGCAGAGGATAAGCCATTTATCCATATGCAGGCGATTCCGACGTTTGAATTTCTGAAAGCACAGGTGGGGACCGGTTATTTTGAAGAACTGATTCAGAAGTACCTGCTGGATAATACGCACGCTTCTGTCGTGATCGTGAAGCCGGAAAAAGGAAGAACCGCGCGACTGGATAAGGAACTGGATGACAAACTCCAGAACTATAAGGCGGGTTTAAATGATGAGGAAGTGAAAAAGCTTGTCCGGGATACGAAGGCACTGATTGAGTATCAGGAAGAGGAAGATTCGAAGGAAGATATGGAGAAGATCCCGGTCCTTCGCAGGGAAGATATTTCGAAAGAGACTGCCCCTATTTATAATGAAGAAAAAGATGTGGACGGGACGAAGATGGTCTATCATGATGTCGATACGAACGGAATCGGTTATTTGACGCTGATGTTCGATTTATCCTGTGTGCCGGAGGAAAAGCTTGCCTATGCAGGACTGCTGCAGGCAGTGCTCGGCCTGATTGATACGACGAACTATGAGTACGGGGAACTGTTTAATGAGATCAATGTGCATACCGGTGGAATCGGGACTTCCCTTGAGTTATATGCGGATGTGACAAAGGTCAAAGAAAAAGACTTCCGTGCCACATTTGAGATTAAAGGAAAAGCACTGTATCCGAAAATGGATGTCCTTTTCAAAATGATGCGCGAGATTCTGATGGAGTCCAGGCTGGACGATGAGAAGCGTCTGAAAGAGATCCTGTCCATGCTGAAGTCCAGACTGCAGATGAGTTTTCTGTCATCCGGACATACAACTGCCGCACTGCGTGCACTTTCCTATGACTCTCCGCTGGCAAAGTTCAAGGATGATGTGGACGGAATCGGATATTACGAGGCCGTAAAGGAGATTGAGGAACACTTTGAGGAGAAGAAGGGCGAACTGATTGCTAACCTGAAGGAACTGGCTGCAAAGCTCTTTAGGGCAGACAACATGATGGTAAGTTATACCGCTTCCGAAGATGGGCTTGAGCCTGCATATGAGGGGATCCGGGAACTTACAAAGAGCCTGCATGAGGAACCTGTGGGTGAAGAGACACCATGCATCATCCACTGCCATAAAAGAAATGAAGGCTTCAAGACCTCTTCCAAAGTACAGTATGTGGCCAGAGTCGGAAACTTCATCGACCACGGCGCCGAGTACAACGGTGCACTTCAGATACTGAAGGTAATCCTAAGTTACGACTACCTGTGGCAGAATATCCGCGTCAAAGGCGGCGCATACGGCTGCATGAGCAGCTTCAACAGACTCGGGGAAGGGTACTTTATATCCTACCGTGATCCGAACCTCGAGAAAACAATTGAAGTTTACGAAGGAATCGTAGATTACCTGAAGAACTTCACTGTGGATGAGCGGGATATGACAAAGTACGTGATCGGTACAATCAGCAATATCGACCGCCCGATGAACCCTTCCGCAAAGGGAGACCGCTCGATGAGCCTGTATATGAACCATGTCACTGAAGAAATGATCAAAAAAGAACGGATGGAAATCTTAGGGGCACAGCAGGAAGATATACGCAGACTGGCCGATGTCGTGGCAGCAGTGCTCGAGGCTGGGCAGCTCTGCGTAATCGGCGGAGAAGAAAAAATAGAGGAACAGAAAACACTATTCAAAGAAGTAAAAACCCTTTTTTAGGGACGTAATCTTTTTCAGTTTTACTACGTCCCAAATTGAGTTAAGTGGTGTACCTAAATGAGAGGAGAACGAATGAAGGATAATTTTAAGTCGGGTTTTGTTACTTTGATCGGACGGCCGAATGTGGGGAAATCTACGTTGATGAACCAGCTGATCGGGCAGAAGATCGCTATCACATCGAATAAGCCCCAGACAACGAGGAACCGTATACAGACGGTGCTGACAACGGATGAGGGGCAGGTTGTTTTTGTGGATACACCGGGAATTCACAAGGCGAAGAATAAGCTTGGTGAATATATGGTGAATGTAGCAGAGAAGACTTTAAATGAAGTGGATGTTGTACTGTGGCTGGTGGAGCCGTCGGATTTTATCGGCGCAGGGGAACAGCATATTATTGAGAAACTAAAGAATGTGAAAACGCCGGTTATTCTCGTTATCAACAAAATTGATATGGTAAAGAAGGAAGAAGTTCTGGGCTATATTGATGTCTACCGTAAGGAATATGATTTTGCAGAGATTGTCCCGGTTTCTGCGAGGAATGGGGATAACACGGATGAACTGGTCAAGGTGATTATGCAGTATCTTCCTTATGGGCCACAATTTTATGACGAAGATACAATTACGGACCAGCCGGAACGCCAGATTGTAGCGGAACTGATACGGGAAAAAGCACTGCACAGTCTGCAGGAAGAAATTCCGCATGGGATTGCGGTTGCGATCGACAGTATGAAGATGCAGAAAAAGGTGATGCATATAGACGCAACGATTATCTGCGAGCGAGATTCCCACAAAGGGATTATTATTGGGAAGCAGGGAAGCATGTTGAAGAAAATTGGCAGTACGGCGCGGTTTGAGATCGAACGCCTGCTGGACTGCAAGGTGAACCTGAAGTTGTGGGTTAAGGTACAGAAAAACTGGCGTGACAGCGATTTCCTGATGAAGAATTTCGGATACCGGGAAGAAGAAAATTAATGAATCGTTTTGCCCGGTGATTGTCAAGGCATTTTGACAAAATAGTACTGGTATATTTTACGAGGTATACTGCTGTCTGAATCGGAGAACCTAATATTATACCCAAAGCGCACATCGTAATACATGCCGCGCGGGCAGATATGACTGAAGAAGAGGTGATCTGATGGAGAAGGAATACTGGCAGCAGTTTACATCCACTGGAAAGGTGGAAGATTATTTAAGTTACAGGATGGAGCAGAAAAGCGGTACATCTGGACTTAATAAGGAAAGAAACAATGAGGTAGGGAACCGTGAATCAGATTGTACTGACAGGAATGGTACTGTCTACAGCTCCGGTTGGAGAGTATGACAGAAGAGTCGTCATATTGACAAAAGAACAGGGGAAAATAGCCGCGTTCGCTAAGGGCTCGAGACGTCCGAACAGTCCTTTGGTGGGGGCGGTAAATCCCTTTACGTTCGGTGAATTCACCATGTATGAAGGGCGGACATCACATACGATACAGTCCGCCAATATTACAAATTATTTTTCGGAACTAAGAAATGATATGATTGGGGCTTACTATGGGTTTTATTTTCTTGAATTTGCGAATTACTATACAAAAGAATTCAATGATGAACGGGAAATGCTGAAACTCTTATACCAGACGCTCAGGGCCCTCTCGAATCCCCATATTCCGAACCGGCTGATCCGTTACATATTTGAACTGAGGGCTTACTGTATTAACGGAGAAGGTCCTCAGGTATTCCAGTGCGTGGTGTGCGGGGATAAAGACCGGCCTGCGGTTTTCAGTGTGAATAAAGGGGGGATAGTTTGTTCGGAATGCGGCCACGATGTGATCGATGGGATGCGTCTGGATGGTTCTACGTTATATAGTATGCAATACATTGAAACAAGCAAAATAGAGAAACTGTATACCTTTAATGTGAAAGAGGAAGTTCTGGAGCAGCTGGCTAAAGTCATGGACAGGTACCGGGATGTGTATGTGGATAAAAAGTTTAAATCTCTGGAAATACTGGAGACACTAATATAAACGCTGCCAGTATACCGAAGTGACAGTAACAGCCATGCCTGATGGTTATGATACCATATGGTAAATTGAATGGAAATCTCCGTGTTGTGTCACAAGCGTAATGGGAGAATCATGGATTGTAATAAATGGCTTGAAAAAAAAGGAAATAGACCTTATAATAGTTAGCAATCGAGATGAAAAAGAATGTGAGGAGCAGTATTATGGTAGAAAAAACGATGGATAAGATTGTAGCTCTTGCTAAAACAAGAGGATTTGTTTACCCGGGTTCCGAGATTTACGGTGGGCTTGCCAATACATGGGATTACGGTAACCTTGGCGTAGAGTTGAAGAATAACGTAAAAAGAGCATGGTGGCAGAAGTTTATTCAGGAATCTCCATATAATGTGGGGGTTGACTGTGCAATCCTGATGAACCCGCAGACATGGGTGGCTTCCGGGCACCTTGGTGGATTTTCAGACCCGCTTATGGACTGCCGTGAATGCCATGAACGTTTCCGTGCAGATAAGCTGATCGAGGATTATTGTGCAGAAAATGGCATCGCTATTGAAGGCGCAGTCGATGCATGGTCTCAGGAGCAGATGTCAGCATTTATAGAGGAACACAATATTTTATGCCCATCCTGTGGAAAACACAACTTTACAGATATCCGTCAGTTCAACCTGATGTTCAAGACATTCCAGGGGGTTACTGAAGACGCTAAGAATACTGTTTATTTAAGACCAGAGACGGCACAGGGTATTTTTGTAAACTTTAAAAATGTCCAGAGAACATCCAGAAAGAAAATACCGTTTGGTATTGGCCAGATTGGTAAGTCTTTCAGAAATGAGATCACACCGGGTAACTTCACATTCCGTACAAGAGAATTTGAGCAGATGGAACTAGAATTCTTCTGCGAACCGGGCACAGACTTAGAATGGTTTGCATACTGGAAACAGTTCTGCCTTGACTGGCTGCATTCACTCGGCCTTACTGATGAAGAAGTAAGATACCGTGACCACGATAAAGAAGAACTTTCTTTCTACAGCAAGGCTACAACAGATGTAGAATTCTTATTCCCATTTGGATGGGGAGAACTGTGGGGGATCGCTGACAGAACAGATTATGACCTGACACAGCATCAGGAAGTTTCCAAACAGGATATGTCTTATTTCGATGATGAGAAAAAAGAAAAATACATTCCATACGTAATCGAACCATCACTCGGAGCTGACCGTATGGTACTTGCATTCCTTTGCAGTGCATACGACGAAGAAGAGCTGGAAGGCGGAGACATGCGTACAGTTCTTCATTTCCACCCTGCACTCGCTCCGGTAAAGATTGGAGTACTTCCGTTATCCAAGAAATTGAATGAAGGGGCGGAAAAAGTATTTGCAGAATTATCAAAGACATATAACTGTGAATTTGATGATAGAGGAAACATCGGAAAACGTTACCGCCGTCAGGATGAAATCGGAACCCCATTCTGCGTAACATACGACTTCGATTCAGAAGAAGATGGGGCAGTTACCGTCCGTGACAGAGACACAATGCAGCAGGAAAGAGTAAAAATCGAAGATCTGAAAACATACTTCGAAGAAAAATTAAAATTTTAATATATATGGGGACGTAATCTTTTTTAGGAAGGCTACGTCCCAAATTAACCTAAGTGGTGTACCAAAATGAAATTTACCCTGTACCTAAATGAACTATGAAAGGACGGGTGAATGTGTGCCGACAAAGAGACGTAGAAAAAGCAGCACAGATATTTATCATGTGACTGCTAAAGGAATAAATAAAGAACAAATCTTTAATCAAATCAGGGAACGCTATTATTTCAAGAAAATTCTGTTAAAACATCTGGGAAAATATGATGTAAAGATATATGCATATTGCATCATGTCGAACCATATCCATATAATTATCCGTTCAGAACTGAACATTTTATCGCTTTTTATGGCAAAGGTATTAGCTGAATATGCTGCCTATTATAATTATAAACATGGGAGAAATGGCCATGTATTTCAAAACAGGTTTGGAAGTGAATGTATTGAAACAATGCAGTATTTATGGAATTGCGTTAGATATATCCACATGAACCCAGTGAAAGCGAAAATGGCAAAAGACGTATGTACTTACAAATTCAGCAGTATGAAAGAATTTCAACAGAAAAAGGCTGTAGTTATACACGAAAGCGTAATCACAATGTGGGAAAATCGATTTGATAATTTTGATAACTTCCTAGATTTTCATAAAATGCAGGATACCTATACATATCAGGATATAGCTGCCGATGTAGAAATGCAGATGAAGAGTGCTGCATCTACCATACTTAGTGCTATGGCAGAAGCCGAAAAAGTAAAGGAAGATGTTGAGATTCTAGAAGATAAAGTCTTAAGAGAAAAGTACATGCAAAGTCTGAAAAGTTCTTTAAATATTTCACAAAAAAAAGCGGATAAATTGTATAATTACATAAAAAAGAGTATAATGGCTAAGTGATTACCAAAAAGGGACAGGGTAAATTTCATTTTGGTACACCATTAAATGCAATTTGGGACGTAGCAAACCTTAAAAATATTACGTCCCCAAGGAGGGTATGATGGATAAGAATTTATGGGAAGTTTACAACAACAATCAATTGGCAGAGCTTGATTCTCTGTCGTCTGCGTACAAATTGTTTCTGGATGCAGGCAAAACGGAAAGGGAGTGTGTGTCGGAGGTTATCAGGCAGGCAGAGGCTGCGGGATACAGGGATCTGGCAGCGGCTGAAGTGTTAAGGACAGGTGATAAGGTTTATGCCGCTTGGATGGGAAAATCAATTGCTCTTTTCAACATTGGGGAGGAGCCTTTGGAGGATGGCATGAACATTCTCGGTGCGCATGTGGATTCTCCGAGGATGGATCTGAAGCAGAACCCGCTTTATGAAGAGAGTGGATTTGCTTATTTTGATACTCATTATTATGGTGGAATCAAGAAATATCAGTGGGTTACGATTCCACTGGCCATTCATGGAGTTGTTGTGCGAAAGGACGGTACGAAGGTTGAGGTTGCGATTGGTGAGAAGGAAGAGGACCCGGTTTTTGTTGTGACCGACCTTCTGATTCATCTTTCTGGAAAGCAGATGGAGAAGAACGCCGCTACGGTGGTTGAAGGTGAGAATCTGGATATCCTGATCGGCAGCAGGCCTCTTGCGGGAGAGGAGAAGGATGCGGCAGCGGCGCAGATCCTGAAGCTCCTGAAAGATACATATGCCATAGAAAAGGAAGATCTCATGTCAGCGGAGCTGGAGATTGTTCCGGCCGGAAAGGCAAGGGACTGCGGTCTTGACAGAAGTATGATCATGGCTTACGGGCAGGACGACAGGGTATGTGCATACACTTCTCTGGCGGCAATGTTAAAAACAGAAAATGTGGAGCGTACTTCCTGCTGTATACTTGTGGATAAAGAGGAAATAGGAAGTGTAGGTGCAACTGGTATGCATTCCAGATTTTTTGAGAATGCAGTAGCCGATCTTATGGATAAAATGGGATGTTTCTCAGAACTGAAGCTGCGCCATGCGCTTGCTAATTCTGCTATGATTTCTTCAGATGTAGGGGCAGCTTATGATCCGATGTACGCTGATGCCTATGACAAGAAATCATCATCTTTCTTTGGAAAAGGGATTGTAGTCAAGAAGCATACAGGTTCCAGGGGAAAGAGTGGTTCTAATGATGCAAATGCGGAGTATATTGCGAAGCTGAGAAAAGTATTTGACGACAATCAGGTAGCTTTCCAGATGACGGAAATGGGAAAAATAGATGTCGGTGGCGGCGGTACAATTGCTTATATTCTGGCGCAGTTTGGAATGGAAGTAATCGACGGCGGTGTTGCTGTATTGTGTATGCACGCACCTTGGGAAATTGCAAGCAAAGCCGATGTATACGAAGCATACAGAGCATACTGCGCATTTCTGACTGATATGCGTTAAGTAAAAAGGTATAAAATCAGAAACATGTATGAAACTCAATACACTAAAAAACAAAGAAACGGCTGACCAGCCGTTTTTTTGTTCCCAGAAGTAAGGTATAGTTTTCCCAAAATCCTCCATAATAATCAAAGAGAATCCGGATGTCTGATTAATGTGCTGATATGTTTTTATCCTGCTGGTGTTATGTGCCTCAAGCATGATAAATGTGAAAAAGTGTCTGGAGAAAGGGAGAACTATATGGAAAGAAAAAATGCATGGAACTACTATAGTGAGGAAGAACGCAGACGGGTGGAAGATATCTGCCACGCATACTGCCATTTTCTGGACTGCAGCAAAACAGAACGGGAATGTGCCGCTGCGGCTATTAAACTTGCAAGGGCCCAGGGATACAGGGACCTTAAGACGATACAGGAAGCGAAGGAGACGCTGAAACCGGGCGACAGAGTATATGCCTGCCACATGGACAAGGCTGTTGTACTTTTTCAGATAGGTGCGGAACCTTTGGAGAAGGGGATGAATATTCTGGGGGCGCATATTGATTCGCCGAGGATTGATGTAAAGCAAGTTCCGCTGTACGAAAGTCATGGAAATGCCTATCTGGACACACATTACTACGGGGGTGTTAAAAAATATCAGTGGATGGCACTCCCGCTGGCTATTCATGGTGTTGTGGTCAGAAAAGACGGGACAAAGGCAGAAATCAAAATTGGGGAAAGAGAAAAGGATCCGGTTTTCGTCATAACAGATCTCCTGCCCCATCTGGGAAAGGAGCAAAATGAAAAGAAGGTCAAAGAGTTCATTGATGCAGAGAAGATGGACCTTCTGATTGGGAACCTGCCGGCCGGGAAGGGCATAGAAAAGAAGGCGCTTGGGAAAAAGCATCTGGAGATTGTTGACGGAGAGGAAACCGCTGAAGAGAATGAACTGGTGAAGAGGACAATATTAAGGTTTCTGCGGGAAGAGTACCACATCAGGGAAGAGGATTTTATATCAGCAGAATTAGAAATCGTGCCTGCCGGAAAAGCCAGGGACTGCGGTTTTGACAGGAGCATGATACTGGCGTACGGGCAGGATGACAGGAGCTGTGCCTTTACCTCGCTGCTTGCACTGCTTGAGCAGAAAATGGCGAAACGTACGTCCTGCTGTCTGCTGGTTGATAAAGAAGAGATTGGAAGCACCGGGGCAACCGGAATGCGTTCCCATTTTTTCGAGAACACCCTTGCGGAAATAATGGAACTGGGCGGTGATTATTCAGAACTGAAGCTGCGCCGCTGCCTTTCCAATTCCAAAATGCTTTCCTCAGATGTCAGCGCGGCCTATGACCCGATGTTTGAGGAATATTTCGAAAAGAAGAACAGCGCATATCTTGCAAACGGGCTTGTATTCAATAAATATTCTGGAAGTGGGGGGAAATCAGGGGGAAACGATGCAAATCCTGAATTTATAGCGGACTTAAGGCGGATCATGGAGAAATACCAGGTTGTCATGCAGACAGCGGAGCTGGGGGCGGTAGACAGAGGGGGCGGAGGAACCATCGCCTATCTGATGGCAGATTACGGGATGGATGTGATTGACTGCGGTATTCCGGTTCTGAGCATGCATGCTCCGTGGGAAGTATCCAGTAAGGCCGATATCTACGAATCACTAAAAGGATATCTGGCATTTCTGAAAGAGGCTTAGAGTGTGTTTGATAATTCATTGTACACGTCTGACCGCCCCGCTTCACGACCTATTTGAGCCAAATTTTATCAACGTAGAACCACTACCCTTCAAAAATTTGGCTCAAATATCTCGCAAAGTAGGACAATCAGCCATATATATGATTTATCAAATACACTCTAGCAAAATGAGCCCGCCTGCTGTGATGTCCTTTTTTTGTACACAAGGCAAATTCCTTCATATAAGGGAGTTTGCCTAGTTTTTTGATATTATGTGAAATAAAATTGTGAATAATTCCAAATAAAAAATCGGGCTTGTCGGAAAAGGGTATTTTAAACAAAAAATCTTGCTAAAGATTGGTCAAAATTCCGTACAAAGTGCTTGACGAGCCTAAATAAAACCATTAAAATATTATATGCGACTTAGTGCAATATTATTTGTAAAAAATATTTTTAGGAGGTCATTAAGACATGGCAAAATGGGTTTATATGTTTACAGAAGGTAACGCGACCATGAGAAACCTGCTTGGTGGTAAGGGTTCCAATCTTGCTGAGATGACGAATTTAGGTCTTCCGGTACCACAGGGATTCACAATCACAACTGAAGCTTGTACTCAGTACTATGAAGATGGTGAAAAGATCAATGACGAGATCATGGATCAGATCATGGAATCCATCACAAAGATGGAAGAAGTTACCGGAAAGAAATTCGGTGATAAAGAGAATCCGCTTCTTGTTTCTGTTCGTTCCGGAGCAAGAGCTTCCATGCCGGGAATGATGGACACAATCCTGAATCTTGGTTTAAATGAAGAAGTAGTTGAAGTACTGGCTGCTAAATCCGGCAATCCACGCTGGGCTTGGGACTGCTACAGAAGATTCATCCAGATGTATTCAGACGTAGTTATGGAAGTTGGTAAGAAATACTTCGAAGAACTCATCGACAAGATGAAAGAAGAAAAAGGTGTTACACAGGACGTTGACCTGACAGCAGAGGACCTTCAGGTTCTGGCAGGACAGTTCAAAGATGAATACAAGAAGATGTTAGGCGAAGAGTTCCCGACTGATCCGAAGGAACAGTTAATGGGCGCTATTAAGGCTGTATTCCGTTCATGGGACAACCCGAGAGCTAACGTTTACCGTCGTGACAATGATATCCCGTATTCATGGGGAACAGCTGTTAACGTACAGATGATGGCATTTGGTAACATGGGTGATACTTCAGGAACAGGTGTTGCATTTACACGTGACCCTGCAACAGGAGAGAAGAAGCTCATGGGAGAATTCCTGATGAACGCTCAGGGCGAGGACGTTGTTGCCGGAGTTCGTACACCTCAGAAGATTTCCCAGTTACATGAAGTTATGCCGGAAGTTTATGATCAGTTCGTAGCAATTTGTGATAAACTGGAAGACCACTACAGAGACATGCAGGATATGGAGTTTACAATCGAGGATAGAAAACTGTACATGCTGCAGACACGTAATGGTAAGAGAACAGCTCAGGCTGCCCTGAAGATTGCTTGTGATTTGGTTGATGAAGGAATGATCACAGAAGAAAAAGCTGTTGCAATGATCGATCCTAGAAACTTAGATACACTGCTTCACCCACAGTTTGACGCTGCTGCACTGAAGGCTGCAACACCTGTTGCAAAGGCTTTAGGAGCTTCACCAGGAGCTGCATGCGGTAAGATTGTCTTCACAGCTGACGATGCTAAGGCATGGGCTGCAAGAGGAGAGAAAGTCGTACTTGTACGTCTTGAGACATCTCCGGAAGATATCGAAGGTATGAAGGCTGCCCAGGGTATCCTGACAGTACGTGGAGGTATGACATCTCACGCTGCCGTTGTTGCACGTGGTATGGGTACATGCTGTGTATCCGGATGCGGTGACATCGCTATGGACGAGGCTAACAAGAAGTTTACACTTGCAGGAAAAGAATACCATGAAGGAGATGCAATCTCTCTGGATGGTTCCACAGGTAATATCTATGACGGATTAATCCCGACAGTTGATGCTACAATCGCCGGTGAATTCGGAAGAATCATGGGATGGGCTGACAAGTACAGAACCATGAAAGTCCGCACAAATGCAGATACACCTGCAGATGCTAAGAAAGCTCGTGAACTGGGAGCAGAAGGTATCGGACTCTGCCGTACAGAGCATATGTTCTTCGAGGGCGACAGAATCGATGCATTCCGTGAGATGATCTGCTCAGATACAGTAGAAGAAAGAGAAGCAGCACTTGAGAAGATTCTTCCAGTACAGCAGGGAGACTTTGAAGGTTTATTTGAAGCTCTGGAAGGAAACCCGGTTACAATCCGTTTCTTAGATCCGCCGCTTCATGAATTCGTTCCTACAGAGGAAGAAGACATTAAGAAACTGGCTGATGCCCAGGGCAAGACTGTAGAAGAGATTAAGACAATCATTGATTCTCTTCATGAGTTCAACCCGATGATGGGACACCGTGGATGCCGTCTTGCAGTTACTTACCCAGAGATTGCAAAGATGCAGACAAAGGCTGTTATCCGTGCAGCTATCAACGTACAGAAGGCACATCCTGACTGGAACGTTTGCCCGGAAATCATGATCCCATTGGTTGGTGATATCAAAGAGTTAAAGTATGTAAAGAAATTTGTTGTTGAGACAGCAGACGCTGAAATCGCAGCAGCAGGAAGCGACCTGAAGTACGAAGTTGGTACTATGATCGAGATCCCGAGAGCTGCCCTTACAGCTGATGAGATTGCTAAAGAAGCTGATTTCTTCTGCTTCGGAACAAATGACCTGACACAGATGGCATACGGATTCTCACGTGATGATGCAGGTAAGTTCTTAGATGCTTACTATGATGCAAAGATCTTCGAGAACGACCCATTTGCTAAGCTTGACCAGACAGGTGTCGGCAAGTTAATGGAAATGTCAATCAAATTAGGAAAACCGGTTAACCCGAACCTGCACATCGGAATCTGCGGCGAGCACGGTGGAGATCCAAGTTCTGTAGAATTCTGCAACACACTTGGTCTGGATTATGTATCCTGCTCACCATTCCGTGTACCGATTGCAAGACTGGCTGCTGCTCAGGCTGCAATTACGAAAAAGAATGCATAATCGGCGGATTTATCTGACTGATATGTGATGGAAACCTCTTATACCGTTGGGAAACCGATGGTGTGAGAGGTTTTTAATTGTACCTTCGCGGCATAATAAACAGTACTCGAAATGCGTGGACGATTAATTTCCATATAAGACTTGACTAAGCACGCGGCTGACCTTATAATCAAATAAAAAGCGGTCAGACCGGTTAGGAGTATTATGGAGTACGGTAGAGATACAGGAAGAAAAAGATTATTATATTCTAAGCTATCAGATAGAATATACCAATACATAAAAGAAGAGCACTTAAGTCCGGGGGACAGACTGCCGGGGGAACGTAAGCTGGCGGCGGACTGGAAGGTCAGCCGCCCGTCCCTGCGTGAAGCGATCCGGGAACTGGAGAATCAGGGGATTGTCCGTGTGGAAGTGGGAAAAGGGACATTTGTCACTGATTATGTAGAGGGAAGGCAGTTGAGCATTAATCTTGCTTTAAAGAATTTTTTGGAACTATTTGAGATTAAGACTGTGTTGGAGAGATACAGTCTTGAGAAAGCGATTCCCAATATATCCGAAGAAAAGCTGAAAGAATTGGAAGATATGGCTGTACAGATGGATGCGGTAGCGGCGAAAGGGATCATGCCTAAGGAAATGGACCACCAGTTCCACCGCAGCATAAGTGAGAGTTACGGGAATCAGGAACTGGCTAATCTGGTCTGCAATATGATCGAGATGTATGAAACCTTTGATAATGACCTGTATGGGTATTTCGAAGACAAAGATTTTGATTATTTACCAATTTTGCTTCAGACATTTCCATATCATCTGGAGATGGTGCGGATGATGAAGGAGAGGAATGTAGAAGAGGCATTGAAAAGGTTTGATAAGATAGTCGCTTTAGATCTGGAAATATACGGACAGATTAAGTAAAGAGCAGGCCGGGCATGGGAGAACGAGTGTTTCCCGTGCCCGGCCTGTTGGAAATGTAACCTTAATCCAGAATGTTTTTGATTTTCTCGCAGTAATATTGTACGTTTTTCCACTTTGCATCATCGGGAATCCGGTGGTCCGGACAGGGGATGTAGCCGGACAGCCGGGCCAGCGGTTTCAGCCTGTTTATTTCTTCGTCTATGGCTGCATAATCCTGGGAGAGCACAGATTTGCGCATGCCGCCGATTCCTTTTAAGGGGCGCCCGTATTTCTCGCGCCAGGGGGCTATGCTGGCATCCCAGGTCCCGACTTCGATTGGAAACATTGTATTGACTCCGTTTTTCAGCCAGATCGGGAGAAGGGAGTCTACCAGCCCGTCACAGTCTACGCTGATGGTTCTGACATCATATTCCATGAGCAGGTCCGTTATCTTTTTGTAATGGCGTGCGGTGTATTGTTCGAATACATCCGGGGCTAATAAGGGGCCGTTTTTATAACAGACGTCTTCCCAGAAATGTGCGTAATCGAACCGGATGCCCGTATCCAGAGTCCTTTTTACGGATTTCAGGCAGAGGTCTCCGATGGTATCAAACATTTCTTCGAGAAGTTCTTCATCGTCTACCATCATGTAACTGAATTCTACAATTCCGAGATAGTCCCTGATACGCCCGCAAAGGCTGCCGCAGTGGAGGCCGATGGGATTCCCCTTCTTTTGTTCCGATATGACACGGTTTAATTCTGACTGGGAAAAACGCTCTTCTGTGTAAGTTAGTTTCGGTAAATAGTATTTTTCCCAGGATTCTCTGTCTTCCAGCAGGTGCCCGACCTCGGCGGGAATAGACTTGGCCCCGGCACGCTGGAGGATGTACACTCCGTCACAGTTGATATATTTATCGAAGCCATTATCCAGATGTTCTACGAATTTTTCCTCGAAGAAGGGGAAAAGTTCGGTGGTAGTTATACGGCTGGCATGCCACCCGAAATCAAATCCTAATTTTTGTGAGAGAATTTCTTCTCCTTCAAAAGAGTATTCTTCTAAATCCAGAATATCTTTGCCAAGGTGCCCTTCCTGAACCCATCTTTCGATGACCTCCGGGGTAAAGCCAAAATGTACGGTGGGCATCCGGTCCGGTTTTTCGTAATTCATAATCGCCTGAAGGCGTTCTCGGTTATTCATGATCCATACTTCCTTTCATCATAAGATTCTCACATCTGTTCTTTTGCTATTTCTTACAAACAATTATCTGTTGTAGTGAAAAAGCAGGCAGAGATATGACTGTTTTATTATTTTCCATATGCTGTTCCAATGTGGCACATTCAGGGTATACAAGCTCAGCCTGTGAAATTGTGCGGTCAAGTTCCAGAGTTCCTCCGCTGACCGGGAAGGCGTCTCCGTGGAAACGTTTTGGAACCATAGAGATCTGGTGGATGATATAACTGTCCTCTGTTTCAAAATAAGCTGTGCGGATTATATCAGGTGTTTCTGTTATATTGCGCACCGCTGGTGTGATTTTTTCATGCTTTAAAAGATCACTGAATAACTCATGCGGATACTGGAAGCTGTCCAGTGAGGCCATTGTAAAGAAGTCGAAGGCCATGTAATAAGCACTGCCTTTTCCGACTGTTTTCCGGATCAGGGCGGGAAAGACGGAATCGGCCCCCGGCGGAGGACTCCACCAGTTGACCCAATGCCGGGAATCACACGCGACACACGGCAGTATGAAAGTAAGGAGCGTTTCGGCGTTCTTTTCGGTTACTGTTTCAATGAAGTGTTCACTGACCGGAGGCGTTGTACAGGACAAAAGTCCCGAAAAGTCTTCCGTGCCGGTATTCTTCAGATATGCGGCCCAGCGGTTGGCAGCATATTCAGTGTGTATGGTACACTCGCCGGTCCCTGTGATTCTGGCAATCGTGGAGGCAGGAAGCTTTCTGGAATCTGCCGTCCACAGCCCGCTTTGCCCGGAACTGATCAGGGTACCGCCGTTTTCTGTGTAATCAGCCAGTAGTTCGGCAGTTTCTTTTTCTATGACAAATACTTCCGGCAGCAGGAGCAGGTCAAACTGTTCGAGAAGCGCTTTGTCCAGTGTGCGTTCAGGAAGAACCACGTAAGGGATTTTGGCCCTTTCACAAAGCTGCATGGCACCCAGGACAGCATTCTGGTGCGGATTGTGGTGCTTCATCCGCAGGATGGCGTCTGCATCCAGCGAAGGGATATTGACGGCCATAGAAAGGTCGCTCTGCACGATGCCGGCACACTTTACAGGGGTGCGCCCGTTGAAATAGGGCTCCATCTTCTTTAGTTCGGTATAGACGGCGCCAAGCCTTCTTGCCTCTTCAAAATCGAGTGTGCCGTCGATGTGCTGGGAACCGCTGTACATGCCTACTCGGCAGCCCTGTGCGGCGATCGAGGAGAGGTCACATATGTATTCATTGACAGAGCTGTAATTATAGACCTGCGAGGCCTCGCCGGGAGCGAGGATCGGATACTGCCCTACAGCAGTGTCACGTGCATAGGCGGAGGAAAACCAGTTGTCTTTCAGCAGTGGTTCTGAAAACTGGTAGTCCAGCATATCCCGGAGTTCCTGCGGATAATGGCAGGAAAAATTAATCGTAATGGCAAGTGACGGATCAATGGCCTTTACACGCTGCTTCAGCTCGGCGAGAAAACTCATCGCATTCTGATTCAGAAATTCTACAATGTCTGTTTTATGTTCCAGAATCTCCTCCTGTGTTTCCGGCAGAGGATAATGATAAAGGGAAGCAAATTTGGTGCGGCAGTGATCGCAGTAGCACAGGGACGCCCCGAAAATATCCAGAAATAAAGAATCAGGGGCATAGTTTCTTACAATCTCTTCGAGCTGTTTCAGACAGTATTCCCGGTATCCGGTCTGGCAGCAGCAGAGTGTCCATTTCGCAAATTCATCGTCCCGGATCAGCGCGGAGCCGTCCGCCTTCTTAACCTGCCATTCCGGAAATCTCCTGGCGGCTCCTTCATCATATTCAATACAGTAGTAGGCAACAAATTCAATGCCTTTTTCTCTTAAAAGTGTACTGATTTCTTTAATCCAGTCACCTTTAATTCCGAGATGCTTTTGTGCCCCGGGCACTTCACTCGGGTAATAAGTGACGCCCCAGTGGTCTTTGCAGTACACCATGAGAGAGTCGATACCGGCAGTTTCGAAAAATGCCTCATATTCTTTTATATCGAGATGGTTCAGCGTGACGTCAGGTGGCTGGGGGGAGTGATGGTCTATTAAGTAGCATCGCCTGGTGGCCGTGTATTTTTTACTCATCATGATTTAAGCAATATACGTCTGTATACTGCCTGACTCCTTTCTGTATAGGTGAAATTTTAAGATTCAACGTAACTGTTCAGGACCATGAACAGTTACGCCGCAAGCCCATGAAAATCGCCTTTGGCGATGGGGCTTGCTTCTGGCTGTTCTACGTTTTCGTACGGACTGTGCAGTAAATGCACAGTCCTGTACTGAACAGTTACGATTTAGCATATAAGTGAATAGACTTGAGATCAGATAAGGGAAAAGTTTATTAAGCTAAGAATATAAAAAACGTACAGTATTGTCAAGTGAAAACAAAAAGTTAATTGGTGAAAAATAACCAAAAAAGGAGTGGATAAATTAGATAAAAAGTATAAAAATAACAAAGATATTGACAAGAGGAGTTTCAAATGATAGTATAATCGCATAAGTGGTCAGACCGGAAATACCTCACGAGAGTGGCGGTCAGTTACCAGCTAAGGGAAAAGCGTAACTAAATAATTCAAATGATCTGGTATTGTGATTTGAAAAAAGAAAAGGAGAGGAAGTTATGAAAAAAAGGATTTTAGCGGCAACATTGGCAGCTGTTATGGTAGGCGGATTGCTGGCAGGATGCGGGTCATCCGATAAGAAGTCTGGTTCCTCCAAAGACTCGGCAAAGGACGGCGGAAAAGCATCGCTGCGCTTTATTGATGTAAGCCCGAGCCCGGAGAGGCAGAAGTATTATGAGAATGCATTTGCCAAGTTTGAAGAGGAGACCGGAGTGGCAGTTAAGTACGAAAGCGTTCCGTGGGATGATGCAGCCGACAAGCTGACGGTACTCGGTACTTCCGGACAATTACCGGATGTTATCACGACCCACCCGCTCTGGCTGGGACAGTTTACAGAGGCCGACTGGGTAATTCCGATTGACGATTATGTGGAAGAAAACGGGGACCAGTTTGTTGATGCAGTTCGGAAAATCAACTGGGCACAGGAAAAAGAAAGATATGGACATGTTTACTCCGTTCCTGACGGATTCATGGTAAAGGGTATCTTCTACAGAAAAGACTGGGTGGAAGAGATCGGATACGATATACCGACCGGGGATGACTGGACATATGATGCATATTTTGATCTGATCAAGGCATTAACAGACAAAGACCAGAAGCGTTACGGAAACTCCTTCCGCGGGGCAAGAGGCGCGTTCGACCCGCTGCTCGCATATCTGCAGTCCTTTACAGGTGGCTATGTATATGATGAAGAAGGGAATTTCATTCTGAATACACCGGAGTGTGTAGAGGCAGTCGAGAAGTGGTGTGAAATCTATAAAGACGGATATGTACCGGAAGACTCTGTTAACTGGGGATTCGTTGAGATGGTGGATAACTTTACGGGCGGCCTTACAGGAACTATTTCCAATGACTCTGAAGTAGCAAAGGCATGTGAAGAGAAGATGGATGCTTCCAAATGGGGAGTCCTCCCGATGCCGGTATCTACTGTTGACGGTAAGATGATGAATACCGCGGGCAGCCCTTACTCATATACAATCGCAAAGAGCTCTGAATATCCGGAAGAGTCCATGCAGCTGATTGATTTCCTTGTGAGAGCTGACAATAACATTGAATACTGCAAGATGGGCGGACTGATTCCGATCAAGAAGGATGTCGGAGACGATGCAACATACGGGGAAGACGGACCTTACGCAGTATTTTTGGATGAATTAAATGATCCGAATTTTACGGTTCCGCCGATGTATGGTCCTTTCAATTACACAGACCTTCATCAGGATATGTTCCACACAGAACTTCAGAAATATCTGCTTGGACAGCAGTCAGCTGAAGACGTCCTGACTCATATCGGAGATGAACTTACAACAAGAATGAAACAGTACCTTGCTGATAATGAAGGATCTACGATAGAAACACCGAAAACAATGCAGTAAAAAAACAGCAGGAAAGGTTATTGCAGGATAAGATGAGAAGGGGGTTAATGTAAAATGAAAAAAAGCATTAACCCCTTTTCCATTTCATACCGGATACCGCGAATTTTTACAATCGGCAGAACAACTGCCACGCATTTTTTGAAAACTAGATAAAGGAGAGTGATATCTACATGAAAAAGAAAATGGAACCCTGGCTGTTTTTACTTCCTGTTCTTGTGATTTTGCTGCTGCTGTTTGGATATCCGCTGATCAACAGTATTATCATGGCATTTCAAAATTACAAACTGACAGCGCCAAACGATATTCATTTCAATGGACTTGATAACTTTGCTAAGCTGATGGGGGATCCGGACGCTTTGATGATCATAAAGAATTCCTTTATTTATGTCATCGTATCTGTACTGGGACAGTTTCTGCTTGGAATGACTCTGGCAGTAGCATTGAAGAAGCAGTTCAAAGGAAGAGGCATCTACCAGTCAATTGTATTTCTGCCGTGGGCTTTTTCAGGATTTGTGGTTGGTCTGATTTTCCGCTGGTCTTTCAACGGGGAATATGGCGTTGTAAATAACCTTCTGGATAAACTGGGACTGATCGACAAGAATATTGCCTGGCTGGGAACACCGGGATTTTCGCTTGCAGTTGTTATTATTGCGATGATCTGGATGGGAATCCCGTTCTTTGCAATCATGATCCTCGCGGCTCTGCAGTCGATCCCGACAGATGTCTATGAAGCGGCGGATGTGGACGGATGCGGGACAGTAAGGCAGTTTTTCCAGATTACGCTTCCCTACATCAAACCAACGCTGATTACGACAATCCTGCTGAGGACAATCTGGATCTTTAATTCGCTGGACCTGGTGGTTATTATTACAGACGGCGGACCAGCGAATACATCACAGACTCTGCCCGCGTATATGTATTCAAAGGCGTTCGGCTCTTATGACTTCGGGTTTGCAGCAGCACTTGGCGTGATACTGATGATTATTCTGGGAGTTTATGCAATGGTATTTCTGAAAGCGACCAAATATGATAAGGCAGGTGATTTCTAATGAGCAGAAAGACAAAAAATGCAATTGGCGGCACTATACGTGTTCTTGTTCTGATTTTCTTCTTTTTACTTGTCGTACTGCCTATTTACTGGATTGTGATCACTTCATTTAAGACAAGCGGGGAAATTCTGGACATCAATAACCTGACATTCTTCCCGAAGGATTTTACATGGAAGAATTATACGGACTTATTTGAACAGTTTAACTACGGCGTGCTATTAAAAAACAGTCTTTTGGTATCGGTGACTTCGGCACTGGTTGTGACGGTCTTCTCCATGCTGGGCGGATACTCACTGGCACGATATAAGTTCAATGGAAAGCAGGCAGTCATCCTCTTTTTCCTGATTACGCAGATGATACCCGGAATCCTTGTGATTATTCCGCTGTACATCATTTTCTCAAAAATGGGTCTGATCAACACACATATCGGGCTGTTTATCTATTATGTAACCGTGAACCTGCCGTTCTGTGTGATTACGATGCGGAGCTTCTTCGAGCGGATTCCGGTGACACTGGAGGAGGCGGCGAAGGTGGACGGATGTACAAAAATGCAGTCTCTGTTTAAAATTGTATTTCCGATCATGTTCCCCGGCATCGTCTCCGTATTCGTATTTGGCTTTATCGGAGCGTGGAACGAATTGATTGCAGGATCTATTTTCATAAGTACGCCGGAAATGTGGACGATCCCGGTAGGACTGAAGACCCTGATCGGAAAATACAACGTCGAGTGGGGCCTGCTCATGGCGGGCGGTGTGATGGCACTCCTTCCTACGGCAGTTATGTTTGCGGCCATGCAGAAATTCATCGTGGAAGGAATGACAGCCGGGGCTGTAAAGGAGTAAGTCATGCAGAACAAAGAAGACAGATTAGCAATCACACATCTTGGGGAAGAACAAAGCAAATATATGAATGCGGTCGTTCCCCCAGTATTTATGAACTCTCTCCATGTATTTGACAGTCTGGAATCCTATGCATCACATCAGGAGGACCAGGCCTATGTATATGGGCGTGCGGCAAATCCTACTGTACATATTTTAGAGGAGAAGGCAGCGGCCCTTGAGAAGGGAGCTGCCGCAATCGCATTCTCCAGCGGCATGGCGGCAGCATCGGCAGCAATACTGGCGGTATGCCGCGCAGGCAGCCATGTGATCTGCATGCGGGATGTTTACCAGCCGGTGAAAAATATTCTGAACAGGTATTTTATTCCGAAAATGGGGATCACGGTATCCTATTGGGACGGGATAGATCTAAACCGGCTGGAAGACCTGATTCAGGATAATACGGATATGATTCTGCTGGAAAGCCCGGCGACATTTGTTTTTACCGTAACAGATATCGCAGGTGCGGCCAGGGTTGCAAAGGCCCACGGCATCAAGACTTACATTGATAATACATTCTGTACGCCGCTTTTCCAGAAACCGCTGACAATGGGAATCGACATTGTTATGCACACATTGTCGAAGTATATAGGCGGGCACAGTGATATCATCGGAGGCATTCTTGTTGTTCAGGATGAAGAACTGGGGAAACTAATCCGGGAAACAATCCGTGAGCTTTTTGGCGGGATCTTAGGGCCGATGGAGGCGTGGCTGGGAATCCGGGGGCTGCGGACGATGCACCTGCGGGTGGAACAGCATCAGCAGACCGCAATGGAGGTGGCAGATTATCTCGAGCACCATCCGAAGGTAGAACGGGTCTACTATACAGGACTGGCCTCCCATCCACAGGCGGAACTGATCAAAAGACAGCAGTCGGGACATACGGGACTCATGAGTTTTGTATTAAAAGGAGATCCTGAAAAAGCGGTGAAGGCTGTAAACAGCCTGAACGTATTTGAAATCGGCTGTTCATGGGGCGGGTTTGAGAGTCTGGCACTGTGCCCCCTGATACATTACAAGAAGGAGGAACTGGAGTTCCTGAACCTGAACGGGCATGACAGCGGCCTGATCCGGATACACTGCGGCCTGGAGGGGGCCGATGTACTGATCGGAGATCTGGAGCAGGCATTGGAAAAGATATAACAATTAAGCCGGGAGGTGTTCAAATGAATAAAGAAGAAGTCATTCATCAGCTGAACCAGCCGCGCAGTGAGACAAGAGGACGCACGAGATGGTGGTGGTACGGCTGTGCAGTGGATAAGGATGAGATTATTAGGGAACTGGATTTGATGAAAGAGGCACGGATCGGGGGCGTTGAACTGCAGATTTTATATCCTGTAGAGGCGAATGATAAAGAAAAAAATGTCGAAAACTACGAATATCTTTCTCCGGGGTATTTTGAAATGATACGCTTTGCAGCAGATGAGGCCGCGGCACGGGGGATGCAGTTTGATCTGACACTCGGGTCATCCTGGCCCTTTGGTGGGCCGTTTCTTACAGAAGAACTAAGCGGGCCGAGTGTTCTTCCGTTCTGTCTGGATGTCGAAGGGCCATGCCGTTTTTCGAAAGACCTGACGACAGTCATATACGGGAAAGTTGTCGGTGCAGTACTGGGGAAAATGGAAGGTGCCCAGATGCTTCCGGAGACAATGGTGGATATCACAGAGCATGTGGTGGATAAGTATCTGTTTAACTGGCCCTGGGGCACGGAAATCGAAGAGATCGTGATACCTGAGGGCGTGCACAAAATCGTCCTGTTTGTGTCCAGTGATAAAAGGCAGAGAGTGTTGAAACCTCTGCGGGGCGGGGACGGGCTGATCATAGACCATAACCGGAAGGATTCCCTGAGGGCCTTTCTGGAATATGGCGGGGACCCTATTGTAGAGAACATCGGCCGGGGAAAAATAAGTAATTTTTTCTGTGACTCCATCGAGGTGTTCGGACATAACTGGACGGATATCCTGTATGATGAGTTCCGCAGAAGAAGAGGGTACGAGCTCAGACCTTACATCTATGCCCTGTGGGGGGAGGTAAAAGGGCTGACAGAACAGATCCGATATGATTTCCAGAAAACAATGGGTGAGCTTACCGTGGAGAATTTCTTTCGGGAACTGACTAAGTGGTGTCATGAAAAGGGTGCCGTTTCCAGAATCCAGGCGCACGGGACATGGGGGGATATCCTTCAGGCGTACGGGGCTGCGGATATTCCAGAGGGGGAGACCTTCTCAGCATTTGACAGATATGCTGTGAATACGGTACACAGAAGGCTGGCAGTTTCAGCCGGGCATGTCTACCACAAACCGGTTATTTCCAATGAATCCTTTACCTGGCTTCGTTTCCCGCGGTTTGTAGTGTCACTGGAAAATATTAAGGCGGCGGCAGACAGTATTTTTCTGGATGGAATCAACCAGATTGTCAACCACGGATACAGCTACAGTAAAGAAGACGGTGTGGGGATGACTCCATTTTATGCATCCACAAACATTAACCATACAAACACATGGTGGAAGTATTATAAAGAGATCAGTATTTATATCAACCGTGTGTGTGACTTCCTGCAGCGGGGCAGGCCGGTGGTTTCTACGGGCGTGTATCTGCCACAGCATGATATATGGGCAAAAACCCCTCTCGCGGATACGCATATGTGCATGAAGCTGGACGAAAGACTGGAATCATCCTGCATAAATGCGATCCATAAGGCGGGCTACTGGTTTGACTACGTCAATGATGATGTTCTGGAAAATTGGGAAAAGTATGAATATGATACACTGCTCCTGATTGAGTGCGACCATATCCCGCTCGATACGATGGAAAAGATCCGGCAGTTTGCGGAAAATGGCGGGAACGTCATTGCAGCCGGGAGGATTCCGGACAAGTCCTGTGGAATGCTCCGGTTTGAGGAGGATACTGCCAGAATCCGTGAGATTGGAAATGAGTTGAAAAGACAGGGGAATGTTACCGTCACAGAGGATAAGTTTGACAGTCTGATTCAGGAACTGCGCAGGATAAAAACCCCGGATGTGCTGATATACCACCATCCGGAAACCGTCGGGTATGTACAGCGTGAAACAGAGACGGATGATATTTATTTTATGTCTAATATTAGTAAAAAAGATATAGAAGAAACGATAAAATTTACAAATACCAAAACTGGATTCTGTGTATTTGACCCTATGACCTGTGAAGAAAAGGAGATCCGACAGATACAAGTGACAGAGGATGGGATAGAGGTAAGCCTTGATATAGAAGCATATCAGTCCCTGCTTTTTGTATTTCATGACGGGATGGATATGCCTGAGCCTGAACGCAGAAAAGAGGAAATCATATCTCTGGACCTGTCCCGCGGCTGGATTCTCGATATACCGGAAAAAGATTTCCGAAAAGAATACCATGTGCTGGACAGCTGGGAGAAAGAACCGGAGCTTAAGTATTACTCTGGAAGCGGAAGGTACGGCAAATGTTTCTGTATCACAGAAGACGAATGGAAGGAACTGGGAGGCTGTGGCACTGTAATACTGCATATGGAGCACCTCGGAGAAACGGCTGAGATCTATGTAAACGGCACGCTGGCTGATACCGTGATCAAGCATCCTTACAGGGCAGATATCACCGGGCTTTTGCACCAGGGTGAAAACAGCGTGAAACTGGTCGTGACAAATCTCCTGATCAACAGAATGATCGATCCGGAATACCCGGAAATACTGGAAGATAAAATCATACCGGAATGGCCATATGCTTCTGGCGGGCTGAACCGGTGCAGGGAAGAAAAAGTATTCAACTGGCGGGAGAGAGAGATGATAAAAGAACCATTCCCGTCAGGGATCTGGGGAGAGGTCAGAATTGTTGGAATGAATTAAAAGATTAATTATCCATAAGGGGTATCATGATTCAGCCCGGGTCATGATGCCCCTGTATTTCTCCCCTCCCAAAAAGCAGTTACAAAATCACTCCATCTTTTACGGTAATAATACGGTCACTGCTCTTCGCTGCTTCTGGTGAATGGGTGACCATAATAATCGTCTGGCCGCTGCTTTTATTGATAGACTGTAAGAGTTCCATAATCTCTGCCCCGGTTTGACTGTCCAGATTCCCAGTAGGTTCATCCGCAAATAAAATGTCAGGACTGCCCATTAGGGCACGGGCGATTGCGACCCTTTGCTGCTGTCCGCCTGACAGCTCCCTTGGTGTATGTTTTTTCCTGTCCGTCAGCCCTACTACTTCGAGGATTTCATCCAGCCGTTTTCTATAATCCCGTATTTTTTTCCCGTCCAGCAGCAGAGGCAGCATAATATTTTCCTCTACATCCAGATTCGGGATCAGGTTATAAAACTGGAATACAAAACCTATTTTCTGACGCCTGATTCTACTCATTTTTTCATCATCAAATTTAGAGATATCTATTCCATTCATAGAAACAGTTCCCCTGGTCGGTGTATCAAGGCCGCCCAGTATATAGAGGAGCGTACTTTTCCCGGAACCGGACTGTCCCATGATAGAGACAAATTCACTCTTTAAAACTTTTAAAGAGATATCTTTCAGCACCTTTGTCGTTGTATCTCCGATTATAAAATCTTTGACGATATTCTTTCCTTCGACAGCAATATTGCCAGTAATTGATTTCATTTCACGTCCTCCTATTTATCATTCAAATTTTATCTCTTCAACCAGTTTCATTTTTCTGCTCTTTACCATAGGAACAACCGAACCTGCCAGTGTGACGAGGATTCCCAATAATCCGGCTGATAAAAAGGTCTTGAAATCCAAATCCGGTGACATGGATATTTTAGGACCTGCCACAAGAAAGATTGTCTGGATCTCCAGATAAGATACAACGATTGCGATGGCGGCTCCAATGATCCCGGAGGTGAGGCTTTCGATGATTGTTATTTTGATATTCTGCCTGTTGCTCAGGCCGACTGATTTATACATGGCAATCGAACGCTGTTTCTGGATGTAGTTAATCAGCAGATTATTTATGATGCCCACTGCGGCCAGCAGCAGTATCAAATAGGTCATACTATACATTGGCTCCAGAAATGCCCCAACCGTGGAAAGTGCATCTGTATTAAATTCTTCGACAGTCCGGCTCCAGTTTTGTGTATTTCCAAACAAATCCCTGATCTGAATCATAATAGAATCCGGATCGGCAGCCGTATAGGCCAGAAAATGATATGCCGCAGGTTTGAAATCCGGGATGGCATAAGCCGAGGGGATAACAGCTTCGACATCGGTAGCCCTCGATTTAAAACTTCCGGTTATGGTGTAAGTATTCCTGCCGGAATCGTTCTCCAGTGTCAGCGAATCACCAATTTCATAGTCATCCCTGTTCAGGACATCCTCCTGAATGAGGATGGAACGTGTCTCCGAAAAAGCGGAAATGGCGGAGACTTCCATGTCCTTTTTTGAATAGATGAGATGAAACATCGAGTTGTATAGTTCAAGGTTGTCTGTGGCCTCCAGTCGTGAGAATGTATGATCCTGACACTGCATTTCATTATTGAATACATAGACCGGCAGTATCTTTTCAATTCCCTCCATCCCTTCCACCTGTCTGATGAAATCTTCATCCATTTCCCCGTCTGCAAATCCCTGAAGTTCAGCGCCATTGAATACATCTGTGATATAGGTATTGACAAAATTACCGACAACTGTAATTGCAATCACAGCGGAAATGCTGATGAACAAGAGAGTGATATTCTGGGTTATGTTTTTATTATCCCTTAAATTTCTGGCTGCCAGCATCCCTTCATTCTTGAAGATAACCGTATACACTCGTTCCAGAACTTTTGACAATAAGTTTGTAACAAGCGGGATGACCATGATTGCCGCAGATATCAATCCGAGTAATGAAAAACCACCTGCGGGGTACAGGAATTTCCCTGAGGCAAGCCTTGGAAGTAACACAGAAACCACAAGAAGCGCGATACCGATGCCGGCAGCGTGATGGTTTGGCATATGTTTTTCTTCCACCATTCCTAATACAACATCCTTAATTGGCAGCCGGCTGGCACGGCGTACCGGAATCCATGCACTGAGTATGGAAACGACAACCGCCGCCCCGAAAGAAAGCAGGACTGCCGCAGGAGTAATAACAACAGGAATTTCGATGCCTGCTGACAAAGAATCGCCCATGCCCCGTAAAATCAGTTTAAGGATAACTGTGCCGAGCAAGATACCAATGATACCACCGGTAAAGCCATATAAGGCACTTTCCAGCATTAATATACGGGTTACCGTTTTCTGTGTCGCCCCGATACTGCGAAATGTTCCAATGATTGGTAAACGGTCCAATGTAATGACCTTGTAGCTGCTGTAAATAATAAAAACACTCATCGTCAGGGCGAAGAAGCTGATGAGGAAGAACGGCATTGATTTCTGTCTGGCATCGGCTTCTATCTGCTCCTCATTCACGACCTTTGATACGCTAAGGGGGCGGCCGGAAAGCTCCTCAGTCAACGTGTCCGCCAATTCCCCGGCAGATACATCCCCGGCAGGTTCTATCAGAATTTCGCTGTATCCATTCTTTTTCTGTAAAATTTCTGCGAGTGTGGATTCCGGCAGCAGAGCCGTTGCACCTCTTGTATGTCTTAAAAAGACTGTATCGTAAGAAGCTATTTCGGCAACTTCGAACCGGGTGGGGACTCCGTTGATTTGAAGAATGACGGTATCCCCCTTTTCAATTCCATATTTAGAAGTAAAACGGTCAGGCAGGATAACCTTGTAACCCGTAAAATTTTCGATGTCCCCGCCGCTGACCAGGCGGGGCTTATTTATCTGGTTCAGCAAAGAGAGGTCAGAAGCGATTAAATCAATGGTTTCATAATAACCATCCTCATGGTACAGGGCACTGCCCTCCAGCATGCCGGCTTTTGCCTTAATAGAAGTTAATTCCGGGATATCATCTAAGCCGACCGTATCATCGGGGGACAGGGGACTGACTGATATCGCGGCAGACCCGGCCATTCCGCGTGCCATTTTTTGCTGTGCATTTTCATAGGATGTACCGATTGAAAACGAAACAAACAAAAGTACTGCAGAAAGGACGATTGACAGAAGCATGACAATTGTCCGTGTTTTCCTTTCCTTAACATTTGTGAGAATATATTTCAAAATAATCTTCAAAGCTGTTCCTCCTTTCAATTTCTGTATTTTTGATGTTCAGTGAATGTAACAAAAAAGGTTAATAGCTATTACATAACATAATAAGCTATCAACCTTAATCTAACTTGCAGGCATCCTTAATTAACCTTAATTCATGAAAATGCAGTTACGCACCTGTATGCATCTGTGGGGTGCACTTCTTATCCGTTTCCCAGATAAATTTTAAAATCAGTTCCGATTCCGAGTTCACTTTCGACCATGATACTGCCACCCTGTGCCTCGATAATACTTCTTGTTATAGCAAGTCCCAAGCCTGTTCCTGCTGTCTTTTGTTCCGTGTTTGTCCCTCTGTAATACCGCTGGAAAAGCCGGTTGACTTCCTCAGGTTTTATACCATTTCCGTTATCAGAGACAATGATCTGCACCATGCTTCCGGCTTTTGCAATTCGTAAGGTAATCTCTGTATCTTCATTCCCGTGCGCAAAAGCATTCAGAATTAAATTTTGAAAGGCCCTTGTCATGAGCTTACTGTCGAAGAAAAGTGTAATTTCTTCCTCAGGACAGTCAAAATGAATTTCGCGGTTCTCATATTCAGGATTATTTAGAATATCGATCACCAGTTCCTTTAAAAAGCGGACAATATTCCTGTGCTCGTTCTGGATAGGAACCATGCCGCTGTCCAGCTGATAGGTCAGCTTTAGATCATTGATCAGCGACTCCATATAGGAAACATTTTTTAGCATCACCTGAGAATATTTTTTTACCTGTTCTTCAGATATGATATCTTTTTCAGACAGCATCTCCGCATAGCCTTTTATAGGGGACAAGGGTGTCTTTAGATCATGTGTTATATTGGAAATCCATTCTTTACGCAAGTTTTCCGTTTCTTCCGCCACTTTATCACTTGCTTTGATTTCTGCATCCAAATGGTCCAGACTGTCAAAGAGATCACGGAAGGCACCCCTGTCTGCTGTTGGGATATAAGAACGTTGTGCAATATTCTGAATCGAGTGAGACAAGCGGCTAATGATGTTTGTGATCCGGAATCCGTAAATAAATCCGGCGATAAGTATGGTTAAAAACATAACACCTAAGCACAGGAAGAGGACTTGCTTCCCTGCTGTAAACCGGTCTCCGTTCATATACATCGTCACCTTTGCTATATTTACTGGAAAATGAACGATATAAGTGTAATCTTTTCCATTATGTTCCAGAGCGCCGACAAAGGATGTTGTCCCACTGTCGTTTATATGTCCTGTTTCACTTATCTCCAAGAGATCTCTGTAAGAATAAGAATCCCTGAAATCTTCAGGTTTCTGATAACTGACTATTTCCTGTCCGCTGTCATTGAGAATCTGTATTCCCGCATGATTTGACTGCAGCAGTTCCAACCCGGATTGTTTGATACGAGGTGTATTATCTGTAAAAACAATCTGTTCCTGAAAACCCACGGTAAACTCTTTCGGGTAACTGCTCCTTTCAGCAGAACCGCCGGGAGTATGGACCGTGATTATGGATAACGAAAAGAGGGCTGCAAAAATAGTTACACATAGTAATGCTGTTAAAAAAATGAAATATATGTGCAGTGTCGAACGGTATCCAGATTTTCTCATCTAATCAATCCTTTTCTTTAATTTATATCCCAGACCCTTCACAGTAATAAGCTGCCGGGGATTGGAAGGGGAGTCCTCAATTTTTTCACGAAGGTGCCGTATATGGACCATAATCGTGTTATCACAAATGACACTGTACTCACCCCACACATGTTCGTATAAATGTTCTTTGCTTATAATCTTATCCGCATTTTCCATGAAGTAAGACAGAAGCAGAAATTCGCGCCCAGTCAGGCTGATTTCATTTCCGTCCTTATAAATGCGGCAGCTCTCTTTATCTAGCGAAAGGGGGCCGGCAGTAATCATGCTTTTTTCAAGCGGCTGAAAATCGGTATGGTACTGCTGGCGTCTAAGCTGTGCTTTAATCCGGAATACAATTTCACGCGGGCTGAAAGGCTTCGTAATATAATCATCACCGCCGCTCGACAGGCCAAGGATTTTATCAACATCCTCATTTTTTGAAGAAAGAAAAAGGATCGAGCAGATAGAAAATTCACGGATTTTTCTGCACACATCTATGCCGTTGCTATCTGGCAGCATAATATCCAAAACCACGATATCCGGCTCAAATTCTTTGCATAATTGTAAGGCCTCCATACCGGTATAAGCCTTTTTAATAAACCGGAACCCATCCTGCCGCAGAACCTCTTCCATTAAATCCACGATATCCTTCTCATCATCTACCAATAATATTTTACCGTCCATATTAACCACTTCCTTCCCCGCTATTGCCCTGTGATTTAGAAACTTCTCTGATGTTCATTATATTTCGGGAGGGCACGATATACAAGAAGAGATTTACTGATGGATTATTTCTTTTAACATTATTTTTGAACTATTGAATTAAAAATTGAAAGTGATATAGTTAAAATATGGAAATAAGGGGAATTGGGAGTAAAGGAAGGAGAGTATAATATTCAGCTTCTACAAATATTATACAAGGAATAGAATGAGGGCAGGTAATTCTAAAAAAGCAGAGATTGCAATTTTTTTTGCTATTTCGTATGGATGTTCCTTAATTTTTGGCATCATTATTTATTTGGGGATATATGAAGAAGTTTATAACATATCTCTATTTATGATGTTAACGCCTGCGGCTGGTGTCGCTTTAGCAAAAATACGAAACAGCGATAAAGAAAAGGGAGTAAAACAAATATATAAAATAATTATAATTGCTTTTTGTATGTCTCTTTTCGCATTGTTGTTTAGGATTACAGGTGTTATAGGGGAACCCCTGCTAAAGAACTTCATAGTAATAGGTAATGGTATCTTAAGTCTAATTATACTTTTATATGCATGGATGTCCTGTCCACAGTTGGATCCTTCTAAGAACATAAAAGCCGGGGCAAAATATATATTATTATATACAGTTATTATGCTTATTGTAGTTATGTGTATGAATTTTAAAGGAATAACATCTACTATATTTTTTGCTCCTGTTGCATCTATTGTAACATTTCCATTACAGTGTATATTGACATTCGGGGAAGAATATGGATGGCGGGGGTATCTCCAGCCATTATTACAAAGAAGATTCGGAAAACGGCTGGGTGTTATTTTTGTCGGTGTACTCTGGCAAATATGGCATATACCATTTTACTTTCCAATTGATAATTGGAACTGGACGGTACAGTTCGCCAGGTTTATTTATTTGCCTGCCCTTTCAGTTGCGTTTGGCTATGTGTATATGAAAACTAAAAATATATGGATTATATCATTTATGCATTTTATGACTAATATAATTCTAACATTCCTTCCGGATTATAAAGATACACATTATTTGCCTTGTATTATTATTCTTTCATGCGTTTGTTTTTCGCTTCTTTTTAGCAAGGCATACAAAAATGACAAATATAATGTAATTGATAATTCTATTTAGAAAGATTTAAGAAAAAAGATAATTACTGCTAGCGGGACAATATAGAACTGGGTACAAAAGAAGTATATGGAGTCGTGAAAATGTTGAGTTATTGAATGTTTTTATGCAGACGGGAGTGGGATTATGAAACAGACTAAGGAAAGGTTTTGTGGTGTGGTTGGGATTCTGGTTTCTGCTCTTATTCTTTTTGCTAAGTGGATTCGTTTTAAAGAAGCTGGGTATACAATTCTGGGATTTTATTTTAAGGTTCATCATTATGGGGGGATTACTGCATTTTCTAAGGCGTTTGAAGATATGGAAGAAGTCACTGCCAGTGGAATAAGCATAGTTCCTGCTTATATCTTTCTTTTTCTGCCTCTTTTACTTGCCGTAGTGCTGCTTATCCGGTCAGCCCTTCTTTTTAGTGGCAGAGATTTTGGGGTGCTTACAAATATTGCTTATTGGATTGGGCTGATTTATCTTTTGACTGTTTTTTTAACGCCATATTTTATCTGTCCTGCGCTTTTTATCTGTATATTTTTTATGCTGGCAGATTATATTGGTGCCCGGCTGATTATGGAAAGAGATGAGATGAATAGGAAGGCCAGGGAACTCAAGCAGAGGGAGAAGGAAGAACGGCTGGATAAGATCCGGCGTATGCGGTTTCCGGGCCGATATTCCAGAGACTTTTTTGCAGTGGTATTCGCAAATTTCCGCAGTAACCTGAAAGGCTACTTTTTGTTTATTACAGCTGCTTCGATGTCTGCGGCTTTGCTTTATATCTTGTTTGGAACACAGTACGTCATTTATAAGTCAAACACTGACCAGAATTTGATGGTATTAGGAGAAGGACGCAAAATCTTCAGCGAAGTCCTTAAGATTGTGATATTTGTTTCCGTAATGCTGCTGGTTCTGATCATTTCTAATTATATTAAAATGCGTATGAGAAATTACGGGATTTTTCTTAGCTTAGGCATCCGTAAAAAGACATTATGGCTGATCATCTCTCTGGAGTATATCTTTTGTATCCTGATATCTTTGACTATTGGATTATTATTGGGGAACTTTGGTCTGAGACTTATGAAATATGTTTATTTGCAGCGTATTGGAATTCAGGGTTCAATCCATACGTCCTATGGGATTATTAATTTGGTGGCTGCCATTACTTTTTTACTCATTACAGGACTTGCAACGCTGATCAATTATCATTTATTTGAGGGAATCGATATTACATCCTCTGCTGTTAATGCCGCTAAAAAAGAGGGATTACCAAAACGATATTTGCTTTTGGGAACCGTATACGGATTTTACTGCATTATTTCAGGGATTCGGGGCTTTCGTTATGGATACTGGATGGAAGAAGCTTCCCGAATAGCGGTTATGCTTTTTGGCTTTTTGCTGTTAATCTACTGTGGCGGAACAAAAATAATTACTTGGTTTATGAAAAAAAAGGAACGATATCTGAAACATGTGTTTCAAATTCTCCCATGGAAATATCGGTTTAAGACAAATGCTAAGTATTTCTTTCTTTTGTTTACAATACAGATTTTGATATTATCTGTCTATCTGCCCCGTCTAAGTTCCTGTCTGACGGCTAATTTTGAGGAGGCTGATTACCCATATGATTTTGTCTGCATGGCACATGAGGATGATATGGAATTTTTTCAGAATCTTGAAAAATCCGATGGGGTACAGATGGATATCTATCCAATGATGAGGGTTGATACCTTATTGTCAGAACCGTTCTCATTCAATACTCTTACCAGCTCGACAACGGGTGGTATGTTTTTCCCTCTCGGGCAGCATATTGGGATTTCAGAGACTACATATCAAAAACTAAAAGCTGTCGTTGCACCTGCTGATAAAGGCACTCCTCATCTGAAGGATAAAGAAATCTATGTCGTTTTTCAGCAGGATGCTTCTGGGCGGGCGAGACTTCTGGACTGGTATTTTTCTCCTATGGAACGTTTGGGGTATGATCCACATCTACGGTCTGGAAGTATCCGTTACTATGATCTGCAAAGCAGGGATGAGCTGTATCCGCCTTATAGGATAAAAAGTCAGGAAAAGTTAGTTTTAACCGGTATGTTTCATGGCGGGGATCAGGAAAATATAGTCGTTTTTTCTGATGCCTATTTTGAACAGCAGCAGAAGTTAGTGTTAGACCGGCTTGATAAGGAGCCTTCCCCCACACAATTGGTCACAATTCGGACTTCTAAAAGTATGTATCCGGAGATTGCAGATAGGTTAGAGGATTTTACTAAAAAAAATGTTTCTGATTCTGCCTGGGATGCTGCAATTCTTCCTTGTTATGAAAAGCAGGTCCGGCAGCATTTGGCTGAGGGGGAACGTTTTTTTAAGGAGATTGCATTTTCTGCTGTAATAGTGAGTTTGTTAATCTGCAGCCTGTTTATCTTTTATCTGAAATACAGTTTGGAAGTCACAGAGCTTAGACGCAGGGATGAAATGTTAGACGCTATTGGAATGAACGGGAAAGATAGATTACGGCTTCTTCATCAGGAACTGTCCGCACATTCATGGTGGACATTACTGTCTGCGGCAGCTGTTTCAGCAATCTTTTTCATCGAGCTGCCTGTGATGAGGATGTTCAGCAGTAAAGAATCCGGTATTTATTATATGATTTTATTGATGATATTAACTGGGTATATATTTATATATGCAATCGGAATCCATTTACTGGAGAAGCATATTATAAAAATGATACAGACATAAAGGTTAAAAATGAGGTATAATAAAAATTCCGGAAATGAAGATTCTATCATTTCCGGAATTTTTCTATCCTAAAGAAACTTAGGTTTTTTCTGCGGTCTATTCAAAATCATCATTTCTGTCAGAATAGGATTCTGTCTCTTCCGATTGGTATCCATACTGTGAATCTCTCATCTGCCTGTTGTTTCTGCAGGGACTGCACTGCATCTGGTTTCGCTGCTCCATATTGCAGGAATTATAATTTCCCTGACGACACGGATTGCACTGTGGTGGACAACTGGGCCTTGGCGGGCAAGGCGTGCATGGATTCGGACTGCACGGCGGGCAGTTACAAGGTGGCGGACAGTGCGGCTTCGGCGGACATGGAGGTTCAGGCGGACACGGAGGCTCCGGGCGGCAGGGTGGTTCAGGCGGGCACGGTGGTATCGGAGGCTTAGGTGGCGGGCATGGCGGTACTGGCGGAACCGGGTGCGGTGGTTTCCCGCCCAGCCAGTCTTTGATCCACTCGAAGGCCTCATATATTCCCCTTGCATAAAGTGAGTCGATGAATAATTTATAAAGCTCCGGGGCCATTGCCTTTGCGTATTCCAGTTTATCAAGGGTATCACTGTATTTTCCTGTTGCAAATTCGTAGAGTTTACAGTTGTTGTGATTTGTCTGCTGTACAAGAGCTGCACTTACCTTATTGCGGGATTCAGCCTGAGGGGAATGCGGTGTCGTATAATGAATACAAACGGTGTTCCTTCTGATTGAATATTCCTTTTTGCGGTAACCGATATCTACGAGTGATTCCACAAAGGCATTTCTCATGCCGCGGTCAGGGAAGCTGATTCTGGCATTCATCGTCAGCATGTCAGTATGGGAAAACTGTCCGAGTTTAAAACCTGTGAGCCACCAGTGAACAGCACTTCTCTTTAAAATAACCCTGCCGTTTCTGCGGAGCACAAACGACATCTTCAGCATCTCTTCATTACTAATGTTTTCGTAAAATGTTCCTTTGAATTTATCGGAATCGATATCGTTTCTTTCCGTGTTATAGATTCCTATTTCACCGCCGGTCGTGATACCATACTGGCCCTTCCAGAGTTCAATCAGCCAGCGTTTGCCGGCATAGCTAAAGGTAACTGGTTCACAATCCATGATCATATTGAACAGCGGTGCGGCTTCATCATAAAGGCGGCAGTAACCGACTTCTCTCTGCCAGCAGTCCATAAGAGAATAGAAATAATCACCTTTTAATTCATAGGCAAACCCGGTTTCTTCGAGATCGGCGTTTAATTCATTTTGCTGGCTCTGTTTATTGCCAGAGGGACGAAAACGACGGCTTCGGACCTGCCATACGATACAGAATGCAAGGACTGCGATCACTAGGACTACAGCCGCAATGATTATATAAACTGTAAGCATAATGTTTTGACCTTTCTTTCATTATTAATATATTTTATTCTGCCGCTGCCTTTTCGTGACAGAAGGCAGATTGAACAAAAATACAGTAGAAAATTTATGAAAAACAGAGAAAGTTCATCCAGCTGATAAGCAGGAGATTGACTTCTCACAAAAGCTGTGCTATGCTCTGTTTTGTAAATGGGATGGTGATTGCGTAAGCAAGCTAAACCTATATGTAGAGATAATTTTGGACGCAGGAGTTTCCAGATTTATTTGTGCATATAGGTTTTTTTATTTCATAGGAAAGTACATCCTATGAAATAAAAAGCCTTCCGGGGGATGCGCACTGCGGCGTATAAGGTAGATGTCGCAGAGCGAGCGCCGCAGGCGCGAGTTTCGCAAGCGAAACTCTATTTTATTTTCAGGGGGTAACAGAGAATGAAAATCTTTAAGACTTTGAATAATAATGTTGCAGTTGTACTGGATGAGCAGGGCCAGGAAAAGATTGTGATGGGGAAAGGAATCTGTTTCAAGAAAAAGACAGGTGACGATATTCCGAAAGAAGTGATTGACAAGACCTTTTTTCTATCGGAATCCGAAGCAAACAATAAATTTCAGGTTCTGATTCAGGATGTTCCGATGGAGCATATTGCCATCGGCGAAGAGATCATTACGGAGGCAAAGCTGCGGCTGGGAAACAAACTGAACGATATGATCTATATTTCCCTGATCGACCACGTCCATACGTCTATTGTACGTTTTCTGGAGGGCGTGACAGTGAAGAATGTGTTACTCTGGGATATCCGACGTTTCTATAAGGACGAATTCCAGACAGGGCTGTGGGCGCTGGACCTGATCGAGGAGAAATGCAAGGTAAGGCTACCGGAGGATGAGGCCGGGTTCATTGCCCTCCATCTTGTGAATGCGCAGATGAATGAAGAGAAGATGCATAACATGTATGAGATTACCAGAATCATGCAGGAAGTCGTGAATATTGTAAAATATTTCTTCCACATTGAGTTCGATGAAGATGACGTCTATTATTACCGGTTTATTACACATCTGAAATTCTTTGCAAAACGGCTTACGGAACATAAAACATACGAAGAAGATGACAGCGATGGCCTGTGGGAGATTATCAAAGAGAAGTATCCGGATGCATACCGGTGTGTAGAGAAGATCACAACGTTTATTCAGAAAAAATACGAATATCATTTATCAAGGGAAGAACAGCTGTATCTTACAATTCATATAGAAAGAGTGATTAATAAAACCTGCAGGTAATGAAAACCTGCTGCATAGATACCATGTATGCCAGGATGGTGACATTAAGTTGGCCAAACCTTCATAAATATAATTTTTATCAATGGAGGAAAGAAAATGGGTAAGTATGAAAATCTGGCAAAAGAAATTGTCAAAAATGTCGGCGGAAAAGAAAACATCATCAGTCTGACACACTGTATCACAAGACTTCGTTTCAAGTTAAAGGATGAAAGCAGGGCAAAGGACGATGTCCTGAAAAATATGGACGGTGTCGTCACGGTTATGAAAAGTGGTGGGCAGTATCAGGTAGTCATAGGCAATCATGTACCGGATGTCTATGCTGATGTGATGCCTCTGATTGGGTTGGAAGAAGGCGCGGCAGGCATAGAAGAAAAACCTTCCGGGAATATTTTCAACCGTTTTATCGACATCATCTCGGGTATCTTCCAGCCGATTCTTGGAATCATGGCTGCCTGCGGTATGATCAAGGGATTAAATGCCCTGTTTGTAGCTCTGCATCTGTATTCTGATACATGCGGCGGTTATTTGGTACTGAATGCGGTCGGTGACGGCCTGTTCACCTTCCTTCCGCTGTTTCTTGGTTATACGGCGGCGAAGAAGTTCAATCTCAAGCCGATGCTCGGTCTCGTGATCGGCGCAATCATGTGCTATCCCGCCATACAGGGAAGCGCGCTTTCGGCAGGTAATGATGTACTTTATACATTATTTTCAGGGACGATGTTTGAATCCGCGGTGTATACAGATTTCTTTGGGATTCCGCTGATTGCAATGGATTATACCGGCACAGTGATCCCGGTGATCTTCGTCGTATACTTTGCATCTAAGTGTGAGAAATTCTTTAATAAAATCGTGCCGGATCTGGTGAAGTTCTTCTTTGTCCCGATGCTGACACTGCTCGTGGCAATTCCGGCAGGCCTTCTTCTGATCGGACCTCTGGCTACATTTGCCTCAACGATTATTGCAGAGGGCGTTATGGCAGTACGGAATTTCAGCCCGATGCTGGCTGGGGCGATTGTCGGGCTTACATGGCAGATTCTTGTTATATTCGGTCTGCACTGGGGATTCATCCCAGTCTATATTAACAACATAATGACAAATGGGTTTGACAATGTTATGATGCCGTTCTTTGCATGTACGTTTGCGACCTCAGCGGTTGTGCTGGCAATCTTTTTCAAGACGAAGAACAAACAAATAAAAGAAATGGCCCTGCCGAACTTTATTTCGGGTATTTTCGGTGTCACAGAACCGGCCATATATGGTATCCTGCTTCCTTTAAAGAAACCGTTTATTATCAGCTGTATCGTCGGAGGAATCGGCGGGGGATTCTATGGTGCGTTCAATTTCAGAAAATTTATGATGGGCGGTATGGGCATTTTTGAATTCCCGGCCATGATCGAGCCTGACGGAAGTATGGGGAACCTGATCGTAGCTGTCGTGGGTGTTGTGATTACGATGGTGCTTGCTTTTGCGGCGACGATGATTTTCTACAGAGAAGAGGATGTGAAAGAAATTGGGGGGGCATGTGGAAAAACAGAGATAAACGATGGAATTGATGTGGAAAACAATCAGACAGAGGAAGGAGCTGCGGCAGATGGCGGGAAGCAGGAACACAGCAGCATCTTAAAACAGATAGATATTACAAGCCCGATAAAGGGGGAAGTCCTGAAACTGGAATCCATCAAAGACGATGCATTCGCATCCGGTGTTCTCGGGAAGGGGGCGGCGATTCTTCCTCAGGAAGGAAAGGTATTCGCCCCGGCAGACGGTGTTGTTTCGACACTGTTTCCGACACTGCACGCTCTCGGTCTGGAAACGGATGAGGGGGTAGAACTCCTGATACATATCGGTCTGGATACGGTGCAGCTGGAGGGCGAAGGGTTTGAGGCTCTTGTAAAACAGGGGGACAGGGTTCAGAAAGGCCAGCTTCTCGTGAAGTTTGACATAGAATTTATTAAAAATAAAGGCTTCTGCATGGAAACACCTGTCATTGTTGCAAACACAGATGACTTTTTGGACGTAGTTGAGACAGTTAAGGAACAGGTTAATCCGGGTGAAAACCTGTTGAAAGTATTGAAATAAGAGGTGTTAGAATGGGATTTCAAAATAATTTCCTATGGGGAGGCGCAACAGCGGCGAACCAGTGTGAGGGTGGGATTTTCGAAGGCGGAAGAGGGCTTGCAAATGTAGATGTGTGTCCGTCCGGCAGTGACAGGGGGGCAGTGATCACAGGGCATTTGAAGATGCTGGAAATGGATGATGCTCATGTGTATCCGGCCATAGAGGCTATTGATCACTACCACCATTTCAAGGAGGATATCCGTCTCTTCGGAGAGATGGGATTCAAGGTGTACCGGCTGAGTATTGCATGGACCCGTATATTCCCGCATGGAGATGAAGAGGAGCCGAATGAGGAGGGACTTCAGTTTTATAAAGAAATATTTGAGGAATGCAGAAAGTATGGGATTCAGCCATTGGTTACAATTTCTCACTTTGACTGCCCGATCGGCCTTATTAAGAAGTACGGGGGATGGAGAAGCAGAGAAATGATAGATTTCTATCTTCATCTCTGCGATGTACTGTTTAACCGTTATAAGGATTATGTGACATACTGGCTGACATTCAATGAGATCAATATGATCCTGCATGCCCCGTTTATGGGGGCGGGAATTTATTTTGAAGACGGGGAAAATGAAGAGCGCATCAAATATCAGGCTGCTCATCATGAACTCGTGGCAAGCGCGCTGGCAACCAGAATGGCACATGAGGTGAACCCCGAAAATAAGGTCGGGTGTATGTTTGCGGCGGGCAGTGCCTACCCGTATACATGTAAGCCGGAGGATGTGTGGGAGGCACTTAAGACGGATCAGGAAAACTATTTCTTTGTGGATGTTCAGGCCCGGGGGTATTATCCGTCTTATGCGTCAGCCCGTCTTGCAAAAAATGGTGTATTTCCGGTCATGGAGCCGGGGGACAAAGAGATATTAAAGAGACATCCGGTAGATTTTATTTCATTTTCTTACTACAACAGCAGATGCATCGCCGCACCAGGAAGCGGCTGGGAAGAAGCAGGGGGAAACCTCTTTAAATCTGCAAAGAACCCCTATCTGGATTTCAGCGAATGGGGATGGCCGATCGACCCGCTTGGACTTCGCATCACTCTGAACCAGATATATGACCGTTACCAGAAGCCATTATTTATTGTGGAAAACGGGCTGGGTGCGGTTGATATTCCGAATGAAAACGGGGAGGTTGAGGATGATTACCGGATCGATTATCTGCGCAGGCATATCCGGGCAATGAAGGCGGCTGTAGAGGAGGACGGCGTGGAGCTGATGGGATACACATCATGGGCGCCGATTGACCTGATCAGTGCAGGAAGCGGCGAGATGCGGAAGCGGTACGGGTTTATCTATGTGGATAAACAGGAAGATGGAAAAGGAACATTGAGCAGAAGCCGGAAAAAATCATTTTACTGGTACAGGAAAGTAATAGAGACGAATGGTGAAGTTCTATAAAGTAAGAATGGAAATCAGTGGGAGACTGGTGGCAGATAAAGAGCCATCGGTCTTCTTTTTTTAATAAAACGAATGTATGTACGAGGGGTGAGGCCGGATTTTGGGACTGGGTATTTGTTAAAGTTTATTTATGAACAAAAGGAGGTCGTGAAATATGAAGAAGCATTATGTTACAGTTACAGGTTTTAATCACTATTTTGGAGTTACACCTTTTAAAATTGGTAAGACATTGAAATGTGTAAAGGAACCCGATAATCCATATGACGGGGATGCAATTGTAGTAAAGATAAAAAACATAGGAACAGTCGGGTATGTTGCTAATACGCCTTACACATCAGCGACGGGAACCTATACAGCCGGGCGGATATACTCTAAAGTTTCGAAAAATTTTAAAGTAAAAGTACGGTTTATTACAAATTCCAAAGTTATTTGTGAGGTCATAAGCGGAATGAAAGTAAAAGAAAAAGTGGAACCTGTAAAGCAGGAAAGGGAGTAAAATTCTGGGGTTTACGGTTGTTCTGACATTTGCAGTGACTTATAATTGACTTAGACGATTGTGAGAAGGAGCGAAAAATATGGCGACAAGAGAGACAAAATTAAAATTGCTGTATTTAATGAAAATATTGTTGGAACAAACGGATGAGGATCATGTACTTTCTACAATGGAACTGATTAATGAATTGAAAAGGTACGGAATAAGTGCAGAAAGAAAAAGTATATATGATGACATTGAGGCCCTGAATGAATTTGGAATGGATATCATAAACAAACGTACGCAGCCGTCCGGATTTTATGTGGCAGGCAGGGAGTTTGAACTTCCGGAATTAAAATTACTGGTTGATGCAGTACAGGCATCAAAGTTTATTACGGAAAACAAGACGAATGAATTGATAAAGAAGCTGGAGAATCTAACAAGTAAATTTGAGGCACGCCAGAATGGTGAATTCTATATAGTCAGCCCCTGGGCACTTACATGGGATGATGAAAATTATTATATGATTGCATATGATTCAGCGGTGAAGTCTGTAAAATATTATAGAGTTGATAAGATGATAAATACTGAAATGACGAAAGAACGCAGAGCAGGGAGAAAAGAATTTGCCCGTTTTGATCTGGCGGCATTTGCTAAGAAGACGTTTGGTATGTACGGTGGCGAAGAACGAAGCTTAAAGCTGCGTTTTGGAAATGAACTGATTGGTGTCGTAATAGACCGTTTTGGGAAAGGAATTTTGATTCATATGGATGATGCGGATCACTTTATTGCTCATCCTGCTGTTAATGTAAGCAGACAGTTTTTCGGGTGGATCAGTAGTTTGGGTGATCGTGCAGAAATTCTCGGACCGGATGACGTTGTGGAAATGTATGTGGAATGGTTAAAGAGTCTGCTGAAATGTTACCATATGAAGTAGTCGTATAAGAGGAAAGGAGTAACTATGGAATATCTGGCTCATATTGAAGGAATAAGGGAACAAAGTATCAAGGAACATTTGACAGGCACGGCGGAACGGGCAGGTAAATTCGCAGAGACATTTGGGTGTTATGAATGGGGATACTGCAGTGGTATGCTGCATGATATTGGAAAATATTCTCTGGAATTTCAGCAGCGGCTGCAAGGGAGTGATAAAAAGGTTGACCATGCAACTGCCGGGGCAAAAGTTTGTTATGAAATGGGAGGTCTGTATGGGTTTCTGAGTTATTGCATAGCGGGGCATCATTCCGGCCTGCCAGATACAGGGGAGAAGGCGGATTTGGGAACATCGGCTACGCTGATGGGGCGGCTGAAGAAAAATGTGAAAGATTTTGAGGCATATAAGCAGGAGATAAGGGTCCCAGCTCTTAAAAATCCTCCCTTTGATCCAAAAAGCGCAGCCAATTTTGACTTTGCCCTGAGCATGTTTATAAGAATGCTATATTCGTGTCTGGTAGATGCAGATTTTCTGGATACAGAATATTTTATGAAACAGGGTGAGACAGGGCGTGATTCGGGAGAAGATATGGAAACCCTTCTTAAGAAACTGGAACAGCATATTTCTAAGTGGCTTGACAATGACAATCTGGATACGGTAAACGGAAGAAGAACGGAGATCCTTAGAAGCTGTCTGGAAAAAGGTGAATTAGGGAAGGGGCTTTTCCGCCTGACCGTACCCACAGGGGGCGGAAAAACAGTGGCCTCTCTGGCATTTGCACTTCGCCATGCTGTTAAGAACAAGATGGACCGTATTATTTATGTAATCCCCTATACAAGCATCATTGAACAGAATGCCAGAGTCTTCAGCGACATTTTGGGAAAAGATAATGTTTTGGAAAATCATTATAATATCGATTATGAAAGTGATGAGGAGTTAAAGCCAATGCATCTGGCTTCGGAAAACTGGGACAAACCGGTCATTGTTACAACAAATGTCCAGTTTTTTGAATCGCTCTTTGCAAACAGGTCATCTAAGTGCAGGAAATTACACAACATGGCAAATAGTGTCATTATTTTTGATGAAGCACAGATGTTTCCGAACGATTATTTAAAGCCGTGTATTGCGGCAATGGAGGAACTGATACAGCATTATGGGGCCAGTATTGTTCTTTGCACAGCGACACAACCAGCATTACAGCAGTTTTTTCAGAGCAGTATAGATGCGGTGGAATTATGCCCGAGACTGGACGAGCAGTTCCGGTTTTTTAAACGAGTTACACTGAAGGACCTGAGCCGGATTTCAGAAGAAGAATTAGCGGAGAAACTGGAGAAAGAGGAACAAGCGCTTTGTATTATAAATACAAAAAAGAAGGCCCAAAGCATTTATCAGAGGCTCAAAGGTGAGGGCGTCTATCACTTATCCACAAGCATGTATCCGAAACATAGGAAGTGTGTACTAGAAGACATCAGGAGACGTTTAGACAATGAGAAAAAATGCATCGTCATTTCAACGAGCCTTGTAGAAGCGGGAGTGGATTTGGATTTCCAGTCTGTCTACAGACAATTAGCAGGAGTTGATTCCATCATACAGGCCGCAGGAAGATGTAACAGGGAAGGAAAAAGATCAGCAGAAGAAAGTAATACTTACATATTCAGGCTGGAAGACAGGGGATATGTATCCGGGCAGCGGCAGCAGATCGCGGTGGCAAACGATTTGATTGAGGATGGGCGGGACATTTCATCACTAGAAGCTATCATGGAATATTTTGAAATGCTGTATCATTTCCGTGGGGAGGGTCTGAATAAGAAAAACATACTTGCACAATTCAGGCGTGGAAGGTATCCTTTCACAAAAGTCGCAAAGGAATTCAAATTAATCGAAGAGAATACAACGACAATCTTTATTAATCGGGAAGAAGAGGCAGATAATCTTCTTAAAGAAATACAACGTAATGGTTTTACAAAAAAACTGGTGCGTCAGGCAGGACAATACTGCATCAATGTATATGAAAATGATTTTGATAAATTAAATGCCGCGGGAATGCTGCAGGCAATCTCAGAAGACGGGGGTGAAGACTTCTTTCTGCTGCGGGATGACGGGCAGTATACAGAAGAGATGGGGTTGAGGCTGGATGTGGAATATGGGAGGGCGGTAGTATTTTGAGTTGAAAAAAATAAAGAACAGATAACCTATTAATATATCTAGCAAATTATGCTATTATTAAAAATAAGGAATAATCACTTATAAAAGTGTTTTTATCATTTTACATAGTATGGGGGTATGCAATTTGGAGTATTTTTTATGAGCAAGGTTAATGTTTACTAGTTTCATTTACCATTAGCAATGAATAAATTCTAGATAATGCTCAATGTGTTATGTGAAAATCAAAATCATCTGATAATATAGATAGAGAAGCAGTCTTCGGTATTTTTAATTGGAAGATGATTATAAGGTGAGGATAGAAATTGGTTTGACATTAATTATTTAGTGCGAACCTGAAGTGAACATAAAAATACTGGGGGATTCGCACCAGAAAAAATGCACAAATTGAGTGTGTTTTTAAATGAAAGAAAGAAAAAAGAGCAAAATGTAGACAAACTATATTGATATTTAGTTAAAAATGTCTAAATATCTGAGGTGGAAATTGTTTATTTTGCAGTCGTTCCCCTCGCGGGGACGTGGATTGAAATTAAATTCTGGGAATAGAAAAGCCACCGGATAACGTCGTTCCCCTCGCGGGGACGTGGATTGAAATTATTCCCCTTGATGGGCTTAATGGAATGAATGGTCGTCGTTCCCCTCGCGGGGACGTGGATTGAAATGATATATAAACCGTTATATTTTAGCAGTCTACATGTCGTTCCCCTCGCGGGGACGTGGATTGAAATACCCATTATGTAATCGACCAGCTCCCTAAACGTCGTCGTTCCCCTCGCGGGGACGTGGATTGAAATCCCTTTATAGTTTCCCAACATCATATCTTTCGCGTCGTTCCCCTCGCGGGGACGTGGATTGAAATTCGAAGCCGGACCGGGAGGATCGGAACTGGCAAATGTCGTTCCCCTCGCGGGGACGTGGATTGAAATATAAAACAGATGAGGAAACAGGGGAAACCATAACGTCGTTCCCCTCGCGGGGACGTGGATTGAAATTCCTAGCCCGAATGAAATATCTGTCGCATACATGTCGTTCCCCTCGCGGGGACGTGGATTGAAATATCATATCTCCTTACGCATAACAATTCAGGTAATGTCGTTCCCCTCGCGGGGACGTGGATTGAAATCTGTCAGGCGCTTATGGGTTAATGTTAAGATTGTGTCGTTCCCCTCGTGGGGACATGGATTGAAATGAATAAAGGGGATGAGTCATCAAATGAAAAAGTTAAATTACAGTAGGAAGGAGAAAAATACATGGGGATTGGTGTGAAAGTTAAAGTATGGGGGGATTTTGCCCTATTCTCTCGCCCAGAGATGAAAGTGGAAAGATGTACTTACGATGTCATGACACCTTCGTCAGCCCGGGGAATTTTGGAAGCCATATACTGGCACCCGGGATTAAGGTGGATCATCGACAGGATTTATGTGAACAAGCCAATTCAGTTTACAAGTGTGAGGCGAAATGAAGTAAAAAGTAAAGTCTCCGCGAACAATGCTCTGTCGGTATATAATGGAGGGGAAAAACCTTTATTTATGAGCAGCAAAGAAGAGATTGTGCAGAGGGCATCATTGCTTCTTCGTGATGTGGAATATGTCATTGAGGCTCACTTTGAAATGACTGACAAAGCGAATGAAGGTGACAATCCGGGTAAGTTTAAGGACATTATGATGCGGCGCCTGAGAAAAGGAGAATGTTATCATATGCCGTATTTCGGCTGCAGGGAATTTCCGGCCAATTTCTGCCTTTGTGAAGAGGAAGAGATTATAACAGCCTATGAAGCAGTTGAGGAAAAGGATTTGGGATTTATGCTGTATGATATGGATTATTCAGACCCTGAAAATATCCAGCCAATGTTTTTTAGGGCAGTGATGAAAAGGGGCGTACTGGATCTGAGAGACTGTGAGGTGGTTCGATGATACTGCAGGCACTTGTTAAACATTATGAGACTCTGGCGGAGGATGGAAAAGTTTCCCGAAGGGGATGGTGTCACGCAAAAGTTTCTTTTGCATTGAATCTGGCAGAGGACGGAAGGCTGAAAGGTGTAATCGATCTTAAGCTGGAGGATAACAGGGGAAAGAAGCAGGTATGGGTTCCACGCCCTATTGAAGTTCCGGAAATGGTTTCGAGATCGTCAGGAGTGTCCTCTAACTTTCTGTGCGACAATTCAAAATATTTACTTGGAATTGATAAAGAGGGGACGAACCAAAGAGTATTGGACTGTTTTCAGGCAGCAAAAGAAAAACATATTGATATTCTGGAAAATGTACATAATAACATGGCAGAAGCAATAAAAAAGTTTTTCATGACATGGGAACCGGAACGTGCAAAAGAACATTATGAGCTTCAGGAATTTTGGGACGAAATTACGGAAGGTGCGAATCTGATATTCTGTATGGGAGGGGATTATGCTCAGGATGATCCAGAAATTAGAACGGCATGGATGCAGGCTAATGAATCGAAATCAGGAGAATCAGACGGCATTTGTCTGGTAACAGGAAACAGGGCGGAAATCGCAAGAATCCACAGTACGGTCAAAGGTGTTCCGGGCGCTCAGTCCAGCGGTGCGGCGCTGGTATCCTTTAATGCTCCGGCATTTGAGTCATATGGGAAGGAGCAGAGTTATAATGCCCCGGTTGGAAAATATGCTGCATTTGCATACACTACGGCACTGAACTACCTGCTGTCCCAGAGAGAGTACACATTTCAGCTTGGGGATACTATGGTGGTATTTTGGGCAGAAAACGGGGATAAAATTTATCAGGATGCTTTTTGCTGGTCTGTCGCCCCCCAGCCGGATAATCAGGAGGTAATGAAAGGTATCTTTGATGCCTTAAAGGAGCATCGGGCGGTTGCAGTAGATGATATAGAGTTGGATACGAGCCAGCGATTCTTTATTATGGGGCTGGCACCAAATGCGGCCAGGCTGTCTGTGAGGTTTTTTTATCAGGATTGCTTTGGCAGTATATTAAGTAATATAGCGAAACATTATGAACGAATGGAGATTGTGAAGCCATCCTGGGAAGAACGGAAGTATCTGGGAGTGTGGCAAATGCTTCAGGAAACGGTGAACCAGAAATCGAAAGAGAAAAAGCCTGTTTCAAATATGGCAGCTATGGTATTGCAGGCAATACTATCCGGCGGGAAATACCCGGTTAGTCTGTACAGCAACCTCATGATTCGTATAAGGTCGGAACAGGGCCGGGTAACATGGGGCCGTGCGGCGATTACAAAAGCTTACCTGATCAGAAATTCTGTAATGGAGGAAGGAGAGAAATATATGGGAGTCAATGAAGAAAATCATGATACGGCGTATGTTTTGGGGAGAGTTTTTTCTGTACTGGAAGCAATTCAGGAGGAAGCAAATCCGGGAATTAATGCAACCATCCGGGACAGGTATTTTAATGCAGCATGCGCAACCCCTGCATCTGTCTTTCCTGTCTTAATGAAGTTGAAGAATAGTCATGTTAAAAAGATCGAAACTTCTAAAAAAAGCTTTAAGATATATTATGAAAATCTTTTGACACAGCTTATGGGAAGCATAGAAGAATTTCCAAAGAGGATGACACTGGAAGAGCAGGGGAGATTTATTTTAGGCTACTATCATCAGGTTCAGAAAAGATATGAGAAAAAGGAGGACAAGTAAATGAGTGAAGCGATTAAAAACAGGTATGAATTTGTGATTTTATTTGATGTGGAAAATGGAAATCCAAATGGTGACCCGGATGCAGGGAATATGCCGAGAATTGATCCGGAAAGCGGCTATGGACTTGTTACAGACGTCTGCCTGAAGAGAAAGATCCGGAATTATGTTGAGACTGTAAAAGAAGATGCAGAAGATGCTGCAGGATACAGAATCTATATTAAAGAAGATGTCCCTCTGAACCGAAGTGATAATGAGGCATACGAATATCTTGGAGTTAACGATAAGACTGTAAAGGACCTGAAGAAAAAAGATCCGAAAGCAGATGAGAAAATCAGGGATTTCATGTGCAGTAACTTTTATGATATCAGGACATTTGGTGCTGTTATGACTACATTTGTAAAAGCGGCGCTGAACTGCGGTCAGGTCAGAGGTCCTGTGCAGCTTGGTTTCGCAAGAAGCATTGATCCTATTATCAGTCAGGAAGTAACAATTACAAGAGTGGCAATTACGACAGAAAAGGATGCCGAAAACAAGAGCACAGAAATGGGAAGAAAAAGTATCGTTCCATATGCGCTGTATCGTGCAGAAGGATATATTTCTGCAAATCTTGCCAGAAAGGTTACCGGATTTTCAGAGGACGACCTGGAGCTTTTATGGGAGGCGATCATTAATATGTTTGAACTTGACCATTCTGCAGCAAGAGGTAAAATGGCAGTCCGTGAATTGATTGTATTTAAGCATAGTAAAGAATTAGGAGACTGCCCGGCCTATAAGTTATTTGACGCGGTAGAGGTTAAGAGAAAAGAAGGTGTAGAATTTCCAAGGAAATATCAGGATTATACGGTGGAAATTCATGAGGATGCAATTCCGCAGACAGTGGAAATGACAAGGAAAATATAATGGAATACCGTGAAGATGAGTATTTAATGATATCTGGGATACAGCATTTTAAATTTTGTCGCCGGCAATGGGCACTTATCCATATTGAGCAGCAATGGGATGAAAATGTACATACTGCAGTGGGCGGGTTGATGCACAAAAAGGTACACGATCCCTATTTAACAGAAAAAAGAAAGGATGTGCTTATTACCCGCGCACTGCCGGTTTCCTCCAGAAAAATGGGGGTCAGCGGTGAGTGTGATGTGGTGGAGTTTCATAAAAATGAAGATGGGATTAAATTGCAGGGGCACCGGGGATTGTATAACGTCTATCCTATTGAATATAAAAAGGGGAAGCCTAAAGCAGGTGAAGAAGATATATTACAGCTCGTGGCACAGGCGCTATGTCTGGAAGAGATGTTTTCTACATCTATCCCGGAAGGAGCTATTTTTTACGGGGAAACACGAAGGCGTGAAATTGTAGAAATAACAGACGGCCTCCGCCAGCAGGTAAATGAAATCTTTCATGAAATGCATAAGTACTATGAAAGACGCTATACACCAAAAGTAAAATACAGCAAGGCGTGTAACGCATGTTCGCTAAAAGACATATGTCTTCCTAAACTTGGGAAAGCAGTTTCCGTGAAGGATTACATGCATCAGATTTTGAATGAGGATGAAGAATGAAAAAATTATTGAATACGCTTTATGTAACCTCTGAGAACAGTTATTTGGCTCTGGACGGCGAAAATGTTGTTGTTTGGGATTCGGATAAGGAAATCGGGCGCCTCCCCCTGCATAATCTGGAAGGAATTGTATCTTTTGGATATAGGGGGACCAGCCCGGCATTGATGGGTGCCTGTGCAGACAAAAATATTTCCCTGTGTTATCTGACCCCGCAGGGAAAGTTTTTGGCAAGGGTTACAGGCAAGGTTAAGGGAAACGTGATTTTAAGAAAACAGCAGTATGAGAGCAGCCTTGATGAAGCGAGGAGTATGGAAATTTCCAGAAACTGCATTGTTGGTAAGGTTCATAATGCAAGATGGGTTCTGGAGCGTGCCACAAGAGATCACAGTATGCAGATTGATGTCGGTAAGGTTAAGGAAGCTTCTGATAATTTGAAAAGTTCGCTTGAACTTATACAGAATAGTGGATCAAAAGATCAACTGCGAGGTTACGAAGGGGAAGCGGCAAGCGTATATTTTAGTGTTTTTGACGAATTGATTCTTCAACAGAAAAAAGACTTTATTTTTCACGGCAGAAACAAAAGGCCGCCTATGGATAATATGAATGCCTTGCTTTCATTTGTCTATACATTATTGACAAATACAATTACCTCAGCCTTAGAAACTGTCGGACTGGACCCATATGTAGGATATCTACACACCGATCGTCCGGGAAGGGCATCATTATCTCTGGATCTTATCGAAGAATTGCGGGCAGTATTGGCAGACCGTTTTGTTCTGTCACTAGTTAATAAAAAAATAGTGACAGGAAAGAATTTTGATAAAATGGAAAATGGTGCGGTTTTGATGGATGACGATTTACGCAGGACTGTACTGACAGAATGGCAGAATAAAAAGAAAGAAACCCTGACGCATCCATACCTGAAAGAAAAAATAGAGTGGGGAATGGTTCCGTATGTACAGGCAATGCTGCTTGCGAGATATCTTAGAGGTGATCTTGACGGATATCCGGTATTTTTATGGAAATGAGGTGTGGAGATGCTGGTACTGATTACATATGATGTAAATACCGAAACTGCCGCGGGCAGAGGACGGCTGAGGAAAGTCGCAAAGCAATGCGTAAACTATGGTAGAAGAGTACAGAATTCAGTTTTTGAATGTATTTTAGATAATGCTCAATGTGTTATGCTGAAAGCAAAGTTATCGGACATCATAGATGAAGATGTAGACAGCCTCCGCTTTTACTATTTGGGAAATAACTATAAAACGAAGGTGGAGCACATTGGCGTGGATAGGGGAGTAGCGGCTGATCAGACATTAATTATGTAGTGCGAACCAGAAGTAAATAAACAAACACGGGTGGATTCGCACTGGAAAAATGCATAGATTGAGTGTATTTGTAAATGAAAGAAAAAAGAGCGCAATGTAGACAAGTTTCTCTGATATTTAGGTGAAAATGCCTAAATATCAGAGGTAGAAATTGTCTATTTTGCGATCGTTACCTTGTGGGGACGGGACTTAAAATTTATCATAGATGTAGAGCTTGACAGTCTTTGGTGTTTTTAATTGGGACGTAACTATAAGGTAAGTGTTAAACGTATTGGTGTGGAGGGGCAAATAACATTTGCCGAGACATTAATTATGTAGTGCGAACCAGAAGTAAACATAAAAACTCTGGGAGATTCGCACCAGAAAAAATGCACAAAATGAGTACGTTTGCAAATGAAAAAGCGAAAAAAGAGCGCAATGTAGGCAAGGTGTTCTGATATTTAGGTGAAAATCCCTAAATATTGAGGGTGGAAATTGTTTATTTTGCCGTCGTTCCCTTCGTGGGAACGTGGATTGAAACTACTTTTGAAAGTTCGCGGCTGATTACAGTTGTCGTCGTTCCCTTCGTGGGAACGTGGATTGAAACTATCACCGGCGGGCTTTTTCATGCACCAGATCAGTCGTTCCCTTCGTGGGAACGTGGATTGAAACGGCGTTAAGCAGTCTATCGAAAGCGGCAGTAAACGTCGTTCCCTTCGTGGGAACGTGGATTGAAACTTCAAGAATAATGATGAGGAACAGAACGACCTCAGTCGTTCCCTTCGTGGGAATGTGGATTGAAATATTCCGGATGTGATTGTGAGCTAGTAGCTGGAAAGTCGTTCCCTTCACGGGAACGTGGATTGAAATAAGTTTGTGGTGCTGTTTTGTTGTTAAGTACATGATAGAATAGTTTAAATATTCCAAAATGCTTTTTTAATTAATATATGACGATACCGACAAGTAAAGTTGACACATTTATTTAAATATGCTACCTTTAATATAATAGGGGGTGTTACAATGGCATACGCAAAAAAGGAAGATGCAATAGCCTATGTAAATAACTATCAAAAAGAAAAATATGATAGAATAACAGTTATGGCAGCAAAGGGGAAAAAAGCAGAATATAAAGCGGCGGCAAAATTTAAAGGAATGAAACTATCTGCATTTGTACAAGATTGCGTGGAAAAAGAATTAGAACGAATGAAAAAGTGAAGAGTAGTTTATATATATATTGCTGGAATAGTTTAAATATGCTATGATGAAGGTATCAAAATAAAGGAGATACCGAGATGCAAATTGAGTATAGTAAGAAAGCCGCTAAGTATATTAACGCACTGGATAGACCGACAAAACAGCGCTTAAAGGCAGGAATTGAAGGGTTAACGCAAAAGCCACCCGTGGGAGATATAAAGCTATTGCAGGGCTTTACAGATGGCAGGAAGCGGCTAAGGGTAGGCAAGTATAGGATAATATATAATTATGGCTCAGACGGCATAATAGAGATATTATATATTATCAATGTGGATTCAAGAGGGGATATATATAAATAATATCTTCTCCATAAAAGGAGGTAAGAAGATGAATACAGCAACCAAAGAGATGATTGATCTCATGGAGGTATTGCCAGAGAGTGACCAAAATTTAGCACTGGAGATTGTTCGTAAGCTTGTCCTTGCGTGGGATCCGGATTTTACAAAGCTGACTCTGGCCGAGAAAGCAAGTCTCGAAGAAGCACTTGCAGACCCGGAAACAATCCCACATGAGGCTATTAACTGGGATTGATAGAGCCGCCGTAATGGTGGCTTTTTCTGAACTTTGATTTATTTAGGGGCCAGTAATTCGATTTGTTCTGTCATAAACATAGGTTTTGACAGTGTCGTTCCCTTGTGGGGACGGGACTTGAAATTTATCATAGATGTAGAGCTTAACAGTCTTTGGTATTTTTTATTGAGACGTAACTATAAGGTGAGTGTTAAACATATTGGTGCGGAGGGGCGAATAACATTTGACGAGATATTAAGTATGTAGTGCGAACCCGAAGTGAACATAAAAACTCTGGGAGATTCGCACCAAAAAAATACACAAAATGAGTGCGTTTGCAAATGAAAAAGAGAAAAAAGAGCGCAATGTAGACAAGTTGCTCTGATATTTAGGTGAAAATGCTTAAATATTAAGGGTGGGAATTGTTTATTTTGCCGTCGTTCCCTTCGCGGGAACGTGGATTGAAATTGTCAGCCAGTATAAGGACTTCTGCGGCACGTTGTCGTTCCCTTCGCGGGAACGTGGATTGAAATATATTTTCCAGTTTTTCTTGCAGGATCACCTTTGCGTCGTTCCCTTCGCGGGAACGTGGATTGAAATTCCACAAATTCTGCTGAGCGACCAAATACAACACGTCGTTCCCTTCGCGGGAACGTGGATTGAAATCAACCATTGTTTGCTATGTATAGTTCTTTAAATGTCGTCGTTCCCTTCGCGGGAACGTGGATTGAAATGCTTAAACCGAAGCTCAAATCATTAAATAGCAAGGTCGTTCCCTTCGCGGGAACGTGGATTGAAATTATCGCATTAGCCATTACCTGACTCGCAAATGTGTCGTTCCCTTCGCTGGAACGTCATTGAAGTTAAACAAACTAAGCTCTCGGCCAAACCCCTATATAGCAGGCAGTTCCCTAAAAGATGCTAGCACAAAAAATACTTCGGGGCATATACCCCGAAGTATAAATCATAATCTGGCCATAAAAGAACCGCCAGAAGATTCCATTGCATGCTATTGATTCCCTATTGCCCGGTATTTACTGGGTGCCGTCCCAAAATGTTTCTTGAAAAGCTTGCTGAAGTGGTAGGCGTCGTCATACCCGACCATAGCTGCCACATTCTGTATACTAAGTTCCGGAGACTCCTCCATCAGTTCCCGCGCTTTTTCCATTCGAAGTTCGATCAGATAATTAATAGGGGTATCACCGGTCTCACTTTTGAAAATTTTGGAGACATAAAATGTACTCAGATACATGTTCTTCGCGATTTGGTCAAGCGAGATTTTTTCGTGATAATGTTCATTAAAGTAGCGGATCATCTGTTTTACGACGTATTTCTTGTTTGGAGATTCGAAGATACAGCCATTTTGTTCTTCCATGACTTCCTGCTGGTCTCTTAACAGGAGCAGGATAAACTGGATCAGGTAGGACTTCAGCATGAAGTAGCGTCCGGGGCGGCATGTATGAAATTCCTTCCCCATAGCAGAACAAAGACGGTACACATCCTGACGCATACCGTCTTTCATAGGAATAATCATATTCCCGTTTGGCAGAGGCAGGGTATTTGGGGGCATATGCCGAATGTGTATATCGCTGAATCCGATGTAATACTCTGTTGCACAGCACTGCGGGCAAGTTACGAGACTTCTGTGATAAGTTCCGGGATTCAGGATAATCAGATCTCCGGCTTTGATCGGGTATTCTTTTCCGTCTATGTAATAAGTACCATATCCCTTTGTCACGACAGAAATCTCTAAATGTTCATGACTGTGGTAATTCTCTTCAGTTTCTGTACGCTTCAGATTACAGATAAATAAAAAAGTAGGGTTTAAGTCATCATAAGTCAGGTCATATTCCTGTCTGTACATAAAGTCACCTCCCGGATAAATGATATTTGATGCTGATAATTCGTCTGACACCGCATAGGATATAAGAGCGTCCTGAATTGCATGTACTAAAAATTATACTCCTGTACGGGGGGATAATTCAATGAAAATATAAACATTCCTGCAGAAAAGTCAAATGGATGGTACTGGCAGTCATGCCCGTCCTGCGGGTTGTCCGGGATGAATAAAGCAAAATACTACATTTAAAGCACAACATATTACATTCTGCTTTTTCCGGGATTGATTATAATAGAACATGTTTACCGGAAATGTTTCCATCGCAGGAAGTTAACTGGAAACAAATTTAAGCAAAACAGGAGGTAACAAGACATGACGAAAAAGATGACAGAAGGCAGACCGTGGAAATTGATTGTGATGTTTACGATTCCCTTATTGATCGGGAATATTTTTCAGCAGTTATATAGTATGGTAGATACCTTGATTGTGGGAAGGACATTAGGGGTGCATGCACTGGCGGCAGTGGGGTGCACGGGCAGTATTAGTTTCCTGATACTCGGATTTGCAATGGGCGTGAGCGCCGGGCTCGCTATCATTACAGCCCAGCGGTTTGGGGCAAAAGATGAGGCCGGTGTCAGAAAGAGTGTGGCAGCAGGGGCGTGGATCAGTCTTGCAGTAACTGTTGTACTGACAGTGGTTTCCGTTCCGCTGGCAAGAAATATTCTGGAACTGATGCGGACCCCGGCGGAGATTATTGATTCGGCATATGAGTATATCGTGATCATTTTCTGGGGTATTATAGCCAGTATGCTGTTTAACTTTTTATCCAATATCATCAGAGCTCTGGGGGACAGCAAGACACCGCTTTTCTTTTTAATTATTGCATGTATTCTGAACATCGTGCTCGATTTTGCACTCATCATGGGAGCGAAAATGGGGGTGGCCGGGGCAGCCTGGGCTACGATTATTGCACAGATGGCGTCAGCGCTGATGTGCTTATGGTATATTAAGAAGAAACTTCCGATACTGCATCTGAAAAAGGATGACTGGAAGGTTTCTGGATGGGATATCGGCCAGCATTTTAAAGTTGCGATGCCGATGGGGTTCCAGATGTCTATCATTGCAATTGGTGCGGTCGTACTTCAGTTTGTACTTAACGGGCTTGGCTCGATTGCAGTTGCGGCATTCTCGGCGGCACAAAGGATCGACCAGATTGCGGCACAGCCGATGAACTCTTTTGGAACAACGATGGCGACCTATGCGGCACAAAATTATGGTGCAGGAAAGATAGACAGGATAAAACAGGGAGTTTTCCAATGCAGCCTGATATCTGTGGGATTCAGTATTGTGATGGCACTCGTGAATATTTTTGCCGGGTATCAGCTCGCGGGATTGTTTGTAGGATCAGGGGAAACAGGTGTCCAGAGTATGGCCCAGACATATCTTCAGATCAATGGAGTTATGTATTTTGTACTGGCACTGTTGTTCATCTATAGATTTACACTGCAGGGACTCGGAAAAGGATTTATGCCTACGGTGGCTGGGATTATGGAACTGGTTATGAGGACATTTGCCGCAATCTTCCTTACAGCCTCCATTGGTTTTGCTGGTGCGTGCTGGGCCAGTCCGCTGGCATGGATTGGCGCATGTATCCCACTTGCGGCAGCCTATTTTATGACAATGCGGAAGCTTACGCAGCAGAGGGCAGAAGCCTGTATGAAGTATGAGGAACAGACTGCTTCTTAAGAAAATAGTCTGATAACGTGAAAGAAGGCTGTATCCGTCATGGATACAGCCTTTTTTCGAAGTTACCCGATACCGAGCACCCTTCCGTAAATATCATGAATGCATTCGGGTCAATGCTCCGCACAATCCGTTTCAGCTGGCTGACCTCATATTTTGAAATAACAACAAACAGAATGTACGATGTCTCATTCGTGTAGGCACCTGCCCCGTCCCAGTTAGTGACGCCTCTCCCGGTCTGTTCTATGATTGCCCTCGAGATTCCGAGCTTTTTTGTAAAGATCATAACACTCATATTGATGTTCTGAATATGTACGCGGTCACATGCGATGGAGTACACAACACCGTAAATCAAAGAATAAATAACAATTTCAATATTAAACATCAAAAGGCAGATGCCATAGACAAAGAAATTGATGATGATGGATACTTTGCCTACGCTGAATCCCGGGAATTTCTTTGTGAAATAAATTCCCAGAATATCCTGTCCCCCGCCGGAACTGCCGCCTCGTAAGATCATGCCAGAACCGGTACCTGCGATAATGCCCCCGATTACGCAGGCGGTCAGGTAGTCATCGATGACCGGGCTGGCCGGAACAGGCAAAAAGGTAAGCGCCGCTGTCTGTACAATAATTGTAATAACGGACCGTCCAAAGAATTCTTTACCCATCTTGCTCCATGCCATATAGATCAAAGGTATGTTGATTAAAAAATAAATGATACCGGCGATATCGGTCTGTCCAAAGGAAAAATGGAATACCTGGACAATCAGGGTACGGATCAGCTGTGAGATACCCATAAAGCCGCCGTTATATAATGAAAGAGGCGTGATAAAAACATTAAGCCCAAAGGCAAACATTACAGAACCCAGAATTGCATTGCCCATCCCATAAACACGCTGTTTCTGCATATTATCTAATTTATTAAAGAATGACATATTAATTTCCCCCACTGCTGTAATAAAGTTGTCTGACGCGTATCTATTCTAGCATTTTGATTTCCCCATTACAAGATAAAAAAAGCGAAATTTTATAATATTTCATTATATGCTTATAATCATGCATTATTGCACCGTAAAAAAGTGTGAAAAGAAAAGCAGAATGTAAATTGTTTCTGCCAGTATTGTCAAAATATGCTATAATATCTCCATTATGATTCATAATCGGGGTGTGTATATGATACATTGGTCACTTGCAGGGGAATACATGGCATTTATTGTCATTGTTGTGCTGATCTTATACTTTTATGAAAGGCGTACGGTTATTAACGCGAGAGAAAAATTATACCGTGTATGTCTTTGGCTTTCGCTGTTTTCTATTATTCTGGATGCGGTATGTGTGTTTGCGGCAGGGCACAGAGGTACCCCGTATGGGGTCAATATGGCTCTGAACAGCATTTATTTCATGCTCACGGTCATCATATGCTCAATAATTGCGGCATATGTGTTTATTATGATGCTGGCGCATGTATATGATAAGAAGTGTCTGATACGTGCCGTCAAAGGGCTGGCAGCAGTGAATATCATTTATTTTGCGGCACTGATTACTAATATCAGGACAGGAATTCTTTTCTATTTTGATAATGCCGGAAGGTACCACAGGGGAGTACTGAATGTATTGGGGTATGGAGTAATGGCGGCTGAGATTGTGATGGTTTACATCTGCTATTGGAGGAACCGTCCAAGTGTCAGTGAATCGATTGTAAGGATTATCCGCACATTACCTCCGATCATTGCACTGATGTGTATTTTCCAACTATGTTATCCTGATATGCTCATGAACGGGACTGGCATGGCTATTGCCAATTTGATTCTTTTCATTAGTTTCCAGAATCGGGAATTTAAGAAAGATCATCTGACAAAGGTAGGCAACCGGGAGAGCTTTTTTGAGAATATCTCCTTGCGGCTTGCAGGGAGACAGCATTTCCAGGTTGTTATGGCAGCACTTAGAAAGTTTGATGTCATCAACAAAAACTACGGACATCAGAAAGGCGATGAATTTCTCTATACAATTGCAACTGAATTGAGCAGGATTATTCCCAGGGCAGAAGTTTTCCGATTCGGAAATGTAGAATTTGCCCTCATTATTCCTTTTGAATCAGAAGAAAAGTCAAAAGAGAATTACAGCATTGTGAAAAAGAGATGCCAGGGCGTCTGGTCAGTGGGGGATATACATACACATATTAAAACAGCATTTATGTATCTTGACTGTGTTGGTCAGCAGCTTACACCGTCGCAGCTGATGGACCATTTGGAATATGCGATTCAGAAGGCGAAGGAAGCACCTGACCGCAGTATCCATTTTGCGGAGTCAGAGATACAGAAATATGAAGAAGATAAGAAGATTCTGGAGATCATGCAGCGGTCTGTGGAACTGAGAAGGTTCAGAGTCTGGTATCAGCCTGTTCGCCATAAAGACGGCAGTTTCAGTTCTGCAGAAGCATTGCTGAGACTGAATGACTATGAGGGCAATCCGGTGCCTCCGTCCAGATTCATCCCCATTGCTGAGGAATCCGGACTGATTGATGAACTGAGCTGGATTGTGTTGGAAGAAGTGTGTGAACTGTTAGAAAAGAATCCGGAGAGCAGTATTAAGAGTATTTCCATCAATTTATCTATGCAGCAGTTTGCGGATGCAGGAATTGAAAAACGGATTCTGGACTGCCTGAAACGACACCATCTGCAGCCCGGCAGACTTAAGATAGAGGTAACGGAACGGGTGCTTCTTCAGGATATGAGATACATGAAGAATGTGATGCATAATATGAACCGGGCTGGCATCGGGTTTTATCTGGATGATTTTGGAACTGGCTACTCGAATCTGGCCAGTGTACTAGAGTTTCCGTTCGAGTGTGTGAAAATAGACCGCAGCCTGCTGATAGGCTTCCCAGGGAATACAGATTCAGAAGTGCTTATAAAGACACTGATCGATCTTTTCCACAGCCTTGGCCAGGTCGTTGTAGTGGAAGGGATTGAGAAAGCAGATCAGGCAGAACTTCTGAAAGAGATGGGGGCGGACAGGATTCAGGGGTATTATTACAGCAAGCCTCTGCCGGAAGAAATATTTGCCAAAGATTATCTGTAAATAACTATCTATTTTCAGTTAAAATGAGTTATAATAAAGCTAACTAAAAGGCGGTAATTCTATTTGTCAGAGAAAAGGAGCTGAGAGTATGACAGAACACACGATTATAACAATTGGCAGACAGTTTGGCAGTGGCGGACATGAGATTGGAAACCGTCTGGCAGAACGTCTGGACATTCCTCTTTATGACCATAACCTGATCAGAATGGCTGCAAAGGAGCTGAAGGTCAGTGATGAGGAGGCGTCCCGTGTAGATGAGACGATTCTGGGCAAGTTTCTGTCGGCCTATGTGGTTGGCACAGGGGATTATACAGCGTTTATGGGAACGGATGTCTATGGCACGCCGTTAAGTGACAGGATGTATGAGACGCAGACCGGTATCATAAAGAAGCTGGCAGACAGGAGTTCCTGTATTTTTGTTGGCAGATGTGCGGATTATGTGCTCGGGGATTATTCAAATTGTATTAATGTATTTATTTACTCTTATAAAGAAGACCGGATCCGGAGAATTTCTAATATTTATAAGTTGACTGAAAAGCAGGCCTGGGATAAAATCAAGAAGGTCGATAAGGAACGTAAACTGTATTATGAGGCACATACCGGGCGCGAATGGGGCAGTGCCGAGTCCCATGAGATGGTATTCAATGTAAGCCTGATGGGTGTGGATAGTGTAGTAGATGCACTGGAAGCCATTTACAGAACGTGGGAAGGTAGAAAGTAATGAATAAACATGGAAAGAAAATGGTTGCTCCGGTAATTATTACAGTACTTTTATTATTATATTTTATCGGCTTTGCTGTAGTTGTATTTTTACTCAGGCCGCCATTAGCAGCATGTATTATTGGAGCGGTTATCCCTCTTGCACTTGCAGGAGTAGCACTTGGGGTATGCATCCAGAGAATTAGAGAGATAAGGAGTGGAGAAGAAGATGATCTTAGTAAATACTGATTATATATCAGGAAAGAAGTTTGAAATGCTCGGACTGGTTAAGGGCAGCACCATTCAGTCAAAGAACGTAGGAAAAGACATTACACAAAGTTTTAAGACTCTGGTCGGAGGCGAATTAAAAGCTTACAATGAGATGATGAATGATGCAAGGGCCCTTGCGACGAAGCGTATGACAGAGGAAGCCGAGAGGCTGGGAGCGGATGCGGTTGTCAATATCCGTTATGCTTCCGCGGCCGTCATGGCAGGAGCGGCAGAAGTAATGGCCTATGGGACGGCAGTGAAGTTCGTGGATTAGAGATATGCAAAAAAGGGCTATTAGAAACAAAATAATTTCAATATTCATGGCGGCTTTTCTGCTTTGTATAGGCTGGATGACAGGCTTACAAGGAGCAGAAGCCGCCGGGACAGAAAGCAGTAATAGTTTACTTGAAGTGCACTACATAGATGTAGGGCAGGGGGATGCGACGCTCATCAAGTCAGATGGACATGCAATGCTGATCGATGCAGGAAATAACAACAAAGGAACTGCTGTTCAGAGTTATCTACAGAAGCAGGGAATCAAGAAGCTGGATTATGTAATCGGGACCCATCCGGACGCAGACCACATTGGGGGACTGGATGTCATTATCTATAAATTTGACTGCACTACAGTAATGCTGCCAGATTACAGTAAGGATACGAAAACATATGAAGAGGTTGTAGATACACTGAAGGCAAAAAACTATAAAGCACTTCACCCGAAGACGGGAGACACCTATCAGCTGGGGGATGCTTCCTTTACAGTAACGGCTCCGTCAGACCGTAAATTTGACAGTGCAAATGACTACTCTATTGCAATCAGATTGGAACATGGAGACAACCATTTTCTGTTTGTGGGAGACGCAGAAGAGGAATCAGAACAGGAAATGTTGAAAACAAAGCAGAAACTGTCCGCGGATGTGTATAAAGTTAGTCATCACGGCAGCAGGAGCGGGACAACAGAGGGCTTTTTAAAAGCAGTGAACCCGCAGTATGCAGTGATTAGCTGCGGGGAAGACAATTCATATGGACATCCCCATGCAGATGTGATGAACCTGTTGAGAACAGAGGGAATAAAAGTTTTCAGGACGGATGAGCAGGGAACGATAGTTGCTGTCTCAGATGGTAAGAAGATTACATGGAATATGTCGCCCGATGAAAGCTGGAGAGCAGGAGAACCAAAAGGAACCCGTTCAGATGCAGAACCGGCAGTAAAGAACACGAAAGAAGAGAAAAATGGCGGTTCCTATATTCTGAATACAAATACAAAGAAAGTCCATCGTCCTTCCTGCAGCAGTGTGAAAAAGATGGCAGATAAAAATAAGAAAAAAACAAAAAAATCTCTGAAAGAATTGGAGAAAGAAGGCTATACACCATGTCAGAACTGTATGGATAAATAAGATCAGTTTATGCGGGCATAAAAAAGAACCGGCCAGTAATAACGCTTAAAAAAGCGGATTACTGGCCGGTTCTTTGTCTTTTAATCAGTGTATTAAAAATCCGGCGATAAAGGTGACAACCGGTATGGTGACCATTGACAAAACGGTTGAGAAAGCAAATATTTCCGAGGCGTATGTATAATTTCTGTCATAGCGTATAGCCATCATAGTCATAGTCGTAGCAGTCGGGCAGGCAGACGCGATCAGTGTGGTGTAGGCAATATCATGGCTGATTCTGGTGATATAAAGGAACAGGGTTACAAGCAGCGGCATCACAATCAGTTTTAAAAAGCTGACCCAGTATATATGCAGGTTGGAAAAAATCCGTTTCAAATCTGCCTGTGCAACAGAAAATCCAGCAACCATCATGGCGAGCGGTGTATTCATGTCTGCAACATAATTCATTGATGCGAGAACCGTCGCCGGAATACGGAACCTGATAAAAAATAATACAATTGCCGCAAGGGTGGCAATAATCATGGGTGAGAGAAGCCCCTCTTTAAGCTGTTTTAAGGAAAACTTATTCTCCAGAAGACTGAGTCCGTGCGTCCAGGTGAAAAGATTGAACACCGTCATATATGCCGTGAGGTAGAAGACTCCTTCGTTCCCAAGAACGCTGTATATCAAAGGAATGCCGATAAAACCACAATTGGAGTAGACAGCGCCGAAGCGGTCGAGATAATACTCCGGATTATTCTTCTCCGGAACAAGAAATCTTGCCATAACAATCCCGATGATGTGGGATACACAGGCAGCGACAAATGCAATCAGAAGACCTTTTACAAGGCCTGCGTTGTAATCGGTCTGATAGACAGTAATGATCAGACAAGGATTCACAACCATAAGCAGGAGATTGGAAATCGCTTTATTCCCCTCCTGTGTGACAACTTTCAGTTTATAACAGATGAAAGCCAGTATCATAATGATAAGCATTTTTAACAATTGGTTGAAGATCAATACAAACATAGTAATTACTTTACCCTCTCATAGATTAAGACAGCCTTCCGGCTGTCCAGTAAAGTATACTTGATATTTTCTGAAAAAGCAATCCTACAAAAAATAAGTAAAAGGAAAGAGGTTGTGCAAAATAGACAAAAAATAACGTGAGAAATTGACTATACTGTCGAAAAGATCTATTCCGTGTTGACTTAATTATAAAAAAATGATAAACTTAGTGAGAAATGAGAATTGGATTCACATATATGAATTATAAGAAAGGAAGGTATTTATCATGGCATTAATGGGAAGAAAGATTGCAGCAATCCGCGCATATGTAGTCGAGGGCGGCGGAGCAGATTATCATGACCAGAGTGAAGAACACTGGATTGTCAGACAAATTGCAACACCAATGAGCATCTATCCGGAGTATAAAGCGACAAGGACCAGCTTTGGAATCAATGCATTGAAAACTTTGGTAGTCGAGGTGGAAGCCGATAATGGAGTAACAGGATTCGGTATTACCACAGGCGGCTACCCTGCGGCATGGCTTGTGATGAACCATCTGGACCGGTTTGTAGTTGGAAAAGATGCCAATGAGATTGAAGCGGCATGGGACCAGATGTACCGTGCATCCCTGTATTATGGACGAAAAGGTGTAGTTATGAATGCAATCTCCGCGATTGACCTCGCACTATGGGATCTGCTCGGCAAACTGCGTGAGGAACCTGTGTATGCAATGCTGGGCGGAAAAGTCCGTGAAGAACTTACATTCTATGCAACCGGGCCGAGACCGGACCTTGCAAAGGACATGGGATTTGTTGGAGGAAAGATTCCGCTTGTTTACGGACCAGATGACGGAATGGAAGGCTTGAGGAAAAGTATTGATCTGGCAGCCGATATGCGTGAAAAATGTGGTGACGATTTCCTGCTGATGTGGGATTGCTGGATGGCACTTGATCTGTATTATGCTAAGAGATTGATGCAGGCATCTGCTGATCTGAAGTTTAACTGGATTGAGGAGTGCTTTAACCCGGATGACTACTGGTCTTACAGAGACTTAAAGAAAGCGGCCGGCAATCAAATCATGGTAACAGGCGGTGAACATGAGGCTTCCAAGTTTGGATTCCGCATGCTGATTGAAGACTGCGACCTTGACGTGATCCAGCCTGATGTCGGCTGGTGCGGAGGTATGACAGAGCTGATCAAGATTGGCAACATGGCTGAGGCCCACGGGAAACTTGTGATTCCTCACGGAAGCGGCACATACAGTTATCATTATGTAACAACGAAGACAAACTCACCGATCACAGAATGCCTGATGATGGCTCCTCAGGCTGATAAGGTAGTACCTCAGTACTATCCACTTCTGAAAGACGAGCCGATGCCGGTTAACGGAAAACTGAAAGTCAGCGACAAGCCGGGATTTGGAGTTGAACTGAACAAAGACAAGACACTCATTGAAGTGAAGAAGGGCACAAGACTGTAAATACTGTCAGTAAAAGTGCCAGCATAGCAGTTATGCAGGAGGGTAAAGATGTCAACATCATTTTTAATCATAGGTTTGATTATATCTATTGCAGCAGTTGTTTTATTAATCATCAAAGCAAAAATGAATCCGGCCATTGCATTGATTCTTGGTTCATTGCTTCTCGGATTTTTAACAAAAGTTCCTCTGACAGATATTACCGGTGCTGACGGCACAGTAACGACTGGGTTAGTCAATGTGATCAATAATGGTTTCGGAAGCATGCTCGCAAGCATCGGTTTCCCAATCGGTCTGGGGATTATTCTGGGGCAGTTTGTCAGTGACACCGGAGGAGCCAGCGTAATTGCAGATAAACTGGTTTCACTGTTTCCGAATAAATGGGCAATGTATGCAGTCGGGTTTGCAGGATTTGTGCTCTCCATTCCTGTATTCTTTGATGTTACATTTGTGATTCTGATTCCGATCGGCGTAGCACTGATGAAAAAACTGAACAAGGGTATCGGCTATATCGTAGGCGCCATATCCATTGGTGCGGGTGTTGCCCACACATTAGTGCCTCCTACTCCGAACCCGCTTGTGGCACCAGAATATTTCGGATTTGATTTGGGCATTATGATCGCTGCCGGTCTGTTATTTGGTATTCCTATGACGCTGATAGCTGTTACTATACATGGAAAACTGATGGACAGAGGACTCTGGAATGCAGAGAAAGACGAAAATGGTAATGGACTGAGTGTGGATGAACTCATACTCCCGGAAAAGCTGCCCGGGTTCTTTCTCTCACTTCTTCCTATTATAATACCAATCATCTTTATTCTTATCAATACGGTTGCAGGAGCTGTAATGGATAAGACACCGGCATGGATTGATTTCCTCGGACAGAAAACGATATCCATGCTGCTCGGAACACTTGCAGGAATGGCTGTTTCTATTAAGATACTGGGGCTCAGACGGACCGAAGAAGTGGCAACAAATGCACTAAAGTCGGCAGGCATTGTTTTTTTGATTACAGGTGCCGGCGGTTCCTTCTCATCTGTTATTACGGCATCAGGAGTAAGCGAAGCGATTAAGGACATGGTTTCCAACATCTCTAATAATATCGTGCTGATCCTGCTGATTGGCTGGATACTCGGCCTTTTGTTCAGACAGATTACAGGTTCGGGTACGGTTGCATCACTCACAACATTTGCAATCATGCAGAGTGTAGCTGCTACGGTAGCGATTCACCCGGTGTTCATCGCACTTGCGTGTCTGGATGGGGCGCTGTTCGGGGCAACTGTAAACGACTCTGGTTTCTGGATTGTTTCAAATATGACAGGATTTAACTTTACAGGTGGTCTGAAGACCTACACGCTGGGTCAGGCGATTGCCTCTGTGGTAGGTATCATCCTGATTATCATAGTAGGGTTGATTTCATGCTTGTTCGTGTAGTATAACAGCAGTGACAGGAGCGGCGGCTGTGAGGCAGGTTCCGGGGAGACCCCGGAACCTGAAGGCTGCCGGCCATATTTTATGGCTCCTGTCCTACTTTGCGTTATTGGTTACTGTTCACACAAAGTTGACAAGGAAAGTTGGGCGTGGTAATGTAAATTTATCAATGAAACTATGTACACTTTCGTGTATATAGGCAGCAAATGATAAATTAGGCGTGTATCCGTAATATGAGAAAAATTTGGAGTCAGCCTTTATTTTGGGAAAAGGTCAGGTGTTTTTATGGCGGTAAAATCTGCGGAAAGAGTATTGAGGATTTTCGAACTTTTAGAAAGCAGCTCCGATGGGCTGACAAACAAGGATATCAGTGAGCGTTTGAACTATGCACCGAGCAGTACGATTGCGCTCCTGCAGACTATGGCGGAGAATGGATATCTCATTGCCGATGAACAGAAGAAGTATTCTCTTGGAGGAAAGCTTGTGAGTTTGGGAGCTGTGGCTGCTTCCAGATTTGATATAGGAAGGATGGCCACACCGTATCTGAAGCATCTCATGCAGACTTTGGGAGAAACATGTTTCTTAGGAGTTCTCTCACAGGGGGAGATCGTCTATATTGCAAAAGAGAACTGTGAACGTACGATTAATACAAATGCCCAGATCGGTTCCAGAAAGCCGGTCTATTGTACAGGTCTCGGAAAGGCATTTCTTTCTTTCCTGCCTCCGGAAGAAAGCCGTGATATTATGAATGGACTTGACTTCAAGGCATTTACAGAGAACACTGTAAGAAACAAAGAAGAACTGAGAAAACAGCTTCAGGAGTTCAGGCTTCAGGGTTATGCAATAGATGATCAGGAAATAGAAGAAGGACTGTGGTGTCTGGCCGTTCCGGTTTATGACGGTTATCACAGGATGGTTGCGGCAATCAGTGTGTCGGGACCGAAAGCAAGGATGATAGATAAGAAAGAACTGATAGCCGGTGAGATGCTGAAGGCGGGTAAGACGCTTTCAAGAGAACTGGGGTATCAGAAGGAGGAAAAATAGGATGAAGAAGCTATGTGGCGTAAACCCGCCGGTCATCACGATTTTTGACGATAAAAGTAAGATTGATATAGAAGCAAGTAAACGGCAGGCGGATTTTCTGATTGCAAATGGTGTGGATGGTCTGGCTTACCTAGGGACTTCGGGTGAATTCAGTATTATGACCGTTGAGGAGAAAAAGAGTTTTATAAAGGAAATGATACAGCATGTGAATGGCCGGGTAAATGTGATCGTAGGTGTCGGCGACACCTGTCTGGAAAATACGATGGAGCTCCTGAAATATGTAGAAGCAGCAGAGGCTGACGGGGTTCTGTTGATTAATCCGTACTTTAGTGTATACAGTTCGGAGATGGTTGAGGCATATTTCGGATATGTTGCTTCACACACATCACTTCCTATTATAATATATAATTTCCCGGACCTGACAGGATATTGCTTTAATCCGGACGTGGTTTGCAAGCTTGTGAAGGATAATCCGAATATCGTGGGAATCAAGGATACAATCAATGATTTTAACCATGTGCTTGCTATGCAGAAAGTAAAGGAAGTCAATCCTGATTTTTCTGTGTTCTCTGCTTACGAAAATCAGGCGATGGGCCTGTTGGTCTGTGGCGTGGACGGGTTTATCAATGCGACTGCCAACTTCGCCCCCGAATTTACAGTCAATGCATATCAGGCGGCAAAACGAGGAGATTACAATGAGGCGGCAGTCTGGTTTAAAAAGATGGTAAATGCGATGGATATATACGCTTACAGTTCCCCTCTGTTTCTGGCATGCAAGCAGGCGATGTATTACCGTGTGCTAAACAAGGACGGGCATGAGAGGCTTCCGGCGCTTTCACTTGATGCACAGGCAAAGGCAGATGTCTATAATAAGATGAAGGAATTACGGCTTCTGTAGAATATGTGAGAATGGAGTGAATGCACTATGATAATGGATAAACTGGAGCATATCTGTTATTATCAGCGGAGTGTTCCTGAATTATGGGATGCGGTCCGTTTTGTACAGCGTGTGGAAAAGGAGCATCTGCCGGTCGGGAGATATCCGGTCGGAAAGGGATTTGCGTTTGTACAGGAAGGACAGACCCGGGGCTTTACAGAGGCGGACTTTGAAACACACAATAAATATCTGGATGTGCAGATACTGATAGAAGGCAGTGAAATGTGGGAATATGCGGATAAGTCGGATCTGACGGTCAGGACACCCTATGATCCCGAGAAGGATATTGAATGGCTGGAAGGAAGTGGGGACAAGATCAGGATGAAGCCGGGAATGTTTTATCTTGTTTATCCGACAGATGCTCACAAACCGTGTTGTCATGAGAGTACCCCTGTGTATTACCGTAAGGTGGTAGTGAAGATCCGGATCGATAAGCTGCTGCACAGGGTGGGTACAGACAGCATGGGCATGAATCAGAGAAAAATATCCTGGTAAAGGAGATTGAAGATGGACATAAAGATAGATGATATCGTAAAACAGGTTTTGTCTGAGGTGGGTACTCCTAAAGTGGATAAGACACCTTTTATGCTAGAGAGAAAACCTGTTTTTACGGGCAAGGAAACAGGAAGGACTGCAGTTCTTTCTTCTCCTGAAAATTATGAAGTTAAAGACTGTGAAATCCCAAAGATCAGTGGGAAAGAGATTCTCGTACAGGTCGAAGGCTGCTGTGTATCACCTTCCGATACTGCGGAATTTATGAAAGAAAAGAGAATCGGACAGGCTGTATTTACAGGACAGCAGGGAACCGGTGTGATCGTAAAACTCGGAAGCCCCGCTCTTCAGGATGCGAATGGAAATACACTGAAAGTGGGCGACCGGATTGTGGCTGTCAAAAAAGCAGGAGGCTCTGCTTCATCGTTTAGCGGAAACCGCATGCATTCGGGCATTATGTCAAATGGGTGGTTCTCAAACTATATAGTCCTTCAGGCAGGAAACCAAATATATCAGGTCAATGATCTGGATCTGGAGTCCCGTCTGCTGACTGAGACCGCTATAGCAGTAAACAGCGCTGTACAGAGGGCAGAAAAATTAAATCATTTAGAAGATACCAAAAAAGTAATCGTATTAGGATGCGGCCTGGAAGGGCTTACGGTAATCGCTGCGTTGAAATGTATGGGAATCAGTCAGATTATAGCAATCGACGGATCAGAAGCCAGACTAAAACTGGCAAAAGAATTCGGTGCCCCGGAAGTGATAGACTACCGTGACAAGAAAGGAATGTTGGCCATTCTGGAAAAGATCAAAAAATACACAGGTGGGACTCTGGCAGACACTGTCTTCCAGTGCACCACATCCTCCCTGGGGCGCAGCACAGCAAAACGCCTGATAAAACCTAGCGGCAGCGTATGCGAACTCGGCTACATATTAGGCAGGGGAAAAGCAACGGCAAAATTTTATGAAGAAACAATGCCGTCCGGAGGAAGATTTTACTCCTCAAGAGACTACGAAGAATGCTTTTTATTCTTAAAAAAAGCACAGGAAAAAGAAATACCCCTGTACAAATTAATCACCCACAGATACCTTCTCCCCCAGATCAACGAGGCCCACTGGGCCGCAATCCGCGAAGAAGGCCTGCTGGTATCCGTCTTCAACCGCTAGTCATATACGAGCGTTTCTGGTAGTTCCTTATGTCCAGATTTCGTCAGGAACTGTTCCCCTGTTTTTATGGATGATTGGATGAACCTAGCCCGTCAGGCGGCGTGCAGAGGGAGACAGCCCGTGGGATATGCTGTTTTACGGGCATAAAATAAGCTTTAGAGGTACTTAATGAAGCAAGGCCGGATTTTACAGATGGCATTTGATTCTCCAAAATCAAATGCCATAAAGAGCTGAGCTGCGTTTGCATCGGCAAACGGAGTGAATCTCTTTAGTTCTGTAAAATCCGACCTTGCTTCATTTAGTACATCTTAGCGAATGACCAGCCTGAAAACAGCATATCCCACGGGCTGTCTCCCTCTGCGCGCCGCCTGACGGGCGGACTTCAATTATCCCAAAAGAATAAACCTTATTCCATCAGGGACGCTACAATGCTGCTGACGAGTTTTCCGTCTGCCTTCCCTTTTACTTTTGGCATCAGTTCTTTCATGATCTTTCCTTTATCCTTTGCTGTCGGAGTTTCAATACCCAGATCTGCCAATACCCCGTTGATGATTTCTTTAATCTCATCTTCACCCATCATCTTAGGCGCATATTCCTCAAGAACTGCGAGGCGTTTCTTGCATTCGTCGATGATATCCGTGCGGTCCTGAGGTGTCATTTCCAGAGTTTCTTTTGTCTGTTTGATCTCTCTTAAAATAACCTGGGTCTCTTCCTCTTCAGTCAGGTCTGCACGTTTATCGATTGCCTTGTTCTTGAGAGCTGATAACAGAAAAGAGAGAGCTGCCTTTCTCTCCTTGTCTCCGGCCTTCATAGCTGTGACCATAGCACTTCTTACTTCTTCAATTTTAGTCATTCTTCATACCTCCATCTGGTTTATTGTCTACCGGTAACTGTTCATGGTTCTGAACAGTTACGTCTAACGGTTGATTCCGGACTGCAATTCGTCTGCCCATGTCTGCAGATTATAAGTATGCCCGTCAAATAATTTTAAAATCACGCCGGTAGGATTATCCTCGTTGGCAAAGGCATTGGCCTCGTCTGTGTCAACATGCATTGCCAGAGAAAAGCCCGGGCTGACGCGGACAACGACGTCTGAAAAAATCAGAGAACGCTCATAGCTTGTCGTGATGACAAAGACGATGTCATTATCCTTGACATGTGCCCTGACGGCATCGAGAGGTGTCATATGGATATGGCGTTTTGCCACAATGACCCCTTCTTTTAGTTCTATTCTGCCTTTTGGCCCCTCTAATATACATCCCGGAGTTCCTTTGATATCTCCGGACTGCCGGATGACGCTGGGAATCCCGAGCCTTCTGGCGTCAGTTACGGAAATCTCCACCTGGGTCGCCGGGCGGAACGGGCCCAGTACGATGACTTTTTCAAAACGCCCTTTCGGACCAATGACCGTGAGTCTTTCTTTACATGCATACTGTCCGGGCTGGCTGAGTTCCTTTACATAGTTCAGGCGCACGCCGTGACCAAATAATTGTTCAAAATCTCCCTGAGAGACGTGAATGTGTCTGGCGGAAGTTTCTATAGGAATTTTCAGGCTCATAATGATTAACTCCATCCTGTGCGTGTATTTAACATCACCTAAATTTTAGCAGAATCAAGTGAGGATTTCAATATGATCTTGCTTGTACGGGATGGTGAAGGGGGGCGCCTGCCGTAAGCCGGGGCGGGATGCCGGTCAGTAATAGCGCGATCATGGGAGGGGAAATCGGCGGAGGGCTGCGGATGGATTCGCGTGGTGGGACTTTATGTGGGGAGGGACGTACACGAGGCTGACGCCCGTGTACTAAAGAAGTTGTGCTAAGATTGTGTTAAGAAGGGGAAGGGCTGGTTGACCGGGGGGATTTTTGCGTGATATTCTTGGACCGGAGTGCGTTGATGTTAAGTGAGGGTTAGGCGTACAGTATGGGGATACGAAGGAGTAAATGGGATTATGGGTATTAAGGATGTGTTGGCGCTTTTGGGCGGGCTGGCTTTGTTTTTGTATGGGATGCAGATGATGAGTAATGGGCTGGAGGCGGCGGCCGGGAACCGGATGAAGGCGATTCTGGAGAGGCTGACTTCGAACAGGGTGAAGGGGGTCCTTGTCGGGGCAGGGATTACAGCTGTGATTCAGTCTTCTTCGGCGACCACGGTTATGGTGGTCGGGTTTGTGAATTCGGGACTGATGACGCTGAAACAGGCTGTCTGGGTTATCATGGGGGCCAATATAGGAACGACGATTACGGGACAGCTGATTGCGCTGGATATTGGGGCCATTGCGCCTTTGTTTGCCATTGCGGGTGTTGCTGCGATTATGTTTGTGAAAAATGAAAAGGTACATCATATCAGCAGTATTTTTGCGGGACTCGGTATACTTTTCATGGGAATGGACATGATGGGGAATGCAATGGAGCCTCTGCAGGATTCGGCGGCATTTATCCAGTTTATGACGACTTTTAGGAATCCTCTGGTGGGAATTCTGATTGGCGCCGTGTTTACAGCGGTAATTCAGTCCTCCTCCGCATCAGTCGGGATTCTTCAGGCACTGGCCGGGACAGGGATGATTCCTCTGTCAAGTGCTGTTTATATTCTGTTCGGGCAGAATATCGGAACGTGCATCACGGCGGTGCTGGCATCAATTGGGATGAAGGTGAATGCGAAGAGGACAACGATTATACATTTGATGTTTAATATTTTTGGTTCCGTTTTGTTTACGGTGGTCTGTCTGGTTACACCTTTTGTGAGCTGGATGGAGGCACTTGCACCGGGAAATCCGGTTTCGCAGATTGCAAATGTGCACACTGTTTTTAATATTGTGACCACACTAATCTTACTTCCGTTTGGAACATATATGGCGGCTGCGGCGGAGAAAATTCTCCCTGACAGTAGAAAGGAAGAGGACGAGGAATACAGGCTGAAGTATATTACCAGATTTGAACCGTCCTATGCGATCGGACAGGCAGCAGTGGCGATTTCCCAGGTGAAAAATGAGGTGGGGAGAATGCAGGCGATGGTCGAAAAAAATATTTCCAGTGCCTATAATGTCCTGATTAAATATAATGATAAGGAGCTGAAAAAAATAGATGAGCGGGAAACATACATAGATTATCTGAATGCAGAAATATCAAGCTATATCGTGTCTCTGATGGCAAATGAAATGTCTCTGGCAGATTCGCGCCAGATCAACGGATACTATGTGGTCATCAGCAATCTGGAACGCCTTGGCGATCATGCGGTGAATCTGGCCGGATATGCAAAGGAATTGAAAGGCTGGGATGCCGGATTTTCAGAAACGGCCAGGGAAGAACTGGAGATTATGAAGAAGCAGTGTATGGATGCGCTGGATATCGTAAAAGAAATGCTTCCCGGTAATTCTGGCGTGATTCTTGAAAAGGCTTCGGCGATGGAACAGAAGATTGATGACACAAGGGATAAATATTTTAAGAAACAGATGCAGCGCCTGAAAAAAGGAAAATGTAAGCCTCAGACAGGCATCATATTTACAGAGATTTTGACGGATTTTGAAAGAATGGGGGATCATGTGAAAAATATTGCCGAACAATATGTAGAAATGGAAAACTGATGAAACAACGAATATTTTCCTCTGTTTAACAAATAATAGTAGCAGTGCTAATTATTACTATGACGTTAAATGGAGGAATTTTTTATGAAAGCTACAGGAATCGTAAGGCGGATTGATGACCTGGGAAGGGTGGTCATTCCGAAAGAAATACGAAGAACGCTGCGGATACGCGAGGGAGACCCGCTGGAGATATTTACAGACAGAGAAGGTGAAGTGATACTTAAGAAATATTCTCCGATCGGGGAACTGGGAACGCTGGCCAAGCAATATTCCGAAAGTCTGGCACAGACGATGGGATGCACAGTATGTATCACGGACACGGATCAGATCGTGGCGGCCTCAGGCAGTGGGAAAAAGGATCTGCAGGATAAGTATATCAGTAAAGAACTGGAAAAAGTGATTCAGACGAGAGAACAGGTGCTGGCAAAGTCAGATTCCGCAAAATATGCCGGAATCACGGCGGATGAAAAAGAATTCAAAGAAGAAGTGATCTGCCCGATCCTCTGTGAAGGGGATGCAATCGGGGCGGTTGTGTTCTTAAATAAAGACGACAAGAAAAAATTCGGGGAACTGGAACAAAAGGTTGCCCAGAGTGCGGCAGGATTTTTAGGACGGCAGATGGAGCAGTAAATGAAAGTGTTATAATAATAAAGACAGCGGCAGACATAAAGGGTAACACCCATAAGGAAGTAAATTAGTAATTGCGGGGCGGCATAGTCGAAAGGCTATGCCGTCTTGCTTTTTCTTTCTCTTTCAAGCGTCTGCGTGCCCTCGTCCTGCTCCAGTTTGCCAATGAAGTTCCAAATGATTTCCACCTTTTGGCGGCGGTGTCCGCTGGACTTGTCGGGGGCGTGGACTACGATTTTCTTCACAAACTCGTTGACGATAGTAGGCGTCAGCTCCGTTATTCCCACATACATGCGGATAATGGCGGCTAAGCTATCAAAATCAGCCTTGTCCTGCTCGTAAGTATTGACCGCCGTTTGCTCGGATTTTGCAAACGCCATCAGTTCCTTTTGCTCCGCTTCATATTCGCCGGACAACTTCAAAAACCGTTCATGAGAGATAGCACCGGATATGTCATCCTCGTAAATCCGCTTGAAGATACGGTCAAGCTCCGCAATCCGCTTTTGTGCCTGTTCCAGTTCTTTTTTGCGCCGCTTTAATGCCTTTTCCATTTCCGCCGATTGCTGCCGCTGTATCACACTGCGAAACGCACCAATGTCGTCAAAGAAGCTTTCGGTGTAGTAGCCGACTTTCAGATAGTCGCGCCCCATGCGGGACATATCCTTGACAATGACCGTCTTGACCTTGCCCGTTTCCGCAAGGTGTATCATCTCATTCCAACTGGGGCGGTCAAACGTAACGCCGGAAACACCGTCGTCGATGAAAAACAAGGGATTGGAAAAGCCGTTGTCTGTTGCGTACTTCAAAAGGATTTTCTTCTGATTGGCAATGCTGTTGCTCTCGCCGTCGAGCGCGTCCTCTTGGGATAAGCGGGCATATAAAGCGGTAATGTTGTCGGGGTAATTCGTTGTTGTCGTCATGTTCATTCCTCCTGTGATGAACGCCCGACAAACAGGTTGCTATCTGTATTATAGTGGACTTCTGATTTTTTGTCAGTAGGCGATGTGACGGATTCCGATTTTATGAGCCGCACCATTTTGCCATACAGCGGTTCAGAGCCGCCGCAAACGGTAGATACTTCAAAGACTGTACCGCCGATTTTATAGTGGACCGTTTCATGCAGCGGATTACCCTTTTTAGGCAGCAAATCATTATGTTCATGTTCTCGTTTCTGTTCCATTTCTTTCCGTCCTTTCGTAAGTATTGTAAGTTACTAATTTCGGAGCAAGCATAGCAACAGGATAGCCTGTTGCGTGTTTTGTCCTGCAAAACGCTTGTTGGAAAGTTTCCCAAACCCTCATTTCGTCAGTCCCCTAAATTGCAAAAGCAACCGCCGTTCCGACTTCCAAACTTCGTCCATGAGCCGTTTTAGTTCGTCCATGTCCTCGGTGTAGATACGGGCGGTTTCGTTGACGCGCTTTGCAATCTGATTGATGTTAACTCCTATTTTTTGAAGTTGCGCGGAATGTGCTTTTATCTCCGGTATATCAAGCAGAATGATGTACCCATCAATGAGCATTTTGCGGGCGTAGGCGGCGAGATTTTGAGTTGGGAACTGTTTTATCTTTTCTTCAATCAACGCCCGTTCTTCCTCTGTCACTCGAACAATGATTTGCACCTTGCGTTTTCGATTTTCCATGTGATTACCTCCTTAGTACCTACTACGGTTGGTATAACAATTTTGCCAAACTTCCGCAAAAGAAAGCGTTGCAATCTCAAAAAAATTGCAACGCTTTTCAATGTCTATTCTGTTTTGTGCGGGACATTTTATTTGTCCTTTTGGCTTCCTTAATCTTTTGTGTCCTGTGTTGCGAGAATTCAAGGTCATAGTATTGAAAATAATAGCGAATATAAATACGGCGGTATGTAAATTTTTTAAGCCTATTGACTTTCTGAACAGCGTTCAATATAATATAATTGAACGCTGTTCAAGGAGGACTATTACAATGAGTAAAAACGAAAATGTCAAAAATCATATTGTTGAGGTTACTACTGATTTAATAGAGCAATATAACGGCGACACAAAAAATATTACCGCCCGTATGATTGCAGAACAAGCAGATATTGGGTTAGGGTTAATCAACTATCATTTTGGGAGCAAAGACAATCTGATAACTGAATGTGTGCAACGAATTATAGGAAAGATAGTGACAGGTTTTCATATGGAGCAAACATTTCAAACTGATAAAGAACGCTTGACAGCTTGGGCTTCTTATGTGTTTCACTTTCTTTTTGAACATTCTGCAATTTCCCGAATTTCTATTCTTGGAGATTTACAGAATTATGTGGAAAATTGTAATTCTGTTCTTACGCAGCAAGGATTTATGCATTCCCTGAAAAATGACATTTCAAAGGATGATAAATCCGTATTGGTGTTTATTCTTACCGCAGCAATGCAAACGGCATTTTTAGGGCGTGATGTAGCAAAACAAGTTCTTGGCTATGACTTCACGAAAGCAAACGACAGAGAAGCCTATATTAAAAAAGTGATAGATATTCTCTTTGAAAGAGGGGGGCAAGTTGATGAATAGGAAAATAGGAATGTTCAGTTGTGTAATTAACTTGATTTCTATCATCGGTTTCGCATTGTCTATGCTAATCGGGTTTAATTACGGCAGCTATTTTTGTTCAATGTTTATAGCTTTTAGTTTTGTGATTATGATGTGGGCATATGCTTATTTTTCTGAAATAAAATGCAAATTGTCGGGTTATATTTCAGCGGGCTTTGCTACTGTGTATGCAACAATTATCTTGCTGGTTTATTTTGCTCAATTAACAACGGTTCGACTTAATGATTTAACGCAACAAGCTGTTAAACTTCTTGATTTTCAGCAATTTGGATTATTTTTTAACTATGATTTGTTAGGATATGCACTAATGGCATTAGCAACATTTTTTGCAGGCTTGGCGATAAATGCACACTCCAAAGTGGATAAATGGCTGAAATATCTACTTATAATACATGGAGCTTTTTTTATAAGCTGTTTAATTATGCCTATGCTTGGATTATTCAAAGCTGATAGCCCATCTTGGATAGGCGTTGCCGTATTGGAATTTTGGTGCTTGTATTTTTGCCCTATCAGTATTTTATCGTTCTTGCACTTTTCTAAGTGCAAGGAATGAGGCGGTTATGAGCAAAATAGAATGGATACGTTGCCCTGTCTGCGGAAATAAAACAAGATTGAAAATTCGAGAGGATACAGAGCTAAAAAACTTTCCGCTATTCTGTCCCAAATGCAAGCAAGAAATCTTAATCAACATACAACAATTAAATATGTCAGTTATCAAAGAGCCAGACGCTAAGACGCAGAGCCGATAATACGCAGGTAGTCCAACTGTATGTTATCGGCTTATTTTATTTGTGATAACAATTAAAGCCGCCGTTTTCCTTTTTCAAAATTGGAAATATGGAGGGTGTATTAGAGTTACCTTTTTAAGGATATGACGGTATCAAGGAGGTATCGCCGTGTCCTTTTCTGTTTTTCATAGCCTACCGCATAATTTACGGTCAAAAAAAACCATTACCCGCCGACGGAGTATTCCGTCCATAAAAATGCACACACATCATCATATATGCCTTATTACATCATATAGCATAGCCGCCTGTACAGTTTTGCGCTGTACAGACGGTTTTTGTTATATCCCTCATTCCGGACAGAAAGGGGGTGATGAAAATGACGTATTCAAAGGAACAAAAAGAACATATCGAGTTTGTCTTTGACGTGTCAACAACGGACGAATATTTCGTAAAGCAAGACAAGCCAATCGCTTTTACCGTATGCAACAAGACTGTAATTGTAGACAATGAACAGTTAGGCGAAGCATTGAAACGCTTGACGGCGGCACAACGGGAGTTGATACTGTTGCACTTTTTCCTGCGCTGCACAGACGAGCAAATCGGCAAGCTGTATGGGCGCAATCGCAGCACCATTCAGTATCGAAGAAGCGTTGCAATCAAGCAGTTACGAAAAGAAATGGAGAGCTTGAAAGATGAAGAATAACAGAGGATTTTCCTTGCTGCCCGTAGAGGTCAACAAAGCCTTGCGCCATGCGGTTTTGCAGATGCGGAAACGGGGGACGTAATGGTTTTATACTCGTTACCTTAAAAATGGGCTTCTATTGCGTGACAAGAAGAAAGACGGGTGAAAAGCGTTATGCCCCTCGCTCGTCTTTCATAACAACCTTGTTTGTCAGCCGTTAAGTCTGTTTGTTTTCAATACTTCCTTATCGGCTTTCGCCTAAACTGCTGCTGTTTTTTTCGTTTAAGTTATATTTCCCGCGGGACAATCATATGCTGTATTAGTATATGATGGACGAGGAGGTTTGGGATGGAGAAAAAGACAAACAGAGGACGCGGGGCGGAAGGAAAAGCTGTCTGGATTCTGAAAGCCCTTTTGTGCGCCTATGTAGTAACAGGGATCCTGCTGCTATTGCTGACACTTTTGCTTTATAAATTGAATCTGGATGAAGGAAAAGTAACAGGGGGAATTATTGCAATCTATGTCATTTCTACTTTTGTCGGTGGGTTTGCAGCAGGAAAGATGGCGAAGGTACGCAAGTTTGCGTGGGGACTGACGATTGGGATCCTGTATTTTGGACTGCTGCTTTTGATTTCTCTGGGGGTGTACCGGACACTGCAGGGCAGCGGGGCCAATGTACTGACAACATTTTTGCTCTGTGCAGGCGGCGGAATGCTTGGGGGGATGATATCCTGATCCTGAGACATACGATTATGCAACGATTATGTTCATGAAAAAAACACTTTAAAAACATATAACAGTATGCTATAATGTTACGAGGTAAATACATGCCTGTAGCATGAATAGTAGGAGGAGAGAACCATGAAGCATATCAAGACATTGAATACACAGACATTGAACAATACAGTAAAAAAGGGCGGTTGCGGTGAATGCCAGACATCCTGCCAGTCAGCATGCAAGACTTCCTGTACAGTAGGAAATCAGACCTGCGAACATAAGAAATAAGATACATATAATTTAGTAAAGAACCATGAAAGGCAGCGACCTCGGCCGCTGCCTTACGCTTGTTACCGGGATTCTTTTTCCGGGCATGTGAATTAAGATGAAAGTGGGGGTATCTGTTGTGATACATCAGTACCAGAATAATGGATATAACATTGTCCTCGATGTGAACAGTGGTTCTGTGCACGTGGTGGACAAGATTGCATATGACGTGATCGGCTGTCTGGAGGGTATGAATCCCCTTCATACCCCGGAAACTTTACGCAGTGATGAGACCCGGGAGTATCTCTGCGGGAATCTGGAAGATACCTATGCCAGAGAAGAACTTTGTGAAGTGCTGGAGGCCGTGGCTGAACTTGCAGAGGCAGGACAGCTTTTTGCAAGAGATATATATGAAGACTATATAGGGGAAGTGAAGCAGAGGAAGACCGTTGTTAAGGCTCTTTGTCTGCATATTGCGCATGACTGTAATCTGGCATGTAAGTACTGCTTTGCGGAAGAAGGGGAATACCACGGGAGACGTGCCCTGATGTCATACGAGGTGGGGAAGAAAGCACTGGATTTCCTGATCGAGAATTCCGGGAACAGGAGGAATCTCGAAGTCGACTTCTTCGGCGGGGAGCCGCTGATGAACTGGCAGGTTGTGAAAGACCTGGTGGCTTATGGGCGGGAGCAGGAAAAGCTGCACAATAAGCATTTCCGTTTTACCGTGACGACTAACGGTGTCCTGTTGAATGATGAGATTCAGGAGTTCGTGAACCGCGAGATGGACAATGTCGTGCTCAGTCTCGACGGCCGTAAGGAAGTAAATGACAGAATGCGCCCGTTCAGAAACGGAAAAGGCAGTTATGACCTGATTGTACCGAAGTTTCAGAAACTGGCGGAGAGCCGGAACCAGGAGAAGTACTATATAAGAGGGACGTTTACAAGGGAGAATCTTGACTTTTCAAATGATGTCATGCATTTTGCAGAGCTGGGGTTCAAACAGATTTCCATAGAACCGGTAGTCGGAGAGGACACAGACCCATATGCAATCAGGGAAAGTGACCTGCCGCAGATTTTCCGGGAATATGATATTCTGGCAAAGACTATGGTGGAAAGAGAGCGCAGGGGGGAAGGATTTACATTCTTCCATTTTATGCTGGATTTAGAAGGCGGTCCGTGTGTCGCAAAGAGACTTTCAGGCTGCGGCTCAGGGACAGAGTATCTGGCTGTTACGCCGTGGGGGGATTTATACCCGTGCCACCAGTTTGTCGGGAATGAAAAGTTCCTGATGGGAAATGTGGATGACGGAATCGTAAAACCGGAAATCGCGGATGATTTCAGAGGCTGCAGCGTCTATTCCAAAGAAAAATGCCGGAAGTGTTTTGCCAGATTCTACTGCAGCGGCGGCTGTATGGCAAACTCTTATAAATTCCACAATACGATTCATGATACGTATGATGTGAGCTGTGAGATGGAACGTAAACGTGTAGAATGTGCGATTATGATAAAGGCTGCATTGGCAGATGAAGAAAGGAATGTGACTCATGAAGAAAAGTAAAGGCATTATCAGCCTGATTCTGACTGCCCTGCTGATTGCCCTGTTGGGATTTACAACAGTGGTCGGATTCGGGAAAACAGGTTCAGGTGCCGCAAAGAATATCAAGCTTGGTCTTGATCTGGAAGGCGGCGTAAGTATTACATATCAGGTCAAAGGGGACACACCGTCCCAGGCAGATATGGATGATACCATTTATAAGCTGCAGAGACGTGTGGAAGGTTACAGTACAGAGGCTACCGTATATCAGGAGGGCGATGACCGTATCAGCATTGAGATTCCAGGTGTTAAGGATGCCAACAAGATTCTGGACGAATTAGGACAGCCGGGCTCACTGTATTTTATCAGAGAAAAGGACAGTGACGGCAACGCTAACTATTCACAGGTATCTGCTGGGGAATATAAGCTTAACAAGACGATCGATGAGCTAAAGGAGGATGGTTCCATCGTTCTCACCGGTACAGATGTTAAGAATGCATCTGCAGCAACAACGCAGGATTCAATGAATAACAAAAAGAATATCGTCGAGCTTTCCTTTACAAAAGAAGGAACTGAGAAATTTGCGGCTGCAACAAAAGAAGCGGCAGGCAAAGAGACGATTGCAATTTACTATGATGGAGAACTCGTCAGTGTGCCGAATGTGGAGAATGAAATCCTTGACGGGCAGGCCCAGATCTCAGGAAGTATGGATTTTGAAGCGGCAGAACAGCTGGCATCCACGATCCGTATCGGTGGACTGAGTCTGGAACTCGAGGAGCTGCGTTCCAATGTTGTTGGTGCACAGCTGGGGCAGGAAGCGATCAGCACCAGTTTAAAGGCCGGCGCGATCGGACTTGCAATTGTGTTTATTTTCATGTGTTTTGTATACCTGCTTCCGGGATTTGCGGCAAGTATTGCACTGCTCATTTATACGGGGCTGATTCTTGTCCTGCTGAATGCATTTGATATTACACTGACACTTCCGGGTATCGCAGGTATTATCCTTGGTATCGGTATGGCGGTGGATGCGAACGTTATCATTTTCGCCAGAGTCCGTGAGGAACTGTCGGCCGGCAAGAACGTAAGGGCTGCGCTGAATGCAGGTTTCCATAAGGCGATGTCGGCGATTCTGGACGGAAATATTACAACCCTGATTGCAGCGGCCGTGCTGTGGCTGAAGGGAAGTGGAAGTGTAAAAGGATTCGCACAGACACTGGCACTTGGTATCGTGGTTTCCATGTTTACCGCACTGGTGATTACACGTCTGATTGTGTATTCCTTCTATGCAGTGGGAATCCGCAATACAAAGGTTTATGGCCGTGTAAAACCGGAACGTAAGCCAATAGACTTCCTAAGTAAGAAAAAAATATTCTTTGCAATATCAATTGTAATTGTTCTGGCTGGATTTGCATTTATGGGAATTAACAGCAGCCAGGGCAAGGGTGCATTAAATTACAGCCTTGAGTTTAAGGGCGGTACCTCAACCAACGTGACCTTTGATAAAGATTACAGTCTGGAGGAGATCGACAAGAATATCGTGCCTCTGATTGAAGATGCAACAGGGGACAATAATGTACAGGTTCAGAAAGTAGAAGGAACCAATCAGGTAATCTTCAAGACAAAGACACTTGAACTTGACAGACGTGAAGCATTTAATAAGGCGATGACAGATGAGTTCAATGTAAATGAGGACGAGATTACAACAGAGAATATCAGTTCAACTGTAAGTTCGGAGATGAGACAGGATGCCATCGTTGCAGTTCTGATTGCAACAATTTGTATGCTGCTCTATATCTGGTTTAGGTTTAAGGACATCCGTTTTGCAACGAGTGCCGTGCTGGCGCTGCTGCACGATGTTCTGGTCGTACTTGCATTCTACGTTGTTGCAAGGGTATCAGTAGGTAATACATTTATCGCATGTATGCTGACAATCGTAGGTTACTCCATCAATGCCACGATCGTTATCTTTGACCGTATCCGTGAGGAGATGAAGACAAAGAAACGCGGCGAGGAACTCTCAGATCTCGTGAACAGATGTATTACACGTACATTGACACGTAGTATTTATACCTCACTGACAACGTTCGTGATGGTTGCAGTATTATATGTTATGGGTGTAAGTTCGATTAAAGAATTTGCATTGCCGCTGATGGTAGGTATTATCTGCGGGGCATATTCATCCGTATGTATCACAGGCGCACTCTGGTATGTGATGAAAGGCAAGGGACTGAAACAGGAAAAGAAGTAAGAACGTATATGCAGGAGGGGGCACCGCCGTGAATTGGCGGTGCCCCCTTTGCAGAATTAGATTACCCCACAGGTATTTCTGATAAAATTTTATACACAAGGAGGATAAAGGGTGGAAAAATGGTTTGTTTCTATGAAAAAAGCAGATTTTAACCAGATTGCCGAAAAGTACCGGATATCTCCGATTCTTGCAAGGCTGATCAGGAACCGGGATATGACGTCGGATCAGGAGATTGATTTTTATCTGAATGGTACGATCGCAGACTTATTTGATGGCATGCTTATGAAGGATATGGATAAAGCAGTAGAGATTTTGGCGGAGAAAATTCGTGAGGGAGCGCCAATCCGCGTAATTGGCGATTATGATATAGACGGTGTCAACGCGACATATGTACTCCAGGAGGGGATCGCGAAGCTTGGCGGAGATGTGGATACGGATATTCCGGACCGGATTAAGGATGGTTACGGGCTGAACCGTATGCTGATCGACCGGGCACTGGATGAGGGGATCGATACCATTATTACTTGTGATAACGGGATCGCCGCATCGGAGGAGATTGCCTATGGGAAGAAGCAGGGGCTCACAATCATCGTGACGGATCATCATGAAGTGCCTTATCTGGATGCCGGAAGCGGGCGGGAGTACCTTCTTCCACAGGCAGATGCGGTCATTGACCCGCACCGGGCAGACTGTGACTATCCGTTTAAGGGCTTATGCGGGGCGGCAGTTGCCTACAAGCTGGTGGAGGCATTATATGAGGTGATGCAGCGCGATGTGGACGATGTGGATTACCTGATGCAAAATGTGGCAATTGCGACCGTTGGTGACGTGATGGACCTTGTCGGTGAGAACCGGATTTTTGTAAAGCAGGGTCTGGAAATGCTGAAACGAACGAATAATCACGGCCTGAAAGCACTGATGGAATGTACGGGTGTGCCCGTGGACCGTCTGTCAGCTTACCATATTGGTTTTGTAATCGGGCCGTGCATCAACGCAAGCGGCCGTCTGGACACTGCAAAACGGGCGCTTGAGCTTTTAAATGCGCCGAACCGCCGTGAAGCGGTCATGCTGGCGGAAGACTTAAAAGCCCTGAATGACAGCCGCAAGGAGATGACCGAAAAGGGTGTTGAAGAAGCTGTGGAGCAGATCGAAAATACCTCTATGGGTGAGGATAAGGTTCTCGTTATCTATCTTCCGGACTGCCATGAGAGTATAGCCGGGATTATAGCGGGAAGAATTAAAGAGAGGTATTACAGGCCGACCTTTGTTCTGACGGCAGGTGAGGAAGGTGTGAAGGGCTCGGGACGTTCCATCGAGGCCTATAATATGTTTGAGGAAATGTGCAAATGCCGAGCCCTGTTTACTAAGTTCGGCGGACATAAGCTGGCGGCGGGGCTTTCCCTCAAAGAGGAGAATGTAGGGCGGTTCCGGGAGGTGATTAATGAGCTTGCGGACCTGTCTGAGGAGGACATGCTGCCGAAGGTTTCTATAGACATGCAGCTTCCGCTTCCTTATGTGACGGAAGAACTTGTTTCCGAACTGGAACTTTTAGAACCGTTCGGCAAGGGAAATACGAAACCCGTGTTCGCAGAAAAAAATCTGAAAGTAATCAGCCCGAAAATTATCGGCAAGAATCAGAATGTTCTAAAGTTCAGGGTACAGGATCAGCGGGGCAATCAGATGGAGGCAGTTTATTTCGGTGATGCTGCCGCATGTATGGAGTATATGCGGGGGAAACCGGAGATGTCGTTTACCTTTTATCCGTCAATAAACGAATATATGGGAAACCGTACGCTTCAGATTACGGTGACCAACTACCAGTAAGGTCATTTTTTGGCGTTTTTGCGCCATTTTCTGTTTGAAATAGTTTGAAAAAAATAAAAATGATGGTATACTTAGGAATATGAAACTTACGATGGAAGAAAGGGGGAATTGATATGGCGGGGACTCCGGAATATGAATTGCTGAATATGAATCTGGAGATCGTAGACGGGCATGCCGTAAAAGCGCCCGAAGATTATCAAGACCCTGAACAATTATATCAGGCCTTGATTGCCAGAGTCAGGAAATATCATCCGTCTGCGGATATTACAATGATTGAGAAAGCATACAGGGTCGGAAATCAGGCACATAACGGTCAGGTGCGCAAGTCTGGCGAACCTTATATTATCCATCCTCTGTGGGTCGGGATTATTCTGGCGGACCTTGAGATGGATAAGGAGACGATCGTGGCAGGCATGCTGCACGATGCAGTAGAAGATACGGAGATGACTCTCGAAGACGTGGCGAAAGAATTCGGAGATGAGGTTGCACTTCTCGTGGATGGTGTCACAAAATTGGGACAGTTGTCCTATTCCCAGGATAAACTGGAGGTTCAGGCGGAGAATCTGCGGAAGATGTTCCTTGCAATGGCAAAGGATATCCGTGTCATTATCATTAAACTGGCTGACCGGCTCCATAATATGCGGACGCTGGAATTTATGGTAGAGGCCAAGCAGAAGGAAAAGGCAAGGGAGACGATGGACATTTACGCGCCCATCGCGCAGCGCCTCGGTATCTCCAAGATTAAGACAGAACTGGACGATCTGTCATTAAAGTATTATCAGCCCGAAGTATATTATGACCTGGTAAAAGATTTAAATGAGAGGAAGACTGAGCGCGAGGATTTTGTACAGCAGATCGTGGCGGAAGTTTCTTCACATATGAGGAATTCTCATATTAACGCGAAGGTTTACGGGCGTGTAAAGCATTTCTTCAGTATCTATAAGAAGATGGTGAACCAGAATAAGACTCTGGATCAGGTATATGACCTGTTTGCAGTCCGCATCATTGTTGATTCCGTGAAGGACTGCTATGCGGCCCTCGGTGTAATTCATGAGATGTACACACCTATACCGGGCCGATTTAAAGATTATATTGCCATGCCAAAGGCGAATATGTACCAGTCCCTCCACACGACACTGATGGGGCCGTCAGGACAGCCGTTCGAGATTCAGATCCGCACCGAGGAGATGCACAAGACCGCTGAGTACGGTATTGCGGCACACTGGAAATACAAGGAAAGCGGAGACTCCACGAAGAGTGTGAAGGCCCAGGAGGAAGAGAAGTTGAGCTGGCTGCGCCAAATTCTGGAGTGGCAGCGTGACATGTCAGACAACCGGGAGTTTTTAAGCCTGCTCAAAGGTGATTTGGACCTGTTCGCGGAGGATGTATACTGCTTTACCCCAAACGGTGATGTGAAGAACCTGCCGAATGGTTCGACGCCGGTTGATTTTGCATATGCGATCCACAGTGCGGTAGGCAATAAGATGGTCGGCGCCAGAGTAAACGGAAAGCTGGTGAATATAGACTATAAGATCCAGAACGGTGACAGGATAGAGATTCTGACTTCCCAGAATTCCAAGGGACCGAGCCGGGACTGGCTGAATATCGTTAAGAGCACACAGGCAAAGAATAAGATCAACCAGTGGTTTAAGAAAGAATTTAAAGAAGACAATATCGTGCGCGGCAAGGAGTTGATTAATGCCTACTGCAAGGCGAAGACGATTAGTCTGACGAATATCATGAAGCCGAAGTACCAGCAGATTGTGCAGAAGAAGTACGGTTTCAGAGACTGGGATGCCGTTCTGGCTGCGCTGGGGCACGGCGGGCTGAAGGAAGGCCAGGTTGTGAACCGCCTTGTAGAAGAGTACGAGAAGGAACACAAGAAGACGATCACGGATGAGACGATTCTGGAGAAGATTTCAGAAGCGAATAATCAGAAAGTCCACATTGCCAAGTCCAAGAGTGGTATTGTTGTAAAAGGAATCGATGATATGGCGGTACGTTTTTCGAAATGCTGTAATCCGGTTCCGGGAGATGAGATCGTTGGATTTGTCACCCGCGGGCGCGGAATGTCGATCCATAGGACGGACTGTGTGAATATGCTCCATCTGTCAGAGAAGGAAAGAGAACGCCTGATCGATGCCGAATGGGAAGAGACTGCAGAGGCGGAGAGCGGCGGGCAGTATCTGGCCGAGCTGAAGATGTATGCCCATGACAGGCAGGGACTTCTGATGGACATTTCTAAGATCTTTACAGAGGCGAAATTAGACGTGAAGTCCATGAATATCCGTACCAGTAAGAAAGGCACAGCCACACTGGACATGGGATTCATCGTGCACGGACGGGATGAGCTGAACAAAGTAATTGAGAAACTGCGCCAGTTAGACGGCGTGATGGATATTGAACGAACGGCAGGTTAAATTAAGATGAAGATAGAAAAGTTTGCAATAGGTATCATAGGCACGAATTGCTATCTTGTGCAGAATGAAGACACAAAGGAATGTATTCTGATAGATCCCGCGGTTTTGAGGGCGGAGATTGTGAGCCATATTAAGAACCAGGGGCTGAAGCTGACAGCCATTCTGCTGACACACGGGCATTTCGACCACATCATGGGTGTGGACGGGTTCCTGAAGGAATTCCCTGTACCCGTTTATGCACATGAAAAAGAGGAGGCACTGCTAAATGATGCCTCGCTGAATTCATCCGCCACATACGGACCGGGATATACATTTTCGGATGCCGTATATGTGAAGGACAAGGAGAAGCTTAAAGCAGCGGGATTCGATATTGAAGTTATCTATACGCCGGGGCATACAATAGGAGGCTGCTGCTACTATATTCCGGCAGAAGGTGTACTGTTTTCCGGGGACACTTTATTTTGTTCCTCCATTGGCAGATCAGACTTCCCGACAGGAAGTGCGGGACAGCTGATCCGTTCCATCCAGGAAAGGCTGATGTGCCTTCCGGATGAGACAAAGGTATATCCGGGACATATGGACGAGACGACGATTGCTTTTGAGAAGAAGAACAATCCGTTTCTTTAATATAGGGTACCAGATTGCGAATGAATAGCAGAAAGCGGGATTTTTAAAACTATTATGATTGAAATAAGCAGTAAAGATACACTGTATATGTATAATTTATATCATATCACGAAGGCCTTTTTCCCGAACACGGAGATCGGGCAAAAGGTGGATGAAGGGCAAGAACCTCTGGTAAAACTAACGTTGGAAGGGGGCTCTTGCTTTTCCATTACCGAAGGTGAAATCAACGCCCTTACGGACCGGCAGGAGCGCAAGAAGTTTGTGACCAGACATGTGTATGACTGGCTGTCCAAAGAGACTGGGATACAGCTTGCGTGGGGGATGCTCACCGGTGTAAGGCCCACGAAACTCATCATGCAGCAAGTGGAAACAGGAATGCATGAAAAAGAAATTATTCAGTTTCTGAAAAAAGAATACGCGGTCAGCGCGAAGAAGGCACAGCTCGGACTGGAGATTGCAAAGAGAGAAAAGGCGCAGCTGGACCGTCTGGACTATGACAATGGGTACAGTCTGTATGTGGGGATCCCGTTTTGTCCGAGCATCTGTTCCTACTGTTCTTTTAGTTCCTCACCTCTCGAAAAATGGAAAGACCGGATGGACGCTTATCTGGACGCGCTTTGCAGGGAGATTATGGCAATTGGCAGGGCGGTACAGGGAAAGAAACTGAATACCATTTATATAGGCGGCGGGACTCCGACGACCCTTGAGGCGGATCAGCTGGAACGGCTGCTTCTGCATCTGGGGGACACCTTTTCTTACGGGGAACTGAAGGAGTTTACGGTAGAAGCCGGCAGACCGGACAGTATCACAAGGGAGAAACTGGAAGTGCTTTCCCGGTATCCGGTAACGCGTATTTCTATCAACCCGCAGACCATGCAGCAGAAAACTCTGGATGAGGTGGGGCGCAGACATACTGTTCAGGATGTGAAAGATGTGTTCCATATGGCGAGGAAACTTGGATTTGACAATATTAACATGGACCTGATTGCAGGACTGCCCGGTGAGAATGCAGGGGATATGCGTGATACCTTAAGACAGATAGAAGCACTGGGGCCGGACAGCCTGACCGTACATGCGCTCGCAATCAAACGGGCTGCCCGTCTAGGACAGGAACACTGCAGGATTGACCTGCACAGCGAGATTGAACAGATGGTGGAGGACAGCGCCGGGGCGGCAGAGAGGATGGGGCTTGTTCCTTATTATCTGTACCGGCAGAAGAATATTGCGGGAAATTTTGAAAATGTTGGTTACGCAAAGGTTGACAAAGCCGGAATATACAATATACTTATTATGGAAGAAAAACAGACAATCCTTGCGGCCGGGGCAGGTTCTTCTACAAAGATCGTGCTCCCGGAGAAGGTACAGATGGAGAACGGGAAGAAGAGCAACCTGGTCAGGATTGAGAATGTGAAAGACATTACGGAATATATCGGCCGTATTGACGAAATGATAGAGCGAAAAGGAGAATGGTTATGGCGTTAAAGAAGAAACCGGTCACCGGAATGAAGGACATGATGCCCGCTGAGATGGAGATCAGAGATTACGTGATAGGGCTCATCAAAGAAACTTACAAAGCATTTGGATTTTCATCCATAGAGACTCCCTGTGTGGAACATATTGAAAACCTGTGCAGCAAGCAGGGCGGGGATAATGAAAAGCTGATTTTCAAGATACTAAAAAGAGGCGAAAAGTTAAAGATCGATACAGCACAGACAGAGAGTGACCTGGTTGACGGGGGACTGCGTTATGACCTGACCGTGCCGCTGTCACGGTATTATTCAAATAATGCCAACGACCTCCCGTCACCTTTCAAGGCACTGCAGATGGGGAATGTGTGGCGCGCCGACAGACCGCAGAGAGGGCGTTTCCGTCAGTTTATGCAGTGTGACATCGACATTTTGGGCGAACCGGGCAATCTCGCGGAGATCGAGCTGATTCTTGCGACATCCACGCTGCTTGGAAAGCTGGATTTCAGAAATTTCACGATCCGCATCAATGACCGCAGATTTTTGAAGGCGATGGCGGCTTACAGCGGTTTCAAAGAAGAAGACTACGAGAATGTATTCATTATACTGGACAAGATGGACAAGATCGGCATGGACGGTGTTGCATCTGAATTAGAGGAGTGCGGATATGAGAAAGAATCGGTGGAAAAATATCTTCAGCTTTTCAAAGAAATTACAAACAACGTGGAGGGCGTACGCTACTGCAAAGAGAAACTGGAAGGCTTTCTCCCGGATGAAGCAGCGTCTTCACTGGAAATGATTATTACAAGTGTGGAAACGGCAAGAGAGGCTGATTTCAAGATCAGCTTCGACCCCACACTCGTACGTGGAATGTCCTATTATACCGGGACTATTTTCGAAATCTCTATGGACGAGTTCGGCGGTTCTGTAGGCGGCGGCGGACGTTACGACGAGATGATCGGGAAATTCACGGGACAGAATACCCCTGCGGTAGGTTTCTCAATCGGGTTCGAACGAATTGTCATGCTCCTGCTGGAAAGAGGCTATCAAGTGCCGACAAGCAGGTCTAAAAAGGCGTTCCTCATCGAGAAGAACATGCCTCAGGAAGGCATGCTGAAAGTATTAAGCCTTGCAAAAGAAGAACGCGCGGCAGGAAAACAGGTCATGATCGTTAATATGAAGAAAAATAAAAAATTCCAGAAGGAACAACTGGTGGAGCAGGGATATGAAGACATTGTTGAATGCTACCGCGACTCCATAAACGAACTGTAAATGTGAAAAAAGTGTGTCGGGGGTCTGACCCCTTTGCAAAAGGGTCAGACCCCTCTGAAGAAGAGAGGATGGAAATTATGGCAGAATCAATGAAGGGCTTGAAGAGAACTCACCGCTGTGCGGAGCTGTCAAGCGTAAATACCGGTGAGAAAGTGACTGTAATGGGATGGGTTCAGAAGAACCGGAATAAAGGCGGCATTGTGTTTGTGGACCTCCGTGACCGTTCTGGTATCCTGCAGATTGTATTTGAAGGCGAAGATAAGGCAGAACTGATCGAAAAGGCGGCAAAACTCCGGAGTGAGTTTGTTATCGCAGTTGTAGGTAATGTTGAAGCCCGAAGCGGGGCAGTGAACGAGAATCTGGCTACCGGTGAGATTGAAATAAGGGCAGAGGAACTGCGGATTCTTTCAGAATCAGAAACCCCTCCGTTCCCGATTGAAGAAAACAGCAAGACGAAGGAAGAACTCCGTCTGAAATACCGTTATCTGGACCTGAGAAGGCCGGATCTCCAGCGGAACCTGATGATGAGAAGCAAGGTTGCGACTCTGACACGCCAGTTCCTGTCAGAGGAAGGGTTCTTAGAGATTGAGACACCGGTGCTTGGAAAGAGTACGCCGGAAGGCGCAAGGGATTATCTGGTACCGAGCCGTATACATCCGGGCAGTTTTTATGGACTTCCGCAGTCACCACAGCTGTTCAAGCAGCTGCTGATGTGCTCAGGATATGACCGTTATTTCCAGATTGCAAAATGTTTCCGTGACGAGGACCTGCGTGCCGACCGGCAGCCTGAGTTTACACAGATCGACATGGAACTTTCCTTTGTGGATGTGGACGATGTGATTGATGTGAATGAGAGGCTTCTGGCGAAGTTGTTCAAAGAAGTTCTGGATGTGGAGGTTACACTCCCGATTCCAAGAATGACCTGGCAGGAAGCGATGGACCGTTATGGCTCTGACAAGCCGGACACCCGTTTCGGCATGGAGCTGACAGATGTAACGGATACGGTAAAGGATTGTGAATTTGTTGTCTTTAAAGGCGCTATTGAAAACGGCGGAACTGTCCGGGGCATCAACGCTAAGGGACAGGGCGGCATGCCGCGTAAAAAGATCGACAAGCTGGTTGATTTTGCAAAGGATTTCGGGGCAAAGGGACTTGCCTATATTGCACTCCAGACGGATGGGACGGTGAAGTCATCGTTTGCAAAATTCATGACAGAAGAGCAGATGCAGAACCTGATTCAGGCAATGGCCGGAGAGCCGGGAGACTTACTTCTCTTTGCAGCAGACAAGAATAAAGTTGTCTGGGATGTACTTGGGAACCTGCGTCTGGAAATTGCGAAACAGATGGAAATCCTGAATAAGGATGAATATAAGTTTGTATGGGTCACAGAGTTCCCGCTTCTCGAGTGGAGCGATGAACAGAACCGTTTCATGGCAATGCACCATCCGTTTACCATGCCGATGGAGGAAGACCTTAAGTACATCGATGACGATCCGGGAAGGGTCCGTGCCAAAGCTTACGATATCGTACTGAACGGGAACGAGATCGGCGGGGGAAGCGTCAGAATCTTCCAGAATGATATTCAGGAAAAGATGTTTGAAGTGCTTGGGTTCACAAAAGAACAGGCATATGAGCAGTTCGGTTTCCTTCTGGATGCGTTTAAATACGGTGTGCCCCCTCACGCAGGCCTTGCATATGGTCTGGACCGTTTGGTCATGCTCATGGCAAAAGAGGACAGCATCCGTGATGTCATGGCATTCCCGAAGGTAAAGGATGCTTCCTGCCTGATGACGGAAGCACCAAGTGAGGTTGATGATAAACAGCTTGAGGAATTGGGACTGGAAAAATGCTCTGCTGAATAAAGTTGAGGATAAGGTCGTTCAGTGTCGATTATCAATAAAATAGAAGTCAGATAGGCCTTAGATTTTCGGAATATTCTTTTCAGAATCGGAAAGTGCCGGCGAGGCAGGGCGAAAATCCCTGTCCACCAGCACGTCAAGGCTTACATGAAATGCGTCTGCAATTGATATTAGGATAAAAATATCAGGGAGACGTTTCCCGAGTTCATAAGCGGATAAAGTGGCACGATGCAGGTTGATCTTTCGAGCTAAATTTAATTGTGTCATGTTGCGTTCTTTGCGCAGCCGTCTAATATTTCGGCCAATCGTATCATTAGTTATCATTATTTTCACCAAATTTTTGCACGGAGTTATTAAATTCTATGTTCATTCTATATGATAGCCTGTGAAATTACAAATGGAAAAGCGTGGTAGGCGGGCATCATAATGATGACATGGTTATGCGTTAGTAAGAAATAAATAATCGGGGGAGAAATCCAAACTGAGCAAAAAATTAGAAATTTAAAAAAATATAAAAAACTTTAAAAAATGTGTTGACAATCTGAACTTCATATAGTATAGTAATTATTGTTCCGGTCAGGAAATATACAACATACGCGATAGTGGCTCAGTTGGTAGAGTACGACCTTGCCAAGGTCGGGGTCGCGGGTTCGAATCCCGTCTATCGCTCTTAAGGCTTCAGAAAGAAAAGACAAGTGTTAGGTAATCTGTTTAGAGACGATTATTTAACACTTGTTTTTATTTCAAAGGAAAGTTCATTTTATGAAACAAAGTGAAGCAAACAAAAAGACGGAGCCCCGGCTAATGGTGCCCGGTTCTCCGCCCTATCAATTCATCGATAGTTATATTGTAGATGTCCGCCATCGCCCATAAAGTATAGATATCCGGGATGCGGCTTCCTGTCTCATATGTAGACACGGTCTGGCGTGTCATATTCAGCGGCTTTGCCAGATCAACCTGAGTCATTCTGCGGGCCGTCCGATACATTCTCAGCCTGTTTCCTAGTTCTTTTTCTGTCATATCCTTCACCAACCATTTTTTGCTTTAAGTAATATCACCCTTGTATGCAAATATACGCGTTCTTTAAAGAACAAATATATTCTCAACAGGGATACCAAGTGCCTTGGAGAGAAGAAGTGCAGTCTCTACGGATGGATTCGTTGTAGTACCAGATTCAATTGCTGATATTGTAGTTCTTGGAACACCGCTCAATCTGCTCAGTTTTTCCTGAGACCAGTCTTTTTCCCAACGTATTGCTTGCAGTCTATTGTTCATATATTTACACACCTGGTTAATTATTTAGTATGCGTAAATCCCAGCCTTCGTTTACATACCAAATATTACCACATAAAGATGACCGATATCTGTCGACTTTTTTTGACAAATTTCGTAAGGTTCCATAAATTCAGTTGTTATATTAACGAGGGACTATTTTTGTCTATAGAAAAGAGACTTGAAACAGGTCTCTTCATGATAGCCGGGGTACTGCCAGTTGTTATGAAGTTAAGACTGTTTAATATTGTATGTTATTAATAATTTTTTTATTTATAATACTTTCTCATGTATTCATTTAGAATACCATCTTGTTTTAGAAAATTAAAGAACTATTTATATCTTTTCACTTTGTAATCATTATCGGTACCGATTCGACGGCACCGTGTATTTTTGTGAGACTGTTTATAAACGTGCCTGTGATCACTAAATTAGTTTGTGCATATCCAGATGTTCTGTTAAAACCCGCTGGTATTTTCTGCATATTTATGCTATAATATGTCCCATTCAAATACGCCCCGGTGTTTTTGCGGCGGAGCATGCGTTCTGATGTGCGTGATGTTATGCGTCTGTATGCTTTGCCCGCCCGCAGGGGGCGGTTATTCCGGAGGGGAAACTTCTGGCAGGATATAATACTTAGCGATGAAGAGGTGCAGAGATGGAAGAAAATAAGATAAAAGAAAATAAGATAAAAGTGGCCCTGCTTGGACTGGGAACGGTTGGCACAGGCGTTTATAAACTCATACACAGAAGAGGGGATGTGATGGAGCGCACGATTGGTGCTGAACTTGAGATTTCCCGGATTCTGGTACATAGCCTGAAGAAAGAGCGTCCGGGTATTGATGCATCTCTTTTGACAGATAAGTGGCAGGAGATTCTGGCTGATGATGAGATTCAGATTGTGATAGAGGTGATGGGAGGCATCGAACCAGCCCGTACCATGATACTGGATGCGCTTCATGCGGGAAAACACGTCGTTACGGCGAACAAGGACCTTGTGGCAGAGTATGGCAAGGAGCTGTTGGATGCGGCAGAAGCCGGAAAGTGTGATTTCCTCTTCGAGGCCGCTGTGGCAGGCGGAATTCCGATTATCCGTCCTCTGAAACAGTGTCTGGCCGGAAATGAGATTTCCGAAGTGATCGGAATTGTAAACGGTACAACAAACTATATTTTAACAAAGATGTTTGAAGATAATATGAGCTTTGAAGAAGCTCTGGCAAAGGCGACGGAGCTTGGGTATGCTGAGGCCGACCCGACTGCTGATGTTGAGGGACTGGATGCAGGGCGCAAGGTTGCGATCATGGCTTCCATTGCCTTTCATTCCAGAGTTGTTTTTAAGGATGTTTATACGGAGGGGATCACGAAGATTACTTCCAAAGATATCGCTTATGCGAAAGAGTTTGACAGTGTAATCAAGCTGCTTGGAGTGGCCCATAATACGGAAAATGGTATCGAAGTCGGTGTTTACCCGATGCTTTTGAATAAAGACCATCCGCTGGCGTCCGTGCGTGATTCTTTCAATGCGGTGTTTGTTCACGGCGATGCCGTGGATGACGCCATGTTCTACGGCAGGGGTGCCGGAGAACTGCCGACTGCAAGTGCGGTGATGGGGGATATCATTGATGTGGCCAGGGATATTCAGTATCATTGTAACGGTAGAATCAGCTGTACCTGTTATAAAGAGCTTCCGATCAAAGATTTTGATGATGTGAAGAATAAGTTCTTCCTCAGGATGCAGGTGAAAAACCAGCCCGGCGTTCTGGCCTGCATTGCAAAGGTCTTTGGAGACCATAAGGTCAGCATCGCGCGGGTTGTGCAGAAACATGTGAAGGAAAATGAGGCGGAGCTGGTTATTGTAACTGATAAGGTAAAGGAATACCATTTAAAGGACGCTCTGGGGGAATTAAGAGGAATAGACAGTATTTTGGACATCAGCAGCCTGATACGCGAGTACTAGGGCACAGGATGCTGCCAGAGCGTAGTTTTGTCCGTGGAAGAGGTGTGAAGTTGACACACCTCTTTTATAATGGTATAACAGAATATAGCACGCTATATATATAAAAGGCGTCGGTATCTGGTAAATTTCATGGAGAGGAGAAAAGCATGGAGCGAAGAAACCAGCCGATCGGTTTTACCATTAAGCAGATCAATAACGTATTTGAAAAAGATTTGAATGAAAAGCTGAAAACAATTGGAATTACAGCATCGCAGTGCGCGGTTCTGGATTACCTGTTCCACACGAACAAGGAAGAGGTAAGCCAGCGTGATGTGGAGCGCCATTTGAGCCTGAAGAATCCTACTGTGACAGGACTGCTTAAAAGGCTGGATGAAAAAGGATTTATCTTCTGCGTTCCAAATACAACAGATAAACGCAAAAAGAACATTTATCTGACAGAAAAAGCCTATGACATCCAGCGCAGGATGGAGGCGGACCGCAGGAAAATGGACAGAGAAATGACACGCGGAATGACAAAAAAGGAAATAGCAGCTTTAACAAGAGGTCTTGAAAAGATGCTGTATAATATAGCTGATCCATAAATTTTCAGAATTATCAGAAAACGGAGGGCAAAGGGGTCAGACCCCTTTGCGGAATTTACAGAAGGGAGACGAAATTATGAGTAATGCAGATCGTATTTTTATTGATATGTGCCGTGATATTATTGAGAATGGTACGAGTACTGAGGGGGAGAAGGTGCGCCCGGTATGGGAGGATGGGACGTCCGCTTATACGGTTAAGAAGTTCGGGGTGGTGAACCGTTATGATCTCTCGAAGGAGTTCCCGGCCCTGACGCTGCGGCGTACGGGGATTAAGAGCTGTGTGGATGAGATGCTCTGGATCTGGCAGAAGAAGTCGAATAATATCCATGACCTGAATAGTCATATATGGGACAGCTGGGCGGATGAAGATGGATCGATCGGAAAAGCCTATGGCTACCAGATGGGCGTGAAGCACGAGTACAGGGAAGGGATGATGGACCAGGTGGACAGGGTGATCTATGACCTGAAGAATAATCCGTACAGCCGCAGGATTATGACGAACATATATGTGCTTCAGGACCTGCATGAGATGAATCTGTACCCGTGTGCATACAGCATGACGTTCAATGTGACAAAGGAAAAGGGCAGTGACAAGCTGACGCTGAACGGAATCCTGAACCAGCGTTCTCAGGATGTACTTGCGGCAAATAACTGGAATGTATGCCAGTACGCCGTACTTCTGCATATGCTGGCACAGGTATGTGATATGAAGGCCGGGGAATTTGTCCATGTGATTGCGGATGCACACATCTATGACCGCCATATCCCACTGATTGAGGAACTGATCTCGAGGGAGCCATATCCGGCGCCGAAGTTCTGGCTCAACCCGGATGTAAAGGATTTCTATAAGTTTACGAGGGAGGATGTGCGTCTGGATGATTATCAGACACATCCGCAGATTAAGAATATACCGATTGCGGTTTAATAAAGGGAGGAAAGAACAATGAATCTAATTGCAGCAGCTGATAAAAACTGGGGAATTGGCTATAAGAATAAGTTACTTGTAAGCATACCGTCTGATATGAAGTTTTTCCGTGAGACAACGACCGGGAAGGTGATTGTTATGGGCAGGAAGACACTGGAAAGCTTTCCGAACGGGATGCCGTTGAAGAACAGGACAAACATTGTACTGACATCCAACAAAGATTACCGTGTTAAAGATGCAATTATTGTGCATACTTTAGAGGAACTGCATAAGGAACTGGAAAAATATAATTCGGACGATATCTATGTGATAGGAGGGGAAAGCGTGTACCGCCAGCTTCTTCCTTACTGTGACACGGCATATATTACCAAGATCGACCATGCATTTCAGGCAGATACGTTTTTCCCTAATCTGGATGAAATGGAAAACTGGGAGATGACACAGGTGAGTGAGGAGCAGACATGCTTTGATCTGGAATATATGTTCACGAAATATGAAAACCGTCTGTAAAGAAGCGGGATATCTGACGATAGAAGGTAAGTGAATATTGAATGATGATATATAAATGGTTAAAATGCAGGAAGTTTTCTGACTGGGCGGAACGTGGAAAGGTATGCAGCCTGATCCTCATACTGGTTCTTTCGGCGGTCTTCCTGCAGGGGTGTGCAAAGGAGGAACAGGAAAATGGCTCTGCGCACATGGAAAAACTGAAAGTGGTTACGACCATCTTTCCGCAGTACGATTTTGTACGTCAGATTGCGGGGGACAAGGTTGATTTGAAGATGCTCCTGAAGCCGGGTGAGGAGAGTCATTCCTATGAACCGACGCCGAAAGATATCATTGATATCCAGAAATGTGACCTGTTTATCTACGTAGGCGGTGAGAATGATGAATGGGTCGAGGATATTCTGGACTCTGTGGACCGCGGACAGCTCAGGACACTGCGCCTGGTTGACTGTGTGGATACTGTAGAGGAAGAACACGTTGCAGGTATGAAGGAAGAACGCCATGAAGAGGAAGAAGAGGGGGCTTTTGACGAACATGTGTGGACATCTCCTAAGAATGCGGTAAAGATTGTGGAAAACATTACAGAAATTCTCTGTCAGGAAGATTCTGTGAATGAGGAAACGTACAGGCAGGCGGAAAAAACATATACGGAAAAATTAAGAAATCTTGACAGTGAATTCCGAAAGGTTGTGAAAGACGCGCCGGGACATACTGTACTGTTCGGGGACCGTTTCCCGTTCCGGTATTTTGCCGATGCATACGGGCTTGATTATTATGCGGCGTTTCCAGGCTGTGCGTCAGATACAGAGCCAAGTGCCGCAACAATGGCATATCTGATTAATAAAGTGAAGGAAGAGAAGATACCTGTTGTGTTAAAAATGGAACTGAGCAATGATAATATTGCGAAAGCAATTGCAGAAGCTACAGGAGCAGAGGTGAAAGTTTTTTACAGCTGCCACAATATCACAGCTGAACAGTTCCGTGCAGGTGAAACATATCTGAGTATGATGGAGAAGAATGTTGGGACATTAAAGGAGGCGCTGTCGGATGGCATTAATTAAATGTGAGGACCTGTCCATCGCCTATGAGGGACAGACCGTCGTACACGATTTATCTTTCGAGGTCGGACAGGCTGACTATCTTTGCATCGTGGGTGAAAATGGGTCCGGGAAAAGTACACTGGTTAAGAGCCTTCTGGGACTGAAGTCGCCTGTGAAAGGATGCATTACATTAGGAGACGGACTGAAACAGAATGAGATCGGTTATCTGCCGCAGCAAAATGATGTGCAAAAGGATTTTCCGGCGAGTGTTTATGAAGTCGTGCTGTCCGGGCGGCTCAACAGCAGGGGCTTTCGCCCGTTTTACACAGCAGCCGATAAAGAAAAGGCGCGGGAGAACATGGAACTTTTGGGTATCCGTGATCTTGAAAAGCAGTGCTTCCGGGACCTTTCCGGCGGACAGAAGCAGAGGGTCCTCCTTGCAAGGGCGCTGTGCGCGACAAAAAAACTGCTGCTTCTGGATGAACCCGTAACCGGGCTGGACCCAATCGTGACACAGGAATTCTACCAGTTGATTAATGAAATCAATAAAAGATCAGGGATTGCCGTTGTTATGGTGTCCCATGATATAGAAAGTACGATGGAATATGCGAGCCATATCCTCCACCTTCAGGAGACGGCCCTGTTTTTCGGCCGTGCCGGGGAATATAAAAACAGTGAGGTCGGTAAAGCATTTTTGAAGGGCGGTGAGTATCATGGCTGAGAAACTGATCGAGATGTTTTCTTATCCCTTTATGGTCCGGGCAATTCTGGTCGGGTCACTGGTGTCTCTGTGTTCGGCACTTCTGGGGGTCAGCCTTGTATTGAAGCGTTATTCCATGATCGGGGACGGGCTTTCACATGTCGGGTTCGGTGCGCTCGCGATTGCTACTGCAATGAATGCGGCCCCGCTTGCTGTTGCCATACCGATTGTTATTCTGGCGGCTGTGCTGCTTCTTCGAATCAGCGGGAACAGCAAGATAAAAGGGGATGCAGCGATTGCGCTGATTTCTACAGGAGCGCTGGCCGTGGGGGTCATGGTGATTTCCATGACAACCGGGATGAATACGGATGTTTACAATTATATGTTCGGCAGTATACTCGCAATGAGCAGCGGGGATGTGGAGCTGAGTATCGCACTTTCAGCTGCCGTATTGATTCTGTATGTGATCTTTTATAACAAAATATTTGCGATTACTTTTGACGAGACATTTGCACAGGCGACCGGTGTAAAGGCGAATCTGTATAATACTCTGATCGCGGTTCTAACAGCAGTCACGATTGTGCTGGGAATGCGCATGATGGGGGCATTGCTGATTTCCAGCCTGATCATCTTCCCGGCACTGACGTCCATGAGAGTGTGCAAGACATTTAAAAGTGTCATAATAAACTCTGCAATAGTGTCGGTGATCTGTTTGTTTGTCGGGATATCTATTTCCTACCTGTGCGCGACTCCGGCAGGAGCGAGTGTCGTGATTGTAAACATGGGTGCCCTGCTTGTCTATACGATCGCCGGTGGGGTTAAGAGCGGTGCCCTGCGCAAAAAATAAACGTTACTGTGCACGCCCTGCGGGGATGCACAGCATCATTTGAACAGTAACCAGTAATCTGCTTAGGGAGGGAAACTCATGTTAGCTGCAGCTGCGGTCCTGATGGCCGGTTTCGGGTTGATTTACTTTTTCTGGAAGGAAAGCGGAAGCAGGAAGCCGCTTGTATTCAAGGCACTCGCCACCTTTATGCCTGTGCTGCTTGCACTGTACCGTGCGGCGGTGACGGAGGAAGTTTCAGCCTGGTGGATTTTTGCAGGCGTGGTCTTTTATATGGCGGCCGATGTCCTTCTGGAAATCTGGTTCCTCACAGGAGTGGCTTCCTTTGGTATCGGCCATATCTGTGTAATTACAGGATTTTTATACATGGGTGCGGCATCGTGGTATGTGGCCGGATGTTTTGTGATTCTTTACGGTATGATGTTTGTGGCCGTGAGGCGTTATTTAAAAGACCTTGAGAACCTGCTGGTTCCGGGGCTGGCCTATGCGGCCCTGCTCTGTGTGATGGCAGCAATGGCGGTGTCACTTGGCATACAGCATTTTGCTCTTCCTGCCGTGCTGACCGGGATCGGGGGCGTCTGCTTTGTTGTTTCGGACACGATCCTTGGATGGAGCCATTTGAGTGGAAAACGCCGGCGTGCATACAGCGCGGTCCTGCTTGTGCTGTACTATCTGGCGGTGTATCTTCTTGCAGCTGGGCAGTATTTTGTGGCATAGAAGTATTGTTTGTTACTGTTCATTTTGATAAAAGATAAGAAACATCAAGAATCCGGCATTGACAAAGTTAAATACACACATTATAATTAAAACTAACTTTTATGAAAACATAACTGGTGAAATGCTAAGACGGGGAGGAGTACATAATTCTCAGATGCCAAGAGAGAAGGCGGCAGGTGGAAGCCTTCGTGAAGGGATTATGGAAGTAGCCTCTGAGCAGTGGACCGAACAGGAAGAATCCTAAGTAGGCTCCAACGTAGTTCCTACGTTACAGGGAAGCAGTATCGGAAGAAGTTCCCGTACTGGCAGAGTGCAGAGAGAAGACTCTCTGAAGTTAGGTGGTAACACGGATTGCAGATTCGCCCTAAGCTAATTATAGCTTAGGGCTTTTTATTTCATAGGGAAGTACGTCCTATGAAATAAAAAGTCTTCCCGGCGGGATGCGCACTGCGGCGTAAGCTGTAGATGTCGCAGTGCGACCGCCGCAGGCGCGAGTTTCGCAAGCGAAACTCTATTTTAGCTTACAGGGGATTATTCAGGGCCTCTGGAAAGAAAACCACTGGGGAAGTTAAAGGAGGTATATGTATGAGACAGATTTCAGGTAACAAATTGTTGGTGAAGGCATTGAAAGAGGAGGGAGTGGACACACTCTTCGGTTATCCGGGAGCTTGTACAATCGATATCAGTGATGAATTGTATAAGCAGAGTGATATCCGGGTGATCCTTCCGAGACATGAGCAGGCGCTTGTGCATGAGGCAGATGCTTACGCGAGGACGACGGGGAAAGTCGGCGTTTGTCTGGTAACGAGCGGACCGGGAGCGACAAACCTTGTGACAGGGCTCGCAACCGCGAACTATGACAGCGTTCCGCTTGTATGTTTTACCGGCCAGGTGGCAAGGCATCTGATTGGAAACGATGCATTTCAGGAAGTAGATATTGTAGGGATTACAAGAAGCATTACAAAATACGGTGTGACAGTACGGAATAGAGAAGACCTCGGACGAATCATCAAAGAAGCCTTTTATATCGCAAGAACAGGCAAGCCGGGGCCTGTACTGATTGACCTGCCCAAAGATGTTATGTCAGAGCTGGGAAGCCCGGAATATCCGGCAGATGTGAATATCCGCGGCTATAAGCCGAACACAAGTGTTCATATCGGCCAGCTGAAAAAAGCGATCAAGATGCTGAATAAAGCAGAGCGCCCGCTGTTCCTTGCGGGCGGGGGAGTGAACATCGCACATGCCAACGATATTTTTACCGAGGTTGCGGAGAAGACAAATATACCGGTTATCACAACAGTAATGGGAAGAGGCGCCATCCCGACAAATCATCCTCTTTATATCGGAAATCTCGGTATGCACGGTGCATATGCGGCGAATATGGCTGTCAGCGAATGCGACCTTTTGTTTTCTATCGGCACCAGATTTAATGACAGGATCACAGGCAAACTGCATGCATTTGCCCCGAAGGCACAAATCGTACATATCGATATAGACACGGCGGCGATATCCAGAAACATCCATGTTGATATTCCAATCGTTGCCGATGCGAAAGAAGCAGTTTTAAAAATGCAGGAGTATGTTGAACCATGCGATACAGGGGAATGGCTGAAAGTAATTGATTCATGGCAGGAAGAACATCCCCTGACCATGAAAAAGCATGCACAGATGGGCCCGAAGGATATCATAGATGAACTGAACCGCCAGTTTGACGAGGCAATCGTAGTAACAGATGTAGGGCAGCACCAGATGTTTGCGGCGCAGTATGTGGAGATTACGGCTAAGAAAAAAATCATTATGTCCGGCGGTCTCGGTACAATGGGATACGGTTTCCCGGGAGCAATCGGGGCGAAACTGGGTAATCCGGATACACCGGTCATTGCAATCTCCGGCGACGGCGGAATGCAGATGAATATTCAGGAATTTGCAACGGCAGTACTGGAAGAACTTCCGATGGTGCTCTGTGTATTTAATAACACATATCTCGGCATGGTACGTCAGTGGCAGAAACTATTTTATGGCAAAAGATATGGAATGACAAATCTGCGTTCCGGAGCACTGTTCCGCAGGACAGAAGGACAGGAGATGCCGGAGTACACGCCGGATTTTGTAAAACTGGCAGAGAGCTACGGGGCAAAAGGCATCCGGGTAACGAAGAAAGAGGAAATTGCGGCTGCTTTTGAGGAAGCAAAGAAGAATACGAAAGTTCCGACTTTGATTGAATTTATCATTGACCCGGAAGAGATGGTATATCCGATGATCCAGCCGGGCGGTACACTGGAAGAGATGATCATGGACTGCTAAACGTAAATGGCGGGGCAGGAAGGAAAAGCTGCTTTCTGCCCGCGAAAGGAGAGAAGAGTATGGATAATAACTTAAAAAAGAGATGGATTTCATTATATGTAGAGAACCAGGTGGGCGTGCTGTCTAAAATATCAGGACTGTTTTCCGGAAAGTCATATAACCTGGACAGTCTGACAGTAGGTACGACGGAAGATCCGACGATTTCAAGGATGACCATAGCAACGGTTAGTGACGATGAGACATTTGAACAGATTAAAAAGCAGCTGAACCGTCTGGTGGAAGTCATAAAGGTGATTGATTTTACTGATATATTTGTGAGGATGAAGGAAATCCTGTATGTCAAAGTCAGAAAGTGCACGCAGGAAGATAAAGTGGAGCTGTTCCAGATCGCCGAGACTTTCAAGGCAAGGGTCATAGATTATGGAAAAGACAGCCTTCTTCTGGAATTTGTGCAGACTGCAACGAAGAATGATGCGGTCATCAAGCTGATGAAAGAAGAGTTTAAGAATATAGAAGTAGTACGCGGGGGAAGCGTTGGAATCGAATCAATCAGCATGATGGAACGTTAGAGTGTGTTTGATAATTTATAAGGCGTGAAAAGGAATAAAAAACAGAGCGCACTCTTGAATTTTGCAAATGAAAGTATTATAATTGGCACAAAGACAGTTTTGGACTGCATGAAAGCAGAGGAATGGAGGAGATACGGATGGATAAGAAAAACATTGACTGGGAGAATCTGGGGTTTGGATACATCACAACAGACAAGAGATATGTTTCCAATTTTAAAGATGGTAAATGGGATGAAGGCGGACTGACAGAGGATGCCAACATTACGATGAGTGAGTGTGCAGGCGTGCTCCAGTACGCACAGACGATTTTTGAAGGGTTAAAGGCATATACGACAGAGGACGGACGTATCGTCACATTCCGCCCGGACCTGAATGCCCAGCGTATGGTTGATTCTGCAAAGAGACTCGAGATGCCGTCTTTCCCGGCTGACCGTTTTGTGGAGGCTGTGGAGCAGGTTGTCAGAGCCAATGCAGCCTATGTGCCGCCATATGGATCAGGAGCGACTTTATATATTAGGCCATATATGTTTGGAATCAATCCGGTCATTGGAGTAAAACCGGCAGATGAGTACCAGTTCCGTGTATTTGCAACACCGGTGGGCCCGTACTTCAAGGGCGGTGTAAAGCCTCTGACTCTCTGCGTATCAGATTTCGACAGGGCAGCGCCGAGAGGAACAGGGCATATCAAGGCAGGCCTTAACTATGCAATGAGCCTTCATGCTATCGTAACAGCACATGCCAATGGATTTGATGAGAATATGTACCTCGATTCAGCAACGAGAACAAAAGTAGAAGAGACAGGAGGGGCGAACTTTATCTTTATAACAAAGGATAATAAAGTTGTAACACCTCATTCTGACACGATCCTTCCTTCCATTACAAGACGTTCCCTGCTTTATGTGGCAGAACACTATCTGGGACTGGAAGTGGAAGAGAGAGACGTATATCTGGAAGAGGTGAAGGATTTTGCCGAATGCGGATTGTGTGGAACGGCTGCTGTCATCTCACCGGTCGGCAAGATTGTAGACCGCGGCAAGGAAATCTGCCTGCCAAGCGGCATGGAAAAGATGGGACCGACGATCCAGAAGTTGTACGATACCCTGACCGGAATCCAGATGGGGCATATCGAGGCACCTGAGGGATGGATCAGAGTAATTGAATAGAAAATATCGAAAATAAAATTGGCTGGTGCAAAGGAATGAAAAATTCTTTTGCGCCAGCCGTTTTTTCCTGCCGGAAAGTGTATTGGTTCATAAAGCAAATACATGTGTCGCAATGTTAAAGTATACAAGTATAGAACAAGTATCTACCATCGTAGTAATCAGCGGTGCTGCCATGATGGCCGGGTCCAGATTTACCTTTTTTGCAAGGAGCGGCAGCATGCAGCCGATCAGTTTTGATATAACGATTGTCACAGAAAGGGACAATCCAATGACCAGTGCCAGTGACACATCGTGGTACATAATCAGGATACGCACTCCGTTAGCCAGCGCCAGTACGACTCCGACTATAATCGAGACGCGGAATTCCTTAAACATGACGCGGAAAATATCCCGGAACTGGATTTCGTTCAGCGCGATACCGCGGATAATCAGTGTTGAACTCTGGGAACCGCAGTTACCGCCGGTGTCCATCAGCATGGGGATAAATGATACAAGCAGGGGAATCGCGGCGAACGCATCCTCGTACTTCGTGATGATGGTTCCTGTGAGTGTCGCGGAGAACATCAGGACAAGCAGCCATGCAATACGGTGTTTTGCGTGGCTGAACACGGATGTCTCAAAGTAACTCTGCTCACTCGGGCTCATAGCGGCCATCTTTGTGATATCTTCAGTTGCCTCTTCTACCATAACGTCCATTGCATCGTCGAAGGTAACGATTCCGACCATCAATCCCTCTGCATCCAGAACGGGAATTGCCAGCAGGTCATACTTTCTGAAAAGCTGTGCAACTTCTTCCTTATCTGTATGCGTGCTGACGGAAATGATCTCTGTTTCCATCAGGTCGCTGATCACGGCATTGTCATCGGAGGTCATCAGTTCTTTTGCAGTGACGATTCCGATCAGTTTTCTTTTATCTGTTACATAACAGGTATAAATGGTTTCCTTGTGGATCCCGGTTCTCTTAATATGGGCCATCGATTCATCAACAGTCATTGACTGTCTCAGACCCACGTATTCTGTTGTCATGATACTTCCTGCGCTGTCGTCCGGGTAATTTAAGAGAAGGTTGATCATATTTCTCTCTGACTGGCTGACCGTATCCAGAATACGGGTAACCAAATTTGCCGGGAGTTCCTCCAGCAGGTCCACAGTATCATCCATATATAAATCGTCCAGCAGCTCCCGCAGTTCCTTTTCTGTAAACATTTCCACAAGATAAGTCTGCATGGAATTATTCATGTTAGCGAAAACTTCCGCTGCCTTATCTTTGGAAATCAGGCGGAATGCGAGTGCCAGCTCTTTGTCATCTAATTCTGAAAGAAGGGAGGCTATGTCCACTTCGTTCATGACATCCAAAATACTCCTCACAGCCTTGAACTGGTGCTGGATAAGGAGTTCTACAAAAATATTTTTGTCCATCATTATTACATCTCCAATCTGTATTCAATTCTATTAGTTTCTGCGAATGATAACTGGCGCCAGCGTCCATAACCTCACCACCTTTCTACTGATTAAAAAAAGAGTTAAAAAAGCTCCGTCACTGCCTGAACAATGACGGAGCTAAATATGCACTCCAAAAAAATTACTCACCGTTCAAGCTTTAGCATCACAGGGCATATCAATTGCATTAGGTTATGCCTTCACGACATAGCCTGCTAACCAACTTGTTGTGTCTCCACAATCTCGCGGCAGCAATCTTAAGGAAAATCCCAATCCCTGTGGTAGCCTCACCTACCGAAATGATTCTATTCGTACTCATTGTAGAGCAAAGAGCGGGATGTGTCAAGAAAAAATTGGGGGATATACTATTGACATGAATAGAAATACCCCCAGAACATGACGCTCTGGGGGGGGCTATTATTTGAGTCCAGTCTGGCTGGCTGATACTACGGCGTCATTCTGGAACATGATAGAAGCTATTCCTATACCGTCAGCAGCTTTCCACATATACATTGTGGACTGTACGCCGCCAATATTGGTATCAGTCGTTAGAGTACCGTCACTTCCTATTAGATTTTTCACTTCTTCGTAAGTCATCCCGGTAGTAATCTGGTTGAAGATGTCTAAAGTAATATTTGAGGTGGTTGTATTAATCCTTACGTCGTTCTTTGCTGTAACAATGCCGTCCTGTGTGGTTACGGCTATGTAGCCGCTTCCGTCGGCGTAATTCCAAAACCATTGAGTAACTGTGGAACCTGATACGGTAGTTTCTGACATTTTCCCGCCCTCTACCCCGAAAGCCTTAACTACTTCTTCATATGTCATTCCGGTACTGATAAGGTCTATCGGGTTATCCACGTTCTGGATTTCGTCCTCCGCCGGTTTTTCAACAGGCGTTTCAGCCGGTGTTTCCATCTCAGATTCTTCTGTTTTCGGGCTTTCTGTCTCCGCTGGTTTCGCCGGTTCTTCCTTAGAGCCACAAGCTGTAAAGCTGGAAGCCAGACATAAGGAAAGCATTACGATACATAATTTTTTCTTCATGGATGAAGTCCCCCTTTATATGATACTTTGATTATAGTAAATGTCGTCATAAAAAGCAACAGTCTTACAGCTAAAACCAGTAGGATTATTCTCGTAATTGTGATCTTTCGAACTGACAGTGAGAGCATGACGAAGACAGAGGCATATAGTACTGAAGTTACAGCTTCCCCAAAATTAAATAGTGGACAATGTGCTGACGCTGTTTTATAATTGTCTACGAGACAAAAAAGCACTAGTGAACACGTTAAGCACATTGTAGGGCGACATACCAGAATGTGCGGACGCGAAGCGGATAGCGATAATGAATCAAGATCATATAAAAGATAAATAGAAAACAAAATCTGTAGTAAAGGAAGGTTTCTATAATGATAAATACTTATAAATCTAACGCCTACGGTACTTTCGCTTCTGTCTACGACCTGTTTATGGACAACGTGCCATATGATGAATGGGGTGACTATCTGTATGGACTGTTGAAAGAATATGGCATATGTGACGGACTTGTGCTGGACTTGGGGTGCGGTACGGGAACGATGACGGAATATCTTGCCGGTCGCGGATATGATATGATCGGGGTGGACAATTCTGAGGACATGCTCGAGATTGCGATGGAAAAAAGAGTGGAATCCGGGCATGATATTCTGTATCTTGAGCAGGATATGCGTGAATTTGAATTGTACGGGACTGTGCGTGCGATTGTGAGCATCTGCGATTCGCTGAATTATATAACAGAACCTGAGGAACTAAAGCAGGTTTTTTACTGGGCGGATAATTATCTTGATCCGGACGGGGTTTTTATTTTTGATTTTAACACAGAATATAAATACAGAGAGATCCTTGGGGACCAGACAATCGCGGAAAGCAGGGAAGAATGCAGTTTTATCTGGGACAACTATTATTATGAAGAGGAGCGCATCAATGAGTATGAACTGAGCCTGTTTATCCGGGATGAGGAGCTGTCAAAAGGCGGCAGTGAGATTTACCGGCGTTATCAGGAAACTCATTATCAGAGAAGCTATACACTGGAAGAGATGAAAGAACTGCTGTCAGCAGCAGGCCTGCGTTTTCTGGCTGCATATGATGCATTTACCAGAGAAGCACCATCTGAAACAAGTGAAAGAATCTATATTATTGCAGGAAAAGGAGAAGAATAATGGCAGACTATATTGTAAGGGCAACCGCTGCGAATACACAGATCCGTGCATTTGCAGCATCGACGACGGAGCTGGTGGAGCAGGCAAGGCGGCACCATAATACAAGCCCGGTAGCGACGGCGGCATTGGGACGTCTTTTGACAGGCGGTGTGATGATGGGAAGCATGATGAAAAACCCGACTGATGTACTGACACTTCAGGTGCAGTGCGGCGGACCGATCGGGGGGCTGACGGTCACTGCTGACAGTCAGGGAAGTGTCAAGGGATATGTGAATAATCCCGATGTGATGCTTCCTGCAAAGAACGGCAAGCTGGATGTGGGAGGCGCGCTGGGGCCAGGTTTTTTGAATGTTATTAAAGACATGGGATTAAAGGAGCCTTACTCCGGACAGACGATCCTCCAGACAGGGGAAATCGCAGAAGACCTGACTTATTATTTTGCAACATCCGAGCAGGTCCCGTCTTCGGTAGGGCTCGGTGTACTGATGGAAAAGGATAATACGGTGAGATGTGCGGGCGGATTCATCGTTCAGGTCATGCCGTTTATAGAGGATGAGGTACTGGACAGGCTGGAGAAAAATATCCAGAATATCCAGTCTGTGACGGCAATGCTCGACAACGGGCATACTCCGGAGGAGATGCTTGAACAGGTGCTGGAAGGGCTGAATGTTGAGGTTGTGGATACACTGCCTGCACAGTTTTCCTGTAATTGTTCAAAGGAACGGATTGAAAAGGCGATCATCAGTATTGGGAAAAAGGATATCCAGTCTATGATTGATGACGGCGAGGACATTGAAGTGAAATGTCATTTTTGCAATACTGCCTACAATTATACAGTGGATGAGCTGAAAGAACTTTTGAAAAAGAGCAGATAGAGGTTATTGAACCAGGAGGTAGGAAATGAATCAGGGATTTGTAAAAGCAGCGGCAGCGACACCGGATATCCGGGTAGCGGATGTCAAATATAATACGGAGAAAATCTGTGAGGCAATCGAAGCAGCCGCAGGGGAAAAGGCGAAGATCGTGGTGTTCCCGGAATTGTGTGTCACAGGGTACACATGCGGGGATTTGTTTACGCAGGATGTGCTGCTGCGCGATGCAAGGGCCGCTCTTCTGAAAATAGCGGATTTCACAGCGGATAAGGATATTCTGGCGTTTGTCGGGGTTCCGCTTTCTGTTGACGGTGAACTCTATAATGTGGCGGCGGCGCTGAACCGCGGGGAGATTCTGGGACTGACGACAAAGACATTCCTGCCAAATTATGCGGAATTCTATGAGATGCGCCAGTTCACGCCCGGCCCGGAAAAGGCCCGTGAGATTTTATTTGAAGGAAAACGGGTCCCGTTCGGTCCCCAGATTTTGTTTCAGGCATCTTCAATGGAAGAACTGATCGTTTCCGCTGAAATCTGTGAGGATGTCTGGTCACCGATTCCGCCGAGTATTCAGGCGGCGATGGAAGGGGCAACTGTGATTGTCAACTGTTCCGCGAGCGACGAAACGATCGGAAAAGACAGGTACCGCCGTGAGCTGATTGCGGGACAGTCTGCGCGGCTCATCGCAGGATATGTATATGCCAACGCAGGGGAAGGCGAATCTACAACTGACCTTGTTTTCGGCGGGCATAACCTGATTACGGAAAACGGCGCTGTACTGAGTGAGGCAAAGCGCTTCAGAAACGATATTATTTACTCCGAAATTGATATATATCGTCTGCTAGGCGAAAGGCGTAAAAATACGACATTTAAAACGTCAGAGGATAGAAAGTTAATCCGCGTTCCGTTTTATATTGAGCGGGAAAAAACTGTGCTGACAAGACATTTCCCAAAGCAGCCGTTCGTTCCGGCAAATGAGGAAGAGAGAGCAAGAAGGTGTGAGGAAATCCTGACGATTCAGGCAATGGGACTGAAGAAGAGGATTGCCCATACCCACGCCAAGAGTGCGGTAGTCGGTATTTCAGGAGGGCTGGATTCCACGCTTGCGCTGATTGTGACGGCGCGTGCGTTCGAAATGCTTGGACGTGACAAGAAAGACATTACTGCTGTTACGATGCCATGTTTCGGGACAACAGACAGGACCTATCAGAACGCGTGCAAAATGGCGGTACAGCTCGGGGCAGAACTCATGGAGGTGCGGATTGCAGATGCGGTCAGCGTACATTTCAGAGACATCGGGCATGACCCTGGGGACCACAGTGTGACCTATGAAAATTCTCAGGCAAGAGAAAGGACACAGGTATTAATGGATATTGCAAATGAGAGGGGCGGTATGGTCATTGGTACGGGCGATATGTCTGAGCTTGCTTTGGGATGGGCGACTTACAATGGAGACCATATGTCCATGTACGGAGTCAATGCATCGGTTCCGAAGACGCTTGTGCGGCATCTTGTAAAGTATGCGGCCGATGTGACGCCGGACGAGCAGCTGAAAGCAGTGCTCTATGATGTGCTGGATACCCCGGTCAGCCCCGAACTTCTGCCCCCTAAGGACGGCAATATTGCACAGAAGACGGAGGATTTGGTGGGACCTTATGAGCTTCATGACTTCTTCCTTTACTACATGGTACGATTCGGCTATGAGCCGAGTAAGATATTCAGACTGGCGGAGGAGACTTTTGAGGGCAGCTATGATAAGGCAGCCATATTAAAGTGGCTGGAGATCTTCTGCAGAAGATTTTTCTCACAGCAGTTCAAGCGTTCCTGCCTGCCTGACGGCCCGAAAGTAGGTACGGTTGCACTCTCACCGAGGGGGGACTGGAGAATGCCGAGTGACGCGTGTGCGGCAGTCTGGCTGAATGATCTGGAGCAAATAGCACTGGCAGATTGAAAATAGAAGGAGACTTATCTTATGAAGCTGATCAGAACGGAAGAAGCGGAAGGCTGCGTGCTGTGTCATGACATCACGCAGATCATCCGCGGTGTGACAAAAGATGCGGTATTCAGAAAAGGACATGTCGTAACGAAGGAAGATATCCCGGTCCTGCTTTCTGTGGGAAAAGAAAATCTTTATGTATGGGAAAAGCAGGAAGGGATGCTCCACGAAAACGACGCGGCGGAGGTACTGCGCCAGGTGTGTCAGGGCGATTATATGGAACCTTCCGAGGCAAAAGAAGGGAAGATTGACCTGAAGGCTGCCTGTGACGGGCTGCTGAAGGTAGACCGGGAAAAATTAAATATGCTCAATGCAATGGGCCAGATCGTGATTGCCTCCCGCCACGGGAATTTTGCGGTTAAGAAGGGCGATAAGATCGCAGGTATGCGGGTTGTTCCTCTGGTCATCGAAGAAGAAAAGATGAACCGGGTGAAAGAATCCTGCGGTGAAACACCGGTATTCCAGATCCTGCCTTTCAAGAAGATGAAGGCGGGAATTGTAACAACCGGAAGTGAAGTATATCACGGACGGATTCAGGACAGTTTTACACCGGTCGTGGTTGAAAAACTGGAAGAATGCGGCGTGGAGGTGCTTGGGAATACTGTATGTAATGATGACTCGGATATGGTGACAGGAGCGATTAAAAACTGGCTGGAACAGGACGTGGATATGGTAGTCTGTACAGGTGGGATGAGCGTTGACCCGGATGACAGGACGCCTCTTTCCATACGCAATGCAGCCGACGAAGTGATTACATATGGCGCACCGGTCCTGCCGGGGGCGATGTTCATGCTGGCATACGCGGGAGAAGTCCCGGTGATGGGACTGCCGGGCTGTGTCATGTACGCAAGACGGACGATATTCGATCTGGTCCTGCCAAGAATCGTGGCAGGAGAACGTCTGGGGATCGGGGACTTTACCGTACTGGGACAGGGCGGTCTGTGCCTGAACTGCGAGACCTGTACATATCCCAACTGTGGGTTTGGGAAAGGCTAAGCGACGTCTGGAAGAAAGGAAGAGGATATACTAGACATAGTCAAAATATTAAAATTTACGAATGCCGTGGATGGTTCCACGGCATATTTTGGCGTGAGGCTTGTGTATACTGAAACGAGTTTCATTTTTTTAGTATTTTGAAAGATATATATTACCCTTTGAAGGTTTTTGTGAAACAGGAACCAGTCTCTGAGAATACTATTGAAATAATCTTTTAGGCACATATACTTAAAATCAATATAAATAGTATCAGAAAAAGAGAGGGAAAAATATGTCATACATCAAAAAAATACACACGTTAGTTGGAGATTTTCACTGCCATAGTTTAGCATCTGTTCATGCATATAGTACCATTGGTGAAAATATTGAGGCAGCAAAAGTGAAAGGGCTAAAGGCCCTGGCAATCACTGACCATGCAATTGGGACTGAGGATTCCCCCAGTCTTAGCTATTTTGAAAATTTACCTTCACTGCCTAAAGTTGTGGACGGGGTTAGAGTCTTAACAGGAGTTGAAGCAAATATAATGAATTTCAAAGGCGAAGTAGACATGCCTGTAGAAACGTTAAAAAAACTAGATATAGTTATTGCATCCTATCATACATCATGTACCAGGCCCGGAACTGTACAGCAGCATACAGAGTCGTATCTGCAATTAGCCAAAAACCCTTACATTAACATTATTGGCCATGCCGGAACTGAAAATTTTGCATTTGATTATGAAAAGGTGGTCCCCGTATTAGGAGAAGCAAAAAAGGTTTTTGAAATTAATGACCATACATTTAAATGCAGAAAAAAATCAATTAGCAATTGCATTACAATAGCTAAATTGTGTAAAAAATATGGGTTCAGAATCATGGTGAATTCAGACGCACATTCCCAATACGATGTGGGATCATGCGATAATGCCTTTGCAATGCTCGAGGATATAAAATTTCCAGAGGAATTGATAATTAACATTAATGAAGATCGAATTGCTGAGTATTTGAATTCGATTAATGTATTGTATTAGTAAAATGGACGTTTTGAAATTCAATATTAAGAAATATTTATTAAAGTAAATACAAGCTATACAGCCCTATTTTGCATATAAAGTGAAATAGGGCTGTATTTATTTAAAAAATTAACATTAGGATACAAGAAAATATAAAATTATTTATTTACAATTTGTATAACATGTGCTATTCTTTAAACAACGGAAGAATAAAATATTCCAAATTAAAAGAAAGGAGGATATTATATTCTAAACAAGCATTAGGAAGGAAAAAAAGATGGGTATTGATATTAGAAAAGAATTATCAAGAAAAGACTCAGAATTTACTCAGACAGAGAAGAAAATTGCAACATATATTTTAAATAAGGGGCACAATTTCTCTCAGATGAGTTCGACAGAAGTAGCAGAAGAATTGGGTGTTGGTCAATCTACGATTATAAAATTTGTTAAGAAATGCGGATTCAACGGATTTATGGATTTCAAAATTCAGTTGAGCCAATCTTTTGTAAGAGATGAAAATATTCTTCCGTTAACCCACGATGATATATCATTGGAGGCACCACTGGAGGATGTGGCAAAAGCAATTGTATCCGAATCTATATCTGCCTTGACAAAATCTTTCGACATCATGGATTTAGACTCGTTTAATCAGGCAATCGAATGGATAGATAGTTCACCAAGAATTTACATTTGTGGAAAAGGTTCATCAACCCTGCCTGCACAAGATTTATCTAGTAAACTGATGAAGCTGGGATTACCTGTATTATGGTATCAAGATTTGGAGTCGGTAGAAGCAGCATCCTTGTCAGCAGACAAACAAGCACTATTCATTGTGTTTTCTTTTAGCGGGGAAACCAAGGAAATAGTCAGGATATTACAGAATGCTAAAAAAAATAATGCAAAAATAATTCTAGTAACTAAAAATGTAAAAAGTACGATGGGAAAGCTTGCTGGTTTAACGCTGGAGATAATCTCTAATGAAACTATATTCAGAACCGCGGCAATGAGTTCCAGAATAGCATTTTTCTCAATTGTTGATATCTTATTTTTAGGAATAATCAAGAAAGATTTAAAGCATCGTTTGAAAATGATAAGGGATGTTTACACTTCTATTGGATAAAAAATGAAAGACTGGGCGGATTCTTAAGCCCTCTGGTAACCATTATAAAAGATGTAGATTAATCACTTATACTATTCTAAAAATTGTAGTACCATGTTGGCCCATGGATGAACACCTTAGAGATAACATCTTTATTTCCGATAAGAAAAGGTTTGGGAACAGATCCGCCCAACTGTACAGCTATAAGACTCAATAAGCAGGAAACACTATTTACTTATAGCTATAGAGCAAAATGTAGCACTTTTTGATACATTTGTCAAGTTTTCATATGCAGAGTTTCGTATGCAGGGGCGGATAAAAATGTCGTTTAAAAATTGAAGAATTCAAATTATGAAGGATTCAAAAAGGAAGAGTAGGAGGAATTTATGCATATTCAGGTTTGGCAAATTATATTATTAACTTTGTATTCTATCATTGGTATATATGATGGACTGAATACGAAATTTGAATTGAATAAACCTATGATGGCAGGCGCTTTTGCAGGCCTTGTCATGGGGGATCTTGGAACAGGGCTGATTATTGGGGCCACACTCCAATTGATGATTTTAGGTGTCAGTAATTTTGGCGGGGCCACGATTCCTGATTATACTTCAGCAGCACTTATTGCCACTCCACTGGCGATTGTGGCTGGAAAAGATGTTGACTTTGCAATTGGCCTGGGAGTTCCTATTGGTCTTTTGCTGACACAGCTGGATATCATAGCGAGGACAGTAAATATCTTCTGGAATAAGAAAGCTCAGGCAGCGATTGAGAAAGAGCAATATCATCTATTAGACAGATACAATTTTTGCGGTATGATCGGCTGGGGGGCATCCCGTGGGCTTCCTGTTTTTCTGGCCCTTACCTTTGGCTCTTCATTTGTACAGGCCATTTTGGATGTATCGCCGGACTGGCTGCTCTCCGGACTTAAATTTGCAGGAGTAGTTTTACCGGCAGTAGGTATATCGATGCTGCTTAAATTTATGCCAGTGAAGAAATATTTTCCATATTTAATTTTGGGATTTGTATTATTCTCTTATGTAAACATGCCAATGTTGGGGGTAGCTTTGATCGGAATTGTAATAGCAGTAGTTACTTATCAGAGGGATTCAGAAAGGGAGCCGGCAGTAGTTCAGGCGAATGCAGGAGGTAATGAAGATGAATAATACAAATGATAATAATCGGCCTCAGGAAGAAATTGAAATCACAAAAAAGGATATTGACAGAGCCTGGTTTCGATGGATAACGAGATCACAGGCAGGATGGAACTATGAGACAATGCAGGGATTGGGATATTGCTGTACAATGCTGCCATTCTTAAAGAAAAATTACAAGGATCCTGCTGAATTAAAAGAAATGGTTAAGCTGCATTCACAGTACTACAACACGAACGTTACGACCGGAGGTTTTGTTATTGGTGCTGACATGGCAGTTGAAGCAGAGCAGGGATACAAAGCCAAGGATATGATTCCGGCACTAAAAACGGGACTCATGGGTCCTTTGGCGGGTATCGGAGACACATTTTTTTCTGTCACTATTAATACAATTCTTGGTTCCATTGCTACATACATGGCTTTGGAAGGAAACCCCATCGGGGTTATTCTGTGGCTGTTGGCTGGATTTGTAAAATTAGGGTTTGCAAGATGGTTTACACATTTAGCATATGCGCATGGAAAGAAAGCAGTATCTACAGTTAGCGGAGCGTTAAAGAAAATCACAAATGCAGCTACTATTCTGGGGATAACTGTAGTTGGAGCATTAGTCCCCTCAGTAATAAAAGCAACAGTTACTTTGCAGCCCCAGATTGGAGAAAATGTTATTAATATTCAAGAACAAATATTTGATCCAATGATGCCGAACATCATTCCTGTTGGTATTGTCTGTTTTGTTTATTGGCTGCTGGGGCGTAAAAATATGAATTCTACACGTGTTATTTTCATTGTTATGGCTCTATGCGTGATTTTGAATGCATTAAACATTATGGGATAGCTTTCAAAATAAGCAGGTTTCATAGAAAACAGATTATACCAAAAAAGAGAGGGATAAAAGAATGGAGTTAAAAGGTTTTGTGCACATTAGAATTGATACAAGACTTATTCACGGACAGGTTGCGGGATTCTGGACAGGCTATTTACAGGCATCCAGAATCATGGTGATAGATGATGAGGTTGCTGTTGATGATATGCAGAAAGAGCTGCTCCGCATGGTGGCACCGGCCGGAGTAGCCACATCATTGTTAGCCAAGGAGAAAGCACTTGAAAATATCAAAACGGGCAAATATGCAAATCAGAGGGTCCTCCTGTTAGTTAAAACGCCGTATTACTTAAAATACCTTATGGATAATGGTATTGATATTAAGGCAATTAATGTTGGTAACATGGCTACGCGTGATAATACAAGGGTAATAACCTCTTCTATTAGTATTACACAGGAGGAAGAAGAAATTTTTAAAGAATTGTTAAGCAGAGGGGTAGATATAACTGTGCAGATGGCGCCTGAAGATAAAGCGAAAAAAATTAAAGATCTATTGTAGGTGGCCCTATGAAAACACAATTTGATATCTCATTACATTTTGATTTTAAAGAAGAAGTAAATGGAAATAAAATGTTTTCTGAAAAACGGGCATTAGAAGCATTTACATTAATGAAATCACTTGGAATTAAATATTTTAATACATGGTGCAATGACGACGTTTATCCGCAGTCTGATGAAGACGATATCCTATTTGCAAAAATATTATCGCGGCGAATGAAAGAAATGGATATCAAAATGTCATCGTTTCATTTTGTCGGATCAGTACTGGATTGTTATGACGAATCACAAAATAAAGTAAGATTTTATATGGAAAGAACACTGAAGATTTTTGCGGATTGTAAACCAGGCAGTATTGTGGTTCATCCGGGAACATATGGTGAAGGGGGCTTTAAATGCAACAAAATAGCTCATCAAAAAGCTGTTGATAAATGGGGGAGAGAAAAAACTCATGCCATGCTAATTGAGAATCTTCGCCATTTTGGAAAATTAGCAGCCAAATATGATATAAAAATAGCTGTTGAAAATTTATTCCAGGGTCGTTTTTATAGCAATGTAGAAGAATTAATTGGCCTGGTTGAAGGAGTTGCCTTAGACAATGTCGGTTATTGCTTGGACAGTGGGCATGCCAATCTTGATCATGTGGATATACCGGAGACCATCAGGAGAATGGGTAGTAAACTATTTGAAGTACATTTACATGACAATAATGGAAAGGAAGATCAACATTTGCCTATAGGCTTCGGCAATTTAGAATGGATTAGTATCATCAGGGCTTTAAAGGACATTGGTTATCAAGGGACAGCAACGTATGAATTCTTTAGATGGCCTTATGTAGACCGGGTCGTGGGAATAAAAAATTCTATTATGTTCTGGGAAAGCCTAGAAAAAATTCAGGAAAATGGGTACTTTACGTCGGATTGGAAGTAGGAAATGTTAGATGAAGGAGCAATCTAATGAGTATAGGAGTTATAGCAGTTACACATAAGGAGGCAGCCCAGTCATTACTTGATTCTGCAGAAATGATTTTTGGAAAACAAGAAAACGTTAAGGCGGTGCCATTTTTTGAGAATGAGGACGGACAGATGCTAAAGATAAAACTTGAAGAAGCAGTTGAAGAACTGAATTCGGAGGATGGTGTTTTATTTTTGGTTGACTTGTTCGGCGGCACGCCTTTTAATGCCTCGTTCATGATAGCACAGAAAAGTCATGCAGCAGAAATCGTAACAGGTCTAAACCTGCCCATGCTGGTAGAAGCGCTTATGTCAAAAGGAACAATGGATTTATTAAGCCTTGCAGAAACTGTAAAAAAAGCCGGGATTGATGGAATAAGGAGCGGAAAAGCGGAACGACAGAATGGGGACGATGAATAATAATTCACAAACAAAGTATGTTGTATTTGATATTGGAAATGTTCTTTTAAAAGCGACACACAGAGAGTATTTACAACAGATTTATGAGAAAGATACTGCGGAACAACTCGTTAGTGAAGTATTCCATCAGCCAGAGTTTGCAGAGTATGAAAAAGGGATGTACACCAATGAAGAATTGATTGATATATATGGTAAGCGATTCCCAAGCCATATAAAGGAAATTAAAAGAACAGTCAATCATTGGGAGGAACTTACCACTTATATGGATGAAAGCTGGGAGATGCTTAAAGAATTGAAAGAATATAAAATTCCAGTATATATTCTATCTACGATGGGGAAGGAATGGAAAGAACAAATATTTGATAAGTTTAAAGATTTCGAACTTATTGACGGCAGTGTATTTTCTTATGAGGTTCACTCCAATAAACCTGATTCAAAGATATATTTAGCTCTTTTTGAAAAATATCATTTAGATCCCGGAGAAGGTATCTTTATAGACGATAAAAAAGAGAATATCGACAAAGGAATTCAACTTGGGATGAAAGGGATTGTATTTACCAATATTATTACAGTAAAAACAGAATTGTTTAAGGAGCTGAATTTGGAATGAATTATGGTTTTAATATAAGCATGCGTCATAGCAGAAATGAAATTCTGGAGTTGGGAAAGCTGCTGCTTAAAACGAATGAATTTCAGGCTATTGAGGTGACATACTCAGAGCATATGCGGCATATTGATACTACTTCATATAATCAGGCAATCTTCGAATTAGTTGATATGTATAAAACCAAAGTACTGGTACATATTTCTGATTTTAATCTGTCGGAAGAAAATATAATATTGCAAAATGCTATTTTGGATGAGTTTGAAAATTGCTGTAAATATATTAAAGCATTTAACGGACATGAAATAATAATGCATTGTGGAAGCAGAAAGTTGATGCATATTTCTATAAGGCATAAGGATGGATCAAGGCAGACACACACAGAAGTATATGAAAAAATGTGGAAACTTTCGGTGGAGACAATGAAAAAAGCATGTCAAATTGCAGCAAAGTATAATATTTTAGTCTACACAGAAAATTTAACGGATAATATGTTAATACAAAATGCAGAACAATTACAACGTTATATCAGGGATGTAGATGAGAAAAATCTTTATATTGTATATGATACCGGGCATGGACATTTCACAAGTCATAATGTGTCAGATGAAATTTTAAAGTGCAATAAATGGTTAAGACATCTCCATCTTCATGACAATCATGGTTCAAAAGATGAACATCTTGCAGTAGGGGCCGGAACGATTGACTGGAGGAGTTTTTGTAAGGCATTAAAGGATGTTAACTATCAGGGGATTTGTATGATGGAGTTGTATCATAGTACGTATGATGAGCTGGTTAAAAGCAAGGAAATTTTAATGAGATATTTATAGAAAGAGTGATAAAATGGAATATTATTATAGCTCTGTTCTGTCGAATATTAAGGAACATTATGAAAACTTTACATCAGTAGAAGAAAAAATAGGTGATTTCTTTCTTTATAACCAGGAAAAAATAGATTTTTCCTCCAAAGCTGTGTCAAACAAATTGTATGTATCAAAAGCATCACTTTCTAGATTTGCACAAAAGTGTGGCTATCATGGATATAAGGAATTAAGATATCAATATGAAGCAGCTTTTAGAAATTATGGAGAAACTGCGAACCAGAATACCTACAAAATTTGCCGTGTATACCAAGAATTATTAATCGAGATATGCAGTAATATTGATAATAAAAAATTGGGGCAAATTCTAAAAAAGATCAAATGTTCTGAAAGAGTCTTAGTTTGTGGAAAAGAGAGCTCTGAGTTTTCTGTAAAGGAAACCGCCCTGCGTTTCATGCAGGAAGGGTTTAATGTGGTTATGCTTACAGGTACAGATATGATTAAAACGCAAATAGCCCGCTTGGATAAAACGGCTATGGTAATTGCATTTGATTTTGAGGGGAACGATCAAGATGTGTTTAGATTGCTTCAAGAGGCAAACTATAAAAAGGCAAAGACTGTACTATTTACCGGAGGTAATACTGGAAATTATAAAAACTTGTGTTCTGAAATAATAGAACTTCCAACAATAGATTGCATCGGTTATAATTATGCGGGTTCATTACAGATTTCAACGTTGGTTATGCTTGATATTTTATTCACAGAACTGTGATTATATTAGAATGTGCGGATATTTCTTCTCATATATTATAAAAGGAGTAATGAAGGGAGAGGATTTATGAACTGGTGCACGGTCTATTATGATGACACGAAGAGCAGCTGCAGGGAATATGCAAAGCTGTTTGGACAGTATGAGGGAATCTTATGCAAACCGGCTTCTGAATATATTGGGTACCCTCTGATTTATGAGGAAAATTCCGCGGTGGGATTTGTTTTTGAGAGCGATAAGGATAATGTGCCTTATGCTGTCAGACACATTATATGGCGGATCATTATGAATAAGAAGGGGCAGTACTTTCTGGCTGTCACGGGAGGGAACCGGGAGCTTACGGCGATCCGCTGTGCCGCAGAAGACCTTGAGGTACGCGGGTATGAAGTCAGCAACGTCTATTCGAAGTATATGTTTGAGAAGTACCATATGGAACTGGGAATAAGCGCAGGAAAGATCGTGTCAGATCTGGAAAATGGGGAGGAACAGTTTCGGATTTATGCAAAGGCGGCACAGGGGATGAGCAAAAAAGAGCTTCGGAAAATGCTGCGTAATGAGCTGAAGGAATATAAGAAGCATAAGAAACACAGAAGGACAACATGAGCAGACAGAGGCAGTTACTGCGTAAACCAAGGCGGAAAACAGTAACAGTAAACAGGCGGCGTTACAGTTTACAGACTTTTCTGTGAGCTTAAGCGCCGCCTGCCGTGTTTCAGGTTATGCGGTTTTGTCGGGAATCAGAGCTGAGAGCTCTTTTGTGTACAGCAGTGTCAGCCGGTGCATCGCCCGGGTACAGGCTATATAAAGGAGATTCCTGTCATAGTCCGTGAAATAGCGGGACTGGTCTGTATCAGGAATGATTACCTCGTCGAATTCCAGCCCCTTCGACATCTGAACAGATATGACGGACACACCGTTCTGAAAACAGCTGCTTTCCGGCGTGATCAGGTGAACTTCCGGTTTCGGCGGCAGCATATCAAAAAGCTCTCTGGCATCTCTGTTCGTTTTCAGTATGATACCCATTGATGTATGTCCGCTGTGGTAAAAATCCTGAATGGCCTTTGAAATTTCCCTAAGCTCTTCCTCTTTACTGCCGCAGTAAATAACGTCCGGTGCATCTCCGTGACGTTCAATCGGTTCAGGTGAGTCCGTGTTTAGGATGCGCTTTGCAAAAGTGATAATCTCGTATGTAGAACGATAGCTTTTTTTCAGCTCTGTAAATCGGGCATCTGTATAAAGGTCCAACAGGTCATTTAGAGTGTGAGAGTGGTTTGGATTCAGAAGCTGGCCGAAGTCCCCGAGAATGGTTTTCCGGCATGGGAAGATTTTGTTGATCACGGCATACTGTATGGGGGTGTAGTCCTGCATTTCATCGATAACCAGATGCTTTGTGCTCCGACTTTCTTTTAACCCTTCAAATTCTGAGTTCAGATACAGGAACGGGAAGACATCGGCCCATTCCAGCGTCTTTTTTGCCGGCAGGCACAGGAGTTCGGGTTTCCCTATGCTTTTATAAAAATATTGATATAGAGAAATCGGTGTTTTAACTGTGAGCATGGAAGTGAGTGCTTTCAGAATCTGTCTTTTTCCGGGCAGGGGGTCTCCCATGATGTTGCCGGATTCAAAATGGCTGCGGATATCCTCTGCCGTCATTGCAAGTCTCTGTTTAACCGGGTATGCTTTGTATGCCAGAAAACGCTTCTGTATCCAGCTTTTGTCCGCGTTAAACCTGCCAAATGTGTAATCCGCAGGCGAAAATATCCTCTCGGGCAGTGTCTCCATAAATGTATTCATCAACCGGACAAAACCGGCAGTAGATTTGAACAGTACCCGCTGTGCCCACGCCCTGTCTTCCGATTCCAGCGGGTCCTTATCCGGCTCGAAACGGAGTGTATTTTGAAGCTGGATTTCCGCAATATCCGGGAAACTTAGCTCATAGACCGGTTCCTCCCCAAGTTCAGGGATGACGCCGGAGATATAGTCTCCGAATACTTTATTTGGGGAGATGATGGCGACATTTTGGGAATTCAGCTGGTTCCTGAACCGATAGAGCAGGAAGGCAATCCGGTGCAGGGCGACAGAAGTCTTTCCGGAACCCGCCGCTCCCTGTATAATCATTGTTCCTGTATTTTCACTGCGGATAATCTGGTTTTGCTCCTTCTGAATGGTCGAGATGATGGACTTCATTCTTTCATCCGAAGTATGGGAAAGCTCCCGCTGTAAAATGTCATCCTGTATATGGGAGGCACTTTCCAGCGCGTATTCCATAATGCCGTCCTTGATTTTAAACTGCCTTTTCCGGATAAGTTTCCCGTCAATCCTGCCCGTTGGTGCGTCATAACCCGCCGGTCCCGGTTCATAATCATAAAACATGCCGGCAGCGGGCGCGCGCCAGTCAATGACTAGCATTTCCTCTTCAAATCTGAATGTAAAACGTCCGATATATAACCGGTCGGCTTCTTTTGATTCCTCCTGAAAATCGATCCTTGCAAAATAAGGGGATTTCTTCAACTTTGCCAGCCTGTCCCGGACACTCACGGCAAAGGCACCTGTACGGTCTGTCTGCCTGAGAAGCAGTTCGTTTTGAAACATTTCATGAGGGTCGATTTCCCCTCTGTATTCCGCCATATACCTTTTGGAATCCCTGTATTCCGTGTCAATCCGGCTGACATCCTCTTCGGCTCTTTTAAGCGCGGTATCCAGTTTCTGCATGGTCACTTCCAGATGAATGACTTCATCAGGAAAGGGGACCGGGTCTTTTGCTATCTCTTTGTCTTTTGATGGTTTCTGTTGCTCATTCATAGTAGTGCTCCTTGCTGTCTTTGATTTTTAAGTTCAAGTAGGTTTCGGTAAATCTACGGTGGCACATATGTTTTGCTTCATTTCAGGACAAAACGCTGGGTTGGATAACCATACTCCACAAGCAGCTCCGCCTCTGCAAAGCCGAGTTCTTTAATCTCACTGCGGTGCCCTGTATCTGCCCGGTCGCCTTCGCGGTAGGTTGTGATGCTAATTTCCTTCCCCTTCAGCAGTTCCCCCATGACCTTATCAAGAAATGCCTTTGGAATCCCCTTTTTCCGATAAAGAGGGTGGGTACCCATGAAATCAATACTGCCTCTGTTTTCAGAAAAAATCATAATCCCGATGGCAGTGTCCCCATCCTTTAAAATCAGGGCCTGCCTTTTTCGGATCATTTCTCTCAGGACATGGATATATTCTTCTTCATCCAGATTCGGAAAACCATCGACCACAAGCCGTACCAGCTCCATCCAGCAGGGAATGTCCTTTTCTTTAGCAAATGCAATATCCTGTTCTGTAAACTCCCGGTTGTCCAGCATATGATAACTCCCCTCTAATTTATATTTAAGCTGCAAGGGATAAAACTTCTCATTTTCCCGGTATTTATTTGGTGGAAGCTTGTACATGGCCGTAAAAATCTTAGTAAATGCCTGCTGGCTGCCGTAACCTGCCGCCATCGCCACATCAAGAACCGGTTTATCAGAAAAAACAAGCAGCTTTGCGGCTTCCGTAAGCCTCCTGCGCAAAACATATTCGTGGATAGTAAGGCCCACAGTATCCGTAAACATCCGGTGTAGATGATATTTGGAATAGTGGAGCGCTTCCGCGGCCATATCAAGATTCGGACAATCAGTTAGATGCGCCTCCAGATAATCAATTGTTGAAATAATATTCTGAATATTTTGGACTGGCATACATATTCCCTCCTTCCAGACTATTATTATAGCCGCAATTAGGGGGATATGTTTAATCTTTCTTGCGGTTTTAAAAATAAATTTGGTTGACATCAATTTTAATAAATGTTAGGATAAAATTAACAAAAAATATATCAAATTTTACTAATACTTATATAGGTTCATAATCGGGTGAACGTTTCTACCAACTACCGGAATAGTTGACTATAAGTATCTGCAGAGGCATCTCTGTAGTTACTTGTGGGCACAGGGATGTAAGGAAGGAGGCGTCAGCAGATGAATGAATCTATTTTTATTTTGAAAGGAAACTTGATCTACAGTAAGAGCGCGAAAGAACTTGAGGTATGTGAGAACAGTTATCTCGTGTGTGAGGATGGCGTGGTAAGGGGGATTTATAAGACACTGCCGTTCGAATACGGAGGATACCCGGTCGAGGATTACGGGGACCGGCTGATTATCCCGGGACTGGTGGACCTGCACGTGCATGCGCCGCAGTATTCATTCCGCGGACTGGGGATGGATATGGAGCTTCTGGAATGGCTGGAGACGAATACATTTCCGGAGGAATCCAAGTTTTGTGATATGGAGTATGCACGCAAAGCTTACGGGATCTTTGTTGAGAATTTGAAGAAGAGTGCAACTACGAGGGCCTGTATTTTTGCGACGATACACAGGCAGGCCACGCTGCTTCTGATGGATATGCTCGAGGAAGCGGGACTCGACACAATGGTTGGAAAAGTGAATATGGACAGGAACAGCCCGGATTATCTGAGGGAGGCATCGGCAGAGGAATCTGCGGCGGAAACGGTGGAATGGATCAAGGATGTTCTGCATAAGAAGTATAAGCATACAAAACCAATCCTGACACCGCGCTTTACACCGAGCTGTACGGATGAGCTGATGGAGAAACTGAAGATGATACAGATGCGCTATAGTCTGCCGTTACAGTCACATTTGTCAGAAAACCCGGGTGAGATATCATGGGTAAAGGAGTTGTGCCCGTGGTCTGAATTCTATGGTGATGCATATGATAAGTTCGGATTATTCGGTGCGGACTGCCCGACGGTGATGGCCCACTGTGTTTATTCCGACGACAGGGAGATTGCAAGGATGAAGGAAAACGGTGTTTTCGTTGCCCATTGTCCGGAATCCAATATGAATATTGCATCCGGTGTAGCCCCAGTCAGGAAGTTTCTGGATGAAGGCGTCCATGTAGGAATGGGAAGTGACGTGGCAGGAGGTTCCACGGAGAGTATTTTCACGGCAATGGCACATGCCATTCAGGCATCGAAGCTGCGCTGGAGGTTACAGGATGAATCGTTAAAGCCTCTGACAGTTGAAGAAGCCTTTTTCATGGCAACGAAAGGCGGTGGGGAATTCTTCGGTAAAGTCGGCAGTTTTGAGCCGGGATATGAGCTGGACGCAGTCGTTCTGGATGATACGCGTCTGAGACGCCCGCAGGATCTTGATGTGAAAAAAAGGCTAGAAAGAATGATCTATTTTTCAGATGACAGAGAAATCTGTGCAAAATATGTGGCAGGTGTACAGATTTTATAAATAAGAGGAGATGGGAAAATGGAAGAAAGGGAACATGCAGTAGGTAAAAGTGTGAAGCGTGTGGATGCCTTTGAAAAGGTGACCGGACGCGCGAAGTATACCGATGACCTGTGTGATAAGAGCGCCTATGTAGTCAGAATCCTGCATTCTACGGTGGCACACGGGATTGTGAAGTCGGTGGATACCTCGGAGGCGGAAAAGATCCCCGGAGTTGTGAAGGTCGTGACTTGTTTTGACGTGCCGAAGAATTACTTCCCGACGGCAGGGCATCCCTGGTCTACAGAGCCGGCACATCAGGATGTGGCTGACAGGCTGCTTCTTCAGGAACATGTGAAATTTTATGGCGACGATGTCGCGGCTGTTGTCGCTGAGAATGAAGTGGCGGCTGCACAGGCTGTGCGTGCGATGAAGGTGGAATACGAGGAACTGCCCTTTGTGCTTGATGTACAGAAGGCAATGGAGGATACCGCACCCCAGATTCACGAGGAATATCCGAATAATATCCTAAAACATACGACGATCCGGAACGGCAGCTATGAAGAGGCAAGAAAAGAGCCGGGCCTGATCAAGGTAGAGGGATGGTATGACACGCCAACCGTACAGCACTGCCATATTGAGAATTTTATCTGTTATGCATATATGGAACAGGGCCGGATTGTTGTCGTATCATCCACGCAGATTCCCCATATCTGCCGGAGAGTTGTCGGGCAGGCGCTTGGCATCCCCTGGGGCAAAGTCAGGGTGATCAAGCCTTATATCGGCGGTGGATTTGGAAACAAGCAGGATATTCTGTACGAACCTCTCTGTGCATATTTAAGCACAGTAGTGGGAGGGAGACTGGTGAAGCTGGATGTCTCAAGGGAAGAGACATTTGTATCCAACAGGGTACGCCATGCTGTCCGTACGCATATCATTTCTTATGTGAGGCCGGACGGGAGTTTTGCGGCAAGAAAGATTGAATGCTTTTCCGACCAGGGGGCATACGCGTCCCACGGGCATAGTATCGCCGCAAAGGGGCTGGGAGCATTTCCACAGCTGTATCCATGCCCGAATGTGGACGGAGACGCCTATACGGTATTTACAAACAAGCCGGTATCCGGGGCCATGAGGGGGTACGGTATCCCGCAGGCAATGTTTGCACTGGAAAGCCACACGGATGATGTGGCAAAGGCCGTGGGCATGTCACCATATGAATTCCGCTGGAAATATCTGATGCCGGTGGGGTATACGGATGGATTTTCAAAGAACGTTAATTATTATGATACCTTCCATCAATGTATGGAAAAGGGAAAGGCTTACATAGATTACGACAGGAAAGTAAAAGAATATGAGAACCAGACCGGGGAAGTCCGAAAAGGAATCGGTGTGGCTGCATTCTGGTACAACACTGGTGTATGGCCAATTTCACTGGAGACTTCTTCCTGCCGTATGGTACTGAATCAGGACGGTTCTATTCAGGTGCAGGTAGGTGAGACCGAGATCGGCCAGGGGGCTGACACCGCATTTGCACAGATGGCGGCCGAGACACTCGGTGTTCCCGTGGACCAGGTCCATGTGATGACGGTACAGGATACGGACATTACGCCGTTCGGCACTGGGGCATATGCTTCCAGACAGACGTACATGGCGGGATTTTCCATCAATCAGACAGCGGCCCTGTTAAAGAGCCATATTCTGGATACCGCACAGGAGCTGACGAGACATACAAAGGAAAGTCTGGATATTATCAATGGTAAAATCATACGCAGAGGGGACGGAGAGGTTCTGATGAGCCTTGCCGATCTGGCGATGGAGAAGCTGTACAGTCTGACGAACAACGGTCATCTGACGGCGGAGAGTACTTATCAGGCGAAAACCAATGCTTATTCCTTCGGATGCACGTTTGCCGAGGTAGAAGTCGATATTCCGGCATGCAGGGCAGAGCTTACGAATATCATCAATGTACACGACTGCGGGCAGCTGATTAACCCGTCACTGGCGCTGGCTCAGGTACATGGCGGCATGAGCATGGGTATCGGGTATGGTTTGACCGAGAGACTGATCTTTGATGAGAAAACCGGGAAACCGCTGAATAATAACCTTCTGGATTATAAGCTGTCGACATTCATGGATCACCCGCATCTGGAAGGGCAGTTTGTGGAAAACTATGAGCCGACCAGTGCATACGGCACAAAAGCTCTGGGAGAGCCTCCGGTATGTTCTGTTGCCCCGGCCATCCGCAATGCCGTTCTGCAGGCGACTGGTGTAGCAGTAGACGAGATACCGCTGACACCGCACATATTGTTTAAACGATTCAAAGAAGAGGGCTTAGTATAGAAAGGGGCAGCCAGTGTGATGCACTGGCATGCCCCGGAAGGGAGGAAAGAAAACATGTATGATATGAAAGCATTATACGAGGCCGAAAGCGTGCCTCATGCCATACAGCTGCTTAAAGAACACCCAGAAGCCCAGATTATTGCCGGCGGAAGTGATGTCCTGGTGCAGATGAGAGAAGGAAAGCGTGCCGGTGCGGAACTGGTCAGCATATATGGACTGGATGAACTGCGCGGTGTAAAAATGGAAGAAGACGGGACGATCCGGATCGGGTCCCTGACCAGTTTTTCCCATATTACGAAGGACCCGGTTATCCAGAAATATATCAATGTGCTCGGGGAAGCAGTAGACAAGGCAGGAGGGCCCCAGATCAGGAATATCGGTACAATCGGAGGAAACACATGCAACGGGGTGACCTCCGCAGATTCAGCGGCTACACTGTTTGCGTGGGATGCCGTCGTAGAACTGACAGGTCCGGAAGGAATCCGCACAATGCCGATCCGCGAGTTCTACATCAAAGCAGGTAAAGTTGCACTGGCGCCGGCAGAGATCCAGACAGGGATTCTCATACCAAAGGCATCTTATGAAGGATATTACGGACACTATATCAAGTATGCAATGCGTAATGCAATGGATATTGCAACACTGGGATGCTCTGTTAATGTGAAACTCTCAGATGACAGGAGCACACTGGAGGACGTCAGGATTGCATATGGCGTTGCAGGACCGGTTCCAATGCGTGCAGTCCATGCAGAAGAGGCCGGAAGAGGAGTTTTAGTCAGTGCAGATTCGATCGAGAAGATCGGGGATACGGTCCTCGAAGATGTTACCCCGCGTGACAGCTGGAGGGCAAGTAAGGCCTTCCGGGAACATATCGCAAAGGTTTTATGCAAACGTGCCTTGAAAGAGTCGGTCAGACTGGCGGGAGGTGTGATTCATGAGTGAGATACAGTATAAGCTGGTAAGATGCACGATCAACGGTGAAAAACGAGAAACAATGGTGGACGTCAGGGCGTCCCTGACAGATATGCTGCGGAATGACTACCGCCTGACCAGTGTCAAAAAAGGCTGCGAGGTAGGAGAGTGCGGGGCCTGTAATGTGATCATAGACGGAGAATGTTTTAACTCCTGTATCTACCTGGCAGTCTGGGCAGACGGAAAAGAAATCCGGACACTGGAAAGCCTTATGGGGCCGGACGGGGAACTTTCAGATATCCAGCAGGCATTCATCGACGAGACAGCTGTACAGTGCGGATTCTGTACGCCCGGCGTAATCATGAGCGCTGTGGAGATACTGGAATCCGGGAAAGAGTATACAAGAGATGAACTGCGCAAACTGCTGTCCGGACACCTGTGCAGATGTACAGGATATGAAAATATCCTCAATGCGGTAGAAAAGACGATGCACAAACGGTTAGAGAGACGCTGATTTAAAAAAAAGTAGCCGAAAAAGGAATTTTTCATCCTTTTTCGGCTGTTTCTTTATGCCCGCGGGCTGTTTAACATGAGAGATATTATTTGTCATCTGCCGGTGCAGGTTCCAGTGGTGTTTCTTTATCCTTCGGAAGAATGATATTAAGCAGTACTGCCAGCAGTGTTGCGATAACAACCGGTGACTTTCCGAAGATCATAACGAACCAGTCCGGGAAGGTTGCGAGTGCACCGTTCGCCTGAGAGATTCCCATTCCCAGTGCGGCTGCTAGTCCAACGATGGAAGTATTCCGGTAGGACATATTCTCTGAGGTGATCAGTTTCATACCAGTCATGGCGATGGATGCGAATACGGATACGGTCGCTCCGCCGAGCACGCAGTATGGAATCGTGGTCAGGACAGATGAGAACTTCGGAATCAGTCCGGCTACAAGCAGAATGACTGCTGCAAGGCCGAGTACACAGCGGTTGACAACCTTAGTTGTTGCCACGATACCCACGTTCTGGCTGTAGGTTGCAGTCGGAAGCCCGCCTAAAAGGGCGCCGAGGATATTTGTTATACCATAGCCGACGATACCGCCCTGAAGTTCATTGTCTGAAGGCATACGGTTGAGTCCGCCGCTTGTTGTTGCGGAGAAGTCTCCGATTGCCTGAATGGAGTTGATCGCAAACAGCAGGCCTATTGCCACGCAGGAGGAAACTTCAAACTTTACCCCAAAGTGCAGGGGCATTGGGAGCTGGAATGCAGATGCCTGTGAGATGGCGGTGAAGTCTACCATACCAAAGAACAGCGCGACGATATATCCTCCGATGATACCGATCAGGATGGATGCCAGTTTCCAGATTCCTTTTCCATAGTGGTTTAAAACGGTTACGATGATTAATGTAATAATTGCTACAAGCCAGTTCTGCCAGGAGCCGTAGTCAGGACTTCCGGTTCCTCCGGCCATGTAGTTGATGGCAGTCGGATAAAGGGAAAGGCCGATTGTAAAAACGACAGTTCCTGCGATCAGAGGCGGGAAAAAGCGGCGGATTTTCTTTATGAAAATTCCTACAAGGATTGCCACACATCCGCCGACGATCTGTGCTCCTAATATGGTCGGGATGTCAAAATCCGAGGCAATGGACTGCATGCTTGGCAGATATGCGAAACTGACACCCATGATGACTGGAAGTCCGGAACCGATGGCGAGCCATTTTGTCCGGAAGATCGGGAACAGCTGGAGCAGTGTGGACAGTGCCGATACAATCAAAGCTGCCTGTATGAGGATGACGGATTCTTTCTCGGAGAGGCCGCCTACCCCGGCAACAAGTATGGCCGGGGTAACACAGCCTACAATCATGGCGACAACATGCTGGAGGGCAAGTGGAAACGCCTGTTTAAAGCTCGGCACACCGTTTAGTTCAAATATAGTTGAGCGGGTTACTTCTTTTTTCACGCTATAATCCCCCTTTAAGCCTGACTGATTCTGGTACCTGTTGTGCCCTGGATTCCGTCTTTGGCTTTTTCCAGTAAGGTGATCAGAGCCTGGCGGCCCGGTTTTGATTCTGCGAATTCTACGGCAGCCTGTACTTTTGGCAGCATAGAACCGGGTGCGAAATGGCCTTCAGTCATATATTGTTTTGCTTCATCTACAGTTATATGATCCAGCCATTTTACTTCAGGCTTTCCGAAGTTTACAGCAACTTTTTCTACCGCTGTCAGTATAATGAGGAAATCTGCATCCAGTTCGCGTGCGAGAAGGCTGCTTGCAAAGTCTTTATCGATAACCGCGCTGGCGCCTTTCAGGTGGTTTCCCTGGCGTGTCACAGGAATACCGCCTCCTCCGCATGCGATGACAAGGTCACCGGATTCTACCATTGTACGGATCGTCCCGATCTCGATGATTTCCTGAGGTCTTGGGGAAGCTACCACACGGCGGTATCCGCGTCCGGAATCTTCCTTCATGATGTAGTCATATTTTTCAGCCATGCTGTCAGCCTGTTCTTTTGATAAGAAACGTCCGATCGGCTTGGATGGATTTTCAAATGCCGGGTCGTCTTCATCCACGCGTACCTGTGTGATCATTGTTGCCACAGGGATGTTATCGATATTTCGGTTCAGAAGCTCTTCGCGCAGGGCATTCTGCAGATCGTATCCTATGTATGCCTGACTCATTGCCACACAGACAGACAGCGGTGTGTTCGGCTGCTGCGGGTCTTCGTGGGTCAGTGCCAGCATTGCGTTGTTTACCATTCCGACCTGGGGGCCGTTGCCGTGGGCAACCACGACTTCACAGCCCTCTTCGATCAGGTCTACAATGGCACGTGCGGTAATCTTTACCGCAGCCATCTGCTCGGGGAGGGTATTGCCGAGTGCATTCCCCCCCAGGGCGATGACAATCCGTTTCTTTTTTGCCATTTTCTTTTCCTCCGATTTTTTCATCGACCTATGATGTAAAAAGAATTATTTTCCTATATAGGCGATTGTCTCTACTTCGCATAAAACGCCCTTTGGCAGGTCTTTTACTGCGACACAGGAACGTGCCGGTTTTCCGACAAAATATTTTGCATAGATTTCGTTGAATGCTGCGAAGTCTGCCATATCAGCGAGGAAACAGGTAGTCTTTACGACATCTTTGAATTCAGCGCCCTGACTTTCCAGTAAAGCGGCTATATTTTTCATAACCTGCTCTGTCTGTTCCTGAATCGTTGTGCCTACGACATTCCCGGTTTCAGGAGAAAGTGGAATCTGTCCGGAAAAGAATGCGATATCATTTACTACGATACCCTGGGAATATGGTCCGATTGCTGCTGGTGCGTTTTTTGTTTCAACATAATTTAACATGTCAAATACCTCCTAAATTGTTTTTTCTTTCCTATCATACCATAAATACGATGTTTACGGTTTATTCAAAGACTCTTGGGGTGCTTTTTTCTTCCAGTTTTTTTAATACATCAGCCGGATCAGCGAATTTTGCGAGGAAGATCATGGCAGCAATGATGTATGGTTTGAAGCTTGCTTCTTTATAAAGAGGAGTTCTGTAGCGGTCAAATACGCTTGCATCTACCTCACCGGTCTCACAGCTTACGCCTGTGATGTCTGCAGGCAGGCAGTGCATGTAGAGCGCTTTTCCGTCTTTTGTCGTGGACATCAGTTCTTCTGTACATGCCCAGTCTTTATGCTCTGCATTCTGTGCAAGCAGTTCTTTTTCCAGTTTGTCGATTCCTTCGAAATCACCGTTTCCGTAAAGCTCTGTACGTTTTTCCATAGCTGCGAACGGAGCCCAGCTCTTAGGATAAACGATATCAGCGTCCTTGAATGCCTCTGCCATGTTATTTGTCTTTGTAAATGTACCGCCGGATTTCTTTGCATTGTCTGCCGCAACTGCTTCTACTTCCGGGAATACCTCATATCCCTCAGGATGTGCAAGGACAACGTCCATTCCGAAACGTGTCATCAGGCCGATGATTCCCTGCGGAACAGAGAGAGGTTTACCATAAGAAGGAGAGTAAGCCCATGTCATGGCAAGCTTCTTGCCTTTCAGGTTCTCAACACCGCCGAATTCATGGATGATGTGGAGCATGTCGGCCATAGCCTGTGTCGGGTGGTCAATATCGCACTGCAGGTTAACAAGGGTAGGTTTCTGCTCGAGAATGCCGTCCTTATTTCCCTGAGTTACAGAATCAACAACTTCATGCATATATGCATTTCCCTTGCCGATGTACATATCATCACGAATACCGATAACATCAGCCATGAAAGAGATCATGTTTGCAGTTTCACGGACAGTCTCACCGTGAGCCACCTGGGATTTCCCCTCGTCTAAATCCTGTACCTCCAGACCGAGCAGGTTGCAGGCAGAAGCGAAAGAGAAGCGTGTACGTGTAGAATTATCACGGAATAAAGAGATTCCAAGCCCGCTCTCGAATACTTTTGTAGAGATATTGTTCTCTCTCATAAAACGAAGTGCATCAGCGATTGTGAAGACAGCCTCGAGCTCGTCATCTGTCTTTTCCCATGTGAGGAAAAAGTCACCGTTGTACATTTCCTTGAAGTTAAGCGCGTTCAATTTGTCGATATAATCCTGTAAAGTTTTCATAGTAGTAAATCCTCCTAAATTTTAAGAATATTCTGAATTTGGTGGGCAAAAGGGTCTGACCCCTTTGAAATTATTTGCAGTAAAGTGTCGGAAGTGCAGCGTATACAGCAGCGCATACAACTAAATCCTGTTTCCATGTCTTCTCATTCGGTGCATGTGCCTGTGCTTCTGCACCAGGTCCGAAACCGATACATGGAATGCCGTTTCTTCCCATGATGGATACGCCGTTTGTGGAGAATGTCCATTTGTCTGTCAGAGGTCGTGCTTTTCTCATTGCCTCTGTCTCGGCGTTTCCAATTCTGCTCTCTCCGTAGAGGTTCTTATAAGCGTCTTCCAGTGCCTTTGTTACTGCATGGTCTTCCGGGATTACCCATGTCGGGAAGTAGCACTCGATCGGATATACGCATCCTGTGTAGGAAGGACGGTCATAGTTATACATGGAAACGATGACATCGTCGCCGTATTTCTTTACACTTGGGAGTGCGCGGATCTCATCCAGACAGCTTTCCCATGTCTCGCCTGCTGTCATGCGGCGGTCGAGTGAAACGGAGCAGGAGTCGGCAACAGCACAGCGGCTCGGGGAAGTAAAGAAGATCTCGGATGTTGTGACGGTTCCTCTTCCAAGGAAGCGTGCTTCTTTCCACTGCGGATTGTATTTTTCATCCAGCATCTTTACGAGGCCTTTGACTTCGGTTCCGTCTTCTGCATCATTCTCATTCAATGCACGTACATCCTGGAGAATGTCAGCCATCTTGTAGATTGCGTTGTCACCGCGTTCCGGTGCGGAACCGTGGCAGGAAACACCTTTGACATCGACACGGATTTCCATACGTCCGCGCTGTCCGCGGTAAATGCCGCCGTCTGTAGGCTCTGTGGAAACGACGAATTCAGGGCGTACTTTGTCTTCGTTGATGATGTACTGCCAGCAGAGGCCGTCACAGTCTTCTTCCTGAACAGTTCCTGTTACGAGTACGGTGTATTTGTCACTTAACAGGCCAAGGTCTTTCATGATCTTTGCACCATATACTGCAGAAACAATACCGCCACACTGGTCAGAAACGCCGCGTCCGCCAATTTCTTCATCATTTTCGTATCCTTCATATGGATCGAAAGTCCAGTTGTCAATATTTCCGATTCCCACGGTGTCGATGTGGGCATCGAATCCGATAATCTTTTCGCCTGTTCCCATGTATCCGAGAACGTTGCCCTGCGGGTCGATGACAACTTTGTCAAATTCGAGTTTTCTCATCTCTTCGGCGATGCGTTCGATGTGAGCCTTCTCATCACAGCTCTCGCCCGGGTTTCTTACGATGTCCCGTAAGAATTTTGTCATGTCCGCCTGATAGTTTTGTGCAGCTTCTTTGATCTTGTTAAAATCCATTTTTATACGCTCCTTTTTTATTTATAGAAATAATTGATTTATTGTTTAAACTTATTATTTAGCGGTTGTTTCCGCCCCAGACAATAGATTCATATCTTTCAGGGTCTGTGTCGCCCTCTGTTGAGAAGAGGAGGACTCTTGAATTCTCATCCAGTCCGAGATGTTCTCTTAACTCTTTATATTCATCCATACACATGATGCATGCCAGTGTGCCGAACGGTGCTGCTCCCGATTCTCCTGAAGTGACAGGGGTATCTCCTTTGACAGGAGCTGCCAGCATACGCATTCCCCTTGCAGCTACCCAGTCAGGTGAAGCGATGAATGTATCTACGTGGTTCTTCAGAATATCCCAGGAGATTGTGTTCGGTTCTCCGCAGGCAAGGCCGGCCATGATGGTTACCATATCACCGTCCACGATCTGGATGCTTCCGTCTCCTAATGCGGCTCCTTTGTAGAGGCAGGCAGCAGCCTCGGCTTCCACGACGATCACTTTCGGCGGGTTCTCAGGATAACGGTTTGCAAAATATCCCTGAACGGCTCCGGCGAGGGAACCTACGCCTGCCTGGATAAACACATGTGTCGGTCTTTCACAGCCGTATTCCTGCAGCTGTTCATTGGCCTCCATTGCCATCGTCCCGTATCCCTGCATGATCCATGCCGGGATCTCTTCGTATCCGTCCCATGCGGTATCCTGTACCATGATCCCGTTTTCCGTTTCCGCAGCCATAGCAGCAGCCATACGGACACATTCATCATAGTTATACTCTTCGATCGTAGCCTGTGCACCTTCTGCAAGAATGTTATTCAGGCGGGTCTGTGTCGTGCCCTTCGGCATCAGGACAACGGATTTCTGCCCCAGTTTATTTGCGGCCCATGCGACACCGCGTCCGTGGTTGCCGTCTGTTGCCGTGAAGAAGGTTGCCTGGCCGAACTCTTTTTTCAATTCTTCAGAAGTCAGTACCTGATAGGGAAGTTCTGAGACATCCTTACCGACCTGCTGTGCTATGTAGCGTGCCATTGCGAAAGAGCCGCCCAGCACTTTGAATGCATTCAGTCCGAATCTGTAGGACTCGTCTTTGACATAAATCTCTTTCAGGCCAAGTCTTCCGGCCATCTTGTCAAGCTTTGCAAGCGGTGTGATGCTGTACTGCGGAAAGCTTTCGTGGAAAGCCCTCGCCTTTTCTACCTCGGAAAGTGCCATAACCTTAAGCTGTGCATCGTCTGTCTTAGGCATATGGTTCACTGCCCATTTGATTGTTTCCATGTTTGAAAAACCTCCTTCATAAATAACTGTTAACTGTTCCGTTTCCCGCCTTCTGGTGCGGGGATGTGGCAGGATTATTTGCCCGCATCCATATAGCTGTAAAGTGTAAATTTTGAAATTCCTAAAAGAGAAGCAATCTTGTCTCCGGATTTGGTGATCAGGAAAGCACCTGCATTGTTGAGGTACTGCACCACTGCGACTTTGTCATCCTTGTTCATCAAAGCAACAGGTTTGCCGACGAGTGAAAGTGCCTGTTCGATCAGCGTGTCGAGCAGTTCATTCACGTTATGGGTGATTTTTTGCGGCTGGTTATTTTCATTTTCCTGTTCTTTTTCTGTGTCGGTGCTGATTAATGACTGGATGGCAGTTTCGATAGTGAGCAGTGCGGTGATGTCGTAATTCAGGGAAAATATGTATGCGATCGTGTTGTCCTCGTCCCTGATATACATGGTGCTTGATTTAAGAATACGCCCGTCATCCGTTTTCGTAAGATAAGAGAGACGGTCCTGGATCTGTGAGGGATCCCGGCTCAGAGTCTCCAAAACGACGCTGGAAGGACCGTCACCTAACTTTCTGTTGGAAATGTGTCCGTTCTCAATGTAGACGATGGAACTTTCCAGTTCTTTCTTTCTCAGATCGTGTATGACAATCTCGCAGGAGCTGCCAAACTGTACGGCCAGGCCGTGTGCGATCTGTTTCAGTAGTTCTAATTTCTGGCTCAAAGTCATCATTCCTTTCGCGTATTTTGCTGCTTCCTGGTTGAGGAATTACCTCGCCCTTAAACCCATCATAGCATAAAAAAAATATAAATCAATACTTTTTCTAAAAATTTTTTAGGTTGCCTAAAAATTATTTAGGATTTGTATTGCAATTATCTTATATTAATGGTATTCTATAGACAACAAAAGCAGTCCAAAATATCTGTTCGAAAAAGAAAGGGCTGTTTTTACAAATATACAAAATATAGTGCGACGTGCAAGGAAAGTAACACCCTTGTAGAATTTGTATACCTGGACAGCTTCAACAGAATTCATGAAAGAAGAAAAGGAGAAGAAAGTATGCTGATTTTAGGAAATGGAAGGGTAATCACACGAGACGAGAAGAATCCGTTTCTGGAGAAAGGTGCCGTGGCGATCGAGGGAACCACGATTCAGAAAGTAGGGGGCCTTGAAGAGGTCAGGGCAGCGTATCCGGATGCGGACTTTATTGATGCAGGGGGAAAAGTGATCATGCCTGCATTTATCAATGCGCATGAACATATCTACAGCGCATTTGCAAGAGGTCTTTCCGTAAAAGGATACGACCCGAAAGGATTTCTTGATATTCTGGACGGCATGTGGTGGACAATCGACCGGAACCTTACACTTCAGGACACATATTTAAGTGCTATGGCAACGTATATTGACTGTATCAGGAATGGTGTCACGACGATCTTCGACCACCATGCAAGCTTCGGCTCTATCAGAGATTCACTCTTTCATATTGAAAAGGCGGCGAAGGAGACGGGCGTGCGCTCCTGCCTGTGCTATGAGATTTCGGACAGGGATGGGAAGGATAAGGCAAGAGATTCCGTCATGGAGAATGCAGAATTCATCAGATATGCACAGAAGGATGACAGCGGCATGATAGCCGGTATGATGGGAATGCATGCACAGTTTACCATCTCCGACGAGACGATGGAACTGGCGGCGGCAAACAAACCAGACGGGGCAGGCTATCACATCCATGTAGCGGAAGGAATCGAGGACCTGCACCACTGCCTGAAACATTACGGAAAGAGAATCGTAGACCGTCTGATGGACTGGGATATTCTTGGGGAGAAGACACTGCTCGGCCACTGTATCTATATCAACGGACATGAGATGGACCTGATCAGGGACACAAATACAATGGTGGTACATAATCCGGAATCCAATATGGGCAACGCCTGCGGATGCCCTCCGACAATGGAACTGGTGCACCGCGGGATACTGACAGGACTCGGAACCGACGGATACACCCACGATATGACAGAATCCTTCAAAGTTGCCAATGTCCTGCACAAGCACCACCTCTGTGACGCGAATGCAGCATGGGGAGAAGTACCGCAGATGCTTTTTTACAATAATGCGAAGATCGCAAACCGCTACTTCAAACAGGAGCTCGGCGTCCTGAAAGAAGGCGCAGCCGGGGATGTCATCATTGTAGATTACAACCCGCTGACACCACTCGGGGCAGATAACGCAAACGGACACATCCTGTTCGGGATGAACGGAAGCAAAGTTGTTACAACAGTTGCAAACGGAAAAGTCCTGATGAAGGACCGTGAACTGCAGGGGATCGATGAAGAAAAAGTAATGGCTGACTGCCAAGAAGCGTCAGGAGCCCTTTGGAAGCGAATTAATGGGTAGTTTTTCAAAGGGGTCTGACCCCTTTGCACCCCCATTTTCAGAATATTCAGATTATATAGGAGGTTTTTACAGATGAGTGATATTATGACCCCGATGTCTTTCGGGCAGTTATTGGATTGGATTATGACAGAGCATGAGAAATACGGTACTGTATTCGGAGAGCATGATGCGTATAAGGCGGATGCGAAGTTTAACAGGACCATTTTTGGACGTCCGCTGGAGACACCGGTGGGACCGGCGGCGGGACCGCATACCCAGCTGACGCAGAATATTGTGGCCGCTTATTATACGGGCAGCCGTTTCTTTGAACTGAAGACCGTACAGGTCATGGACGGTGCGGAGCTTTCTGCGTGTGTAAGCAAACCATGTATCAAGGCGGATGATGAGTGCTATAACTGCGAGTGGTCAACAGAGCTGTATGTCCCGCAGGCAATGGAAGAGTATATCAAGGCATGGTTCCTTCTGAAAGTTATGGCAAAGGAATATGATCTGGGAAGTATGGACGGATTTCAGTTTAATATCAGTGTGGGTTACGACCTGCAGGGCATTCAGTCTCCGAAGATCGACCAGTTCCTGAATACGATGAAGGATGCGAAGGATTCCGAAGTATTCCAGTCATGCAGGCAGTATCTGCTGGACCATGCAGACCGGTTTAAAAAAGTGACGAAGGAAGACATTGAGTCAATCCAGTCAGAAATCTGTAATTCCGTGACCATCTCCACGCTCCACGGCTGCCCGCCGCAGGAGATCGAGAAGATCGCCATGTACCTGATTACGGAAAAAGGGTTCCACACCTTTATCAAATGTAACCCTACATTATTAGGATACGAATTCGCAAGAAAGACGATGGATGAGATGGGATACGATTACATCGCGTTCGGCGACTTCCATTTCAAAGATGACCTTCAGTACGAAGATGCAGTGCCGATGCTCACCCGCCTGATGGATGTCTGTGCAGAGCGCGGTCTGGAATTTGGAGTGAAGATCACGAATACGTTCCCGGTTGATGTAAAGCAGAACGAACTTCCAAGTGAAGAGATGTATATGTCTGGTAAATCCTTGTACCCACTGTCCATCTCACTGGCGGCCAGGCTGGCAGAGGAATTTGACGGAAAACTGAGAATTTCCTATTCCGGCGGTGCGGACTTCTATAATATCAGGGGAATCGTAGATGCGGGAATCTGGCCGGTAACCGTGGCAACAACACTGCTGAAACCGGGCGGATACCAGAGAATGTCCCAGATCGCACAGATACTGGAGAAAGAAAACGACGTATTTACAGGCGTCAGCGCTAAAGCGGCAAAAATCCTTGCAGAGGAGGCAAAAGTAAGCTCCCACCACCTGAAAGCCGTAAAACCGCTGCCGTCCCGCAAAATGAAACAGCAGGTACCTCTTCTGGACTGTTTTGTAGCACCTTGCAAGGAAGGATGCCCGATCCATCAGGATATCACAACATATCTGCAGTTAGTCAGTGCAGGTGAATATGAAGAAGCAATGCGTGTCATCACAGAGAAAAACCCGCTTCCGTTTATTACAGGAACAATCTGTGCACACAATTGTATGAGCAAATGCACCCGTAATTTCTATGAGGAACCCGTACATATCCGCGCAATGAAACTGGAGGCTGCTGAAAACGGCTATGCAGACTGGCTGAGAACAGTGACTCCTGTTAACGTGACGGAAAAAGGGAAAGCAGCAGTCGTCGGCGGCGGTCCGGCAGGAATGGCAGCAGCTTATTTCTTAAGACGCGGCGGCATGGAAGTGACCTTATTTGAACAGACCGATTCCCTGGGCGGAGTCGTACGCCATGTAATACCCGAGTTCAGGATTGCCGGCGTGGCAATCGATAAAGATGCTGCGATTCTGGAAGCAGCAGGTGTGGAAATCCGCTATAATGTCAGAATCGAAAGTGTACAGGAATTAAAGGAAAAGGGCTATACAGCCGTAGTGCTGGCAGTCGGCGCGTCTGTACCGGGAACCCTGAAGCTGGAAGAGGGAGAGACCGTTAATGCGCTTGAATTCCTTGCACAATTTAAAGACACAAACGGACGCCTCGATATCGGGAAAAATGTAGTTGTTATCGGCGGCGGAAATACGGCAATGGATACTGCAAGGGCGGCGAAACGCACGAAGGGCGTAGAAAATGTTTCCCTTGTATACAGAAGGACAAAACGCTACATGCCGGCCGATGAGGAAGAATTACTGATGGCAGTGGAAGACGGTGTGGATTTCAAGGAACTGCTTGCACCGGTGAAACTATCAGACGGAGTGCTGACATGCAAAGTGATGAAACTCGGTGATTTCGATGCATCGGGAAGACGTGGTGTCGTGGAGACCGAAGAAATCCGCGAGGTACCGGCGGACACAGTGATCGTTGCAGTCGGTGAAAAAGTACCTTCAGACTTCTATCAGGCAAATGGAATCCATGTAAATGAGCGCGGGAAAGCCCTTGTAAATGAAGAAACATGTGAGACGAACCAGGCAGATGTCTATATTGCGGGAGACGCGTTAGGCGGGCCGGCTACAGTTGTGGAAGGAATCCGGGACGGAAAGAAAGCAGCCGAAGCCATCATCGGAAAGACACTTACAAGAGACTTTGATAAACAGGCAGATGAGGCAAAGGTTTATGCAAGAAGAGGTGTCCTCAAGGAAACAGAGGAAGGCACAAAAGAGACCGGGCGCTGCCTTGGATGCTCCAGCATCTGTGAGAATTGTGCAGAAGTCTGTCCAAACCGTGCGAACCTCTCCATACGGGTTCCGGGAATGGAAAAACACCAGATTATCCACGTAGATTACATGTGCAACGAATGCGGCAACTGCAGAAGCTTCTGCCCATATGACAGCGCACCATATCTGGATAAATTTACATTATTTGCATCAGAAAAAGACATGGAAGACAGCAAAAATCAGGGCTTCACTGTATTGGATGAAGAAAAGGTAAGCTGTAAAGTCAGATATCTTGGAGAAACCTTCACCTGGACAAAGGGAGAGGAGACAAAGCTACCGGAAGGACTTCAGAATCTGATCGAAACAGTCATTCGTGAATACCCCTACCTGCTTGTATAAAAATAAGCAGGGACGGTATACGGCATAATCAACAGGAAACAAAAGTGCAATGACAGAAAGAAGGAATGGTTATGAAACGTTTGTTTAAAGGCGGTACAATTGTAAGCGGAGAAGGAATGAAACAGCTGGATATCCTCGTAAAAGGGGAAAAAATTCTGGCAGTAGGAGAAGATCTGGAATTTCGGGATGCCGAGATAGAGGACGTCAGAGGAAAGTATCTGTTCCCCGGCTTTATCGACGCACATACCCATATGGCGCTGGAAGTCAGCGGCACCATAACCGCGGACAAATTTGACACGGGGACAAAGGCCGAGATCGCAGGCGGTACGACATGCATCGTAGATTTTGCAACCCAGAATAAAGGAGAGTCTCTGAAAGAGGCTCTCGATAACTGGCATAAAAAGGCGGACGGTGAGTCCTCCTGTGACTATGCATTTCATCTGGCAATTTCCGACTGGAATGAAAAGGTGAGCGAGGAGCTCGCCCAGGTTGTGGCTGACGGCATTCCTTCTTTCAAATTATATATGACATACGACAACATGATTGTAGATGATAAGACGATGTATGAGATTCTGACCCGTCTGAAAGAACTGGGGGGAATCGCAGGCGTACACTGTGAAAACAATGGTATCATAGCCGCGAGACTCAATGAGGTCCTTCAGGAAAAAGGGAACCGTCTCGACACGGCGGACTATCCGGGCACAAGGCCGCCTGCAGCAGAAGCAGAAGCAATCAACCGTCTGCTGAAAATTGCAAAATGCGTAGATACACCGGTCATAGTCGTACATTTAAGCTCTGCGGAGGGCTACCGTGAGATCCAGCATGCAAGGGAAGACGGGCAGACGGTATATGTAGAAACATGTCCGCAGTACCTGCTGATGGATGAAAGTAAGTATTTCCTTCCCGACGGGGAGGGGCGTAAATACATGATTGCCCCGCCGCTTCGTAAAAAGAAGAACCAGCAGGTTTTATGGGAGGCGCTCTCGGAAGGGCGGATACAGACGATCTGTACCGACCACTGCAGCTTCGATACCGCACAGAAGAACATGGGAGCGGAGGACTTTTCCAAAACACCGTGCGGAATGCCGGGAGGGGAAGAACGTCCTGCACTGATTTACCAGTTCGGGGTAAATGAAGGGCGGATTACGCTGGAACAGATGTGTAAATATCTTTCAGAGAATCCGGCAAAACTGTATCGTATGTATCCGCAGAAGGGTACACTTTCACCGGGAAGCGATGCGGACATTGTGGTGTGGAATCCAGAGACGGAGTGGACGATTTCGAAAGAACACCAACAGACGAATATCGACTACTGCCCAATGGAAGGCACGAAGATCAAAGGACGTGCCGAAAAGGTTTTCCTGAGGGGGCAGCTGGCCGCTGAGAATGGAGAAATTATAGCAGAGAAAACCGGCCGGTACGTGCCGCGCGGTATTTCATAGGCCGCGGATGTGACTCACCAGGGACTCCTGATGGTTGTCCAGATCGTTGAAAGAAGATTAAGGATATCGTTTATGGTAAAGAATTATGAGGAAGGGCTTCTGACAGAACAGGACTCTCTGTCAGAAGCCTTGCATATAAACAGTAAAAACCCGGTTATTTCTGTCACGGGGGCCGGTGGTAAAACAACGCTGATCAAAGCAATGGCGGAGGAATACAGGAAAAGGAAGATACCTGTCATAGTAACGACTTCGACCCATATGCTGGCAGAAGACAGGCCGTGGTTTCTTACGGAGCCGTCTGAAGAGAAGGCGGTACAGATTTTGAAAGCAGAAGGAATGGTGTGGGCCGGCCTGCCGGCAGAACACGGGAAAATAAAGACACTGCCTGAGAAGTTTTTAGACCGTCTGCTGACACTTGGGTATCCGGTACTGATCGAAGCAGACGGCGCGAAAAGACTTCCGATGAAGGTGCCGGCTGACCATGAACCGGTGATCCTGCCAGAAACAACCCATGTACTCTGTCTATATGGTCTGGATGCGGTCGGAAGGCCTCTTTCGGAGGTATGTTTCAGGACAGGTACCGCGGCGGAAATCCTGGATATGAAGATAACTGACCCGGTTAAGGAACGTGATCTTGCAAAACTAGCTTTTGATTCCAGAGGCGGCAGGAAAGGCGTCCTGCCATATATGGAATACCGGGTCATCCTGAATAAAGCAGACAATACGAAAAGGGAACAGACAGCATACCGGATCTGCCGTCTGGCAGAAGCACAGGGGCATACAGGAATCACGGTACTGGCCCGGGGGAACAGTAACCAATAAAGTCATTAAAACAAGAGGAAGGCAGCAGGAAATGAAAATACTAATCAAGGGGGCAGGTGATCTGGCAACAGGGATAGCCTCCCGCCTGTACCGCAGCGGGCATCAGATCATTATGACGGAGATAGAGGTCCCTCTGACTGTACGCAGGATGGTTTCACTGTCCAGAGCCGTTTATGAAGGGGAGGCAGTCGTTGAAGATATGAGAGGTGTTCTTGTATCCTCAATGAAAGAGGCACTCACCATCATGGAGGCGGGGGATATCCCGGTCATTGTAGACCCGTGTGCCCGGACAGCGGATGGATATCAGCCCGATGTAATCATAGACGCGATTCTTGCAAAGAAAAATTTAGGGACAAAAATTACAGATGCACCGTTAGTCATCGGTGTCGGCCCCGGCTTTACGGCGGGGGAAGACTGCCACTGTGTCGTTGAGACAAAGCGGGGGCATACGCTGGGCGATACGATTTACGAAGGCAGTGCCATTCCCAATACAGGTGTACCGGGAAATGTCGGGGGATACACGACAGAACGCCTGATCCGTGCAAGTGCTGAGGGCGTAATCGAACCTCTTGTGTCAATCGGCGATGTCGTGAAAAAAGGGCAGGCCGTGGCACTGACTGGCGGAAAAGAAGTTTGTGCGAAGATGGATGGTATTGTCAGGGGCATGCTCCAGCCCGGGGTCCGGGTATGGGAAAATCTGAAGATCGGAGATATCGATGCGCGGTGCGAAACATTCCACTGCTTCACCATTTCCGACAAGGCAAGGTCTGTCGGAGGAGGCGTGCTGGAAGCCGTGACAAGGTTTGAACATATGCGCAGGAAATACGCGGTCATCATACTTGCCGCGGGAAGAAGTGTACGGTTCGGAGAAAACAAACTGCTGGCGGTCGTTTCCGGAAAGCCGCTGTACCGGCATACGCTGGAACGGATGCGTGCATTCCAGGATTATCCGCAGTATCTGGTGACGGGGTATGAGGCAATAGCAGAGGAGGCAGAAAGACAGGGGATCAGGACTGTAATCAACAAAGAGCCGGAGCTCGGCATCTCCCGTTCTATCCTGCTTGGCCTTGAAGAATGCCTGAGGCAGAATCCGGATATCGAGGGAGTTCTGTTCTCGGTCTGTGACCAGCCAAATTTAAAGACGGCCACAATACAGAAAATTTTGAATATGGCAGGCGTGCATAAAGGTCGGATCATCTGCGCGGGAAATCCGGGCAGGCCGGGAAACCCGGTACTGTGGGACCGTGCATTTTTTGACGACCTGCGTAACCTGACAGGCGATAACGGAGGAAGACAGATCATGTCAGGACTACAGGAAAAAGTCAGATATGTAGAGGCGCAGCCAGAGGAATTAAAAGATATCGATCAAAAAAATGATTTGCAGGAATAAGGTCCGGGACCGACGGACGGCCGCCGCAGGCGCGGGTTTCGCTTGCGAAACTCTATGAAAGAAAGGAAGGTAATATCATGATTACTGTTCATGTAAACGGAAAGGATTATCAGGCCGGACAGGATAAAAAACTGATGCGTTTCTTAAGGGACGATTTAAGGCTGACATCTGTCAAGGACGGATGCAGTCAGGGCGCATGTGGCACCTGTACGGTTCTGGTGGACGGGAAGGCGACACGCGCATGTATCCCGATGCTTTCTAAGTTAGAGGGGAAGAAAATTGTAACAGTCGAGGGATTATCAAAGCGGGAGCAGGAGGTCTATGCATATGCATTTGGCCGGGCAGGTGCGGTGCAGTGCGGTTTCTGTATCCCCGGGATGGTGATGTGTGCAAAAGGCCTGATCGATGTGAATCCGGACCCGACCCGTCTGGAAGTCATCGCTGCGATACGCAATAATATCTGCCGCTGTACGGGATATAAGAAAATCATTGACGGTATCCTTTTAAGTGCAAAAATGTTCCGCGAAAATCTGCCTGCCACGGATGATGAAGGCGTCGTGCTTGTAGGGGACGCCATCCGAAGGATCGATGCTTCGGAAAAGGTGCTTGGAACCGGGGAATACCCAGATGACATCTATCTGGACGAGATGATCTACGGAAGTGCAGTAAGGTCGGAATACCCGAGGGCAAGGGTGCTTGCGATACATAAAGAAGAAGCAGAAGCGCTGGAAGGTGTGATCGGAGTATTTACCGCGGAGGATATTCCGGGAAATGTCAAGGTCGGACATCTGAAGCAGGACTGGGATACGATGATCCCGGTAGGTAAAGTTACACATTACTTAGGTGACGCTATCTGTCTTGTGGCTGCCGAGAATCAGGATATACTTGAGCGGGCGAAGAGTCTGGTAAAGGTCGATTACGAAGTGCTCGATCCCGTTCTGGACCCGTTTGATGCCATGAAGGAAGGTGCGCCGCTCGTGCATGAGTCAGGCAACGTCCTCGCACATGAACACCTCGTGAGGGGAAATGCGGATGAAGTCATTGCCGGATCGAAATATCAGGTCACAAGGCATTACGAGACGCCGTGGACAGAACATGCATTTCTTGAACCTGAATGTGCGGTTGCCATGCCGTTTGATGACGGTGTGTTCATCTATTCCACGGATCAGGGAACCTATGATACACAGCATGAGTGCTGTATCATGCTGGGCCTTCCACCAGAAAAAGTGATTGTGGAAAACAAATTAGTCGGCGGTGGATTCGGCGGAAAAGAAGATGTCAGTGTACAGCATCATGCAGCACTGCTGGCCTATCTGACGAAGCGGATCGTAAAAGTAAAGCTGTCCAGACAGGAGAGCATTGTAGTGCATCCGAAGCGCCACCCGATGTGGATGGACATTACTACGGCCTGTGACGAGAACGGTTACCTCACGGCAATGAAGGCAGTCGTTGTCTCGGATACAGGGGCGTACGCATCACTGGGGGGACCGGTCCTGCAGAGAGCCTGTACCCATGCCGCAGGGCCTTATAACTTCCAGGTCGTGGATATTGATGGAAAAGCAGTCTATACAAACAATCCGCCGGCGGGGGCATTCCGCGGGTTCGGGGTAACTCAGACCTGTTTCGGCTCAGAGCGCAATCTGGACCTGCTGGCTGAGATGGTGGGCATCTCACCGTGGGAGATCCGCTACCGCAATGCAGTCCGCCCGGGACAGGTGCTTCCGAATGGACAGATCGCCGATGAATCTACCGGTGTGGCAGAGACACTTGAAGCAGTAAAAGAAATTTATGAGAGCGAGCCATATGCAGGCATCGCCTGTGCCATGAAGAATGCAGGAGTAGGAGTAGGACTTCCCGACTGGGGACGCTGCCGTCTGCTGATCAGGGACGGAATCGTAGAGATACATGCCGGGGCGTCCTGCATCGGTCAGGGACTCGGAACCGTGCTGACCCAGGTCGTTTCAGAGACACTGAATCTACCGGTTGACAAAATCAAATACTGCCGTCCGAATACGGCGGATTCACCAGATTCCGGTACGACATCCGGTTCCCGCCAGACTCTGATCACGGGGGAAGCGGCAAAAAGAGCCTCCGAAAAACTGTTGGAAGCTTTGAAGACAGAGACAATGGAGGAACTGGAAGGCAGTGAATTCCTTGGAGAATATCTGGCAAAAACCGATAAAATGGGAAGTGACGTGCCAAACCCGGTATCCCACGTGGCATATGGTTATGCGACACAGATGTGTGTCCTAAACGAAGACGGCACCATAAAGAAAATGGTAGCAGCACATGACGTAGGCAAGGCAGTCAACCCCGTCAGCGTAGAAGGCCAGATAGAAGGCGGAGTCGTCATGGGAATGGGATATGCCCTCACAGAGCAGTATGAGATCAAAGACGGATATCCGGTATCCCGGTTCGGTACACTGGGCCTGTTCAAAGCCGATAAAGTGCCTGAGCTTGAATCCATCATAGTAGAAAAACCCGGAGTAGACGTCGGATACGGAGCCATCGGAATCGGAGAAATCACCTCCATCCCCACCGCCCCCGCCATAGCCGCAGCCTACTACAAATGGAACAAACAATTCCAAACCACCCTCCCCCTCACCGGCACGCCATACGAGAAGAGGGGAAAAAATAAGTAACAAAAGACATCATATCAGCAACTAACTAACACTTGCTTAGTTATATCGGGGGCAATAGCTGGGAACGAAATTTCCTCTTCCGACTGGATGAACCAGCCTGCCGGGGAATGAAAATGTACCCGCAAGGATGCGTCTTTGCACCATTAATGCCCCTTCATCAAAACAGAAACCAGCACATGAACGAACGGCAGGACCACCAGTCCTGCCGTTCAGCCGACTTAGCAAGAATGCATCAGCATTCTCGCGTTTGTCGGCGATGTTCATCGTGCCGGTTTCCGTTTTGATTTAGGGGCATTTATCGTGCAAACCCGTATCCATGCGGGTACATTTCCATTCCCCGGCAGGCGTCCTGTATCATCCATACCGAGCAAATTTACTTCCCAGTCCCCCGCGTCATTCCGGACACGAGGTATTTCCGAAGGATGAGTGCCGTGGCCGCAGGTGGTACGATTGCGAGCAGCCCGGCTGCGGCCGTGATCCCGTATTGTATGGAGTCCTTCACCATGAACTCGCTGGTGACGATGGACACTGGTTTCGTCTGGAAAGAAGAGGCAAGGATCAGCGGAATCTGGAACTGGTTCCAGGCGCTCAGGAACATGATGAGTGCACTGGATATCACGACCGGGTAGGCAACCGGGAGCAGAATCTCGAAGAAGGTCCGAATCCTGCCGCAGCCGTCCACACGGGCGGCTTCTTCTATTTCCACGGGTATTGTGCTGAAGTAATTAAGCATCAGCCAGACACTCATGGGCAAAAAGGAACTTGCATACACGAGGCTGAGCCAGAAGATCTTATCCAGCAGATGGTAGGACACAAAGATCCTGTAAAGGGGGATAACCGTGGCAAATACAGGGATTACCATTGTGATGAGGACTGCATTTTTAATCAATTTCTTTCCCCTAAATTCCAGTCTGGCAAGCGCGTAGGCGGACATCATAGCGACCGGGAGGCCGATCAGGAGGGTGATGCCGACCGCCTTGAGGGAGTTTGACATTCCCTGAAACAGAATCTTACTCTGCCGTGAGGAGGTCGTGAACAGGGTGATATAATTCTCCCAGTTCACCTTGCTTGGCAGCATCTTCATTGTGTTCTTGAACATCTCAAATTCAGGTGTCACCGAGATTAAGAAAGCCCAGACAAAGGGGCCAATTGTGAATACCAGAAACAATGCCACAACGATGACATACAATACTTTTCCGCTTTTTGTTTTCATTAGTATTCCACCTCCCTCGTCAGGTTCTTAAGATAGAAGAATCCGAGCACTGCAGAGATCAGCATGATAATATAGGTCAGGGCACTGCCTTTTCCGAAATCGAGGAACGAGAACGTGGTGAGGTAGCTCTCGATCAGAAGGTTCTTTCCGAGGTCGCTGTATCCGGCAAGGGCCACGATCTCATCGAAGATGTTGATTGCCGTGATGGATGCGGATGTGATTCCGATCCCGACAAAGGGGACCATGAGCGGTCCTGTAATATGGCGGAACGCGGACCACCTTCCTGCCCCGTCGATCCTTGCGGCCTCATAGAGGTCGTGCGGGATGGCACGCAGGCCCGCGAGACATACAATGGCTGTAAACGGGATACTGCGCCATGCGACGACGAGTGCCACGACAAAGAGCAGGAGGAAACGGCGGGACATCCATTCGATTGGGCTGTCGATTACGCCAATGCCAATTAGCAGCTTATTCATAAAACCGTAACCCGGATAGAAGATAAAACGCCAGATAATCCCATTCACAACAGGCGGCAGCGCCCAGGGAAGGACGGCCGCGGCCATCAGGACACCGGAAATCTTCGTATCCACATTCAGCATGAGTGCCACACAGATACCAAAAACAGTTGTGATCAGAACGACCACAACGAGTAAAAAGAGCGTATTTTGAAGACTGTACCAGAACGAATCAGATTTCAGTACGGCCTGATAATTCGCCCAGCCTACAAAACCGGTATCCTGCGGGGCAGTCAGCTTCATCTTCTGCATACTGTATGAAAATGTCTTAATGATCGGGTAGTACACAAGTACTGCCATGATAATAATAATCGGCAAAAGGAGCGCAATGCCCAGCGCTCCTTTGGTTTTTCTCTTCATGTATTCGATTCTCCGCTTCTTTTGCCTTGTTATTCTTCATTGCCGGCTAATTCGGTTACCTTCTTATCCATCGCGTCGAACGCTTCCTGTGCGGAAATCTCTCCGAGCACCATCTTGTTAACATTGTTGTAGATAGCATTGCTCATCTCAGAGTAATAGGACGGGATTCCGTTCGGGAACGGGGATTTAATCAGCTTTGCCTCTTCGAGCATGGCTCCCGCATTCTGGATCGTTCCGTCATCGATCAGGTCACTGAGCACAGCGTTTCTTGTAGGAATGGAACTGTTTGCCTGATACAGCTCTTTCTGTGTCTCTGCCGAAGTATACCATTTCACGAATTCTTTAGCTGCATCCTTGTTCTCGGAAAACTTCGTAATGCCGACTGCTTCCGGAAGAGGCATCGTCTGCGGGGAAGTCCCGTCTTTGCCCGGCAGGAGGATCGCTTCGATCTGTCCTACCACGCTGCATTCCTCTTCGTTGTTGCTGATGCCGACAAACTTTGTAGGCCCTACCATAAAACTTGCCTCACCCGCCGTAAGCTTGCGGTAGGCATCCATGCCGGATGCAGTCTTGGAGGCCGGGTCTGTGAATCCTTCGTCGACCAGTTTCTTTTCAAATTCAAGGGCATCACTGACGGCATCTTTATTCAATGTTCCGTCATCATTGAAGACCTGCCCGCTTCTGGAAAATGCCATCCACATCATGGAGGTTGTAGCGGATTCATCCGCATTCATCGGCATCGTATAAGGATACTCCACGATTCCGGCATCTTTGATCTTCTTCAGTGCATCATATACTTCATCCCATGTCTGGGGGGCCTTCTCGATTCCGGCCGCCTTGAAATGTTCTTTGTTATAGTAGGCAATTCTGTAGTCATTGGCATAAGGCACTGCCAGTACCTTCCCGTCAATGGAAAATGTCTCAAGTGTTGGCATATCTGCCTTGTCTTCGTCGGTCATCTCAATCTCTTCGAGCCATCCGGCGCTGTTCATCTCACCGACCCATGACCAGTCGACCTCTATTACATCAGCAGCGGCTGTGCCGCCTGAAGCTGCGATTGCAACCTTATCGCGGATATCATCCCAGCTGACCACATTCATAACCACGTTGATTCCGCTGTCTTCTGTGAATGCATCTAGCATGTCATCACTCGGCACGGCCCATTCCGGGACCATAACCGTGATTTCTTTTCCCTCAGTTTTTGAATCTTCTTTTGGTGATGCCTCTGCACCTTTTTTCGAACTGCATCCTGCCGCAAGCGTTCCGATTAAGGCTGTGCACAGAAGCACACTTAACAGTTTCTTTTTCATAAAGCCCTCCTTATGTGTCAGGATTCGACACATTTTTTATCCATGTCCTTTCAGTATATCCAATTCAGCATCCGGTTTCAAGACACAGGATGGATTTCATGATAATTTATTCACATATATCAGGCGCTTTTATTGATTTTATCTATATACATAATCCCACCTACTCCGGGTGCAGGATGGACTTCTGGTACTGCTTCGGCGACATTCCGAGGGAACGCCGGAAGATCCGTATAAAATAATTGATATCGTTGTATCCGCAGGAAGCGGCAACGGTCGTGATTGACAGGGAAGAGGAATTAATCAGTGTGACCGCCCTTCGTATACGTACCTGATGAATATAATCAGTCAGGGTGGTCCCGGTTTCTTTTTTAAAGAGCCCGGAGAGGTAGTTTTTACTCATACTGAACATCTCCGCGAAAAATGCGAGACTTAAATCCTCTGCATAGTGAAAGTCGATATAGGAAATGACTTCCTTCACGACCTTGGAGTAGCCGGACATAGAATGATTTTTCACCATCAGGCAGTATTTGTGTACCATATCTGTAGAAAGGTGGTCCAGCGCCCTTTCTGTCCGGGCTTCATTGATCAGGATGGCAAATTTCCCGGAAAGGTCGTCGATATAAAGCGGGGGCACCCCTCCGGATTCCACGGCCTTGCGAAAGAGTGTATTCAGGATAATGACCCCATGCCTTTTATTCTGCAGGGCGTTGTCTGATCTGGGCCGAAGCTGGAAGGTCTGGAACTTCTGGTATAATTCATGAGCGCTCTTGTCATCACCTGCGGATACGGCAGCCAGCATCTGGTTCTCCACCTCGTAGCGCTCCTCAATTGTACTGACAGAAATCTGCGGCCTCTCACGCAGCTTTAAAATCATGGGGGAGTTTTCCATATAAAGTTCATTCTTGTCTGGCAGGTGCAAGACTGTATATTCCGTGTGGAACAGTCCCTGTGACAGGTTTAGAACGAGAGACTCAAAACTCTCCATATCGGGGAGTACCGGCGTGGAGTCATAAAAGAGCCGGATGTCCTGATACAGCTGGTCCGGGATGTGCATCCGCTCCATAACCTGCTGTACCTGTTCCTCTGGCGGCCTGCTTTCAAGATAAGGGCCGATCACAAAATGAGGAGATTCGTAATCATACAAATACTGGGAAGGGATATGCAGGAGCATGTGGAACATCCCGAAAGCATCTTCATATCGGACGAGCCTGCCGGGTGTTATGTATTGTTCCAGAAAAACCTGAAGAGTCTGGTAATTATAGTCCTCATATAGACGAAGACGCAGTCCGTTGTCAGTCTGGGAGAGATTCGAGTTATCTTTAAAGATTACACAGCAGCCTACATTACAGGCAGTGACAGCCTGACAAAATAGTTCCAGTTGTTTATGTTCCATAGTTTGCCACCTCGTAAAGGAAATATATAATTCGTCAAAATATGACAAAATAGTTTGTATTTATAAAATAGCATAATATTGTGCTAAAAACAATGGATATTATTATTCTTTTATAGAGGAAAAACGGGTATGCTAACTATATCAGAAGAGAAAGAGAGGACATGGAACAATGAGTAATCCCTTTTCAGATTTTAGTAAAAAGAAAGAATATCTTGTCTGCATTGATTCGGACGGATGTGCCATAGACAGCATGGATATCAAACATATCCGCTGTTTTGGGCCGTGTATGATAACAGAATGGGGGCTGGATGCCCACATGGAGGAAATCCTGAAGCGCTGGAATCAGGTAAACCTCTATTCTATGACAAGAGGGATCAACCGTTTCAAGGGCCTTGCGGCGGCTCTTGAGGAAGCGGACCGGCTATATGCAAAGATCGAAGATGTACAGACATTTGTAAAATGGACGGAGGATTCCGATGAGCTGTCTAATGCAGCGCTTCAACAGGCGATTGACGAAACGGGCAGTATTTGTATGAAAAAGGCACTGAACTGGTCACGGGAAGTAAATAAGGCAATTACGGAACTGCCGAAAGAGGATATCAGGCCATTTGAACATGTTCAGGATGTCATCAGGAAGCTTCATGAAACATGTGATATAGCCATTGTATCCTCGGCCAATTATGAGGCTGTGAAGGAAGAATGGACGAGATTCGGACTTCTCACATATGTGGATGTGCTTCTGGCGCAGAATGCAGGGTCCAAGAAAAGCTGTATCGAAAGGCTGCTGACTTATGGATATGCGAAGGAACATGTCCTGATGACTGGAGATGCACCGGGAGACATGGATGCGGCACAATCAAACGGTGTCCTGTATTATCCGATTCTCGTATCCCATGAGTCCGAAAGCTGGGAACAGCTTGAGGCAGCGGTGGAAAAGGTGAAAAACAATACATTCCAGGGTGAATATCAGGCGGGACTGATACGGCAGTTTGTGGATAACCTGACGAGGCCATAACAAAGACGAGGCTATAACAAATTAAGAAGAAAGAAACAGATAGAAAATATTCTTGAAAGAGCAGGAGGAACCAACATGGTAAATTTAAAAGAAAAACCTTATTATCTGAACGAGGAACAGATCCAGTGGGTGGAAAACACGATTGCGGGGATGAGCACGGAGGAAAAAATCGGGCAGCTTTTTGTCAACATGGTATCAAACGAGGAAGAAAGAAAACCGGAGAACATCAAAAAGATTCTGGATACCTACCATCCGGGGGCAATCCGTTACCACAATGCGCCGAAGGAAGAACTGTGGGAGATGGCAGACTGCCTGCAGAAGACGACAAAAATCCCACTTCTGATTGCATCGAATTGTGAAGCAGGCGGAAATGGCGGAACACAGGGCGGGACGCCGATTGCAAACGGGGCGGCTATGGCAGCGATCGATTCAGAGGAAGCAGTATTTAAGATGGCGGAAATATCCGCGCGGGAAGCAGCTGCGGTAGGATGCAACTGGAACTTTGCACCGATTGTAGACCTGACCTACAACTGGAGAAATACAATTGTGCAGCTGCGGGCATTCAATGATAATCCGGACGATGTCATCCGTTATGCAAAGTCATTTTTTAAGGGAATGAAGACGCAGAATATGGCTACCTGTATGAAGCATTTCCCGGGAGACGGAACAGAGGAAAATGACCAGCACCTCATTATGGGAATCAATGAGTTCGACTGTGAGAAGTGGGACCAGACATACGGTAAGGTTTACAGGGAACTGATTGAGGAAGGAGTCATGACAATCATGGCTGGACATATTGCACTTCCTGCATATTCTAAGAAGCTGTGCCCCGGCATCAAGGACGAGGATATCCTTCCGGCAACACTGGCACCGGAACTGATTACCGGTCTTTTAAAGGGGCAGCTGGGATTCAACGGCCTTGTTGTAACAGATGCTTCCCACATGATCGGAATGTTCGGTGCGACAATACCAAGAAGCCGCCAGGTTCCGCAGGCAATAGCGGCAGGCTGCGACATGTACCTGTTTTTCAATGACAGGGAGGAAGATTTCGGTTACATGATGGAAGGCTACAAAAACGGAACGATTACGGAGGAACGCCTGCATGATGCACTTCACAGGATCCTCGGTGTGAAAGCGGCACTGAACCTTCACACGCTTCAGAAGGAAGGCACTCTGACGGCACCGAAGGAGAACCTTTCAGTGGTCGGGTGTGAGGAACACCACAGGGCGTCAAAGGAATTCGCTGATAAGTATGTGACACTGGTGAAAGACCGTCTGCACTACCTGCCGATGACACCGGAAAAATATAAAAGAATAAAACTGATGTATATCGGTTCGGAGGCTACCGTGATCGCGGGTATGAAGTTTGAGTCCAATGATAAGAACATCATCGCGGATATCGTTTCCCAGCTTGAAGAAGCAGGATTCGAGGTGGACTCTGAGGTCCCGGCAAAGAAAGGTAAAATAGAGGAGTTTAAAAAGAACTATGACTGTGTACTCCTGATTCTCAATGTACAGGGATTCGCCCAGTACAATACCATGCGCGTGAAATGGGATGAGCCTGCAAAACAGCCGTGGTATATGTCAGAACTCCCGACATTCGTGGTATCCTTAAGCAATACAAACAACCTGATTGATGTGCCGATGGCAAGATGTTACATCAATTCTTATATGGACCATCACGAGAGCTTCGCGGCAACACTGGAGAAGATGATGGGCAGAAGCGAGTTTAAGGGACGGTACAATGAAAATGTATTCTGCGGAAGATGGGAGACAAGATTCTAATACAAGGATCATTTCAGGAGGGAAAGAAGATGAATGAAAAAGCAGTAAAGCCATTTGGGCTGAAAGATAAAATCGGCTATATGTTCGGTGATTTCGGAAATGATTTCACATTTATATTTTCCAGTACTTTTCTCATGGTATTTTACATGAAGGTGCTGGGTATCAGCGGGGCGGCCGTGGGGACATTATTCCTTGTGGCTAGGTTTGTGGATGCATTCACGGATGTAACAATGGGCAGAATCGTGGATACATGCAAGCCGGGAAAAGACGGGAAATTCAGGCGCTGGATCCGGATCATGGCAGGTCCGGTGGCAATTGCCAGCTTCCTGATGTACCAGTCATCTCTGGCAGACGCTTCCATGACTGTAAAGATGATCTATATGTATGCTACATACATCCTGTGGGGCAGTATCTGCTATACCGGGATCAATATACCATATGGTTCTATGGCATCTGCGATCACAGATGTCCCGGAAGAGCGTACCGCACTTTCTACATTCAGAAGTATCGGTGCAACACTGGCACAGCTTGTTATCGGTGTGGGCGGTCCGATGATCATCTATATGACCGATGCAGCCGGCAACCAGGTGATCCGGAATGACGGGAAAATTTTCCCGGTAGTTGCAGGAATCTTCTCAGTATGCGCGATTATCTGCTACATCATCTGCTACAAGTGTACGACAGAGCGTATCAAGATCCAGCCAGACCCGAATGCGGAGAAAATCTCCCTGGCAAAGACGTTTGGAGCGATTTTCTCCAACAGGGCGCTGCTTGGGATTATAGGCGCAGCCATTTTCCTTCTGCTGAGTTCGCTGATGCTTTCCAGCGTCAACACCTATCTCTATGCGGACTATTTTAGTAACATAAAGGCACTTTCTGTTTACAATATGATCACGATGGTATGCTCCCTGCTCATGGCGACAATTACAGGAGTCGTTGTTAAGAAATACGGGAAAAAAGAATCAGCGGCCGTTGCAACCATTTTTACAGGGGCGGTTTTCCTTGCACTTGGCTTCCTGAATGTAAAAAACGTATGGGTATTTGCTATTGCGGCAGCAGTTGGCTACCTCGGGGTCAACTACTTTAACCTGATTATCTGGGCAAACATTATTGACGTCATCGATGATGTGGAAGTAAAGAGCGGTAAAAGAGAGGATGGAACAGTCTATGCGGTCTATTCTTTTGCAAGAAAAGTAGGGCAGGCACTCGCAGGGGGACTCGGGGGGTATGCGCTTGGCATCATTGGTTATGCATCTGCCGCAAAAACCCAGACGGCAGAAGTATTAAGCGGCCTTTATAAGCTGGCAACGATTGTCCCGGGAATCCTGTTTATCTGTGTTGCCTTAATGCTGATCTTTGTATATCCGCTGACAAAGAAGAAGGTAGAAGCCAACGTAGAATTCCTCAGGGCAAAGAGAGAGGGAAAGAATCAGGCATAAAATTGTACTAGAATCAATAAAAATTTTTATAATGCTTTCACGGAAAATTTAGTATGGTAGAGATATCAAAAGTGAAGGAGGAAATATACTATGGCGGCACATGTACTTGATGAGGCGAACCGCTGCCTGAACTGCAAAAATCCGCAGTGCCAGAAGGGATGTCCCATCGGCACTCCGATACCGGAAGTCATCCGGCTGATGCTGGATGGGCATCTGGATGAGGCGGGCTGGAAGCTGTTTGAGAATAACCCTCTGACCACGGTATGCAGTCTGATCTGCAATCATGAGAAGCAATGCGAGGGACACTGTGTACTCGCAAGGAAAGGTGCGCCGGTACATTTTTCTACGATTGAAAATTATATTTCCGGCACATACAGTTCTAAAATGGTAAAAGGCCCGGCGCCATCCAACGGGATGCGTACAGCCATTATCGGCTCTGGCCCGGCAGGGCTTACCATAGCCGTACTCCTTGCCAGAAAAGGCTATCAGGTAACCATATTCGAAAGCAAAGATAAAATCGGCGGGGTGCTCCGTTACGGAATACCGGAGTTCCGCCTGCCGAAAAGTATACTGGATGACTTTGAGTACCGGCACCTGCTTCTGAAGGGAATTAAAGTCAGGCCGAATACAACGATCGGAGGTGCCATCACGATTGACGACCTTTTAAGAGACGGCTACCGTTCCATCTTCATCGGTACCGGTGTGTGGCGTCCGAATGCCCTGCATATCAAAGGCGAGACGCTGGGCCACGTGCACTACGGCATCAACTACCTGAACAATCCGGACAGTTTTCACCTTGGGGAGAAGGTTATCGTAATCGGGGCAGGAAATGCGGCGATGGACGTAGCCAGAACAGCGCTGAGGAAAGGAGTCAGGGAGCTTCAGTGTTTTTCACGGGAATCCACGGCGGCAGCAAGCCGGCATGAATTCGATTATGCGGTATTAGAGGGCGTCGAATTCATATACCTGAAAATTCCGCTCGAAATCACCGATGAAGGGGTCATTTTTGCCGATGCGAGAGAAAATGAGGACGGTACGGTAGAACAGATTCCCGGTACAGAAAGATTGTACCACGCTGACAGTGTCATCATCTCAATCAGCCAGGGACCACGGAACCAGCTGGTGAACACGACTAAAGGCCTGGAAGCAAACCCTCGCGGTTTACTGCTGGCCGATGAAAAAGGCCGGACCTCAAGGCCGGAGATTTTTGCAAGTGGGGATGTTGTAAACGGGGCACGTACTGTCGTTGAGGCGGTCGCCCACTCCAAGACAGTGGCAGAGTCTATGGACCTGTATATGAGGGGGATTTCCTCTTAAGGTATATTATAACAAATTCTGGAAGTTTATGGATTTAACTGACCTGTATTCTACTAAGAAAGCTGTCGCTTCACGAGTATTCAATCATGATATACTTATCAGTTGATGCGGCAGCTTTTTCAATTAGTAATGAATCATATTCAAAGTCAATTTCATAGAAAAGAAATTAGTGATTTAATCAGCCATTTTCTACCTTCTTCTGCACTTGGGGTGTTATGTTCTGTAAAACCGTGACCAACCTTTGGGGCTACTCGGTGGATGACTTGTACTCCTGCCTCTTTTAGTATTTTGGCATACATGTCTCCGTCATTACGTAAGCTGTCCATTTCACAAGTTTGTATTACAGCTGGTGGAAGAAGAGTGATCATATCTTTATCTGCTGCGATGGGGGAACAATCTGCAGTTTCTCTCTGTTTGGCGCTCGCGTAAGCTCTTCCCAGGCATCGTAGATTATCCATCATATTAATCCCTTCTGGTATAAAACGTTCTTCATCTGGGATGAGTTCTTTTAAATCCAGCCACGGGTGATCCAGCACTTGCCCACGAAAACTCCAATTTTTCTGATTTATAGTTCTTAAACACAGTGCAGCTGCAAGATTGCCACCGGCGCTTCTACCGCCAACGAAGATTTTTTGAGGATCAATCCCAAATTTTTCAGGATGTGTTACCATATAGTTAATGGTTTCTATTAGATAATCTAACTGGCTTGGATATACATTATCCGGACTGAGTGGATAATCCAATGAATATACATTCATCTTCAGTGTTTTGGCCAATTCATGACAATAGAAATTACCATCTTCTATTGTTCCCCATGCAAATCCGCCGCCATGAATATCGAAATATACCGGAGCTGCTTCTTTGCCGGAAGAGAAGTGATAAATGGTTCGTTCTTGTCCATTTACAGAGAATGTTATATGTTTACCATAATATGTCCAATCAGCTTTTTCTGATTTAAGTTGTTCCATTACAGCTGGCTGCATTTTCTTTACGACTGAAATTGCTTTTTGTCTTTCTTTATCCATTTTTTACCATCCTAAAATTATTTATAATAAATATAGCTGAGCAAAATTATTGTTACTCTTCAAAATTTGTACGGTTCTTTTCTACATCTTTTCCTGATTACGTTCCAGTAAAATTTTAGTATTTTTAGCAGCCTTTTTGTTATCCATTTTAATCATTAAAAATGGAATAATAGCTAATAGGAACAGTACACTAGGGAGTATGTTTATAACTGCATTCATTGCTAGTTTTACAGGTGGTGTCTGTTGTGTGTTAGTCTTCAAATAGTTTCATTAGTACCTTTGCATATACTTCATGTCCCTCGACAGATGGGTGATTAATTCTATTGGCAAGAAGTTCTTCCCAAGGGCAGCCGGCGCCCTTTGCAGCGTTCCAAACAGCTCTTACATCAGCTAAGCATACTTGTTCTTCCTGCGCAGTCTCCCGTATTTTCTGAGCTCTCTGCTCTGTCGTCGGATTACATACTGTCGCAGATGAATCTGAAAGTAGTTTATTAGGAAGATCACCATTAGGTGTAAGCAGAATAATGTCTGCGTTTGTTTTTCTCTTTAGTTTTTGTACCATTTTGCGTAATAAAGTCTTATAAACTTCGGCATTACCAAACTTATCATCATCCCAATTTAATGAACCGTTAATTAAAACTAAATCTGGACTATAGCGGACCACATCTCTGTCTAATCGGTTCATCATTGACAGCATGTTGTCTCCAGCGATGCCGGCATTGATAATAGAGACAGACGTAAGTTCATATTGATCAATCAATTTTTGCCTGAATTTCTCAATATAGCTTTCTCTGGCATCATAGATTTCGACTACAGGCAATCCTCCCATGTGCTCAATTTCCATTCTTATTTCTTCGAGGTCCACACAAGACTCAAGTCTTGTGAATAGTGATTCCATCTGTTGCTGAATTTCTTGGGTCATGATACTTTCAAAATGTCCCGCTGTGACAGAATCACCAAGTGCTACAATTACTGGATTTTTACGCTCCAGTCCGTCATCATCTGTAAAACCAAATAGACTACCAGCCATACCAGTATTCGTCTTCATCTTTTGGATAAATCGTTCCGGTTTTACAGGGCTTTGATTTGCAAACTTATCCGCACATTGCATAAATATGTCTGAATAAGGCTGCCTGATTCTGAAGGTTGTTTTCATTTTACCCTCCTTATTTTCGATTTTAATAAATACGATATAAATAGTTATATCAATATGCAATAAGTATAAGGTGATTTGTCTATTTGTGAAATGGAGTAAGTAATTATAAAAAATGGATAATTATATACTTTAATTTTCATTACATGAGTTCGAATAGTACAATTATTAAATTATTTTTTAGTATAAAATAATTATATTAATGGTTATTCACTTTATTAGATGGAGGATTTAACGTATGAAGATGGATTTTTCAGCAGTAATTATTTCGGATAATGAAGTTCTTTCACCAGTAGATTATTTCCGTTATCTGCTGCTTTTAAAAGGGAAAGGTTTTTACCATATAGAGAATCAGACATTTGAACTCTCACAGCATGATCTCGCATTAATTCCAATAAATGTAGAAGCTGCTTTCAGCTGTGATCCACAAAATAGCTTATTATTTGGCCTGATAGAGCTGAAAAATTTTGAGTCGGCGATACTAACACCTTATGTTTTTCCGGCTAAAGATACCGCACTAATACATAAGCTTTACGATCTTGGTCTTGAAAATCATGATATTACTCTTCCATTTTATGAGAATATAAATGAATTAATCAATCAGCTTATGTTTACTGCACTGGTTGCTGTCGGCAGCCGCCTGCGTAAAATTAACGCAGAAGTATTTGAAGTGATTAATGATATAAATAAAAATTATACTAATGCTGATTATGATGTAAGAAATGTAATTACAATGACGGGATATACCATGAATCATTTTCGAAAAATGTTTCGTGATGAAACTGGCTTAACTCCAAATGAATTTATTACTAGAAGACGTCTCGATCATGCCGGGGACCTCTTTCGCCAATTTAAGGACAGAATTCCAATTAAGGAGATTGCTTTTCAATGTGGATATACAGACCCTTACTATTTTAGCCGAATATTTAAAAAACGTTATGGAGTTTCACCACAACAGTACATAATAAAACTTTGATGGATTGAAAACCATTTATACTATTTGAAGCAGTATAAAGTCTATTTTGTACAATAAACATATCTCAAAAATACATGTCCTTGCGTAAAAATACAATTATACTCTATATCAGAAACAACAAATGTTGTTCCGGCTATTGAAAAGGAGCAGCAATGGTTAACAAAAGGAGGAAATGATTGTGGGTAACAATTCAAAACAAGAAGACGGGAGACTTTCAGTAGGACGTCGAATTTGCTACGGTTTTGTAGATGCAGGCGGAGGATTTTCGTTTACTATGGTGAGCTCTTACCTAACCGTATTTTACACAGATGTTGTAGGTCTTACACCTGCGGTAATCAGTATTATCATGCTGGTTGCCCGTATCTGGGATGGCATCAATGATCCAATGATGGGGATGATTGCTGAGAAAACCCGTACAAGGTGGGGAAAATACAGACCATATTTGTTATTTGGAGCTCCAATTCTTGGATTATTAACAGTATTAACCTTTACTTGTCCCGGGTGGACAGGACCGGCACAGATCTTTTATAGTGCAATGACATATATCCTTTGTGGTATGTGCTATACGGCAACAGGAGTTGCAGGAACGGCTCTTGCAAATGTACTTACTCGAAATAATCAGGAAAGAATGGTTCTGATTTCATTCAGAGGTGTGATTTCGCAAATTGCTAATTTAATTACAAGTGCGGCAACTATGCCTCTGATTTTATTCTTTGGTAATGGAGATGCATCAAGTGCAAGAGGATATTTCAGCGCAGTTGTCATTTATGCTATTTTAGGTACGATTTGTTACTGGATTACATTCGCCGGTACAAAGGAAGTGATTGTTCCGGAAGTGGATGCTCCCAAAGTTCCAATGCTTGATAGTTTGAAGCTTGCTTTTAGTGACAGCAATATTCGTAAACTTTTAATCGGATACCTTCTTTATATGTGTGGTATCTTCTTCAGAATTGGAGTTATGGTCTATTTCTTCTTATATGTAGTTGAAAAACCAATGTGGCTTGCGACAGCAGGTGTTGTGATGACGGCTGCGATGGCAGTACCGAACTTTATAGCACCATTCCTTGCAAAGAAATTTGAAAAGAAGAAATTGATGATGGCCTGCTTAGCTCTGGGCGCAGTAGGTGGCGGAGTCTTATTCCTTGGAGGAAATATGATGAGCCTGCCGCTTATTCTCATTGGAACAGCCGTATTCCACGGATGCGGAGGGGCTGTTGGAACATTCTCGTATGGATTAATTGCAGAAATCGTGGATGATATGGAAGTACGTACTGGAAAACGGGCAGACGCTGTTGTATTATCAGTCACTTCATTCTCTGTTAAAGTAGGAAATGCATTAGCAGGCACCGTAGGAGTTCTTCTTTTAGGTGCTGTAGGATATGTAGCAAATGCCGTACAGTCACCAGAAACAAAAATGGCTATGAATGCTGTAATTAATCTTGTACCAGCGTTATTGCTTTTATTAGCAACTATTCCCTATTTCTTTATCACCATGAGTAGAGAAAAAGCAGCGAGAAATCAGGAAATTCTTACAGCAAAACACGCAGGAAAAGAAGCCGAATAATAGAGACTTGTGCTTTGGAAGATTAAAAAGGAGAAAACGAAGAAATATATGGAATAATCAAGTTTTCTCCTCTTTTTTCTGATTTAACTTCCGATATTCATTCGGTGACATATGAAAAATTTTTGTAAATTTGCGATTAAAGTGGCTTGCATCAAAACAACCGTATTCCTGTGCTATTTCTGTAACACTCATCTCGCTTTCTAAGAGAAGGGAAGCAGCTTGTTTCATGGTGATTTCATTTACAAAGTTCACAAATGATTTTCCAGTGTATTTATTTAGCAGACGGCTTAAATAAGATTTGTTATAGCCAAAAAAATCAGCAGTTGTCTGAAGCGAAATATTTTTGGCATTAACAGTAATATATCCGATCAGTGAAATAATCAAATCATTTGGCTTGTCATTGTATGGATCGGCAACAACGGCCATTAATTCAAAATTTCTAAGGATATGAATAAAAATCTGCCGGACAATGAGGGCAACACATTCGTTATATAAATAATCCTTATCACTGCGTTCCAGATAGATTTGATACATCAGTTCATGCATCCACCGGTCAGATCCGGTAGGATAGAGGATATACGGTGTCACGGAATGCGTGTATAAAATACTTTCGAAAAACTGCAAAAGTGTTGGAAAACGGTTCATCAGCTGCATAAAAGATTGGTCAAACAACTTCTGACTCATTAGTATATTAATAACAATTGTGTCATCGTCTGTAGCTGAAACCGCATGAATGGCATTTGGCGCCAGAATACAAAGGTCACCTGTCACCATTTTAAGTTCCTGATCTTCGATAAAATGAGTACATACTCCTTTATATACATAAATGAGCTCTACAAATTCGTGGTTGTGGAGAATCGGGAAACTATAACGACTGTGACGAATAATCTCTACACGATCGTCTGGTGCATGAAAAACATTGTACGCAGTAGAATCGTCCAGATTGTTCCCCGCGTGGCGGTGATGCTGCACCATTATTTTATAAGTTTCTTTTATGTGAGGATCAAGCTGCTCGAATTCGCTATAAGTCATAGGCTTTATAAAATACTGTTTGCCGCTGGCTTCGTAAAATTTTTTGTATTCGATTTCCAAAGAATCAAGCTGATAAAAATTTTCGTACATGATAAGGGATACTCCAAATCGGGAAAAATTTATTTTTTAGTTTTCGATTTTATCATAACCCTTTTTAATGTGGATAACAAGACTTATATTTTGTTTGTTTTTACAGGACATATAGAAAAATTATAGAAAGAACCTGCCATTTGGCTGGATCGAGGAGGAGACGTAATAAATGAGTTTAGAAGTATATGATTTAAGAGTAGAACATCGAATAAATCCTACAGGGATTGATTCACAGAAACCAAGATTTTCATGGAAATTAAAAAGCAGCAAACAAAATGTGAAACAGGAGACATATCGTATTCAGGTAGCTGCTGATGAATGCTTTGAACATGTGATTTGGGACAGTTGTGAAGTAAGGTCAGATGCTTCACAAAATGTCAGATATGCCGGGGAAGAGTTGAAAAGTCTGCAGAAATTATACTGGAAAGTGAAAGTGGAGGCTGCAGGTGACTCGGCTGAAAGTGAAATGGCAGAATTTAAAATGGCAATGCTTTCTGAGGATGAATGGCAGGCAGATTGGATTGATGTATCTATGCCAGATGAAGATATTGAGAAAATGCAGCCTGCTTCAAATCTAAGAAAAGAATTTTCAGTGAAAAAAGGATTACGTCAGGCCCAGATTTGTCAGACGGCTCATGGCCTCTATGAATTCTGGATTAATGGGGCACTGGGAACAGATGAAGTATTCAAGCCTGGTTTTACAAGTTATTATCACCGCATGCAGTATCAGATATACGACATTACAAACCTGCTGGCAGAGGGCCGCAATGCATGGGCGGTTACTGTTGCCGACGGGTGGTGGCGCGGTATGTGCGGCGGGTTATACCGCAATACATTTGGCTACACATTGCAGTTTTTAGGTCAGATTATACTTGATTATGAAGACGGATCAAGAGAAATTATCGGAACAGATGAATCATTTAAATGGGCACAGTTAGGCCTTCGAATGAGTGATATGAAGTTTGGTGAGATCTTTGATGCAGCTATGGAGCCTGAAAACTGGAAGAAACCGGGATTCGATGATTCTTCATGGATGCAGGTCAGAAAAGCAGAAGGGGAACATTTAGAAAAAAGTGTTCTTATTTCTCAGACAGGACTGGCAAGTAAAGAAAAAGAACATTTTAAACCAGTTATTTTTACAGATACACAAGGGGATACCGTTCTTGATTTTGGGCAGAATCTTGTTGGTTATGTAGACATGAAATTCAAGAATTTAAAACGTGGTCAGAAAGTTACGATTACACATACAGAAGGTTTGAAAGATGGTGCTTTCTATTTAGGAAATGTGTGTACCGCGCTTCAGGATAATACGCATTATCAGCAGATTGATTATATTGCAAGAGGAGATGCCGAAGAAAGCTATAAATCGTCGTTTTCAATCTCAGGATTCCGTTATGTCAAAGTGGAAGGGGTTGATTTTGAAAAAAACCAGCCAGAATTTGAGGCAATTGCAGTTTATTCAGATATGGAACAAACAGGTGATTTCATATGTTCAAACGATCTAATTAATCAACTTGTGAAAAACAGCCGCTGGAGTCAAAAAGGTAATTTCCTTGATGTTCCGACAGATTGTCCGACCCGTGAGCGAAGTCCGTGGACAGGAGACGCACAGGTCTACGCGAAGACAGCATCCCGCTTTATGGACGTGTATGCATTCTTTGAGAAATGGCTAAAAGATGTGAAAACAGAACAGTATCGTAATGGCATGGTTGCAAACTCTGTTCCGGCTACAACGTCCATGCATTTTGCTGAAGAGGTTGAGAGACTGATACGTGAAGATAAATGTGGATTTATTATCCCGGGTATTGCGGGGCCGGACGGAAAGCCAGGTATGTTTGACGGTTCTTCTGGATGGGGGGATGCAGCGACAATCGTGCCGTTTATGATGTACCTGTGCTATGGAGATGTTCAGGTATTAGAGAATCAGTATGAAAGTTCAAAAAAATGGGGGGATTATATGCTGACATCTGCAAAAGATGAAAATCCTGAAAGATTAGATCGTCCTGAATATCATACATTTTGTGATGGTGTCAGAGACGCAGATTATATTTTTGATACAAAATTTCACTTTGGCGAGTGGTTAGAACCATTGTCAGAGGAGTCAGGAGATCCGGCTAATCAGGATATGTCTTCTGCAACAAAACCCAATGATGCAATAGTGGCAACCGCATACATGTACTATTCATCAACATTGGTTGCACAGATGGCAGAGATACTTGGAAAGGAAGAAGATAAGACATATTACGAGGAAAAAGCAAAACAAATTAAACGCGTATATAACAAATACTATATACAGGAAGATGGAACGATTATAGAGAACAAACAAGCATCCTATGTACGTGCTCTTCAATTTGGATTATGTAACGAAGAGAATAAGAAAAAAGTTGCGGATAAATTAATTCAGGCAGTAAGGGATAATGGTATGTGTTTAAACACAGGCTTTTTGTCAACACCATTCTTATTATACCAGTTAGTGGAGAATGGCTACACAGAGGAAGCATACCAGGTTCTTGAACAAACAAAGAATCCAAGCTGGCTGCATGCAGTAACATTAGGAGCGACTACTATTCTGGAAGAATGGGCAGGACTCGATAATCATATTAATTCATACAATCATTATAGCTATGGAGCAGTATGTGACTTCTTATTCGGAGTGACATGTGGAGTACAGCCATTACTTAAAACACCGGGATACAAACATTTTGAAATTAAACCGATTCCTGGTGGAACACTTACTTTTGCAAAAGCAGAATTTGATAGTCCATATGGTATGATTCTTTCCAAGTGGAAGAAAACGGAAAAAGGATATGTGTTTAACTTTGAGATTCCAGTGAATACAACCGCTTCGGTTGAATTGCCGGATGGAACGATTCATGAAATTGGAAGTGGATCATATAGTTACGAAATATAATAAGAATATTTTGGTGGATTTTAATCTCCGCGCAGAGTATAATGAAAAAGACTTAAGTTAAGAATGCTCATTATACAGGAGGGTGATATTATTATGTGGAATCGAATGAGCCTAAAAATGAGGGCCAAACAGGCGTTCCGGAGAAATTACTGGTCAGCTGTTGCCGTAGCGCTGGTCATGTCAATCATAACAACAATATTTTATGCATCAGGTTCCAATGGCGCGCGCGGACGCCATTCCTTTTACGGGGGAGGCTATTTCTCTGAATCTTCTCTGATCTATGCCACAGTCATAGCTGCGGCAGGGGTTCTCGGAGCGGGGATGGTTGTATTTGATGTATTTGTCGGAAATGTACTGATTGCAGGAGGCTGCCGCTTCTTTGTACTGAACCAGACCGAACCGGTTACGGCAGGAACCCTTGCTTACGGATTCAAGTCGGGAAATTATGGTAATATCGTTCTGATTATGTTCCTCAGAGACTTGTTTACCGCCCTGTGGTCGCTCTTATTCATAGTACCGGGTATCATAAAACACTATGAATATCTCATGGTGCCATACATCATTGCGGAGAATCCGGGAATGCCGAGAGAAGAAGCCTTCCTCATCAGTAATAAGATGATGATGGGGCAGAAGTGGGAGGCATTTGTACTGGATTTGTCCTTCATCGGCTGGGGCATCCTCACAGTCATGACAGGCGGGATTGTCGGTGTCTTCTATGCAGAACCATACCGTCAGGCCACATTTGCGGAATTATATTCATTTAATCGTGCAATGGCATATCAGAACGGATATATCAGATAAACGGACAAAAAAAGACGGGAAATGTCAGCCAAAACATTTCCCGTCTTTTTTGCGTTTTTAAATCAGTACATATTTCAAAACGAACAATATGGCCAGTATATACATAAGTAAACTAATCTTTTTCTCTTTTGCCTTTCCTGTTACAAGATTGATGACTACATAAGAGATAACTCCGAATGAGATGCCTTCGGAAATGCTGTACATAAACGGCATTGCAATGATACAGATGAATGCCGGGATGGTCTCTGTGTAATCTTCAAAGTCAATCTTAACGATGGATGTCAGCATCAGGAATCCTACGATAATCAGCGCCGGTGCAGTTGCGAACGACGGGATTGCAAGGAAGATCGGTGACAGGAACAGGGACAGTCCAAAGAGCAGTGCAGCAGTGATACTTGTCAGTCCTGTACGTCCGCCTTCAGATACTCCGGATGCACTTTCCACAAATGTAGTTGTCGTAGATGTTCCGAGTGCGGCACCAACAGATGTTCCGACAGCGTCTGCCATAAGGGCGCCTTTTATTCTCGGGAGTTTCCCGTCTTTGTCAAGCATATCAGCCTTGGATGCAACACCAATGAGGGTTCCAAGCGTATCGAACATATCTACAAACAGGAATGCAAACATGATGATTACGAAGTCCAGTGTAAATACCTTTGAGAAATCCATGTGCATGAATGTCGGAGCAAGACTCGGGACAGAAATACCTGCTGAAAAATCAGGGAGCAGGCTGAACCATCCGGCCTCTGGTGTCGGTTTGTATATTCCGACGAGCTGACAGACGATGCCGAGCAGCCAGGTGATCAGGATTCCCCACAGGATATTGCCTTTTACCTTCTTTACAAGAAGGATGGCAGTGATCAGAAGCCCGACAAGTGCCAGCAGCACCGTAATCCCTTCTGTGTTGAATGTTCCGTTCTCGATGGAACTCTTAAAGGAGAATACGCCAACCAGTGTAGAGGAATCTACAACGATCTTGGCATTCTGAAGTCCGATGAATGCGATAAATAATCCAATACCTACAGAAACAGCGTGCTTCAGATTCATAGGAATCGCATTAAAGATTGCTTCGCGGACATTTGTCAGTGACAGAACGATAAAAATAATACCTTCAATAAATACTGCACTCAGTGCCATCTGCCACTTATATCCCATACCCATGACTACCGTGTATGTAAAGTAAGCATTCAGTCCCATACCGGGAGCCAGAACAAATGGGTAATTGGACAGGATGGCCATCAGGCAGGTCGCGATAAAGGCTGCCAGGGCGGTTGCCGTAAATACAGCCCCCCGGTCCATTCCCGATTCAGCCAGAATGTTAGGGTTGACGGCCAGGATGTAAGCCATTGTCATAAATGTCGTAATACCCGCCAGAATCTCTGTTTTAACGTCTGTGTGATTTTCTTTTAGATGAAATATTTTGTCTAAATTCATAATTCCCTCCTACCTCCACTCCCCGGGAAATCTTCCCTGTGAGCTAATCATTTTTTCTAGGTTGATATTCTAAGCAGTCAAAGCATGCCTGTTATGGCAGATGCCGTCCTGCGCCTGACGCAGGCGTGAGTTTCTCGAGAGAAACTTATGTTTTACACACCTCCTTTTTCCTGAATTCTGGCTGTTGGCTGCTGTTGTATCTGATGCCGTATGTAACTGTTCCTGAAGCAGAACAGGTACGATGATTCTAAATGGATGAGATGATAGGAAATATCTGGATACAAAAAAACTACCGGACTCGTCTATATTTCCCTGCACCATGATCCATACGGGAAATTTATAGACAGCTATTACGGTAGCTGGTAGAGACGCCCAACCAATTATGGGCATATATAAATTTACGACCTAAAAATTATTTAGTTTATCTAAAAATTCGTTTGGAACCTATAATTACCATACACTATTTGCCGGGAAAATGCAATCCTAAATTGAAAATTAGTTGTGAAAATTATAGTGGATGACCAAAAAAGAAGAGAGAAATTGTGAAAAAGTACTAAATAAGCGGGGGTGAAAAACAGTCAGGGAACTTATCCCAGATAAAATAGGCTGGGGCAGGAAAAGGAAAGGACTGCTGACATGTCATACATGCAGCAGCCCAGAGAAAAGGGAAAATCTATCTGAAATTGTTAATTGTAAGTTTTAGGCGAAGTCCAATGGCCGCAGATGCACGCTGCAAGTGCAGCCATCGTCTTCTGTTTTTCATGTATATAGAATAACAACCAATTGTGAATGCATTGTGACGAGAAATGGAAATATTTATTAATTTAATATAAGATATTTATAAAAGGTGAAAAAGAGGAGTAGAGATAATTGAATCCAGACAGGGAAAGGGTTATAATTCTTTTATCATATTTGCGGCGAAGAATGCATTATGTATGACGAGATAAAACAGCAGGAGTGGAGATTTATGAGAAGAATGGAATTTACGATGGACAGGGATGGGTTAGTGAAGATTGGAGATCAGGTGAATGTGATTGAAGGGAAACTTCCCAGTTCCTATTACTACACGATAGAACATGCGATTGCCATGAGCGGGAATTATCCGAACCGTGAAAGGCTGAAAACAACCCGGGGAACCGTAGTGGATATTCAGTCCAGCCTCATGGGGAAATGTGTAATATTGGAATTCGATGAATAAAAAGAGGCTGCCGTAAAATGTGAAGAACTGTCAGGAGACTGCCCGGACCAGAGTCAGGGTCAGGAAAAGCCTGTACAGAACTAACATTTTGCAGCAGCTTCTTATTTTTTATATACAATATGCATACTGTTGCTGACAGAGTCCTGCCAGAAGTCTTTCTTCTTCTCATACATCTCATGGAGCCACTGGATTGCAGAATCCATTCCCTCATCTGACATCGGGAAAGATGCATGCTCTTTATTCTCATCCGGTGTCTTGTCAAAGGACCAGGGCTCGGGATAGACCGTGACAAGAAAGGTCTCTTTATCAGCGGCGGCTTCAAAATAGTATCTCATGCCTTTGTGACAGCCGGAGAAGGGCTCCTTTTTCAAACCCGGGACGGGGATCAGCTTTTTATCAATCATGGGTTAATTCCTCCTTCCGAAGTATATAGTAACGTGAACATTATAGCATAAATTTTAAATTGGAAAAACATTTTAAGACTTTTAGGAGATATATGTGTGATATACAAAAGGAAAGAGCCACACCGTGTGTGACTCTAAGGGGGAAAAAGTTTATGAAAAAGTGTTCTTATCTTTTGAACAATTATAGTATAAGATTTACTTGTGTAAAAACTGTGATACAAATTTGAATGAATTGTAAACATATATATAATAAATTGTGAAGAAAGGGATGGCAGTAATATGAAACGTGTGTGGAAAGGGCTTTCAATTATGGCAGGGGTACTGGGAGCGGCTGACGTGCTGGCGGTCGGTGCCTTCTTTAATCTGGCAGCAGGGCGGCGATGTGTATTTTTAAGGAAGAAGAAAGAGCCGGAGTTAAAGCGTACTGAGGGCGTCTGCTGGATGGAAGGGATGAACCCTGAAAAAGCAGTGATCGAAAGCAGGGACGGACTGAAGCTGAAAGGATATTATCTGGAAGCTGAGAACCCAAAACGGATTGCTGCCCTGTTTCATGGGTGGAGGGGGTCCTGGGGACATGATTTCGGGCCCTGCATCAGGTGGCTTTACGAGGAGGGGACGAGTCTTCTTCTCGTGGACCAGAGGGCGCAGGGGGAAAGTGAAGGCAGATATATGGGATTCGGTGTTCTGGAAAGGGAGGACTGCCATGCATGGATGGACTGGCTGATTAAGCGGAATCAGGGCGGACTCCCGGTCTACCTGTATGGGGTGTCAATGGGGGCCGCAACAGTGCTCATGGCAGCGGGGGAGGAACTTTCCGGGGATGTAAAAGGTGTTATAGCTGACTGCGGATTCACATCTCCCTATGAGATGGTATACCGGTTCGGTAAGCTGAATTTCAAACTCACGGAACATCCGGTTATGGATCAGCTGAACTGGCTGTTTAAAAGAAGGGCCGGATATGGCCTGAAGGAATACAGTACACTGGAGGCGATGGGGCACTGCAGGGTACCGGTTCTGTTTATCCACGGAAAAGCAGACACTTTCGTGCCATATGAGATGACAGTGCGTAATTATGAGGCATGTACAGCTCAGAAAAAGCTGCTTCTTGTGGAAGGGGCGGATCACTGCATGAGCTTTCTGAAGGACGAAGAAGCATATAAGGAGGCGTTAAAAGAACTGTTTCAGGAAACAGCAGGGGGAATATAGGACTGTGTGCAATTTTGCACGGTCCTTTTTTATTGGTAAAAACAGAGAAATTTACAAGCAAAAAATATCGAAATTATACAAAAATAAATTGAAAAGCAAAAAACAATTGACATTTAAAAATACGGGTGCTATTCTGAAAAAAAGAAAGTCCGTGCACGGGCACAATAAACAAAAAGTCAGAATATTTATTTGAAAGGAGTAAATTTTATGAAAAAAATTCTTAGTATTATGTTATGTATCGGTGTCATTATTTCTATGTGTGCATGTAGTTCAGGAGGTAAAAAAGAAGAGGGCACCACTAAGGAATCAGAGGGAGGAGATAAAGGGCTTATTGGGATAACCACCTCTATGTATACGAATGAAGGACTTACAATCATGTGTGACACGATCAAAGAAAAGGTAGAGGAAGAGGGCTATCAGGCAGTTATCAAAGACGCAAATCTGGATCAGGCACAGCAGACAAAGGATGTAGAAGATTTTATCAGTCAGGGAGCCAAGCTGATTATCGTAGAGGCATGTGATTCCGTAGGTGTAAAATCCGCATTTGAGCTATGCAACAAGGCAGAAATCCCTGTTCTGAGCGTAAACCAGATACTTGGCGATGATCTTTTGGAGCTTGTTACGGGTTCTGTTACAAGTGATAACTATACGGCAGGATATGAAGTAGGTAAAGAAGTTGCAAAAGAACTGGATGGAAAAGGGAAGGTATGCATTCTTACTTATGATGTGGCTTTTGTATGCAGGGAAAGAGGAGACGGATTCAAGGATGCTATGGCTGAAAATGAAGGGATTGAAGTGCTGGAAGTCTTCGACGGAGTATGTACAGAAGATGAAGCCATGAAGAAAACGGAAGACTGGCTGCAGCAGTATCCAGATGTTACTGCAATCTTTGGAAACAATTCAAACTGCGGTGTTGGAATAGCGGCGGCAGTCAGGTCAGCAGGCAAGGTTGATGATATTCTGGTTGCCAATGTGGACGGGCTTTCCGCGGATATCCGGAACATGGAAGACGGTGCACTGGATGTGACGGCTGTTTATCCGATGAAGGAGCTTGCAGCAGCGGCATCTGAACGGGCGGTTGAAGTACTGAAAACAGGAAAATGCGGTGAGGACCCACGTTTGAAATTTAGTCTGTGTACGATTGACGACCTCGATACATATAAAGAATACTGGGGAATAGAGTAGCAGAAAATGCTTCGCAAAGGAGAAGTGGATGATGAATGAGGATTACATTCTGCAGATGAAAGGCATAAACAAGAGTTTCGGCGGAGTACAGGTACTGTATGATGTGGATTTTAGTATGCATGCCGGAGAAGTAAGGGCCTTGGCGGGTGAGAATGGTGCCGGAAAGTCTACTTTGATGAAAATACTGGGAGGCATTTATGACTGTGATTCAGGTGAGGTCCTGATAGACGGGGAGAAGACCAGCATAGGTTCTGTTGAAGACGCACAGAAGCGGGGGGTATCCATAATACATCAGGAAATCGTGCTTGTGCAGGATATGACAGTCGGTGAAAATATATTTCTTGGGCGGGAATTTAAGACGAGAATGGGGTTCATCGATTATCAGAAAATATACAGGGAAGCGGCGGAGATTCTTGGGAGGATAGGCCTTGAAAGCCTTCGCCCGGATACGATTGTCAGAGAACTGAGCATATCACAGCAGCAGATGGTGGAAATTGCGAAAGCACTTTCCACCAATTCCAGAATTTTAGTCATGGACGAGCCGACCTCTTCCCTGACTGACAGAGAAGTAGAGTTTCTGTTTGAGCAGATAAAAACATTGAGCCGGAAAGGAGTATCGATCATTTACATTTCCCACAAAATGGAGGAAATCAGTCAGATCGCGGACAGCATAACAATTATGCGGGACGGTCATCATATTCTGACTACTTCCATCCGGGATATCAGTTATGAGCAGATTATCCAGAATATGGTGGGACATAAAATAGAAGATTACTATCCGGATTATAAAGTCAGGCTTGGAAAAGAAATACTCAGGGTTGAACACCTGACAACGGAAAAGGTAGAGGACATCAGTTTTTCCCTTGCAGAAGGTGAAATCTTGGGAATAACAGGACTCATGGGAGCCGGGCGTACAGAACTGGCAAAGGCGGTCTTTGGACTGGATGAGATTCTTTCCGGCAGTCTCTATATAGATGGTAAGAAATGCACGATAAAATCGCCGGGGGAAGCAATCAGGAAAAAGATAGCGCTTGTGCCGGAGGACCGGAAAGAGAATGGTTTATTTTTGGAAAATTCAATTTCCTTCAATATGACCGTTACAGTCATGGATGAGTTCATAAAGGGAATATCTGTTGATGCCAAAAAGGAAAAACAGATATTAGAGGAATATATCAGCCAGCTCGAAATAAAAATGGCAGGTACAGAGCAGCTTGCCGTGGAACTGAGCGGGGGGAACCAGCAGAAAATTGTGATTTCAAAATGGCTGGCGTCCAATCCTAAAATACTGATTCTGGACGAGCCTACCAGAGGCGTGGATGTGGGGGCAAAATCTGATATATATCATTTGATATGTAAAATCGCAGAAACAGGAGTAGCAATTATCCTGATTTCGTCAGAATTACCAGAGGTTATGAATATGAGCTCCAGAATAGGCGTGATGTGTGAAGGAAAGCTGGTCAGGTTTTTTGAACCGGATAAAGAAGAGGTTACACAGGAGCAGATAATGCATTATGCAACAGGAGGATATGAACATGAAACCTATAACGGATAAGATAACAAATCAAAAAAGCCTGCTAAAGTTCCTGAAGCGTAATTCTATGATACTGATAGCTCTGCTGCTGATTGTATCGGCACTGTCAATATTTACAGATACGTTTCTGACAACAGATAATATTTTATCAGTCATGCGGCAGATCAGTGTGGATTCGGTATTGGCATTTGGGATGGCAATGGTACTGATTATAGGATGCATTGACCTTTCTGTAGGCAGTGTGCTTGCACTGAGCGGCTGTGTATGTGTTTCCATGATAGAAGGCGGTATACCTACGGAGGCGGCGCTTATTATTACGCTGGTATTTGGTGCTTTCTGCGGGATGATCAATGGATTGCTTGCAACATTTACAACGATTCCCAGTTTTATCATCACTCTGGCTACACAGCAGTGTTTCAGGGGAGCGGCATATTTAATGACGAATGGCAAATCTATCATGTGCTATGATGAAAAATTTAGTGCGATCGGCACCGGGTATATAGGCCCTGTCCCCATTTTGGGAATCGTGATTATTGTCTGCCTGGCCTTTACCTGCATTCTGCTGAATAAGACAAAATTTGGAAGAGGAATGTACGCAATAGGTGGTAATAAGAGTGCGGCCGTGTATGCAGGAATCAAGGTAAGGAAAATAACCGCCTGTGTGTTTATCTTTACAGGGGTTATGAGCGCTATGGCGGGTATCATGCTGGCATCCAGAGTTTATTCCGCACAGCCTGCATCCGGTGCGGGATATGAATGTAATGCAATTGCAGCAGCCGTATTGGGCGGCGTCAGCTTTAACGGGGGAATCGGAACTGCCGGAGGCGTTATGATAGGTGTGCTTATAATCGGCTTTATGAATAATGGACTGAATATGCTGCATGTGACATCATATTGGCAGATTATCGTAAAAGGCCTTCTTATATTATTGGCAGTATATCTGGATACTTTAAGGAATAATAAACGTTTACACATTAAGAAAAGAGGTTAAATATGTTTACAGATTTAGAATTTGTCAGACAGTATGAAAAATATTCTATCGTCATAAAAGGATTTCATCAGGAAGGTGAGCAAAAACTGGAGATATTTCTTGATTTCCCGGTAGTGTTACAGGACATTTCAGGTGCGGGAAAAAAACTTCGGTATGACAGCTATGAGAAGAAAGAAAATGGATATGAAGCTTTGGCATCTGCCGAAGATTTATATGGCAATAAGTATGAAATAACAGATGTATGGAGTCAGGAAGAAAACGGATATAAGCTCAGCCGTCAGGTTGCATGTAAAGAAATAAAAGAAAAGACAGGGATTCGACTGACATCCGAGTTTCGCTGCAGAGATCTGGAAGCGGCAGATTTTTCCGATTACCAATTCATAATCCCCGGAGCTTTATACAATCAAAATGATACAGACGGGGACGGCATGGATGATTATCTGGGGACCTTTAACCAGGATTATAAAGACGATAGGAATCCTTCGCTTTCAGTTACTGCATATGGGAAAAAGAGCAGATGGTTTGTTTCACTGATCAGGGGTGATTTGCCAAAGACAGATGAGACAATAACGCGGGAACAGATCCGTGCAAGGCATTTTATACACCATACGGATATCGGGTCATTAGGGATCTCGCCATCGGAGTACAGGACACAGGAATTTATCTTAAGATGTGACTATCCTTTTTATGAAAGAAATTCATTCTGCCTGAACGTGGATGGCTCAGAATGGTCAGCATATAAAGAAGTAGTAGAGAATCAGGTTTTTTGTATGGAATATCTGCTATATGCCCGGGAGGCAGGAAGTCTGACGGAAGCGTCCTGGAATACGACCCGTCTTCAGATGCAAAGAATTATGGACCCAGATGTAGAATTATCGTTTACTCTGGAAGAAGCACAGCATTACAGACGTGAAATGATACATAACAGTTACAGGGAATTTCCGGATAAAAAAGGAAAGCCGGCGGGGTACTTTGTCCATTTTTCCCCGCGCAGCCGCTATGGTGAGCAGAATCTGCTTGAATACGGCTTCTGCGGAGCACAGACTCTGTTGAGTTTAGATATGATGGAAGCGGCAAAGGAGAACGGCTCTGAGGAATATAGGGAAAGGGCTGTAAAGACGGTCGATTATTTTGTGGAAAACTGCATAGAAGAATCCGGGCTTCCAAATGGGATTTATAATGTAGATAAAGAAGAGTATGTGTACTGGTGGACCGGGATTCTTTTCCCATTCCAGTACTCAGATGACCGGGATGAGCTGGAAGCCTATCTTGGGAACCAGGTCGTAAGTTCTCTGATGGAAATTGCAGGGGAACTTAGAAAAGTAAAGGGTAATTATTGCAGGTCTATGGTAGATTCCATGCACTATCTGCTGAGATGTTATCTGTTTGAGAAGGAAAGCGGGATTGAGCATCCAAAATGGCTGGAAGCCGTTGTGAAATTCTGTGACAAGCTCTTAGAAATGCAGAATGGAAATGGTTCGTGGAACCGTGGATATACGATGGACGGGAAGCCGATTACGAACCCGCCGCAGTGGTTTGGCGCCTCTGAAAAGGAACAGGGGTCAGGTGCAATCTTCCCGGCCCAGGTCCTGACGGAACTGTACCGGTTTACTAAGGAAGAAAAATATTTGAGGGCAGCCGAAAGGGCCGCGTATTTCGTATATGATAATTATGCCGGAAATGTAGAATACATCGGAGGCCTCAATGATACGACCCACAGGAAGTCTGTGAAGATTGATGCAGTCGGCGTTATGTTTGCAATGCGTACCATGCTGGTCGTGTATGAGCAGACACGAGATGTAAAACTTCTTGCAGGCGCGCGTGATGCGGCACGTATTTTAGCAAGCTGGACATATCTCTGGGATATTCCGTTTGATAAGGATACACTTCTTGGAAAATATGGATTTAAAACTACAGGCTGGGCCGTATGTGATGTCATCCCGGCAGGAAGCTATGTGGACTGTGAATTTGTTGAATTTATTCCGGAACTGCTGCGTATTGCAGAATACTGTAAGGATGAAGATCTGGCTGTACTGGCAAAGATCGTGACAAGGGGGATGCAGCACGGTCTGTCGATGCCTCAGAATATGTATGGATATGCAATGCCGGGGGTACAGTGTGAAGGGTATATGACTTCCTTATGGCTGGCAGATACGGAGTATAAAGGATTTTCGGGAGCAGCGGCGAAAAACAAAGGGGACGATAACGATACGTGCAATGGTCTGGTGAATGGACAGGCGCTGCTGAATCTTGATTATTTGTCCAGAGAATACAGGACAATGGATTTTGACACAATCATACGGCAGATTATGGCCGGGTAGGGATGGAGGAGCTATATGGTAGAAATGATTAAAAATCCGGTTCTGCGGGGATTTCACCCGGATCCATGCATATGCAGGGCCGGAGATGATTATTATATTGCAACGTCAACGTTTCAATGGTTTCCCGGGGTGGAATTGTACCACAGCAGGGATTTAGTACATTGGGAGTTTACCGGCCGGCCGCTGGATGAAAAGCGGCTGCTTGATATGACCGGGGTGCCGGATTCCGGAGGGGTGTGGGCGCCTTGTCTTACATATGAGGACGGGATGTTCTATCTTGTATATTCTAATGTGAAAACATTCCGTAATTATCATAAAGATGTGGATAACTTTTTAACATGCAGCAGGGATATACATGGCCCGTGGTCCGATCCTGTGTACCTCAACAGCAGTGGGTTTGACCCTTCCCTTTTCCACGATGATAACGGGAAAAAATATATCTTAAATCAGATCTGGGACCACCGGGATAAAAACGATCCATTCGACGGGATTGCGCTGCAGGAGTATGACCCAGAACAGCAATGTATGAAGGGGGAGCCTGTGCAGATATTCAAAGGGAGCAGCATAGGAGTGACGGAAGGTCCCCACCTGTATAAAATAAACGGCATGTACTATTTAGTGTGTGCAGAGGGCGGAACATTTTATGAACATGCAGTGACCGTTGCACGGTCAAAAAATATAGAGGGGCCATATGAACTGTCACCATACCATCCATTGATGACATCGTACGGACATCCGGAACTGCGCCTGCAGAAATGTGGACACGGAAGTCTGGTATGTACACAGAATGGGGAGTGGTATATGGCGCACCTGTGCGGCAGACCGGAAGGCGTCCATAAGCGATGCATGCTGGGCAGGGAGACATCTATCCAGAAACTTAAGATGACAGAGGATGGCTGGTTTGTAATCGACCACCCGTCCGGGCTGCCACAGAATGAAGTTCCGTCTCCGGGCCTTCCGGATTTTATTGTCAGCGAGAGGCCTGTAAAAAGGGTGTTCCCGGCGAAACTTCCGGATGAATTCCAAACTCTGCGTATTCCTCTTGACCAAAGGTGGATGGCTTTTAACGAGGAGAGGCAGTCACTGGTTTTGTATGGGAAAGAGTCTATGGAATCTTTACATACACAGAGTCTGGTTGGAATACGCAGAGAACACTTCGATTTTATGGCAGAGACAAGTGTACGGTTTTGGCCGGTGAATTACCAGCAGATGGCAGGAATGGCATTGTACTATGATACTACGAACTATTTTTACCTGAATGTTTCCTGGGATGAAGTGCTGGGAAGAACGGTATCCATGATTGTCTGCGACCACGGGGAAATAAGTGTAAGCGGAGAAAGATGCCAGATAGCTGAGGGAGAAGACAATGTATACATGAGAATGAAGGTAAAGAATAAGACGGCGCAGTTTAGCTGGTCACCGGATGGAGAAAACTATTTTGAGATCGGGGAAGAGCTGGACGCTACGAAGCTGTCGGATGATTATTATAATGAGGCCGAGCATGGCCTGAGATTTACAGGGACATTCATTGTACTATGCTGTCAGGATACCTCAGGGCAGCGCTGTCCGGCAGAATTTGAGTATCTGACTTATTCGCCTTCAGGCGGGGAGGCATGATACGCCTTGGAAGGGAGCGAAAGTATTGGACACTAAAATTGAGTTTATCCGCCGGTATGAAAAATATTCGCTGCTGATTACTGCAGGGGATGACAGAAACGGTCAGGATCCGGCTTTCAGTATCTTTCTGGATTTCCCGGTTGTACTCAAAGACATAAAAGGAGCTAAAAAGAAACTGCGCTATGATGTGTGGAGTACAACAAAAGATGGATACTTAGGAGAGGTGGAGGCCAAAGATTTATATGGCAGCCAGTATAAGATAACAGATTTATGGACGGTGGAAGAAGAGGCGGTAAGGCTGGACAGGAAACTGGAGTGTATCCGGTGTGTGAAAGAAACGGGAATTCACCTGACGACTGAGTTCAGGTGCAGGGGCGGTCTGGAAAAGTCTTTTGATGATTATCAGTTTATCGTCCCGGGGGCATTTTATAATAAGAATGATACAGATGAAGACGGGGTGGAGGATTACCTTTGCACATACAGTCAGGATTATAAGGATGACAGAAACCCTTCTTTATCCGTAACCTCTTATGCCCGGAAAAGCAAATATTATGTATCCCTGATCAGAGCGGATCTTCCACAAAAAGATACGACCATTACGCGCCGGCAGATTCAGAAACGGCATTTTATCCATGATACGGATATTGGGTCTCTGGGCATGGCACCTTCAGAATACCACGCAGGAGAGTATATTCTGCGCTGTGATTATCCATTTTGTGAACGGAATACATTCTGTCTGAATGTGGATGGTTCCGGGTGGGAGGCTTACAAAGCAGTAAAGGAAGGAATGGCTTCTGAAATGTCTTACTTATTGCAGACTGGGAAGGCACGAAACCTTACGGACGCCTCGTGGCAGACAACAGCTCTGCAGATGGAGCGGCTCCTTCATGGTGAGATAAGGCCGCCGGTTGGGCTGGAGGAATCAAGACATTACAGAAGGGAAATGGTTCTTCATAGTTTCCGGGAATTTCCTGATAAGAAAGGAAAACCGGCCGGATATTTTATTCATTTTTCCCCGCGGCAGGGCTATGGGGAACAGAATCTTCTGGAATATGGTTTTTGCGGTGCGCAGACGCTGCTGGCACTGGATATGCTTACGGCTGCATGGGAAGGAGCGGACGGTGTGACCTGCCGGGAAGATTATCGGGAAAGCGCGCTAAAGACATTGGACTATTTTGTGGAAAACTGTATAGAAAAGTCTGGTCTTCCTGTGGGGCTGTATCATGTGGATAAAGAAAAAACGGTGTATTGGTGGACAGGAATATTACTTCCTTTCCAATATTCAAATGACAGAAAAGAATTGGAAAATTACCTCGGAAATCAAGTGGTCGTGGCATTGATGAGTATTGCAGGGGAACTTGGCAAAGTAAAGGGAAATTATTCCAGATCCATGACGGATACGATGTACTATCTGATGAAGTGTTATCTGGCGGAGAAGGAAAATGGACAGGAGCATCCGAAATGGCTCGCAGCCGTTCTGGATTTCTGTGAAAGGCTTCTTAAGATGCAGAATACGAACGGTTCATGGAACCGCGGGTATACGATGGAGGGAGAACCATTGGTATATCCTCTGGAATGGTTCGGGAGTTCAGAAAAAGAACGTGGTTCTGGTGCGATTTTCCCGATCCCCCTGCTTGTGGAAGTCAGCCGGTATACAGGGGAGAAGAAGTACTTGGATGCGGCGGAAAGGGCAGCAGATTTTATCCTTGCGAATTATGTCGCAGAGGCAGAATATATAGGGGGCATTAATGATACATCCCATAAAAAGTCAGTGAAATTGGATGCTGCAAGCGTCATGTTTGTCATGAGGAGCCTGCTGGCGGTATATGAAGAGACTAAAAACGTGGAGTACCTTTCCGGTGCATTAGATGCCGCAAGAATTCTTGCAAGCTGGACTTATCTGTGGAATATCCCGTTTGATGAAAATACACTTTTAGGCAGGCATAAATTCAAGACAACAGGCTGGGCCGGATGTGATGTAATACCTGCCGGAAGTTATGTGGACTGTTCCTTTCAGGAAGTGGTTCCGGAACTTTTAAGGCTGGCAGAATACTGCAGGGATGAGAAGCTTGTAAAACTTGCTGAGGCCGTGACAAAAGGGATGCAGTACGGGCTTTCGTCTCCGGCAGATATGTATGGCTATGCGATGCCCGGAGTCCAGTGTGAGGGATATATGACTTCCTTGTGGCTGGCAGATACGGAGTATAAAGAATTTTCGGGAGCTGCGGCAAAGAATAAAGGGGATGATAACGATACGTGTAACGGTTTTGTAAATGGTATGGCACTTCTGAATCTGGATTCTCTCGGGAAAAATTATGATACGCTGGATTTTGGAAAAATTTTCATGAGAATTAAACAAGAATGGCCGAAGGCGTGATATACTTATGAAAGCAAAAGAATCACACAGATGAGGATGAAGGTATGGTAACGATTAAGAAGATAGCAGAAATAGCAGGTGTATCAAGAGGAACAGTGGACAGGGTGCTGAATAACCGGCCCGGGGTGAATGCGGAAACATATCACAAGGTAAAAGAAATAGCAGATAAGTTAGGCTATGAACCCAATATGGCCGGGCAGATGCTGGCGGCAAGGAAGAAGAAGATCAGGCTGGGATTCATTGTGTGCGATACCCCGGTGGATTTGTTCTTCGCAGACGTGTACAGGGCGGCTTGCAAAAAAGCGGAAGAGTTAAAGACATATGGTGTTACTGTTCACTTTTACCTGATAAAAGAATTGTCAGATAAGTTTATCGCACCACTTCTCAGGGAAGCAGAGGAAGACGATCTGGATGGAATTGCACTGGTGCCGCTTAAGATGTCGTCCATACAGACATTTGTGAATAAAATGAATGCCCGAAAGGTTCCTATGGTATTTTTCAACCTTGATATGGAAGATGTCCAAAGACTTTCTTATGTAGGATGTGATTATTACGATTCAGGAAAAGTAGCTGCCGGTTTGATATCCCTGGTAACGCGGGAAAAGGGGAGGATCGCTCTGGCAACCAGCTTTGATGAACAGTCACCGGCTTTCAGACAGAGGCTGGAGGGCTTTATTAAAGAGCTTGATGAGGAATATCCACAGATAGAGATTGTTAACAGAGACTCTAATTTTGTTTTTCAGAAGGGCGATTATTCAAACATTCTGGATGTGGTGAAAAGGGAGGGCCATTTGGAGGCTTTATATATCATCAATCCGGGAGACTACAGCATTTGTGAAGAAGTTGAGAAGCTGGACAAAGAAAGAAGAATCAAAATCATTACAAATGACGTGAATAATAAACAGAAAAGCTTTATGGACAGAGGCATCATTTCTGCGACAATCGGTCAGCAGCCGGAAAAACAAGGGGCACTGCCGCTTCAGATTCTGTATGATTTTATAGGTTTGGGGATAGAACCTGCAAATCAATATTTAACAGAACTTTCTATCCATATAAAGCAAAACATAGCAGGTAAAGTGTAGAGAATGAGGAAAGATCCGGGCACATCGAAAAAGGTGTGCCCGGATCTTCAATTTTACCTTTGATTTTGAACAAATCGGAGTAAGTGCCGGTTGCATTTCTGACTGGGCCGAGTATAATTCAAACTATACGAGTTTAGTCAAAGGAGAAAAACTATGGATTTATATTCACCAATATTTACCCGCGCTTCTACGCGCAAATTTGACCCGTCACCGCTTCCTAAGGATATTCTTTCAAAGCTTGGTGACTTTTTGGGGGAGGTAAAACCGTTGCTGCCCGATGTGGAACTGAAACATGAGATCGTGTCAGGCAGGGATGTGAAAGGGATGGCTCTTCCGAAAGCACCCCATTTTCTGCTGATTTCCGGCAAAAAGCATCCGCTGCGCAATACGGCGGCGGGATATTTATACCAGCATGCCGAGCTCTGGCTGTATGCACAGGGATATGCGACCCGGTGGCTTGCAGGTGTGAAACCAAAAGAGCCGGATCCGGACTATATTATAGGGATTGCATTCGGAAAACCGGCAGAGCCGGCTGTGAGGAAAACGGAAGAATTTAAACGTAAAGCAATGAGTGAAATAACAGGTGGGAGGGATTCACGCCTGGAAGCGGCGAGGCTTGCACCGTCCGGCATGAACGGCCAGCCCTGGTATTTTATTGTGGATGGCGGAAAGATCCATACTTATTACAAACCAAATCTCGGCGGCCTGCTCAGCAAGATGTATAATCTTACTGACTTGGATGTAGGCATTGCCCTCTGCCATTTAGCCGTGGCAGGCGAACATGAGGGAAGGACGTTTGAATTTGCTGTAATGGAAGAGGGAGTTCCGGCACCGCCGTCCGGGTTTTCTTATGTAGGAACTGTCAAATAGGAGAAAAGAATAATGCAGATTCTAATGATTCTAGTATTTTTAGGGGCTTTTATAGGGCTGATTGTAAATACGGGCAGAAAACTTTTTCTTTGGTTCAGGCCGCTTCTTTCAGGCACCAGTCCTCTTGCATTCGGGGTAATATATGGCATTATTATGACTTCTGTCATTGTCTTATTTGTACTCAGCCGCTTGCCGGACAGCCGGATTCCAAGAGAGGTTTTCCTTGCAGACCATTATGCATTGGGTGTGGCTGTGTATTTGGTGATATTTGTAAACTTTACAGATTTCGTTTTATTCGTGCTCAGGCTGAGCCGGATGCTTACGTCACCACTGCCGAAGGGGGCGGCTTTTTCGGCGGGAACGGCTGCATTGGTTTTATCCGTGGTGCTATCTGTATACGGAGGGATTCATGCGTCGGGGATTCAGACGAAAAACTATGAGGTTGTACTAAAGGAAGACGGGAAAGCAGATTCGATGAAAATTGCCCTGATCAGCGATATACATCTGGGATATGTCGTAGGGGAAACACATTTGGAAAAAATCGTTGCGGCAGTAAATGCGGCGGAACCAGATCTCGTATGTATAGCGGGAGATATATTTGACGGAGATATTACGGCATTGGAGAATCCGTCTGGTCTTCAAAAACTATTCCGGGAAATAAACGCCCCCTATGGCGTCTATGCCTGTCTTGGAAATCATGATGCCGGGGCGGGATATGAAGGAATGCTGGAGTTTCTGGAGAAAGCGCATGTACGCCTGCTTCAGGATGAAGAGGTGGTGATTGACGGCAGGCTGATTCTGGCGGGCAGAAAGGATTCGGGACCGATCGGTAATCAGGGCTCAGACAGAGCAGAGCTTGACGATACTGCGAAGAAAGAGAATCTGCCAAGGATAGTGCTGGATCATAAGCCGGAAAATATTGGCGAATATGACAGGAGCACGGATCTCATCTTATGCGGACATACCCACCGGGGACAGTTCTTTCCCGTTAACCTGATTAACGAAGGCACGATGGACGTGAACTATGGATATTACCGGAAGAACGCTAAGAGCCCTCAGGCGGTCGTTACTTCGGGAGCGGGAACATGGGGGCCGCCGTTTCGGATTGGGACGGACAGTGAGGTTGCGATGATTCAGGTGACCTTATAATAAGTAAGAAGACAGGGCATTCAAGTGGGTTACACTGTGCACGCTCGAAAGGCGTGCATAGTAACGACTTGGGTGCTTTTATACGATAAGAACAGATGAAGATCTGACATCATCCACTTTCTCCTTGACTTGATAGTATTACAGATGTAAGATTTAATAAACGGCAGTATAAATTTTTTTTATGGTAAAATATTACAAATGTAAGAAAAGGAGAAAAGATGAGGCTTAGAAGGATATTCATTTTCATTATCGTATTGCTCATGGGAATAACGGGCTGTGCGGCTGCGGACAGCGAACCGGCAGGAGATGTTCACAGAGCGGATGAAAATAAGCAGGACAGCGAGGCGGCAATACATAAGGATTCGGAGAAGATTGCGGAAGGTTACCGGGAAATTTATGAGCAGGCGTATCAGGAGGATAATATTAGCTCGCTTGAGGTAAAGGAAAAAATCATAGCCAGTCTGGGAGATAAAGGGTACACGGCTGTAGATATGGGAAATCAGATTGATATGGTGAACCCGGGACAGGCGGAAGCGTTTTGTAAGAGCGTTGGGAACAAAGAGGAGGATCAGGCCACTATATTGATCATCGGGAATGATGGTGGATTCGTCCGGTATGACCTGAGAACAAAGGATGGGGAAGTGAAAGTTTTGAGAAGTTCTCTGTTCTGGAAAGACGGCCTTCCGTCGGCGGAATTTTATGAAAGGTTCACGGCCCATACGTGGAAATATACAAAGGAAGGATACATCTTCATCGAACAATACCATATGCCCGGGTATGACGGGGCACCGGGGATTACGGCAATCCGGGTAAAACCGCTGGACCGGAGCCTGCGTGAACTTAATCGGCAGTATGTCATGCCGCTCGGGTACGAGAGAAACAATCTGCTGATTACGGACTGGAGTGCGTCTGATTATGGTGTGCTTGATTTCTATGACCTCTATGAGGAGATGTATAAGCTGAAATATGGGGACTATGTACCATACGAATCCGGATATGGAGGGGAAGAGTACGAGGTTCCGGAAAAGGAATTTGAGGAAGTAATTCAGACATATATCGGAATTGACAGCACCTTTCTGAGGGAAAAAACGATGTATCAGCGGGTAAACAAAACATACCTGTACAGGCCGCGGGGGATGCATGACGCAGAAACTCCCTACGAACCGGAGCCGGAAGTGACCGCATGTGAAGAACAAGAGGACGGGACGCTTAAACTGGCAGTGAATGCAGTATGGCAGATGGAAATGCAAAGCTGTGCATTTACCAGTGAGCTTGTGGTCCGCCCACTTGAAAACGGGGCCTTCCAGTATGTCTCAAACAGGGTGGTACCACTGCCGGACAGTAATGGGGCAGTTTGGTATACGCCGCGTTTATCGCAGGAGGAATGGACAGCTTTTTACCGGAATACGCAGTAAAGCTCCTGCTAAATGGCAGGTTCCTTTCTAAGAGCCTTTTTATCGGCCAGATCCCAGTAGAGTGTGGCTTCTATATGTAATTCTGACCTCAGCCTCAGCTTGATCTGATCTAACGTCCCAGAAGCCTCCGGGGTATGCGGGGAGCTTTGAAATGTGACCTTGATAAAGGCAAACTTTTCTTCCGGGCCGTAATCATGAAGCGCAATCGTTTCAACGCTTCTGATCAGCGGATAATCTAAGAGCATCTGCCGGACCTTCTGTTCCGTCTCAGAGTCCGCACCTTTTCCGAGCAGTAAAGCAAAGTTTTCAGCGAACGAAGTGAGTCCTGACCAGAGGACGGACAAGGACACGAGAAGCCCTAGCAGGGCATCGACCGGAAAAGAGGTGAAAGGAGCAATTAGGATTCCGCTCAGTGTTACCGCAGTCACAAGAGCATCAGACAGATTGTCATTTCTGACTGCTTTCAGGGCTGGGGAGGAAATCGTCTTGTTTGTACGGTTTACCAGCCAGGCCATAATAAGCTTTATCAGAACGCTCATCAGCAGGATAAGTATAATGGCTGTGGAAAAATGGATTGTCTCCGGATGGATGAGCCGCTTTATGGAGTCTTTTCCTACGGAGACGGCGGTGATAAGAATAAAAATCGAGATTGTGAATCCACAGATATACTCGATACGCCCATGTCCGTAAGGATGTACCCGGTCTTCTTTCCTGCCTGCAATACTAAAACCGAATATAGTTATCACTGAGGAAATACAGTCTGTCAGATTATTGAAGGCGTCGGCGATGACAGCAATACTGTTGCTGAAATAACCGATGGCAAATTTTACGAGTGTCAGAATAAGATTACCGAAAAGCCCGGTCCATCCGGCATTCTTGCCGGCAGTGTCACGTTCAGAGAGGGGATTTGAGGTATTCATAATAAGGTCTCCTTTCATATATGTAAATGGTTAAATAGTGTACATGTCAGACAGTAGTGAGAAGATTTAAGTAAGGTACCTAATGATTACAGGTTAACACCAAACCACTACAATGTCAAGGTACCTAAAAGAAAACGTGGTAAATTTTTTATAACTGATCTATCGTAAGCGGAAACCTTGTCATGAGTAGGAACTGGTGATATTCTTAATAATAAAAGAAAAGAGGACAAGAGATGGAAGATAAAATAACGACACTAAGCGAAGTGAAAAAATATATTCAGGATTTCTCAGATGCCAGAGGATGGCGGAAAGACCAGAATGCAAAAGACCTTGTGATGGCCCTTACGGTAGAGGCATCAGAGCTGGCAGAGATATTCATGTGGCTGCATTCGGATGAAGCGGACAGTGTAAGAGAGGATGAAGGAGAGTTCGAACACCTGAAAGAAGAGGTGGCGGATGTATTCTGGTATCTCTGCCGTATCTGTGAACACTTTGAAATTGACCTTTCAGCGGCTGTCGAGTCTAAGGCCGGTAAGAATGCCGTCAAGTATCCTGTGAAGTAACCGTTCAGCACCGGCCGCATACTTGATGTATCAAACCGCCCTAAACCGGGTCGGTGAGCATCCGTAATACTTTCGAAATGTTTCTGTAAAGTAGCTCGCGCCGCTGAAACCGACTTCATAGCTGATCTCAGTGATGGACATATCGGTGTTACGAAGCAGATCCGCCCCCTTTTTCAGACGGTAACCGGTCAGATAGCCTACCGGGGTCTGGTTGAAGTAACTGCGATACAGGGAACCGCACTTGCTTTTGCATACATTTCCGGCGGCTGCGATATCGTCAAGAGTGATTTTTTCTTTATAATGTTTCTGCATATAACCGACCATATCCTTCAGGACAGAGAGCTGATGAGACTGCTTAGAGGGGGCATGGTCTTTCGGCGCATGTACATAAAGTTCATTCCAAATAAGGAAGAAGAGGCTTTGTATCTGTAATTCAGGCGCCGGTGCTTCTCTGGCGGCGTAGATCTGCTGCATGGCGTTTAAAATATGGTTCTGCCAGGCGGTCTCTTTTGTAAGAAGCTGGAATGGAAATGCAAGGTTTGACATCAGCGGCATGACGTACTTCTGTTCCATGCCGGGGGTAGAGCAGAGCATCAGCGGATGCAGAATGATACAGATAAACTCACTCTCCGTGCAGTTCTCTGAGAATCCATAGTGAAGCTGGCGGGAATTGACAAATACCCCGCTGCCCTGTTCAAGCGTTACGATTTCACCGTTAATATGGTACTGCATCTCACCTGACAGGATATAAATCAGCTCAATGTCATCGTGCCAGTGGCTTACAGCCGCATAATCATACTGTGATAAAAAATCTTTCCGGATATATATGGAATAGTCTGTAAAATCATACTGAACATCTTCGGAACGGTCATCCCTTAATTCTACTTCTTTCATTGTGTACCCCTGAATATACGATATTGTTATAGAATTATACAATATATCAGTAGATAATGCCAGCATATACAAGATATAATTATGAGAGTCATAAAGAAATGGATGCGTTAACATCCCGCTTGGACTGACATCAGAGAGAAAGAATCGGAGAGCTGTTATGAATAAATCACTGGATCAACAATTTATGAAGAAACTGGCTGCATTAGTGTTTCCCATCGCCTTTCAGCAGTTTATGCTGGCTCTTGTCAGCGCGTCAGACGCTATAATGCTGGGGATGCTGGACCAGGGGTATCTGTCGGCGGTTTCACTTGCCGGGCAGGTACAGTTTGTTTTTAATCTCTTTCTGGCAGCAATGACAATCGGCGCCAGTATGCTGGCTGCACAGTACTGGGGGAAAGGGGATAAAGAATCAGTGGAGAAGATATTTGCGGTGGTTCTTAGGATTTCATTCCTTGTATCTTTGGTCTTCTTTACCGGCGCCGTCTTTCTTCCGGAACAGGTGATGAGAATTTTCACCTCGGAGGAGGCCCTCATTGCCGGAGGTGCAGGATACCTTCGGGTTGTCGGTCCGTCATACATACTGTGCGGGGTATCCCAGATTTATCTCTGCATTATGAAAAACAGTGGATATGCTGCAAAAAGTTCTGTCATAAGTTCATCGGCGGTCATACTGAATATCGTGCTGAATGCTGTGCTTATCTTTGGATTGTGGAATGCACCCAGACTGGAAATTGCAGGGGCGGCTCTTGCAACGGTGACCGCCAGGGCGGCAGAACTTGTGTGGGTGATTCTGGATTCTGCGAAGGATGGCCGGATTAAGGCGAGAGGTTCTTATCTTTTGCATCCGGATAAAATCCTGAGGCGGGATTTTTGGAAGTATACAACTCCTGTGCTGGGAAATGAAATCGTGTGGGGCTGTGGTTTTACGATGTATTCTGTCATCATGGGACATCTTGGGTCAGATGCCGTGGCGGCCAACTCTATCGCTAATATCGCGAAAAACCTGATTTCCTGCTTTTGTCTGGGGCTGGGAAGCGGGGCAGGGATTATCGTCGGCAATGAACTCGGCGCCGGACGCCTTGAGAAGGCGAAGGAATATGGAAGGCGGCTATGCAGACTATCTGTGGCAGGCGGGGCAGTCTCAGGGCTGATCCTGCTGGCCGCCAGTCCGGTTATTCTTGCTTTTGCAAATCTCAGTGAGCAGGCAGGAGGATATCTTCAGGCGATGCTTGTTATGTGTTCCTACTATCTGATAGGCAAGTCTGTAAATGGAACAACGATCGCCGGTATCTTCTGTGCGGGGGGAGATTCCCGGTTTGGTTTTTGGTGCGACACGGTTACGATGTGGTGCATTACAGTGCCCCTCGGGTTCATCGCGGCTTTCTGGCTGAAACTGCCCGTAACGGCTGTATATTTCATCGTAAATCTGGATGAGATAGTGAAATTGCCGGCAGTTTACAGAAACTATAAAAAATACCGCTGGGTAAAAGATCTGACAGTAAAGATGTCGTAACCCGCGGACAGATAACAAGGAAAAAAGGAGGATATTATGTTAGCAGATTATCATGTCCACACAAGTTTCAGTGACGATTCGGACTGCCCTATGGAGGAAATGATACAGAAGGCTCTGGAGAACGGGATGGAGGAAATCGCATTCACGGAGCATGTGGATTACGGGGTGAAAACAGATTTGAACTGTGATTATGAGCACTACTTCCCTCTGTTGAAAGAGATGCAGGAGAAGTATCAGGGGAAACTTCGGATTAAAAAGGGGATTGAGTTTGGTGTTCAGACACATACGGTTTCTCTTTTTGAGCGGGATTTTGCAAAATATGATTTTGACTTCGTCATACTGAGCAACCACCAGATCGATGATCAGGAGTTCTGGTCATATGAATACCAGAAGGGAAAAACACAGGAGGCATACCAGAAAGCGTATTATGAAGCTATTTATGAGGTTATGAAGCAATATACGAACTATTCGGTGCTCGGCCATCTGGACATGATCAAGCGTTATGACGATGCAGGGGAATATCCAGATGAAAAGATTCTGGACATTGTGGAAAAGATTTTCCGTCTGGCTATTTCCGGGGGAAAAGGAATCGAGTTAAATACGTCCTGTTTTGCCTATGGCCTGAAAGACCTGACACCCTCCGAAAAGATTCTCAGACTCTATCATGATCTTGGTGGCAGGATTATCACGATCGGTTCCGACGCGCATGATACGAACAGACTAGGGGATCATATCAGGGAGGCAAAAGAGATTCTAAAAAGGATTGGTTTTGAGCAGTACTGTACATTCAGCAGGATGGAACCGGTCTTTCACAATTTGTAACGGGTGTCCCCTGTGCTGGTTCGTGAAAGGATTTAGTAGAAAGGAGTAACAGAAAATTAATATGGAAATAAATGAGAATAAAGATCAGACAAAACTCAACAGTATCTACGAGAAAATGCACAATGAGGAGTTGTATCTTCCCGGCGATGAGGAACTTGTAAAAGAACAGACAGTCTGCCTGAACCGCCTGTATGACTTCAATATGACGCGGCCTGACGAGATGGTGAAGCGGGACAGAATGCTGAAAGAGATGTTTGCTGAGATCGGAGAGGGATGCTATATCGAACCGCCTCTCCATGCAAATTTCGGGGGCCGCCATGTACATTTCGGGGAAAATATATATGCGAACTTTAATCTAACCCTTGTAGATGATACACATATTTATATCGGTGACAGCACGATGCTGGGGCCGAATGTCACCATTGCAACGGCAGGACATCCGATTCTGCCGGAACTCCGCCGGGAAGGATACCAGTACAATGCATCTGTCCGAATAGGGAAAAACTGCTGGATCGGGGCCGGAGCCGTCATTCTTCCGGGAGTCACCATCGGAGATGATACGGTCATCGGAGCGGGCAGTATAGTAACAAGAGATATCCCCTCCTGTGTAGTGGCGGCAGGGAACCCGTGCAAAGTCCTGCGCGGGGTGGATGAACACGACAGGGAGTATTATTTTAAAGGGCACAGGATGCCTGCCTTTTTAAAATAATCCTATCAATTAAGGCAGAGCTATGTGGATAGATAAATGAAGTAATATTTATTATCCCCTCTTGTTACTTCATATATAGTAGATACCGACCCGACAATTTTCTATGCTTCATGATCCTTTTAGACGCTGGAACACCAGCGTCCTTATAAAAATCTCCTGATAGGGATAACAACAATTCGAAGGAATGCATAAAATATCTTTTTCCCTGTGGTCATCTCTTTTGCTTTATAATTTTCCCCATAGACATAACCATCCCCTGTCATTGTTTTACTAAACGTTTTATCCGTTTCTATTTCCTTTCGTATGATCTGGTTCAGTTTCGGGGAATCTACCGCAAGCATTAACTCTGTATCCTGATAGGTACTGCGCATATCCAGATTATAGGAACCGACAATACTCATGCGGTCGTCGATTACGACGGCTTTTGTGTGACAGGAGTGTTTCCCCATAAACTCATAAACGTTTACTCCGGTGTTCCAGATCTGCTTTTTTTGGTTTAAGTAATCCGTACAGCCCCAGGGATTTGCTCCCTTAGCCACATCGTTGGTGATGATTTCCACCTTTGTTTTATTTTGTGTAAGCGATTCCAGATCCTGGTACATTTCCTTTCCACAGATAATATAAGGAGTGTAAATGGAAACCTGATCCCCCTGTGCCATTAGCTGATGCAGGGAATACCACATCCAGGGTTCTTTATTTTCTGCTTCGGCCGGGTTGTACAGTAAAGAAATGCGGTTTGTCTCAAAAGTGAGGTGCAGCCAGTCCCAGCTTTCCCATGCGGACGGATATTTCTGGCGTAAGGTATCATAGTTTGTGCATAATTTGGCGTTATATTCACCGGTCTTTTTCGCGCTTTGTGTACAGGTGTAAGCCTTGCTGTCTTCTAGATTCCAGACATGTTCAAAGTAATCTAAAAGCTGATAAAGGGAAGAATCCGGTGATTCTTCTGTTTCATAGACAAATAATTCCCGGTCGATATTCCGGGAGGAGGAATAGTCACCTAAAAAGAGATTGGTTGTATTTCTGCCGCCCAGAAGATACATTTTTTTGTCAATGACCAGATATTTATCATGAAGCCTTGCCTGAAGTTTCCAGGGCTTTAAAAAGTTTACCGGATTGTAAATGCGTATCTGGATATTGGGATGGGCGGCAGCAGTCTGAAACCATTCGTTATGTCTTAGATCAAGAAAGCCGCTGATCCCGTCTACAATAATGCGTACGTTAACGCCGCGGCCGGCAGCATTGTTAAGGGCCGCAAGGATATCTTTCCCGGACTGGTCGGAATTGAAATCAAAAGTAGAAAGGATAATATCTGACTCTGCCTCTTCGATCATCCGCAGCCGGTACAGGAGCGCTTCGCTGTTGTCGTCAAGGTATGCGGTTCTTTCCGTCCCGGCAGATGTTCCGTAAAATTCTCTGTTATGGAAGGAACTCTGAAAGGCTTCATTTACTTTTTTGTGGGAAATATAAGGGACAATGAGCCCGGAAAGATAGAGCAGGAATAGGAAAAGTAATATGTATTTAATAGAAATTTTGGATAAAAGTGAGTAAAATTTTTTTTTCATGGATATAAATCTCCTTCCCTTCTCTCATTTTATCTGTTTTTCAAAATAAATCAATGGACATCTTTCTATTCTGTCCAATGAATCGTCTATACGCACTGGCAGTCGGGGATAATAAAGTAGATTGACACAGTTCGTTTCAGATGATATATTTGAATTACTAAAAAGGCAAAATTGTCGTAAGGCAGTGACGCAAAGCCACAGATCCTGACTGAAAAAGGCAGGATGGCTGGGCTGCAGATGTACATAGGAAGGATTCCGCTTTTCAAAGAAAAGGCGGGGGTTTTTCAATTGGGGGAATAGGAGGGAAAAGGTTATTTTTTCCCGGACTATCACAGCATCGGTCTGCAGGCGGTATCAATGTCTTTTGATACCGCCTTTTTGTGTCCACAACAAGATTGAGGAGGGGAAATGTATGAAGAAAAAGCTGGCATGGCTTCTGGCCATGTGCATGACGCTGCAGCTTTCGGCTGTCAATGTTTATGCAGAAGAGGGCGTGATAAGGACGCCTGATACAGCCGCAGGAACGATTGCGGATACTATCGGCAAAGATGCCGGTTCCGGGGAACAGACAGGTACGGACCTGGCGGACGGTCGGGAAGGTACGGACCCGGCGGACGGTCAGGAAGGTACGGACCCGGCGGACGGCTCTTTGGAAGATCAGTCCGGAAATGAGCAGGAAGAAGGAAAAGACCCAGGAGTGGATCAGGAGGAGAAAGATGCGGCTAACGAAAAAGACACAGCGGCGGCTGCTTCTGAGGATCAGGATTCCGGGCAGAAACAGGGAAATTTATCGGTAGAGCTCACATGTAATCTGCCGGTTACTGATGTACAGACACGTATCGGGCAGATATCCGCGGTTTTGTTAAAAGACGGAACTGAGGCTGTCAGGAAGAATTTTACGGCGAAAGACGGCAGTACGACAAAAGGTACGGTTGATCTGAACGGGATTGAAGAGGGAACATACCTGCTCCAGATTAACGGAGGTGGTTTTGTTTATGGCCAGGAAATCGAAATACAGGCAATGAACCAGCAGATACGTCTTGTAGATATGACTGCAGTAATCGAAGGTGCGGCTCATCCGGGAACCTATGGATATGGGGATGTGAACGGGGACGGCGCAGTAGATGACACAGACCGTTCACTGCTTCTTGATGCGGTCAGCGAAGCTTCTTCAGACCTAATGTATGACCTGAACGGGGACGGTGCAGTGGATCTGGCAGATATTCAGTGCTTCACTTATAGTTACGGGACAGAGAGTACAGAGGCGACTGTAACGAGGACTGCTTTGATCGATGAAACGAAGGTTGAGGCTAAGGTTGCCGAGGGGACGGAACTGGCACAGGGGAACAGTGTCATGGATGTTCTGACCGGGGCCGGGAGTATTTCAGTGAAGCCGGTATCGGATGAAGTGATATCCGAAGAGAATCCGGTTGAGATCAGCATTGATCTCTCCGGCCAAAAAGACCTGGCAGTCGGGGGCATTACAATTGCACCGGTACAGGACTCTGTAAATATCATTAAAGGCGGAACCATCGACGTCACCTATACAGACGAAGAAGGGGAGCATACGGAGACATTTGCGATTGATGAGCGGGCGGCCTATTTCCGGTCAAGGGCGGCGGCTGTGGTGACGCAGGAAGCCGATGGTACATTGGTTGTGAATCTGGGAAAACAGGTGGCAGTCAAGAGGATCAAGATCAAGGTTACAGATACCGGAAGTACGAAGCTTGCCGATATCGGAAAAGTAGAGTTTTTAAATGATATGGAGTCAAGAATACCGGCCCCTGTCATGAATATTCCGGGGAACCTTACAGTGACACCGGGCAGTAAGAAATTTACTTTGAACTGGGACGCGCAGGAGAATGTGTCAGGGTACGAGGTGGAGATTACACACGAAGAAAAGACGATCGTTATTCCGGCATCCGTGAACTGGCTGAATGTAACCTCCTTTGGAAATGAAAAACTGAAGAACCTGGAGGTTTACAAAGTCAGGGTCCAGTCTGTGAACGGCGAGTGGAGCAGTGGGTACAGTGATGCGATAGACGCCGTCCCGGCTGCAGACAAAGCACCGGATGCACCGGAGAATGTAAGCGTAAAGGGCGGGTACCGCCTGCTTGATATCTCGTGGAAGAAGATGGAGGATACGGATTACTATACCCTCTATTATAGAATAAAAGGTAAGACTGAGTATCAGAAAGTGGATAACATCACAGCAGCAAGCTACCGGCTTACTGGTCTGGAGAATCAGACAACCTATGAGGTGTGCCTGACCGGGACGAATGACTGCGGGACAAGTAAAAAGTCAACAGTTTATGTAGGGACCACGATGGATCTGGATCCGCCTGTGACATCGAATTACAAACTGATCAATACCGACCAGGGGGTCGGAACGGCAACGGCGCACATTGCAGGTGTGGAATACCCGAGCATTAAGCCGGATAATGAGATGACAGTTGTTGATAACGATTATGCATCCTCCTGGATATTCAATTCATGGGATGCAGGGGGATTTAATTCAGGAAAGCCGTCCCCGATCGTAGAATTTGACCAGGCATATGAGATGAACCGGATTACGGTCGTTCCGGATGCAGGCCAGGCAGGGGGCTATAACTATGCCAAGACCCGGTATTGGGATGAGAATGGCAGCGAACAGATGATAAATGGCTTTTTGACATCCAAGAAAAGTTCCAATGGAAAAGTATATTATGAGCTGTGGTTTGATAAGCCGTTTACAGCAAAAAAAGTACAGGTTAATCTGGCACAGTACTGGGCAGGGAACAACAGTGTTTCGATTGCGGAGATGAAGTTCTACTATTATGACAGTCTGGACGATGAAGTGGAGGCTTTGTATGCTGATAGTCTTCATGTGACACTTGCCGATAATGTGACAAAGGAAATGGTCGATGCTCTGGAGAAACGCACCAACACGAAGGACGAAGTAAGCGGCGAGTATCATCCGAGGCGGGACCTTCTGCTGCGGGAGATCGAAAATGCACGGAATTTTCTGGAGAACGAGAAGCTTTCTGATCCGATCCGGGTAGATACAAGCATTATCAAGGCGAAGGACAATGTTCTTAAGATGGCGTCCGGACTAAATTCCTGGCAGCCGCTCGGGGTTGTGGCACATGAGGGCGAAGAACTGGCAGTCTATGTGGGCAGGGAGAATACCGCAGTTGGCGCCGGTACGAATGTGCGTCTGATTGCGGCCCAGTATCATGCGGAATCAGGCAGTTGGAATAAAGTCGTCGTATCGAATCTGGTGCAGGGGAAGAATGTAGTGACGATGCCGTCCATCAGCAGTCTGAATACGGAACACGGTGGCAGCCTGTATGTAGAATTTACCGGAACTAATAACAAGATTAACATACAGGTCAGAGTGAGCGGCGGCACAAAGATCCCGATGCTGGATATCTCAAAGGCATCTACTGAGGCGGAAAAACGTGCCGCGGTCAGGGCATATGTAGAAGAGTTAAACACGTATGTACCAAAGATTGAGCAGATGCATAACAGCCAGCATCTGGACAAGGACGAAACCCACTGCAATTATGCATATGACAAGCAAAACTGTATTCTGGGAGCGACCGAGATTGTTTTGGATAAGATGATGTATTCTGTCTCAGCAGAACAGATTTTAAACGGTATCAATAAAAAAGCAGGTACAGACGGGAATGATGTGGACAGCCAGACAGAGGTCCTTTACCAGTCTCTGGAGGCAATGGATCAGATGATCACGTTGTTTTACCAGCATAAGGGCCTGACAGACCAGACAGTGCCAGAGAATTATGGCGCAAACAACAGTTTTCCGGTAAGCAGGCTGAATATCCGGTATATGAGGATGTTCGCCGGGGCATTCATGTATGCCGGAGGGCTGCATATCGGAATCGAATGGGGAAGCATCCCGGGCCTCGCACGGTCACAGCCGGTTGTAAGTGACAACGGCAGATATGTGAGCGGGCAGCTGTTTGGCTGGGGCATTGCCCACGAGATCGGGCATATAATCAACCAGCCCGATTATGCAATCGCCGAGATTACGAATAACTATTTCTCTATTCTGGCGCAGGCTGACGAGACGAACGACAAGGTCAGATTCAAATACAAAGATGTTTATGAGAAAGTAACATCAGGAACAAAGGGAAGGGCGTCCAGTGTATTTACGAGTCTGGCTATGTACTGGCAGCTGCATCTTGCCTATGATGACGGTTTTAATTACAAGACTTACGATAACTACGAGGACCAGTTCAATAACCTGTTTTTCGCCAGAGTAGATGCTTATGCGAGAAACACCTCTCTTGCACCGAACGGGCTCTCACTGAACGGGGCAGATACGGACAATAAGCTGATGAGGCTTTCCTGTGCGGCCGCCAGGAAGAACCTTCTGCCGTTCTTTGAAAAGTGGGGAATGACACCGGATGAAACAACGAAGGCATATGCGGCGCAGTTCGGGGAAGAGACAAGAAATATATACTATATCACGGATGAGGCAAGGGTTTACCGTGTGGAAGGCGGGACAGACGCAGCTTCCGGCAGCACGGTCAATGCACAGATGGAGTATAAGAATAATTCAAAGCAGGTTACCCTGAAATTATCTAATACGGCAGCCGACCAGGATGCAATGCTCGGTTATGAAATATACCGCAACGGAAAAGTGGCTGGTTTTGTCGCGGCAGAAGATGGTGAGACCGTATTTACAGATACCATTGATACTGTGAATAACCGGGTATTTACCTACGAAGTAATCGGATATGACAAATTGCTTAACAAGACGGAAAAGACCGTGCTTGACCCGGTTAAGATCTCGCATGACGGCAGTGTTTCCAAGAAGTTATGGTCTGTGACAACAAACATGACGTCACCGGATGACGAACGGGAAACAGGCTCGGATGATAATCCGGAACCAGAAACAGTATCGGCAATTGGGAAGGTTTACAACGATGATTATAGTGACAGTTATGTTGGAGCCTCTAATGAGGCACCTTCTCTGGTCATCAGTTTTCAGGAAATGCTTGCAGTGGCAGGCATGAAGATTACTGTGCCGGAGGAAAGCACAGATGCAATTAAGAAGTATGAGGTCTATGTAAGCAAAGATAATTCCGAATGGACACTGGCGAAAGCAGGCACCTTAACCTATGATGACGGTACGGCTGCCGTATATTTCAGTAAAGAGAATGACAGCTGGATGTATACTTATGATGCCTCATACCTGAAGCTTGTCGTAAAGGGCCAGAATAAGGCCGAACTGTCAGAGATAGACATCCTCGGTCCGGCAGGAGATAATGTGGAGCTTCTGAAAGATGGGATCGGGATACTGAAATCCGATTATGTCTATGATAAGACTCTTGAAGATGGTATGATACCAAAGGGATCGCTGATTTTTACCGGAGAATACAAAGGTAATCCGGCATATAATGCCCTGAAGCTTTATGACCAGAACAAAGAAATCATAGAAGGCACACAGGTGATCTTTGCGGAAGTGCCGGATAAAGGTGAACTCGGGGAGATTTCTTCCGGAACATGGATCTATTATATTGAACCAGATACCTATCAGGAACTTAAGGCAGCCGGCAGGATTCCGCAGAGTGTCACGGCAGAGCTCTACAGAGTCGATGATGCACACACAAATGAAGGTGAGAGGCTTGTAAGTGATACGCTGGAAGTAAAATTGCCGGTCGAACTGAAGGATATTGAAATAAAGGATAACAAGTAGGAGGGATTGAATGTGAAGAGATTAAAAAGAATATTACCGGTTCTTCTGCTTGTGATCTTCGGATACTGTCTGCCTGTATCGGCTCAGGATGCGAAGAATGATACATTCATTCAATGGAAAGCAGATGAAAAGCAGGAGAGTGCACAGCTTATCTTTGCACCAAATAAGGAACTTGTGAACAATGCAGTGACAACCATGCAGATTACGATGCTGGTTACAGATATCACGGGGGATAACCCCGGGGTATCCGTATCCTTTGACCAGTCAGGTGCAGGGGCATACCGTATATCTGATTACAGGTACAATCCTCAAAAGAAGGAATTAAATATCTTTCTCTCGGATACAAAATTACTGTTTGATAAAGACACAAAAAGCTGCTCTATCGGTACCGTGAGCCTCGATATGGATGATTCAGAATGTGAGATTATGATACAGCCGGTCTCTGTGAAAACAGTCAGCCAGAGCCATGCCGTAGGAGAAATCCAGTCAGGGGACCTGGCGGATATGGCTGTAAATCTGAAGAGGGTCAGCGGTACAGACAGCCCGGATGAACCGGGACAGCCAGACCATCCGGATAATCCGGGTGGAACAGATAATCCTGATGTACCGGGGGATTCCGGACAACCGGATAACCCGGGGCAGCCAGATAACCCGGAGCAGCCAGGCAACCCAGATGTACCGGAGAATCCCGGTACCCCGGGACAGCCGGATGCAGATGCTGTATACGATAACGTAAAAGATGTGGTGAAAGAGCTGGAGGAGGGACAAACAGCCCAGATCACATATAAGATTGGAAAAGACGCTGTACTGTCGGACGAAGATCAGAAAACCGTTTTTCAGGCTCTTAAGGGGACCGATAAGTCGCTGACATTTGCAGTGGAAGACGATGGAGGCCTTCTATATTCCTTCACATTCCGCGGAGATCAGATCACGAATGAGAACATCGTCATGGACTTCAGGATAACGTCACTGATCAGCAGCCCTGACATCGGGAAGCTTCTCCAGAAGGGGGCACAGAATCTGTTCCTTGAATTTTCACACAGCGGTAAGCTGCCCGGCCCTGCGGAAGTGAAAGTATATGCAGGCAGTGTATTTGCGGATGGGCAGAAGCTGTACCTGTACTATTACAATCCAGATAAGAAGGCGCTGGAGCCGGTACAGAAGGAGATTATCGTTAATGGAGGATATGTAGTATTTGAACTGACACACTGTTCCAGCTATGTACTGACGACTAAGGAAGTCAAAGAAGCAGGTAAATTCCCGGTACCGGGAGGACAGGAGGCTTCCGGCGGCACTGATGGAAAGAAAGACTTGCAGAAGGGCAATGTGGCGACGGGAGATAACAGTCCGGTTGTGCTGTATATCGTATTACTGGCTATTGCGGCGGCAGCCTTAATCACAACAGTAATATGGCGGAGAATACGGAAATAAAATCATAAGAAACACAAAAATCCGCGGGATGATTCCTGCGGATTTTTGTGTGGGATACAATAAATCAATGGAATTTTGTTCCTATACTTGAAATTATCTGGTATAATCGACCCATAAAAGAGAGTAAAGGGGACGGTGAAATGTCAGAGAAAAAAGAAAAAAGGATACTTGCTGCCATTCTACCCCTGATTGTCGTCCTGATGCTGATAGTGTGGGGCGTAAAGCCGCGCACGGGCGAAACCACAGTCATGACCTCGGCAAACGGCGAATGGGATTTAACCAGTTCCGGTCTTATGCAGAAGAATGTACGAGTTACCGGCGATGTGGAATATGTGCCGGATGCCCTGCTGACCCCGCAGGAATTTTCAGGACGCACGGATATCTGTCTTGGTCAGCCAGATAACGGGACCCAGTATGCCACAAGCCGGATGCGGCTGAAGGTCCCCCGGGGCAGCTATCTCATCTGCGGGTACAGTGTGGACTTTGCAAGCCGTATGTATGTAAACGGCGAACTGCTTTTTGAGGCCGGTGTTCCGGGGGAAAACCGGGAAACAACCACACCGGGTGTAAAATTCTATGTACTCCCGGTATCCCCTGACGAGAATGGTGAGATAGTCATTGTACAGCAGGCGTCCAACTTTACCCATAAGGACAGCGGCACCCACGGAACTCTTTACATAGGCCTGCCGGAACAGATCAACCGGTATGTCTTGAGGAACCTTTGTCCGGAAGTCGTACTTATGGGGTGTTATCTGGTACTGTTTATCGTCCATATGGTTCTTTACACGATGATGCAGCATTACAAACCGAACCTATTGTTTGCACTATTTTGTCTGACGTGGTTTATCCGCACCGGTGTCACCGGGCAGCGCATACTGGGTGCGGTACTTCCAAATCTGCCGTGGACGGTAATCTTCCGGCTGGAATACTTAACGATGCCGTTAAGCGGTATCCTGCTGGTGTGGCTTCTGTACCTGCTCTTTCCCGGTGTACTGCAAAAATGGTTCCCGCCTGCCGCGAGTATTCTGTGCGGGTGCTTTGCTGCCATTGACATATTCGGCCCAACCCTGCTGATGTCCTATACCGCAGTATGGCGTGTCGGGATACTGGGGCTGATCGGCATGTATTTCTTTATCCGGCTTATCTTTCAGAAACAGCGGCCTGATACCGGGCAGCTTGCCGTGCTGGCTGGCTTTGCGTTCCTGTTGTTTGCGGCCCTGTGGGATATGCTGTACCATATGGACATCCATATGCTGCCTGCACTTCGCTTTGCCGTTTCGGAAATGTCAATGGCGGTGTTCGTACTATTTGCCATGACAGCCCTGTTTTTTGGCACTATGAGTGAGGTGCGCCGGGCGAAAGAGCGTGAGGAACGAATGGCTGCCGAAAAGGAAATGATGGCGGAGATGAACCGTATGAAGAATCAGTTCTACACCGATATGTCCCATGAGATGAAAACACCATTAACGGTCATTTCGGTCAACGCACAGTTTGCAGCCCAGAATATCGGGACCGGTGTGGTGGATGAGGAAACGGTAGCGGACTTAAATGCGATCTCCACCGAGGCCAGACGGCTTGCCCAGATGGTAACAAGCCTTGTAGGACTTGGACGTATGCAGGGAACTGATTCCGTGTGTAAAAGGCTGGATCTGGAGTCTCTGATCGTGGAAACGGTGAGGATTTACCAGTCCATGTTTGCCCGGCAGGGGAACACCCTGACAGCAAAGACAGAGCCGGGGCTGCCCCCGGTGGAGGGAAGTGCCGACCAGCTTGTGCAGGTGTTGATTAACCTGCTGAGCAACGCCAACCGGCATACAAAGAACGGGACTGTCCTCGTCCGGGCAGAAGCGCTGGAACATCAGGTGCGGGTGAGTGTTGCCGATGACGGGGACGGTATCAGCCGGGAGCTGCTGCCTCATGTATTCGAGCGGTTCCGGCGTGGTGATGAAGGAGTCACGGGTCTGGGACTTACCATCTGTAAAACAATTATCGAAGGGCATGGCGGCCAGATCGGCGTTCAGAGTGAGGAAGGCAAAGGGGCGGAAGTGTGGTTTACACTGCCGGCGAAGGAGGTTGAACATGAAAGAGACAGGGATAATCCTGCTGGTGGAGGACGATAAGAATATTCAGCGAATCAACCGCCGTATTCTGGAACGTGAGGGATTTTTTGTGCTGTGCGCGGCAGCGCTTTCAGGGGCACGGAAACTGCTTCAGACGCATACGCCCGATGTGCTGGTGCTGGACATCATGCTGCCGGACGGAAGTGGCCTTGCATTCTGTGAGGAAATACGGCCGACCACGTCGGCCCCGGTGTTGTTTCTGACGGCCCTGGATGAAAAGAGTGAGATCATCGAGGGACTTGTAGCGGGCGGCAATGACTATATCACAAAGCCGTATGATGTAGATGAATTTGTGGCCCGTGTCAAGGCACAGCTTCGTCTTGTGCGGATGAACCGGCGGGATACGGAGCAGGCAAAGACCATCACGCGGGGACCGCTTGTGCTGGATACCGTAGCCCTGCGTGCTTTCTTGAACGGTGAAGATATGCTGCTTGCAGCGAGGGAATTTTCTGTCCTGCTCTACCTATTAAAAAATGAAGGCAGGACTATTCCGGCGAAGGAAATCTATGAGGGGGTTTGGAAACAGCCTTTATCAGGGAATGCCAGCGCCATTTGGAAATGCATGTCCCGGCTGAAGAATAAACTGGCGTTGTCCGGCGGGAAAGTATCCCTGATGACCTTTCGGAACGAGGGCTACCTGCTGGAGATTATGGAGGACAAACCTCAGAAAAAATAATAACATTCCGAGTGGATCAATGCGAACCTGACATTTTGGTAAGGTTCGCGTTTTTTATCCCTTTTTTTGCTATCCTAGAATAAAGGAAGGAGGCAGTTTTTATGGAAAAGGAATATCAAGAGGTAACTTTTGAAGTTTGCATAGAGGAAGTACAGAATTATATATGGCAGGGAAAAGTAAAAACAAACGGGAAAACCATATCGTTTAAAAGTGATCTCGAACTAATGCTGCTTTTGGACAGGCTGGTGAATGAAAATTGTCAGGTACCCTGCCCCTAATCCGATGCGTGATATAAAAGAGGAGGGACAGCATATGAAAATGAATTCAGCGGGTATTGCTGGATGCCCCCCGAACCGGTCCTGTGAGGAGAGTGCTGCGCGCAACGAGCAGTTTGTAGGGGAATGTCTGAAGAAGATCAGGAAGGCCCCGGATGCGGAGGAAGGGCTTAAGCGGCTTCTCTGTTTTTTGGGAGAACAGCTGGAGTGTGACCGGGTATACGTTTTTGAAGAAATGGACCGCCAGCACATCCGCAACACTTATGAATGGTGCAGGGCTGGAATATCGTCCGGCATCGAAGAACTGCCTTATGTGGCGAAAAAAGACCTGCTTCCCTGGTACGGGCAGTTGACGAAAGGTGAGAACATCATTGAACCGGACGTGGAACTGCTGAGGGAAAAGGACACGCTGATTTATGAGTTTTTACAGCCCCAGAAAATCCAGTCCATCATTCTGAGTCCTCTGCTGGCCCAGGGAAAAATGTATGGTTTTTTAGGGACAGATAATCCTCCGCCAGAGAAGATGGAACACATCTCGGTGGTATTTGACGTACTGGCCTATTTTGTCTGCTCACTGGTCAGCCAGCGGGAACTGTCAAGGCTTCGGGAAAGCTATTCCCATAAGAAAAGGCCAAAGACGGCCGCACTGCATACGGGAAAGACTGTTCTTCTGGTGGATGACAGTCCGCAGCTGCTGCGCCTGAACGAACGTGTCCTGCGCCCGGAAGGATATTCCATCTTAAGTGCGGGAACATTGTGGGAAGCAAGGACAATTTTGCATAAAACAACGCCGGATGCGATTGTTCTTGATATTGACCTGCCGGATGGGAACGGCCTCGACTTTTGCAGGGAGCTGCGGGCCAGAAAAGAAATTCCGGTCGTGTTCCTTACCGCCCACTCCGACGCACAGACAGTACAGGAGGGTGCCAAAGCCGGAGGGTGTGCACTTTTAACAAAACCTTACCAGATGGAAGAATTACAGAATGCCGTGGCAGATGCGTTGTCTGGAGTTAACATAAAGAAATCCGAAGGGATTGTCGGTAAATCCCAATATTAGTCCCCCTTTACATATCCCCACTGGAGTCAATGCTTTTGCGGCATTGAAATTTCCAGTGGGGATATGCTATAATAAAAAGAACATTTGTTTTGGTTTGGGATTGAGTAACAGAAATGTTTTATGGGAGATTACGGATATGGAGATTCAGGATTTGATCATACACAGGGAAAGACTGGCCAGAAGAGGGGCAGAGTATGCCGCTTTCCCGGCTGGTTTACAGAAAGAGATTAAAAGCTTCTTAGGGCAGAGTAAAATAGAGAAACTGTATTCCCATCAGGCAGAGATGTTTGAGGCTGCCCTCAGGAAAGAGAACGTGGTGATTACGACCTCGACTGCCAGCGGGAAGACGTTAAGTTTCCTTCTGCCTGTGCTGCAGTCGGTCCTGGATGACCCGCTGACGAGGGCCGTCTTTGTCTATCCGACGAAGGCGCTTGCAGCCGACCAGTTCCGTGCACTGAAGCCGTGGCTCGAATACTTTGGGGAAGGGCGGGTATCGGCCGGGGTATACGACGGTGACACCCCGCCCCGGGAGCGCAGCAGAATCCGGAAGAGCGCGAATATCATTCTTACGAATCCGGAGATGCTAAACGGTGCATTCCTGCCGAATCACAGTAAGTATGGTTTTGACTTTATTTTTACAAACCTCAGATACGTGGTGATCGACGAGCTGCACAGCTACCGTGGGGCGTTCGGCTCCCATCTGGCCAATATTTTCAGGAGGCTTAAGAGGGTATGCAGTTATTATGGGGCATCCCCGCAGTTTCTCTGCAGTTCTGCCACGATTGCGAATCCGACTGAACTGGCGGAGAATATATGCGGCGGGAAGTTCACCCTGATCTCACGTGACGGTTCCCCGTGCCCCGAAAAGGAATACCGGATCATACAGCCGCCTGTCATCAAAGGCTCCAATGACAAGGTTTATGGAAGATATTCTTCTACCGCAGTGGCTACGGACCTGCTTCCGCGGCTCGTCGAAGAGAACCATCATTTCATCGCCTTTGCGAGGTCCAGGAAAAGTGTGGAGATTATCTTAAAAGAGTCAAGGGACAAGCTGGATTCAGCGGGGTTCCTGTCACAGGGGGACAGCCGGAAGATCGCGGGTTACCGCGGCGGATATACGCCGCTGGAACGAAAAGAGATCGAGAGAAAGATGATTTCCGGTGAACTATCGGGACTGGTGTCTACGAATGCACTCGAGCTCGGGATTGATATCGGGAATCTGGATACGACGGTAATCGTCGGCTATCCGGGAACAAGGGCCTCTTTCTGGCAGCAGACGGGGAGGGCCGGGAGAGGGCAGGACGCATGTGTAAATTATCTGATACTGGAAAACCAGCCCTTTGACCAGTATATAGCCATTGATCCTGACTGGCTGTTTTGTCAGGAGAGCGAGAATGCGATTGTGGACCGTGACAATCTGCTGATCCAGCTTTCGCATATCCGTGCCGCCGCGGCCGAGATGCCGCTGACGATGGATGATATTGCCCTGTTCCCTGCATTGGGTGAAGTCATCCCGGTACTCCTAAAGGCGGAGGAATTAAAGAGTCTGGGAGGGAAGTTTGCATGGTCCGGCCCCGCATTTCCCGCAGGGGACTACAGCCTGAGGAACATGGACCAGACGAGGTTCAAACTGATTCTGGAAAAAGAAGAGAGAGAAATTACGGAGATGGACGAATCCCAGGCATACCATGAGATTTACCCGGGGGCGGTGTATATGCATGAAGGGACGTCCTATGAGGTACTGAGCCTTGACCTGAAAAGCCGTACCGCCAGATGTATTCCTTTTGACGGCAATTTTTATACCGTGCCGGCAGGAACCAAGGAAACGAGGGTCCTTCAGGTTTTTCAGGAGGAGCCCTACGGGCGCACGCACATCCGGTTCGGGGATATCAATGTGAACGAACTGGTCTCCATGTTTAAGAAGCTTCAGTTCCATAATCATCAGAATCTGGGATATGTAAGCTTAACAGTGCCACTTCAGAAGGACTATGATACGGAGAGCACATGGCTGGAGATCCCGGAGAATGTGGTCTATGTCTTCCGCAGGCTCTTACAGAGGAACCAGTCAGGAGAACTCGTGAGGAACAATCACTTTGACGGGCTGTCAAACGCTGTCAGGAACGCGGCGATGATGGTTACGATGGCTGCACGGGACGATATTGATGTAGTTGTTTCCGGCAACGCGCTGATTCCGGATGACAGGGACGAAGCAGTCGTATACATGTTTATTTATGATAAGTATGTGGGCGGGCTGGGATATTCGGAGAAGATATACGACCTGATCCCGAAGATCCTGGAAAATGCAGTCCACATGGTGAAAAACTGTCCCTGCGAGGATGGCTGTCCGGCATGTGTGGGTGATTATACACTGGATAAAAAGCTAGTACTGTGGGGGCTTACTAATCTGCTTGAGAAGACAGCGGCGCCGGAATCTGTCAAAATGGTTGAAGAGACGGAGAAGCCGGCCGTACAGAAGCAATTTTCCTTTTTCTCTCTTCCTGAAAACTGGGAAGAGTTCTGTGACTGTGTGGAGAAAAACGGCGAGACCGGAGGGGCATTCTTAAAGACGGTACAGCGCGTGGATATAAAGGGGCACTGCCTGACCATAACCGTAGGAAACACTTTCAATGAGATGTGGATCAAGGAGCCGGAGAACAAAAAGAGTATTGAGAATATCCTGCGCTATCATGCAGTCTGTCCTGCGGATATGAGACTGGAAGTGGCGGCGCAGATAGATGAGGACAGGGAAAAGAAGATAAAGACAAGGCTGGAAAGAAGGTTTGAAGATATTGTATTATGAAGAACAGTGGGAACGCCTGAATGAATACCAGAGGGCAGCCGTGCTGGATGAAAGCCCGGCCTGTGTCGTCAACGCCAATGTCGGAAGCGGCAAGACAACAGTACTGATTGCTAAGATTCTGTACCTGCATATAGAGAAAAAGGTTCCGGTGCGGAGCATGACGGTCCTTACATTTACGAATAAGGCTGCAGGGGAGATCAGGGAGCGTCTGCTTAAGATAGAGCCGGGCCTTACCGACGAAGAACTGGCAGGATTTGGAACCTTCCATAGTGTCGCAATGAATTTTTTAAGATCCTCTCTCCCGGTTGAGAAGGCAGGGCGGACGAAGGATTTCATGATTATCGAGCCGGATGAAGAGGCGGAGCTGGCCCTGCGCCTTGCGAAGGAAAGAAAGCTGAGCATCAAGTACAAGAACCGCCTGAAAAAGCGGATGGAGCAGGAGTATGCGGCCTTTTGCCAGGGGAAGGGGATAAGCCGTTACAAAGATGACCTGTTTATTTTGTTTCAGGCCTTACAGGAAGAGAAGAAGCGGCAGAATAAAATGTCCTTCGCGGATCTGATAGAAATCAGCACAGAACTGTTGAAAGAAGAAAATGAAAAGCCTGCATGGATCATCATTGATGAGGTGCAGGACAGCGACAGAAAGCAGATGGACTTCATTACCGCGCTGAAGGGGGAGCAGACAAGGCTCTTTGCGGTAGGTGACCCGAACCAGCTGATCTACAGCTGGAGGGGGAGCGTGGAGACGATGTTCTACTTTCTGAAACATCAGTTCGGGGCGAAAGAACTTTCACTTCCGGTTAACTACCGTTCCAGCGGGACGATACTGGAGGCGGCGGAGAAGTTCCTGCAGTATGGGAATACCGTGGCGGGCAGCAGGGAGGCCGGAAGTCCCATACTGGTGAGAAACCATTACGATGCTTTTCAGGAAGCCGTATATCTGGCACAAAAGATCAGGCAGATGAACGAAAAAGATATGGATTACGGGGAAATTGCAGTTTTTTACAGGCTCCAGAGCCAGTCGGAGATATTGGAAAACGTTTTTGAAAAGGAAGGGATTCCGTTTACCGTCTCGCTGAGAAAGACACTGAGGGATATTCCTGTTCTGGAGTGGTTTGTGAAGGTACTTGCATATGCCTGCAATCCGGAGGATATCTATGCGGCAGAGGCTGTGCTGTCCCATCCGTCCTATGGGGAGGGGGCAGGGAAAAAGGGCTGGAAAAGCTTTCTGGCAGAACCGGAAGAAGGCCGGTCCCGGATTTTTGAAAGGATGCGCGGTTTTATGCATACATTCTCGGAAGTGCAGGTACAGGAGCCGGAACAGATCTACCGGTATTTTTTACTGGATGACTATTTACGACCCAATGCAGCTTCATTTGTAGAAGACAGGGATATGGTCCTTGATTTCTGCAAAAGGCTGACTGACTACAGCAGCGAGAATCACAGGCCCTTCTTTGAGGGTACCTCAGAGTTTCTTCGTTCATCGGCACTGTATGGTATCCAGATACTAAAAACGGAGGAAAATCCGGGGCGGGACAAGGTAAGGCTGATGACACTGCATGCCTCCAAGGGGCTGGAATTTACCAGTGTATTTATCATCGGTGTAAATGACGGGCTGCTTCCGCTGGCTGGGCGCGGGTTTGAAGAGGAGGAAGAAGAACGCAGACTTTTCTTCGTGGGAATGACAAGGGCAAGGGCATATCTGGAACTGTCTTACTACACGAATCCGGGACAGCCCCGTGCGGCGGGCGGCCCGGGCAGATATCTGAAAATGCTTCCCCGGCATCTTCTGGACTGGGAGGAAGATAAGACCCCGGAAGAGAAGCAGGCTAATCTCCAGCAGCTGAGGAAAGCAGTGAGTAAGGAAATGAACCGTGTACCGGGAGGGAAGCAGGAAGTAAAGAAAGTCAGGCACGCCAGATATGGAACCGGTGTACTCATCTCGGAAAATGAAATGACTGTGGAGGCAGAGTTCGAGGGGTATGGTAAAAAAGAATTTTTGAAGGCGTTTGGTGAGGTTGAGATATTAGGATAAAAAAGATTAGCAGGAAATCTAAAAAGGATTTCCTGCTAAATCCGCAGTAATTCATTTACTGTTGCATCCAGCACTTCGGCAAGGGTTATAAGTTCATAATCGGCGACAATACGTTCACCGGTTTCGATACGGCTGATGGCTTTTTGATTTAAATTAAGACCTGCAAGCTGCAGCTTTGCGGCAAGCTGTTCCTGCGAGAGTCCGGCTTTTTCACGAAGCATTTTGACTTCAGGACCAGAGGCATTGCATTTGCCATCTATATATTTGTATATTTTCAAGAGACAGCTCCTCCATTTATTCCTTAAATAGGTAATATATATTTTGACATTATCATAGTACTTCATGCATGTTTATCCCAAAGATAACTAATTTAAATATGGGAACAATGTATACCGGTCTTTGATTGCAAATTACTAAATTGTCTGATAAATTAGAAGTATATAAAAATATTGGGGGAAATACTCCTGAACAGATGGGAGGCATTGCTTATGGAACTGCTTACGCTATATCTGGTCGATGATGAACCGATCATATTAAAAGGACTGCTGGAAACCTATGACTGGGAGCGGATGGGTTTTGAGGTGACGGGATGGGCGCGCGACGGGGAAGATGCGCTGAAGGAGATTCCCGCAAAGAAACCGGATGTAGTCCTGACAGATGTCCGGATGAAGAAGATGGATGGACTTGCGCTGATTGAGAAAGTAAAAGCGATGGACCTGAAGACGAATTTCGTGGTAATCAGTGCCTACCGTGATTTCGAGTATGCAAGGAAAGCTTGCCAAAACGGGGCGCTTTCCTATCTGGTAAAACCGATTGAGGAAGAAGAACTCGAACGGACGATGTCCGAGATCTACGAGATGTGTACAGAGAAAAAGTTCAAGGAAAAGAACTATTCTCTCTGGGAAAAAGTGCTTCTAGAGGATAAGGACAACTTCCTGAACCAGATGGTCGGGAAATATCTGGATGATGCGATGGACGAGCCGGAGCTTGCTGAATTCTTCATCAGCCTGTCCCGGGAGGCGGAGATGAATCATTCCTTTGCCGTGATCACGGCAGGGATTGACATTGCACAGCGTGTCGTGAACCAGAAGGAGTTCGATATGAAGCAGTATGTTCTGGACACAAGTCTGAATAAGAGGATCCGGGAAAAGTATCAGGTCTGGACGAAGGGGACGCAGGAGGGCGCCACCTGCTATATCGTGGATCTGGGGGAAAGCGGAAGGGTTGAACCGCTGAAAATCATCCTGACCGACCTGCGATCAGAATTAAAAGGGGATATGATCTCGGCCCTGTCGAACAGTGAACACGGGATCAGTGGTCTGAAAACTGCATACATACAGTCTCTCCATCTCTTTGAGGTGGCGGCGGAGGCCGGCGCGGGGCTGCTTTCTATGGAAGGGAAGTCCCTTCCCAGAACGAAGAACCAGTATTCACTGGATGTGGAGACACAGGTTCTGGGGGCATTGCGAAAGAATGATATAAAGCAGATCAAGAAGGCTTATGAGAAGTTTGTCTATATTCTCCCGGAAGACGAAGATGCTGTCCGGGTATATCTGCGCAGGCTTGCCGTGCGCGTGGAGTTTTCTATCGAAGATTCCTACGGGCTGATACCGGAAATGAAGCAGAGTTTCCGCAACTTCTATGATGCGGTGGATACCGTGAATCCTCCGAAGGGCGTGAATATCCTGTATCAGCTTCTTCTGCATATTATCGAACTGCGAAGTAATATGGAGGAAGATACGTCAAGGGAGTATTTTCAGGATTACATACCGGTTGCTCTGAATTACATCCGGGAAAATCTGCAGGATGAGAATTTATCAATCGGCAGTGTGTCTGAACATGTATATCTGAATCCGGTTTATTTCGGCCGGATTTTTAAGAGTGTCATGAAAATGCCGTTTAAGCGCTATGTGCAGAATATGCGGATGGAAAAGGCGAAGGAACTGATTCTGGAGGATCAGGAGAGCATTGCAAATATCTGTGTACAGGTGGGGATTCCGAATCCGTCTTATTTTTCACAGGTGTTTAAACAGTATACGGGAATTCTGCCCAGTGAATATAAAAGGAGTCTCGAAGCATGAAAACCGGGAGCAGAGAATCTGGCACAGGGAAGGCGGGGTACAGAAAGTATTTCTTCGGCATCCGGAAAAAGGCGGTCGTATCGATCACCGTCATTTTCGGTATCATTTTTTTCCTGACCTATCTTGGAATCAACAAAATAGTAAAAGATAATACAAGGGAATTCCTGACAGACCAGTATTCTTATCTGAACGATAAGGTGCTGGGTTCTTTCAGGAATACTTATGATGAGCTGAATTCCCTGACAGCCGACTTTGTGACCAATGACTATGTGCAGAAAACACTGACGAACCAGACAGTGACGGCTTCGGACAGAGACATGATGGAGCGGACGCTGTCTTATTATAATAAAAGTTTTCTGGATTCTTATCTGGTGATTGATAATAAGGGAAACCAGTATTCCCAGAAGGGAATCCGGCTGGATATGGAAAAATTCAGGAAAAGTGCAATCTATCAAAGTCTGGGGGATGAGTATTCGAAAACAAAGATTCTCTGGACGAGGGACGTAATCTTTGGAACGAATGAAATGAGTTTCTTTGCGGTGCGGTATATCCGTGAGATGAATTCTGTACACGATGCGGGGGTTTTAATCCTGAAGCTGAATGAACGAGTCATGGATGCCGTGAGGGAGAGTGCGGAAAATGAAGAACTGGCTTATTTTATCGTCAATTCAGACAAGGAAATCTGTTATAAAATCATACCGGACGGGATGGATGAAAGCTGGCATCAGGAACTCAATGAGAGACTGTGGAATCCGGATGAAACAGAGTCCAAAAGCCTGAAAAACGGGATATTCAGCGGAAGAACCGACGAGAGGACGAAGTTTGCCGTAATCACGTATGCACCGGGCAGTGTGACCAATCAGGTAATCCGTGAGATCCAGCTTGTCATGGGTCTGATTTTTGGACTGATGTTTGTATTGACAGTGGCGGGGGTGGCCTTTTTTACAAAACGCCTTACGAGTCCGATTGAGTATTTGAGCTCCACGATGCGGGATTTCGACGACAGTAAACTGGATGAGCGGATTTCCCTCGATACGAATACGGAACTGGATTTTATCGGGCATGCCTACAACAAGATGATCGAAAAGGTAAAGAGCCTGATGAACGATGTTATGAAGAAAGAGAAGGAACTCAAAGACAGTGAGATGCAGACGATGCTCTACCAGATCCGCCCGCATTTCCTGTATAACACACTGGATACGATCTATATGCTTGCCCGGATCCAGAAGGAAGAAACGATCATGAAGATGACACAGTCTTTGTCCAGATTCCTGCGGATTAACTTAAGCAACGGGCGGGAGAGTATCGAGGTGAGTCAGGAACTGGAGCATGTCAGTTCCTATCTGGAGATCCAGAAGATCAGGAATACAGACCTTTTTGAGTACGAGGCCAGTGCAGAGCCGGGAACAGAGAAGCTTTTCGTGACAAAAATGATTCTCCAGCCAATTGTGGAGAACAGTATCAAACATGGCTTCCGGGATATTTATTCCGGCGGGATGATCTGGATTCGGGCATACTGTGAAGACGGATATCTCTGCTTTTCCGTGGAAAATAACGGGACGCCTGTCCTGCCGGATGCGCTTGAGAAACTAAACAGGATGGAGCAGGTGTCTATGGATGAGATTGACATGCTGATCGAGAAAAGACAAGGCGGTTTTGGCATCTGCAACGTAGTAAAACGTCTGCGGCTTAAGTACAATGACCAGATTCGTTTTTACTATGTAGCAAAAAGCGCAGGGACAGAGTGTGTGATAAAAATCAGGCTGGAGGAACTGGAACATTGAGAAAAAGAAAAATGATGAATGTATGTGTATGTTTGATTGCTTTCGCAGTACTGCTCCCCCTGTCCGCATGTAGCCCCAAACAAGAGGTACAGAGGAATGACAGGGAAGAGGCAGCAGGCATCCCTGTTACATTTCTCATTAATCCGGCCACAAACTTAAGTGAGAATCAGGAGCTGGCTGAGGCATTTAACGAGGAGTATGAAGGCGAATACTATATGGATGTGGAATGGCTGACGGAGAGCGCCAGCGGCTACAGGGAAAAGCTGAAGCAGTGGAATATTCTGGACGAGATGCCCGCCGTGATCACAGATGCGGGATTCGATTATGACTTCTATACACTTCTTACAGAAAACAAACGGCTCGTGAATCTGAGACCATATATGGATGCAATTCCCCAGTGGAAGGCCGCGGTCGAGCCGGAGATACTGGATGCATGTACTGAAGAGTCCGGGGACATATATCTGGCGCCTCTGGGGAGCGGGATTCAGTCCTATGCCGGGATCATTTACAACAAGGAGCTGTTAAGACAGGCAGGTTACGAAACATTTCCAAAGACGTGGGAGGCATTCTGGGACTGTCTCGATGCCTTGCAGGCGAAGGGCATAACGCCGCTGTCCCTCCACGGCTACGGGAGTTACTGGGTGCCGATGCTGTTTGCAACAAGTTATCTGTACGGTACGCGGGAGGGACAGGCCTTTTTAGACCAGGATTTTCCGGACAGTTACCAGACGCCTGAGATGGCAGATATGATGGAAATGCTGGACAGAATGTACGGCTATACATACGCGGATGCCGTAGAAATTGATTATGACGAGGCAGAGGAACGCTTTTGCAGCCGGGAAGCCGCAATTTTTGCAAACGGGTACTGGATGATTCAGGAGATGCCAGATAACGTGAAAGAAAACATGGGGTTTGCCCCATTCCCCGGAAATATTCTGATGAATTCGCCGCGCATGAGTGCATGGGCGCTCACTGCCGGTTACGATGCAAAAGTAACCGATGGGGCCGCAAAGCTGCTGGCATTTAGGGTGGAACTGGATGCACGGAATTCGGAGAAGCTGCAAAACAAAGAGGGGGTGAGTGCGCTGGAGTGCAGTTATATAGACGCGGTCGAAAGCGTCAGCACCGTCATGCCGAATTACCAGATGAAATGGGAGCAGGAGATACAGAACGATTTCTTTACAGAAAGACTGCCGGGGTATCTGGATGGAGAGATAGATACAGGGACACTTCTGAAAGAAATGGATGAAAGGCTGGAACAGATACGGGTGAAAAAGTAATTTTATAAACCTCAAGTGTTTAATTATTGATACTTGAGGTTTATTTATTTGTATATCCTTATTTCTTCCCGATGCTATAATTCAGAAAAAGTTAAACAAGTCCACATAGTAAAGGAGAAGGAAATGAAGAAGAAAGTTGTATCAGTTTTTTTAGCGGGTGTAATGGCGGTATCAGTACTGGCCGGATGCGGGGCAGATAAGAAGGAGGCTGCGTCTGGGTCAGGAACGTCGAAGGCGGCGGGATATGCCGAGGATGCGAAGCTGAAGATATGGGGGTCACAGGAAGACCAGGATATGCTAAAGGGGATTATCGAGGACTTCAAGGCGGACAATCCGGAAGCAGCGGGATGGACCATTGAGACAGCAGTGGTAAGTTCACCTGACGCCAAGACTGAGATTTTGAAAGATCCGTCTGTAGCCGCAGATGTGTTTGAATTCGCTTCCGACCAGATCGCGGAGCTTAAGGATGCAGGTGTTCTTTACAGAATTACAAAAAACAAAGATGAAATTATTGCGAATAACGTTGAAAACTCAATCGCGGCGGCAACCGTGGACGGGGAACTGTACGGGTATCCGAATACATCCAATTCATTTTTTATGTACTATGACAAGAGCAAGTACACAGAGGATGAGGTAAAGAGTCTGGACACGATGCTTGCAAAAGACTTAGGTTCAGGCGTGACGAACTTTTCTATGGACCTTGACAACGGATGGTATACATCTTCCTTTTTCTTCGGGGCAGGCTGCACCTTATTCGGAGAAGACGGATCTGATCCGAAGCAGTGTGACTTCAATAACGAAAAAGGTGTTCTTGTAGGGGATTACCTGTTGGACCTGTGCAATAACCCAAAGGTGAAAAATCAGGACGACGCACTTCTTCTTGCATCTTTTAAAGAAGGCAAGCTGGGGGCCAGCCTGACTGGTACATGGAACGCAGCAGCACTTCAGGAGTCTTTAGGGGACAACTTCGGAGTGGCAACTGTACCGGCAATTACTCTTGAGGACGGAACGGAAGTTTCACCGAGTACCATTGTTAACTTTAACCTGTACGGCGTAAATGCGCAGACGAAATATCCTGCCGAATCCATGCTTTTAGCAGAATATCTGTCTAATGAAAAGAGCCAGAAGGTTCGCTTCGAAGTAAGAAATTCAGCGCCTACGAACCAGGCACTGGCAGCAGATACAGAACTTCTGGGCACAAGCCCTGCTGTAGAAGTACTCTCCAAACAGATCGAGACATCCACAGTACAGCCGTCCATCGCACAGATCGCCAATTTCTGGAGTCCGATGGAAGCCTTTGGACAGGACTGCATAGCAAAGTCTGTTACGAAAGATAATATGCAGAAAACAATGGACACGATGGTTCAGGGAATCCTCTCAAAGCTCGGTGAAGAATAGAGAAAGGGACCTGTTTTGAAGGTAAGGAGAAGAGCTTTATGAGTAAAAATAGATCAAAAAAAGCTGCACAAAAGCCAAGGGAATACCTTCTGAAAAGAGTCATCCGTGAGGGTGATGTGTGGGCGAAGGCATCCATGCTGGTTATGGGGATCGCCAATATACGCAGGAAGCAGATTGTAAAAGGTCTGCTCTTCCTGCTGGCAGAGGCAGCATTTATTTTTTATATGGCAGTGAGCGGTATCAGGGCTTTAGGCAATATGATTACACTCGGAACACAGACACAGGGCTGGGTATTCGATGAAACGCTGGGAATTGATGTTCTGACAGAAGGAGATAACTCCATGCTTCTTTTATTATATGGAGTTGTATGTCTCTTCCTGATTGTATTCTTTGTTTTAACATGGAGGGCAAACCTGAAATCGGCCCTGGAGGTACAGGCACTGGAGAAGGCCGGGAAGAAAGTTCCGGGACTAATTGATGACGTGAAGGTATATCTGGATGCGAAGTTCCACCGTACTATTCTGACATTTCCTATGATCGGAGTGCTCGCATTCACGGTACTCCCGCTAGTATACATGATTCTGGTTGCGTTTACCAACTATGATAATGCACACCAGCCTCCGGGAAATCTTTTCACATGGATCGGTTTGGATAACTTTGTTACGATCTTAGGCTCGGGCAGTACGATATCCAAGACCTTCTGGCCGATCCTTGGATGGACAATTACATGGGCCGTTTTTGCGACGGTGCTGAACTACATAGGGGGAATCCTGCTTGCCCTGCTGATCAACCGTAAAGGAGTGAAATTCAAGGGCCTCTGGAGGACGATTTTTGTCATGTCAATTGCGATTCCGTCTTTCGTTTCGCTTCTGATAATGAAGACGATGCTTCAGCCGGAAGGTGCTGTGAATGTCCTTTTGAAGAGCTGGGGAGTCATTCAGGACAGCATTCCATTTCTGACGAATGCAACTCTGGCAAAAGTGACGATCATCGTTGTTAATCTTTGGATTGGAATTCCGTACACCATGCTGATTACTTCCGGTATTCTGATGAATATTCCGGCTGACCTGTATGAGGCGGCTCGTGTGGATGGGGCGAATGCAAGGGTTATGTTCAGAAAGATCACAATGCCATATGTCCTGTTTGTTACGACACCATACCTGATCACACAGTTTATCGGAAATATTAATAACTTTAATGTAATTTACCTTCTGTCGAAGGGCGGACCGTCTACCCTGGATTACTATCAGGCGGGAAAGACAGACCTGCTTGTCACATGGCTTTACAAGCTGACAGTAACAAGCAAGGACTACAGCTATGCATCGGCAATCGGTATTCTTGTATTTGTCATTTCCGCAGTATTTTCTCTGATTACATACAGAAGAACGTCTGCATATAACAATGAGGAGGCATTCCAGTAATGAAAAAAACAAAATCTATGTCAAAAAATAAAAAAATCAGGAACATTGCCTCTTATATTACATTAACCATATTGTCCGTCATCTGGATGATTCCCGTTTTCTGGGTAGTCATGACATCTTTTAGGGAAGAAAGCGGTTCCTATACATCCTATTTCTTTCCGAAGGGACTTACGATTGCAAATTACGTCAATCTGCTTACTGATAACTCCCAGTTTCACTTTGTGAAATGGTTTGGAAATACGCTGTTTGTTGCAGTTTTCAGCTGTCTGATTTCCACGTTTTTTGTATTGTCCGTCTCTTATGCCACGTCGAGGATGCGGTTTAAAATGAGAAAGCCTATGATGAATGTGGCACTGATACTGGGGATGTTTCCAAGCTTCATGTCCATGATAGCAGTCTACTATATCTTAAAGGGGCTGGGAATTACACAGTCACTTGTGGCGCTGATTATGGTATACTCAGGAGGGGCGGGGCTGTCGTTCTTTATTGCGAAAGGATTCTTCGACACGCTGCCGAAATCACTGGATGAAGCTGCCTATCTGGATGGGGCGACGAAGTTTCAGATTTTCAGGAAAATCACACTGCCTATGTCCAAACCGATCGTTGTCTATACGGTGCTGACCTCGTTCATGGCACCCTGGATGGACTTCATTTTCTCCAGTGTAATCATGGGAGACAATTATAACAACTATACGGTTGCCCTGGGACTGTTTAAGATGCTGGAGAGAGAATTTATTAACGATTACTATACACAATTCGCCGCGGGCTGCGTACTGGTATCCATACCGATTGCGGCACTGTTCATCAGTATGCAGAAGTATTACGTGGAAGGCGTATCCGGCGGGGCAGTCAAAGGCTAGGTAAAAAACATGAAGAAGACAGTAAAACAGTGGAAAGAATATTACTCCAGTCCGGAATTCAGCCAAAACTTTGTTTATGACGGAAAGGACCTCGGGGCGGTATGCACGGCTAAAGGAACGGCCTTCAGGCTGTGGAGCCCGTCTGCTGATCAGATTGCAGTCAATCTGTATCAGGCGGGTACTGAAGTGCCCGCATACGCGGTCCATCCGATGAAACGGTTAGAAAAGGGCGTATGGGAGTATCGGACAGAAGAAAACCTGCATGGAACCTATTATGATTTTACCCTGCTTCTGGATGGTGAGATTGTTGTTTCCGCGGACCCCTATGCAAGGGCCTGCGGTGTGAACGGCAGACGGAGCATGGCGGTGGATTTAAGGAGGACCGACCCCGCAGGATGGGAACAGGATCAGGCGCCTTCGTATGGGCAGGAACGCATCATCTATGAACTGCATGTGAAGGAATTTTCATGGGACAGGGCAGGCGGATTCCCGGAAGAGTGCAGGGGAAAGTATGGTGCATTTTTGCATACTGACACGACCTTGAACGGGGATGGGAAACATCCTACAGGAATCTCTTATCTGAAGGAATTAGGCGTGACCCATATCCAGCTTATGCCGGTCTATGATTACGGGTCTGTGGATGAGGCGAAAAGGGATGACCAGTTCAACTGGGGATATGACCCGCTTAACTATAACGTGCCGGAGGGGTCTTACTCTTCTGACCCGGACCACGGGGAGGTCAGAATCCGGGAACTGAAGGAACTGATTCAATCGCTCCACAGGGAAGGTTTCCGTGTGATCATGGATGTGGTTTACAATCACACCTATTCTATGGATTCCTGGTTCCAGAGGACGGCTCCCTGGTACTTTTACCGGGCGGATAAAAATGGAAAGCCCTCCAATGGTTCCGCGTGCGGCAATGATGTGGCAAGTGAGCGTGACATGTGCAGCAAATATATACTGGAATCCGTATTATACTGGGCAGAGGAGTATCATATGGACGGATTCCGCTTCGACCTTATGGCTCTTCTGGACGTGGAACTGATGAACCGCATACGCGCCGAACTGGATGTACGCTACGGGGCGGGCGAAAAGATGGTATTCGGGGAACCCTGGGCGGCGGAGAAGACAGCGATGGAAGACGGTGCATGTCAGGCTCTGAAAAAGAATATCCGTAAGCTGGATATAAATATCGGTATGTTTTCGGATGATATCAGGGATACTGTGAAAGGCTCCGTGTTCGAACTGGACGCCCCCGGGTTTGTAAACGGCGGGAAAGGCTTTGAGGAGGACATATTAAGCAGTGCGCGTGCATGGTGCCATAAAAGGAAACCGGGGATCAAGGCGCCCTCACAGGTCATCACGTATGTATCCTCCCATGATAACCAGACGTTGTGGGATAAGCTGGCCGAGACCATTTCCGATGAAAATATGTTAAGGAAGGCATACCGGCTGGCGGCCGGAATATACATGACCTGTCAGGGAAATCTATTCTTTCTTTCCGGGGAAGAATTCGGGAGGACGAAGAACGGCATTGCAGACAGTTACAATTCCCCCATCAGTGTGAACCGGCTGGACTGGAAAAAAGCATGGGAGGAGAGGGAGCTTGTTACATACTATCAGGGGCTGATTGCACTGCGTAAACAGCTTCCGGGCTTATGTGACAAATCAGAAACTGCGTGGAAAAGAGTAAGAAAAGAGTGGAAAAAAGAGGGAATCGTGGGTTTTGAACTGGATAACTCGTCAGAATATGCAGATTCTGTGTGGAAAACTCTTCAAATCATATACAATGCCGGTCAAAACGAGGAAGAAATCCGGCTTTCCAGAGGAAACTGGGAGATATTAGTAGATTCCCGGGACAGTTTCCTGTGGAAAACACCGGTTACTGTGACCGGTTCCGTTATGGCGGCGCCAGTTGGAATCCTGATCTTAGGACGCAGGGAAAAATGATGAATCAGCCCCATTCTTTAGAAAGTGATACGAATAGATATGAAATGGATTTATGGAAAACATGATTGGAAGACCCCCCGGCGCGGGGAAGAAAACTGCTGGCTGATGACAAACGGGCTTGGTGGTTTTTCTTCAATGACAATGACAGGAGCGGTAACCCGCAATGACCACGCCCTTTTGATGGCATGTGTTAAGGCCCCGAACCACCGCGTGAATCTGGTGCACCGCATCCGGGAGCAGGTGGAGTTCAAAGACAAACAGAGCGTTACGATATCCAGTCAGGAATTTGCAGATGGCCGGAGGGAAGAAGGATGTCAGTATTTGTCCGCATTCAGTTATGAGGATACGCCGGTCTGGAGATTTCAAATCGGGGGTGTGGAGATTAAAAAGGAGGCGGCAATGGGGCAGGGCACCAATACGGCGGTCCTGCGCTATGAAATAGAAAACCGGGGCAGAGAGACCTGTACATTGTGTGTTACGCCGTTTTACCAGTTTGTACCAAAGGGCAGTGACATGAAAGAAGGCCAGAGCATTGAAATGACCGGGCATAAAATATCTTCCGGCGGGACTGTACTATATCTCAGGACGAATGGAACTGTGGAAGAGATTCCAGAAACTTCAGAAACCTATTTTTACCGCTATGATGCATGTGACGGCAGGCGGAAAAACGGAACGGCAGCGGCAAACCACCAGATTTCGGTGTCAGCAGAGCCGGGTGGAAAAAGGGTGCTGGAAATCATATTTGAAATGCAGGAATCAAATGAAAGTGCACTGGAAATCATAGACAGTGTGAAAATGTTCCGCCGGGAGTGGGAAGAACGTGCCGGTTTGACCTCCAGGGCCGGAAAAGTGCTGTCAAAGAGCGCGTCACAGTTTATTTCCGAGAGGGAATCCACAGGCGGTCTGACAGTGCTGGCCGGTTTTCCGTTTTTTGAAGACTGGGGCCGTGATACCATGATTGCACTGCCGGGCCTGTGTATCACAACCGGGCAATATGGGACAGCAAGACAAATCCTCCGTACATTTGCTCTCAATGAGAGAGACGGCCTGATGCCGAACCTGTTTCCGGAGGGCGGCAGTGAGCCTCTGTACAATACGGCGGACGCGGCACTGCTTTTTATCAATTGTATGTATCTGTATTATGAAGCAGCAGGGGATGCGGCGTTTTTAAGAGAAGTATATCCGGTTATGGAAAGAATCATGCAGGGATATCGGAGGGGGACCGGGTTTGGAATCCGCATGGATGAAGACGGACTCATACAGGCCGGGGAAGGGCTTTCCCAGGTTACATGGATGGATGTCCGTATCAACGATATTTTACCCACGCCGCGCCACGGGAAACCAGTGGAAATCAACGCATACTGGTATAATGCGTTATGTATTATGAGCAGGTTCGCCGAGATTTTTTCACAGGAGACACGGGTTCAGGCAGGGGAATATGCTGCGCTTGCTAAGCAGGTTAAGGCCTCCTTTACGGAGCAGTTCTGGATGGAAGAAAAACATTGTCTCAAGGATGTGGTATCAGGCACTGCGGCAGACTGGCAGATCAGATGTAATCAGATCTGGGCGGTTTCCATGCCGTTTACCATGCTGGACAGAAAAAAAGAGGAACAAATAGTAGAAACTGTCTTTGAAAAGTTGTATACTCCATATGGGCTCAGAACTCTGGAAGAGGGGGATGAGCAGTTCCATCCGTGCTATGCGGGGACAATGGAACAAAGGGATATGGCATACCATCAGGGAACTGTATGGGCATTTCCACTGGGCGGATATTACCTGTCGTATCTGAAAGTACATGATCACAGTGAAGCGGCAAAACAGACAGTCAGAGAACAACTGGAGGTTATGGAAAGTGCAATGCGGGAAGGCTGCATCGGCCAGCTTCCTGAAATCTATGACGGAAAGATACCGTCTGTATCAAAGGGCTGTTTTGCACAGGCCTGGAGCGTAGGAGAGCTGCTGCGCGTATATGAAATGATAGAAAAACAGGAAAGAGTTTCCGGTGTGTGAATGGAATGGCCAGATACACCCGGCAATTGTGAAAGGAGATTTTAATGGAACAGGCATTGGAAATGATGTTGAAGGAAAGATTCAACAAGAGTATTGCAGAAGCATCAAAGGAAGAGATTTATGCGGCCCTTTTGTATGTGACGAAAGAAAAAATGCGGGGGATGAAGAGGAGTGAGGGGAAGAAAAAGCTGTATTATATATCGGCTGAATTCCTGATCGGCAAGCTGTTATCCAACAACCTGATTAATCTCGGTCTGTTTGAGGAGACGAGGGAGGTACTGAAAAAGCATGGTCACGACCTGACAGAAATAGAAGAAATTGAGCAGGAACCGTCTCTTGGAAACGGTGGCCTGGGACGTCTGGCGGCATGTTTTTTAGACTCCATTGCCACACTCGGGCTTGAAGGCGATGGCGTGGGATTAAATTACCACGATGGATTGTTTTTGCAGAAGTTTCATGATAACAAGCAGCAGGAAGAGAAAAATCCGTGGATTACCAGTGACTGCTGGCTGAATAAGACGGATGTCAGCTTTGAAGTGCCGTTTAAGGATTTTACCCTGACTTCAACGATGTATGACATTGATGTACCCGGCTATCACAGTGGATGTAACAGACTGCATCTGTTCGATCTGGATACGGTAGATGAGGCAATCATCCACGACGGAATCCAGTTTGACAAAGACGATATCAGAAGGAACCTGACGCTGTTCCTATACCCGGATGACAGTGACGAGAAGGGACAGCTTCTGCGTATCTACCAGCAGTATTTTATGGTAAGCAATGCGGCACAGCTGATACTGAAAGAGGCAGAGGAGAAAGGGATCAACCTGTATCACCTGCACGAACATGTCTGCATCCAGATCAACGATACACATCCGACAATGGTCATACCGGAGCTGATCCGCCTGCTGACACAGAGAGGGTTCAATATAGATACTGCCGTAGACGTAGTGAGAAAGACCTGTGCATATACGAACCATACCATCCTCGCAGAGGCACTGGAGAAATGGCCGGTTTCTTATCTGGAGAAGGTCGTACCGCACCTGCTCCCGATCATCCGTGAACTGGATGCAAGGGTCAGAAGGGACTACCACGATGAGAGAGTCTACATTATTGACAAACAGGACCGCGTGCACATGGCCCACATTGACATCCACTACGGATATGCGGTAAACGGCGTTGCAGCGCTTCACACAGAGATTCTCAAAGAGTCCGAGCTGAAACCGTTTTATGACATCTATCCGGCGAAGTTCAACAATAAGACGAATGGGATCACCTTCCGCAGATGGCTCGTGCACTGCAACCATGAGTTAGCAGAATATCTGGAAGAACTAATCGGGCCTGCTTATATGGAAAACGCAGACGAACTAGAGAAGCTTCTTTCATACAAGGATGACGAAAAGGTTCTGGACCAGCTAATTGCAATCAAGAAGAATGCAAAGCGGAAACTGAAGGATTACCTGAAAATGTCACAGGATGTTGATATCGACGAAAACGGAATCTTTGACATACAGATCAAACGCCTCCACGAATACAAGAGACAGCAGATGAATGCATTGTATGCTATATATAAATACAAGGAAATTAAAAAAGGAAACCTGCCGAAACGTCCGGTCACAATGATTTTCGGTGCAAAGGCGGCACCCGCCTATACGATTGCAAAAGATATTATCCACCTTCTGCTCTGCCTGCAGCAGCTCATCGACAATGACCCTGCTGTCAGCCCCTACCTGAAGCTTGTCATGGTCGAAAACTATAACGTGACAAAGGCAGAAAAACTCATCCCTGCCTGCGACATCTCCGAGCAGATTTCCCTTGCATCCAAGGAAGCAAGCGGAACAGGCAATATGAAATTCATGTTAAACGGTGCAGTAACACTTGGAACAGAGGACGGGGCAAACGTAGAAATCCACCAGCTCGTAGGAGACGAGAATATTTACGTTTTCGGCGAAAAATCAGAAAATGTCATCAAATTCTACGAGACACAAGGCTACTGTTCAGCAGATATCTACGACAACGACCCAATGGTGGAAGAACTGGTAGACTTCATCATCAGCAAAGACCTGATCCGCATCGGCGACCCGGTAAATCTGGGAAGACTATACAAAGAGATCGTAAGCAAAGACTGGTTCATGACACTGCTCGATGTGAAGGACTACATCAAGACAAAAGAACAGATGCTTGAAGATTACGAAGATGAAAAAGCATGGGCGAAAAAAATGCTCGTAAACATCGCAAAAGCCGGCTTCTTCTCATCCGACAGGACCATCGCGGAATACAACAGGGACATCTGGCATTTGTAGGGGTCAGACCCTTTTGCGCTCCGTTTTCAGAATATTCTTAAAATATGAGGTAGGATAAAGGAGATAATCATGAGGAAAACAGGGATTTTGATGGCAGTTTCTTCTCTTCCGTCGAGGACTGGCGTGGGGGAACTGGGGAAGGAAGCGTATCGTTTTATTGAGCTTCTGAAGGAAAATAGTGTGAAAATTTGGCAGATTCTTCCGCTGAATCCGGTGGGATATGGAAATTCTCCGTACCAGCCGTATTCCTCCTGTGCGGGAGATGAGCTTTATATTAGTCTGGATATGCTGTATGAGGATGGGCTGCTGAGTGAGCTGCCCCCCTCATTCAATGAACATGCAAAAAGTGTGGATTATGATGCGGTACGTGTGTTTAAGGAAACATACTTAAGAGAGGCGTTTCGTAATTTCTGTGAGAAGGAATGGCTTCAGGAAGAGGATTATCAGGAATTTGCGTCTCAGGACTGGGTTTATGAGTATGGTGTGTTCCGTGCTTTGAAAGTGGCAAACGGTGGGATATGCTGGAATGAGTGGAGGCAGGAAGATAAGGACTGGCCGGCGAAGAGGACGGAACTGGCGGAGGAGATCGAACTGGAGGCACAGTACCATATGTTCCTGCAGTATTTGTTCTACACCCAGTGGATGCAGGTAAAAGACGCCGCAAATGAAAGCGGCATCGAGATCATGGGAGATGTACCATTTTATGTAGGCGTGGATTCTGTGGACGTCTGGGCAGGAAAAGACAACTTCCTTCTGGATACAGACGGCAGGCCGGTTTTCATTGCAGGAGTACCGCCGGATTATTTCAGCGCTACCGGCCAGAGATGGGGCAATCCGATCTATGACTGGGAATATATGAAGGAACAGAACTATCAGTTCTGGGTGGACCGGATTGGTTACAGCAGCAGGCTGTTTGATATTATCCGCATCGACCATTTCCGTGCGTTTGACACGTTCTGGAAGATTCCTGCCACATGTCCGACAGCGGTCGAGGGTGAGTGGATCGAGGCGCCGGGCTATGAGGTGATCGATACTTTAATCGAAAAAATCCCCGGGCTGAATCTGGTGGCGGAGGATTTGGGAGATCTCCGTCCGGAGGTACTGGAACTCAAAGACCACTACCACTTAAAAGGAATGAAGGTTCAGGTATTTTCGATCGAAACAAAAGGAAAATTCGCATATGACAGTTTCCATGATGTAGAAAATATGATCATTTATACAGGCACCCACGACAACGATACACTGATGGAGTGGTATCAGGGACTGACAACTGCTGCAAAGAGGAAGGTGCGCCGGTTCCTGAAACGCGAAGGATTTAAGCAGGGTTCCGTGAAAGATCGTCTGCTTGCATACACACTGGCATGTAAGGCCGAATATGCGGTCATCCCTATGGTGGATATTATTGGGCAGGGAAAAGAAGGCCACATGAATACTCCGGGGACGGTCGGATCACCGAACTGGGAGTGGCGTATGCCTGACTTCGCAGAAGCGGAAAAGGAACTTAAGGTTTACAGAAAACTGATCATAAACAGATAAGGGGCTGCTATGGATTTTACAGGAGTTTATCACAGAACATCAGAGCAGATGAGCTACGCACAAAATGAAAATGAACTGGTCATAAACCTGAAGACAGGATACGATGTAAAACAGGTTTTCATTCACCACGGCGACCCTTATGATGCAGGAATATTAGGCGGAAATGAGGTATGGCACGGGAAGAGGGAAGAGATCTGTTTTAAAAAACGGCTCCGGCACCAGCTCTGGTGGACGACAACACTAACGCCGGAATATAAACGGTGTAAATATTATTTTGAGCTGCATACAGATGGTGAAGTCTGGTACTATCTTGAGGATGGATTTCTGACGAAAGAGCAGCTGAACATGAAAGGGAGGATACTGCAGTACTTTATCGTACCGTGGATGAATCCGGCAGATGTTTGCAGGACACCGGCATGGGTCAATGACACCATATGGTATCAGATCTTCCCGGACCGGTTCTGCAACGGGACACCGGAACTAAATACGGGGGATATCAGAACGTGGCAGTCGGGCCCGGCCAAGAATGAAGAGCGCTATGGCGGGAATCTGGAAGGAATCCGAAAGAAGCTCCCTTATCTGAAGGAGCTTGGAATTACCGGAATCTATCTGAATCCTATCATGGAAGCTGAATCCAATCATAAATATGATACAAAAGATTACACAAAGATAGATCCGGATTTTGGCAGTAATGCTGACTTTGGCAGGTTAGTGCAGGAGGCCCATGAGCAGGGGATCAAAGTGATGGCTGATGCCGTATTCAACCACTGCGGACGTAGATTTGCCCCTTGGGTGGATGTGCTTGAAAAGGGAGAAGCATCCCCATACGCGGACTGGTTCATGGTGCAGAAATGGCCCATCCCGGATAAACAGGCTGATACAAGGGACGGCAGGTTTTATTCATTTGCATTTGCAGACTGGATGCCGAAGCTGAATACGAACAATGAAGAGGTGATTACATATTTCTGTAAAATATGTGAAGACTGGATCCGTGACTATGATATTGACGGGATCCGTTTTGACGTGGGAAATGAAGTATCCCACAGATTCTTAAAACGGATCAGAGAGCATTTGCACCGCATAAAACCGGACATCTACCTTCTGGGGGAAATCTGGCACGATGCCGGTCCGTGGCTTCAGGGGGACGAGTATGATTCTGTCATGAATTACCCGCTGATGAGCGGCATCCATGAATATTTTCTGGATAAAAGTCTGGATAAATCAGAGTTTGAATATATGATAAACCGCTGTTATACGATGTACATGCAGCAGAACAATAATGTCATGTTTAACCTGCTGGATTCGCATGATACGGAACGGCTGATGAACCGCTTTCACGATCTGGATATCTTTTACCAACAGCTTGCTGTCCTGTTTACCATGCCGGGAAGCCCGTGCATTTACTATGGGACAGAGATTGCAATGGAGGGAGGTTTCGACCCGGACTGCCGCAGATGTATGCCCTGGGAAGAACTTGGGACAGAGGAAAACCAGAACCGCATCGAAGCAGTGCGTACCCTGATCCGGCTGAGGAAGCAGGAAAAAGCACTGAGAAGCCTGTATTTCCATTTCCCGGAAGAGTATCCGCAGCGCAGATGCGTAGAATATATTAAAATAGATTCACAGGGCAGAGAGATAGAAGTACTTTTGAATTGTTCTGAAGAAAAGATAAAAGTAAAAGAGGGAGGAGAAATCCTGTTTGCCAGAAACTTTTCTGAAGGCGTTCTGGAGAGAAACGGAACGCTGGTCCGCAGAAAGAAATCAAACACATGGAATACGGAGGAAATGGAAAATGGAGCATAAAAGGATAGATAACATTAACCGCAGAGACTCAGGAATGGCCTACATTTCAGATGATGCAGTCATGGAAGAACAAAAGGTATGCAGGAAGATTTTGCAGGAACTAAATTTTGCAGACCGTTCTGATTTTGACAAACTTAGCGCAATCGTAAAGGAACTGCTCGGCGAGTCCGAGGATGCGTTCATCAACCCGCCGTTTTACTGTGATTACGGTTCCCACATCAAAGTCGGGAAGAACTTCTTTGCAAACTACAATTGCTCTATTATAGATGTAGCCCCGGTGACAATCGGTGACAACTGCCAGCTGGCTCCAAACGTTGCGATCTATACCGCAGGACACCCGTTACATCCCGTTTCCAGAAATTCCATGTATGAGTACGGGATCGAGGTTACAATCGGCGACAATGTGTGGATCGGCGGTAATACAGTAATCCTTCCCGGCATACACATAGGGAGCAACACTGTCATCGGTGCGGGCAGCGTCGTGACAAAAGATATTCCAGACTGGTCACTTGCGGCGGGAAATCCATGCAGAGTTATAAGAAAGATTACAGAGGAAGATAAGAAATATTATTATAAAGACAGAGAATTCGATGAAGAGGCGTGGGAAGAGATCCAGAAACTGTAAATCCTGCCAACATGATATTATTTCTGTTATTTATATGATGCATAAAAAGATAAGCCGTCAGATATTTTAATATCCGTCGGCTTATTTGGAACAAACAGGGATTGTTTCTATCTCAGACTATAATTTTGAGATAATTTCAACTCTAAAAATTCTGGAGAGATATATTCTTTATGTTTCCATTCTTTTTCTTGTAAATAATCTTCATCTCTGGTACTGATATATGTATCTGTCAACTCTGTGTAAGGGGCTATCTTTTTTACTACTCTGACTAATTTATTATATACTTTTGTGACAGATTCTGGTCTTGAAATATATGCGCCATCATTATAATATCCAGAGATCACATATAACCGGCTTCTTGAAAGCCATTTTTTGTCATCATTCCTATAAGAAAAATTTGCTTCGATTACGACATTTCCAGAGGAATCATATCCTCCGATACATTCGTCCCCAGATGGTAACTGTCTGGAGATAAGTTCACCCGCTTCTGGTACATAGAAATAGTAATATTGCTTGTCTTTGGTGACAATATCTAAGGTGTTTCCATATACCAGTTTCCCGCCAACGGATTTTATAATAATGCATCCGGAATCTAATGCCGCTTGTGCAATTGGTAAAAAATCTTCATATCCCAGCCAATAATTAATTTGCTTCCCCATAAGTTATTCCTTTTCATTCAAACAGGCTTATAATAATGCTACCGGATATGCTTTTTAATCGCATCGAAGCTTTCTTTACTGATTACATGCTCAAGCCTGCAGGCATCTTCCGCCGCAGTCCTTTCATCCACACCCAGCCGCACCAGCCAGTCTGTAAGCAGTTCATGCCGCTCATAAATCATCTCGGCAATCTCACGCCCTGCATCTGTAAGAGTAATGTACCCTTCCTTAGACACCGTGATTTGTTCCTTTTCACGCAGATTCTTCATAGCAACACTGACACTGGATTTCTTAAAATTCAGTTCCTCCGCAATGTCCACAGAACGTACGACAGGATGCGATTTGCTCAAAATCAGGATCGTTTCCAGATAGTTTTCAGCTGATTCATTCGTTTTCATAGGATGTCACCCCTTCTTTATATGTAGTAAATTAATGTATCTGCTTTAAAAAAATATATCAATAACCGTATGGTAACATATTTTAACAAACAGGGCAAATACATAAAATTTTATGGATAAATTCAATATGTAAAGGGCTTACTAATCGAATTAACCTTTCCCGCTATCTCTTCCTTCTTAAAATTGAGAAATATTTTCAACAAAGTACTTGACAATTAATGGAAGTTAGAATATACTAACTTTGTAATTGAAAACAATTATCAATAAAAATGGAAAGAAGATGAAGATGATGCCATTAACAATGGTAAAAGAGGGAAAACCCAATATCATCCGCAAAGTCGGAGGAAAAGAAGAGACGAGAAGGTTTCTTGAGAATCTTGGTTTTGTAGTTGGAGGTACAGTCACAGTAGTTTCTTTAATTGGAGGCAATATGATTGTGAATGTCAAGGATTCCAGAGTTGCCATTGGGAAAGATATGGCAAATAAAATCATGGTTGGCTAAGGAGAGGGCAAGAAGATGAAGACATTGAAAGAAGTCCCGTGCGGCGAGACTGCTAAGGTAACAAAACTAACCGGTGAGGGTCCGGTTAAAAGAAGGATTATGGATATGGGAATTACAAAAGGTGTAGACGTATTTGTAAGAAAAGTAGCGCCCTTCGGAGATCCTGTTGAAATCACGGTCAGAGGATATGAATTGTCGGTAAGAAAAGCGGATGCGGAAATGATTCTTGTAGAATAAGGATATTTATTTCTGCATCAAATTTTTGATTATTGGTTAGCGAAAACTAACATAAGACAGGGGTAACGAATTACAAGAGTGTACAAAGCTGAATGTCATTTGTTCTGCGTACGATTGTTGTCAGGAGGAAAGGGTAAAAATGGCTATAAAAATTGCATTGGCAGGAAATCCAAACTGCGGTAAAACAACATTATTCAATGCTCTGACCGGTTCCAACCAGTTTGTTGGCAACTGGCCGGGAGTTACAGTAGAAAAGAAAGAAGGAAAACTGAAAGGACATAAAGACGTCATCATCATGGACCTTCCGGGAATCTATTCGCTTTCTCCATATACACTGGAAGAAGTAGTTGCAAGAAACTATCTGATCAATGACAAACCGGATGCAATACTGAATATTGTAGACGGCACGAACATTGAGAGAAACCTGTATCTCTCCACACAGCTGATGGAGCTGGGAATTCCGGTTATCATGGCTGTTAACATGATGGATGTTGTGGAAAAGAGCGGTGATAAGATACATATTGATAAATTGAGTAAAAAGCTCGGCTGCGAGGTTGTTGAAATATCTGCCCTAAAAGGAAACGGAGTTGCAAAAGCGGCAGAGAAGGCTGTAAAGATTGCCAACAGGAAGGATGCGGCAGTACCGGTACATAAATTTGCACCGGAAGTAGAAAGTGTGCTGAATTCCATTGAAAATAAATTAGGCAGCGATATTCCGGAAGAACAGAAGAGATTTTTTGCAATCAAACTTCTGGAAAAGGATGATAAGATATCCGCCCAGATGAAACGCGTGCCTGATGTGGCCGAAGAAATCGACGCGATTGAAAAAGAGCTGGATGATGATACCGAAAGTATTATTACAAATGAGCGGTATGTTTATATTTCTTCTATCATAAATGAGTGTTATACTAAGGTAAGCAAGGGAAAACTATCCACGTCAGATAAGATTGACAGGATTGTTACAAACAGATTCCTCGCCCTGCCGATCTTTGCATTGGTTATGTTTATCGTTTACTATGTATCCGTCACAACGGTTGGAACATGGGCGACTGACTGGGCAAATGACGGTGTATTTGGAGAGGGATGGAGCCTGTTCGGACTTCAGATCCCCGGTATCCCGGTTCTGCTTGAATCCGCACTGAATGCCATAGGCTGTGCAGGATGGCTGCAGGGACTGATCCTGGACGGTATCGTTGCCGGGGTTGGAGCGGTTCTTGGATTTGTACCGCAGATGCTTGTACTGTTTATTTTCCTCGCTTTTCTGGAAGCATGTGGTTACATGGCCAGAATCGCGTTTATCATGGATAGAATCTTCCGCAAATTCGGACTCTCGGGTAAATCCTTCATTCCGATGCTGATCGGAAGTGGATGCGGTGTTCCCGGAATCATGGCTTCACGTACGATCGAGAATGACCGTGACCGCAAGATGACCATTATGACGACGACATTCGTGCCATGCGGGGCAAAACTGCCGATTATCGGCTTGATTGCAGGAGCCTTATTCGGCGGGGCATGGTGGGTTGCACCGAGTGCTTACTTCGTTGGAATCGCAGCAATCATCTGCTCTGGAATTATCTTAAAGAAAACAAAAATGTTTGCAGGCGATCCTGCCCCGTTCGTTATGGAGCTTCCGGCATATCACCTTCCTACTGTTGGGAATGTACTGCGCAGCATGTGGGAACGTGGCTGGTCCTTCATTAAAAAGGCAGGGACGATCATCCTTCTTTCTACAATCCTCGTATGGTTTACTTCATACTTCGGATGGGTTGACGGTAAGTTCAGAATGCTGGAGGATATGGAACTGAATCACAGTATTCTGGCAGCAGTTGGAAATGGGATCGCATGGATATTCACTCCGCTCGGATGGGGAGACTGGCGGTCAGCTGTTGCAGCCATTACAGGCCTTGTAGCGAAAGAGAACGTAGTTGGTACGTTTGGCATCCTCTATGGATTTGCAGAAGTTGCAGAAGAAGGAAACGAAATCTGGGGAACACTTGCAGGAAGTATGACGGCTGTTGCAGCTTATTCCTTCCTCGTGTTTAATCTCCTGTGCGCGCCCTGCTTCGCGGCAATGGGAGCAATCAAGAGAGAGATGAACAATGTAAAATGGTTCTGGTTTGCAATTGGTTATCAGACACTGCTTGCATATGTAGTTTCACTTTGTGTATATCAGATCGGGACCTTCATCACAACAGGCGTATTCGGCGCCGGTGTGGTCGTTGCAATCCTTCTGATTATTGGATTCATCTATTTATTAGTAAGACCATATAAAGAGAGCAGGACTTTGAAAGTGGATTTAAGAAGTGCTGCATCAGCAAAATAGACATCAGCCGGAAAGGAGGCAGCATTTATGGGCACATTGATTGTAGGAGCTATCGTAGTGGGAGCAGTCGCACTTGTTATCAGGGGAATGATACGTGATAAAAAGAATGGAAAGTCTATTCAGTGCGGCGGTGACTGCAAACATTGCGGAGGACATTGTGGACACTAAAGAAATGATCGTAGAGAGACTGAAAGAGAACGGATGCAGGATTACAAAGCAGCGTCTCATGTTGATCGATATCATTCTGGAAAATGAGTGCCAAAGCTGTAAAGAGATTTACTATCAGGCCGCGCAGGCAGATAAAAGAATTGGCGTTGCTACAGTATACAGGATAGTGAATGCCTTAGAAGAGATCGGGGCAATCAGCAGGAAGAACATGTATAAAGTAGAGTGTGCGAAAGACTCATACGAAGAATGTGCAGAGGAAGGAACCTGCATTGTTGTTCTGGATGATGAAACGACGTACCATCTGACACCCGGCATCTGGAATAAGGTTGTGTCAGAAGGGCTGAAAAGATGCGGTTACCTTAAGAACCAAAGGGTCGCATCCATAAAAATAGAAAAGTAAAACAAAGCGCTTAATGAGAGCCAATCCCACTAAGCGCTTTTATTTTTAATAACATATTGAGAATGATTATCAAATGAGAAAGCTTAAGATGAAAAAGTATGGCGAGGTTTTGTTTTATATAATAACAGCAATCATGATTCTTTCCGGGTTCTGCATACACCCGCTGGGAGGGGTTCTGGCGGTGAAGATGATACATAAGGTGTCAGGGCTTTTGTTCTGCATTTTCCTGATTACTCATGTGACACGTTACGGGAAAAAGTTAAGGAGGAAGAAAACTCATGTTTCATAAACGTTTGTTGAAAGAATTCAATGATAACCGGAAATACATAGCAGGCATGGTGCTCACGCAATGGGTCACTTTACTTGCAAATGTTGTTCTGATGCTCTTCGCAGCCTCTTTTATTGGACATATGAGTGACGGGAGCCTTACAGCCTCTGATTTTCAAATTATCCTTCTGGCACTGGCGGGGGCTTTGCTTATCCGTGGGATTATGAATACTTGGAACAGCAGGCTTTCCTTTCAGGCTTCGACGGAGGTCAAGAGCAGGCTGCGTGAAAAGATTTACCGGAAACTGATGGAACTGGGAAGCCTCTACCGGGATACCATCGCAACATCCGAGGCCGTCCAGATCAGTACGGAAGGCGTAGACCAGCTGGAAATCTATTTTGGCAAATATATCCCCCAGTTTTTCTACAGCCTTCTGGCTCCGGTTACACTCTTTATCATTGTCGGCAGCATGGACATGAAGGTGGCGGCAGTGCTTCTTTTATGTGTTCCGCTGATACCGCTGTCGATTGTTGCGGTACAGAAGTTCGCAAAGAAAATGCTGAGCCGTTACTGGGGAACTTACACAGAGCTTGGAGATTCTTTTCTGGAGAACCTTCAGGGGCTGACGACGCTGAAAATCTATCAGGCAGACGAAAGATACGCAAAGAAGATGGACGAGGAGGCAGAAAAATTCAGGAAGATTACTATGCGTGTGCTGGTGATGCAGCTGAATTCCATCAGTATCATGGATCTGGTGGCATATGGCGGTGCGGCAGCAGGGATCATACTGGGGATTCTGGCCTATGGAAAGGGCGGCATCAGTCTTGAGGAATGTTTCTTTATCATTATGATTTCAGCCGAATTTTTTCTGCCATTACGTCTGCTTGGTTCGTTCTTCCATATCGCGATGAACGGAAACGCGGCGGCGGATAAAATCTTCCGCCTGCTGGATGCACCTGTCCCTGAAAAAGGCAGTGTTTCAGAGATTCCGGAGAGTTCTGTTGTTTTTGAAAATGTCACATTTGGGTATGACGAAGAGAAAAAAGTGATTCAGGATGTAAATTTCACCGTGCCGGAGGGCAGTTTTACGGCTTTGGTTGGAACATCCGGATGTGGGAAGAGTACGATCGCATCACTGCTTATGAGAAATTATCTGGAATATGGGGGCAATGTAAAAGTTGGCGGTGTCAGCGTCAGAGACATTGATGAGGATGCACTTTATCAAAAAATCACCAGAATACGCCATGACAGCTACCTGTTCAAAGGCACTGTCTGTGAGAATCTGAAGATGGGAAAAGCAGATGCGTCCAGAGAAGAAATGTTGTGGGCGCTGAAGAAGGTGAACCTGTATGAGACCGTGATGGAAAAAGGCGGACTTGATATGGTGCTGGAAGAAAAGGCAGCGAACCTGTCGGGCGGCCAGAAACAGAGACTGGCTCTGGCACGTGCGATCTTACATGACAGTGATATCTACATTTTTGATGAAGCAACCTCCAATATAGATGCCGAAAGTGAAAATCTGATTATGGAAGTCATACGTGAACTGGCCGAAGTGAAGAGCGTGATCCTGATTTCACACAGACTGGCAAATGTGACGTGGGCGGACCAGATTCTGATGATCCAGAACGGGACAATCATCGAGCGGGGAAGCCACAGGCAGCTGATCGAAGAGGGCGGAGAATATGCGAAGCTCTATGAGAGTCAGAAGGAACTGGAAAAATACGCAGGAAAGGGGGCGGCATAGATGAATCATACAAAGAAAAACAGAACTTCACTGCAGGTCATGGCCGGACTGATCGGAATGATAAGGCCGCTCTTAGGACTAATGTTCCTGGCGGTGCTGATGGGATGCGCAGGCAACCTGACTGCTACATTCCTGACTATTTTCGGGGGATACGGGATGCTTGAGGCGGCCGGAGTATATACAGGGCTGTCATTCGGGACAATTGCCGCAGTGCTGGTTGTATTTGCCGTGTTCAGGGGAATCCTGCGTTATGCGGAACAGTCCTGTAACCATTATATTGCATTCAAGCTTCTGGCGAGAATACGGCATCAGGTATTTGCAGCGCTCAGAAAGCTGGCTCCGGCCAAGTTAGACGGCAGTGAAAAGGGAAACCTGATCTCAATCATTACCAGTGATATTGAACTGCTGGAAGTGTTCTATGCACATACGATTTCCCCCATCGCGATTGCCGTGGCCTCCTCGGTTTTTATGGTGGTCTTTCTGGGAATGCTTAACCCGGCGGCAGGAGCAGTGGCCCTTGTTTCCTATTTGATAGTGGGGGTGGTAATTCCCGTCAGGAACAGCAGGAAAGGGAAGAAAAGCGGCCGGAACTACAGGGATTCCTTTGGAAATCTGAATACATCGGTTCTGGATAATCTTTACGGGCTGGAGGAACTTCTCCAATACCAGCAGAAAGAGAAACGCATGGCTGATATGGCCGGAAAGACAGAAGCACTTGAAGAAACGGGAAGGAAGCTGAAAAAAGATGAGAACATACAGCGGATTGCAACCGACTGTGTAATCCTTGCAGCGGGAATAGTGATGCTTATCGTATGCGGACTTTTTGTGCAGGCGGGGCAGATGGAATTTTACCAGGGTGTGACTGCCGTCATCGGAATGATGAGTTCCTTTGGTCCTACAGCAGCTCTTTCGGCATTGTCAAATAATCTGAACCATACTCTGGCAAGTGGAAGCCGGGTGCTGGATATTCTGGAAGAGACACCAGTTGTAACGGATAATGAAGAGGGTGTAAAACTGCCCGAAGGTGACGTAGTCTGCCGTAATGTTTCATTTAGGTATGAGGAAACGGCCGATGGAGTGCTGAATGATTTTAACGCAGTTTTTAGACCCGGAAAAATTCATGGAATATTGGGCCGAAGCGGCTGCGGAAAATCAACACTGCTAAAGCTGATGATGCGTTTTTATGAGGCAGGAGAGGGGAGTATTACATACGGGGGAGAGGATGTAAATGAGATCCGCACATCGTCCCTGAGAAAGAAGCTTGCTTATGTAACGCAGGAGACATTCCTGTTCCATGATACGATTGAGAATAATATCAAGATTGCCAATGAGAATGCGACCCGGACGGAGGTTGAGGATGCGGCAAGGAAAGCATCTATTCATGAGTTCATCATGTCACTGCCAAACGGGTATGACAGCCGGCTGACTGAACTGGGTGACTGCATCTCCGGGGGCGAGAGACAGCGCATCGGGATTGCCCGGGCATTCCTCCATAAAAGCAGGATGATACTGCTGGACGAACCGACGAGCAATATTGACAGCCTGAACGAGGGTATTGTTCTGAAAAGTCTGGAACGGGAAAAAGAAGACAGGACAATCCTCCTTGTTTCACACAGGAAATCAACGATGGGGATTGCAGACGAAGTGGTTCAGATGTAAAAGTAAGGAGGGCACAATGAGCGTAGTGATAATCGGAGGGCATGACCGTATGGTATGCCAGTATAAGAAAATATGCAAACAGTTCCACTGCAAGGCAAAGGTGTTTACACAGATGTCTGCCGGATTAAGCAAACAGATTGGCAGCCCGGATCTGATCGTATTATTTACGAACACAGTGTCCCACAAAATGGTAAAGTGTGCTGTGGAAGAAGCCGGAAGGTGTAATGCCGATGTTATAAGATGTCATACAAGCAGCAAGAATGCACTCGAAGAAATATTGGGAAATGTCTGCTGTTAATAAGTTGTGGATTACACTTCTTTGGTTTATAAAGAAAAACGTACAGCTCAGGCGCAAAAAGCCTGAGCTGTATTAATATATAATAAATTACAGGAATTTCCCTAAGAAAACCGAAATATATTGGAAGAAATTTGAAAGATTTATTATGAATTCATTAAGAAACCTACTTTACCGGTGCATCTTTCAAAAAGTCTGTTATAATAGTCACTAGACCGAGATAAAAAGGAGTTGGACATCATGGGAAACAGGCTTGGGAAATTAAAGAAAATCATACCGGCATATGCAGTATTTCCTCTGTTATCCTGTTTGGCGGTTAATTTTATTGTTTATATGGGAACGGACCGTATTACAGAAAACTGGAAGCATTATGACCTCACACTTCCGATTGACAGGGCAGTCCCGGTAGTGCCTGCGTTTGCAGCGGTATACTTAGGGTGTTACCTTTTCTGGACTGTAAATTACATAATCATAGCGAGGCAGGGGAAAGAATACTGCATTCGTTTTGCGGTGGCAGACATGATGTCACGACTGATATGCGGGACTTTCTACCTGCTTATGCCTACCACGAATATCAGGCCTGTGCTGGCGGAACCGGGATTCTGGGATTCGGTGCTTTTGTTTGTTTACAGCATTGACCCGCCCACAAGGCTGTTCCCGTCCATCCACTGTCTCGTAAGCTGGTTCTGCTATATCGGGATCCGCCGGCAAAAGAATATACCGAAGGGCTACCGGATGTTTTCCTGCTTTTTTGCACTGCTTGTCTGTGTCTCAACGCAGCTGACCAAGCAGCACTATATTGTAGATGCCATAGCAGGCATCATACTGGCAGAAGGTACATACTGGCTGGCTTTTCATACGCGGCTTTATCAATATCCCCAGAGGGTATTTGACTGGCTGTATCAGAAATGTTTTCACAGGAGGGTAAGACCTGTGGGAAAGAGAGTGAACTGTGACGAGTAAGAAGAAAAAGATTGCGAACGCGGCATTCGTTGTGCTTGTATTTGCACTGACAATTTACAGTGTATTTAAAGGAGAAGATCTGCGTGCCGTTATCCGGACAATTTTAAAGGCGAATCCACTGTACCTGATTCCCGGGGTGGCGGGGGTGGTCTTCTTTATCTGGGGGGAATCCATCATTATCCATTATATGATGGGCACCCTGAAAATCCATACGAAGAAGTGGACCTGTTTCTTATATTCCTGTGTAGGGTTCTTCTTCAGCGCCATCACACCATCTGCGAGCGGCGGGCAGCCGATGCAGATATATTATATGAGAAAGAATAAAATTCCGGTTCCGGTATCGACATTAGTGCTGATGATTGTTACAATAACATATAAGTCAGTCCTCGTTGCTATCGGACTGTTTGTTGCATTCTTCCAGAGGGGGTTTGTACATAAGTATCTGGAAGGGATTCTGCCGGTGTTTTACCTCGGGGTGGGTCTGAATGTTGCATGCTGCATTGCCATGTCGATTCTGGCATTCCACCCGGCCCTGGCGAAAGGGATTATGATGTGGTGCCTGAAGATTCTGGAACGGCTGCACATTTTAAAGCATAAGCCAAACCGTACAGAGAAACTGTCTGCTTCGATGGACCAGTATAATGCAACGGCGGCGTATTTGAGGACACATGCAGGAGTGATTGTGAATGTGCTGGCCATAACATTTTTACAGAGGTTTGCCCTGTTTTTTGTAACATGGTTTGTGTATAAGGCATTCGGGCTTCACGGGGCACACATCTATGATGTTGTGATGCTGCAGGCGGTAGTGTCGGTATCGGTTGATATGCTTCCCCTCCCGGGCGGCATGGGGATCAGTGAGAATCTGTTCCTGATTATATTCAAAGGCATTTTTGCCGCAGGACTCCTTCTGCCGGGTATGGTTTTAAGCAGGGGGATTGCATACTACGTACAATTGCTGCTCAGTGCGGCAATGACCCTGTTTGCCCATCTTACCATAGGACGCAGACAGAAAGAAGCGGCAGAGAAACCGTGTTGTGAGGCGCAGGGATAAATGTGGTGAAAGATAAAATCTAAATGAGAAGAGAGAGAATAAGATGATTGGTTTTTATAATTATACAGTGGTACTGACTTATATCAGCCTTGCCACATCAGTATTCGGGATGACTCAGGCGGTTCACGGAAGGTTCAAGACGGCAATCCTGTGCCTTGCGTTATCGGGCCTGTGTGATATGTTTGACGGTAAGATTGCGCGCAGAAAGAAAGACAGGACGGAGGATGAAAAGTCCTTTGGAATCCAGATAGATTCCCTGTGTGACGTGGTTTGTTTCGGTGCCTTCCCGGCATTGATCTGTTATCTGCTGGGTGTAAGGGGGCCGGTTGGAATCGCGGTCATTATGGTGTATTGTGTGAACTCCGTCATAAGGCTTGCTTACTTCAATGTCATGGAGGCAAAGAATGCACTTGTGACAGAGAGCGGGGAGAAGTTCTACAGAGGACTTCCAATCACCTCGATGGCGATTGTGCTGCCCCTCGTATTTATGATCCAGTTTTTCGTTCCGGATTCGATTTTCAGAATTTGTCTTCATTTGGCACTGCTGATCGTGGGAATCCTGTTTGTTGTTGACTTCCGGCTGAAAAAGCCGAAGAATGCCACACTTGCTGTGCTGGTTGCCGTTGTCGGTGCCGCAGTAGTCATTATGATTGTTTTTACCCGTTACCGTATCAGCTTCCATCCGGGATGGCCCTGGCTGTATTGGGTGAGAAGGTTATAAGAGAGAGGGTAAATGATGAAGTATATTGACAGAGAAGGACGGATAACAACAGCAGATTCCGGGCAGGACAGACTGCTGAAGAGGATGTATTTGAGCCGCGCGGGGCGTAGGATTCTGAAAGTTCTGGTCTGCCCGTTTGTTTCCAGAGCAGGCGGCTGGCTGCTGGACAGAAGCTGGTCACGGGTCCTGATTGTCCCGTTTGTGAAGGCGAACCAGATTGATTTAAGTGTCTGCGAGAAGGAACGTTTTCGTTCTTATAACGATTTTTTCACGCGGAAACTGAAGGACGGGGTCCGTATCATGGAGGGAGACGAGTGGACACTTACAAGCCCGTGCGACGGAAAGCTGAGTGTCTACCCGATTGTCCATGAAAAAGGTAAAAAAAGCAGGTTCAACATTAAGAACACGTCTTATACAGTGGAATCTCTCCTCCGGTCGCCGAAACTTGCAGCATATTATGAAGGGGGAACGGCGTGTGTGTTCAGGCTGACGGTCGATGACTATCACAGGTACTGTTACGTTGATGACGGGATGAAGTCAGAAAACTGCCATATCCCCGGGATCTTTCATACGGTGAATCCTGTGGCGAACGATGTCGTCCCCATTTATAAGGAGAACACAAGGGAGTACTCACTCTTAAGGAGCAGACATTTTAAGACGGTACTGATGATGGAAGTGGGGGCCCTGATGGTCGGGCGGATTACCAATTACCATGAAGCATGCCTTGTAAAAAAGGGCGAAGAAAAAGGGCGTTTCGAATTCGGCGGTTCCACGGTGATCCTGCTGTTCCAGAAAGATGCAGTCAGGATGGATGAACGGCTGTTTCAGAATACACAGTCCGGTTATGAGACAATCGTAAAGATGGGTGAGCGTATCGGAGAATCAATAAGAGGTCAAAAATAAGGGTATTATTTTTGACCTTTTTGCATGCCTTAAGGCAGGCAGATTAAAAAATGTCATTTTTGTACTACAAAGTCAGACAAAAAGTGAAAAGCTTAGTGGGACAGATTTCGTTACAATAAAGAAGACAAAAAGAAGAATCTGTACTAATAGAAATGTGAATAAGAATTTGTATCGTAACGAAAGGAGCAGTCAAACTATGAAGTTAGGATTTATTACAGCAATTTGTGACGGAATGACATTTGAGGAAGTCGTGGATTTTGCATCTGAGAATCATCTGGAATGCCTGGAAGTAGCGTGCTGGCCGCAGGGGGGCGCACAGAGGAGATATGCAGGGGTCAGCCATATTGATGCTGCAAATATGAATGAAGACAAGGCGGCATACATTAAAAAGTATTGTAAAGACAGGAATGTGGAGATATCTTCCCTTGCATACTACCCGAATACACTGGAGCCGGACATAGAAAAGCGTCAGAGTTATATTGAACACCTGTATAAACTAATCGATGCATCGGCTATGCTGGATGTGAATATGATTACTACGTTTGTAGGGCGCGACCCAAAGAAAACGGTGACGGAGAATCTGGAGACTGTAAAGGAAGTATGGCCGCCAATCGTAAAGTATGCAGAGGAAAAAGGTGTGAAGATCGGGATTGAAAACTGTCCGATGTTATTTACAGAAGATGAGTGGCCGGGCGGGCAGAACCTGATGACGTCTCCTGCAAACTGGAGGAAGGTATTTGAGATCCTTGACAGCCCGAACTTCGGGATTAATTACGACCCGTCCCATTTTGTATGGCAGCAGATTGATTATATCAGACCTCTTTATGAGTTTAAGGATAAGATTTTCCATGTACATTATAAGGATATCAAAGTATACCCGGATAAGCTTGCCGATGTGGGAATCATGGCGGCCCCGCTTGAATATATGTCCCCAAAGCTTCCGGGACTCGGGGATGTGGACTGGGGCAGATATGTTTCTGCGCTGACCGATATCGGATATGACGGATATACATGTATCGAGGTGGAAGATAAGGCATTTGAGAAAAATCTGGAAGATGCAAAGAAGGCAGTACTACTGAGTGCAAAATATCTTAGGAATTTTGTTATATAATACAGCCACAGTTTAGGAGGATACGTGAAAATGAAAAAATATGCATTTGGAGTAGATATAGGCGGAACGACTGTAAAGCTGGGATTATTTGAAACAGACGGGAACCTGCTTGAGATGTGGGAGATACCGACCCGCACCGTGAGCGGCGGAAAGTTTATTCTGGGGGATATATCGGAGGCAGCCTATGAAAAACTGAGTGAGAGAGGCATCTCCCATCTGGATGTGGAAGGGATTGGCATGGGTGTTCCCGGTCCGGTCGGACAGGACGGTACCGTTTTTAAATGTGTGAACCTCGGGTGGGATGTATTCAATGTGGAGCGTGAACTCGGCGAACTTACCGGAATGCGGGTGAAGGCAGGAAACGATGCAAATGTGGCGGCTCTTGGTGAGATGTGGCAGGGCGGCGGAAAAGGCTGCAGCAATATTGTCATGATCACACTGGGAACCGGCGTAGGAGGCGGTGTTATCATTGACGGGCATATTCTGGCAGGGTATAACGGTGCGGCAGGAGAGATCGGGCACCTGCCGATGACAGATGACGAAACAGAGTGCTGCGGATGCGGAAAGAAGGGGTGTCTGGAACAGTATGCTTCAGCGACAGGGATCGTCCGCATGACAAAGAAATATCTGGACGCACATAAAGATATAGATAGTTCGCTGAGAAGCATCGAAACCTTCAGCGCGAAGGATATCTTCGATGCGGCAAAGGCAAAGGATGAGGCTGCCGTGGTCATGGTAAGTGAACTGGGACGCATGCTCGGGAAGGGGCTGGCACAGATTGCCTGCGTTGTGAATCCTGAGGCTTTCGTTATTGGAGGCGGAGTGGCAAAAGCCGGGGATATCCTGCTTGATGCTATCAGGGAGCATTATGTGGAATATGCATTTCATGCGTCAAGAGATACGGAATTCCGTCTGGCATCCCTCGGAAATGAGGCAGGTATCTATGGCGGTGTAAAACTGATTATAGGGTAAATTAAAATCCCCACCGGAAAAGAAGCTCCGATGGGGATTTGTTATTGTTATAAATTGAACCAGTCACCGTAGCCCATTTTGATCAGGTTGTCCCGGCTGATTTTCAGGCTCTCGAACGGGTCCCTGCCGTAGGTAGAATCCTGTTCGATGAGGAAGTATTCACTTCCGCCTTCCAGTCCGGCCTGAATGCATTCCTGGACAGGCAGGCTGCCTTCCCCGATTTCTGCAAATTCTACGATGTCAGTGAACGCCTGCATGAATTTCTGTGGATCAAAATCCCCTTCCGGCATACGGAGTTCTCCGATGCGGTAATCCTTTAAGTGGAGCAGGCGGATTCTTCCGGCATATTTCCGGATAAATTCAACCGGATTTTCTCCTCCGCGCTGAATCCAGTGGATATCCAGCTCAAATCCCATATGCTTGGTTGTGTCTTTGATGATATCCAGCAGGTATTCGCCGTCATACTTTGCGAATTCTACGTGGTGGTTATGGTAGTAGAGGTCGATATCGTGTTCTTTTAACCGGGCTGCCATTTCATCTGCCCGTTTTACGAAGTCCAGTGCCTTTTCGCGGCTTCCCATGCAGGTCATTGGCAGCATGCCGATACGCAGCATGTCACAACCGAGTTCTTTCATGTCTGCTACAATTTTATCAAAATCACTCACAAGATACTCTCCGGGCATTTCCGGAAACATTGGTTCGAGTGATGCAGAGCAGGCTGCAATCTTTACACCGAATTCTTCCGATGCTTTTTTCATGCCGGCTACGTTTTCAGGGGTCATTGGAATCTGGCTGACCTCTACACAGTGGTAGCCAAGTTCCGCACATGCCTTCAGCGTGCCGTAGGCCCCTAACTCATTAATTTTATCTTTAATCGTGCTCATCTGTATGCCGATTAATCCTTTTTCCATTACAGTTTTCCTCCCTATTAAAAATAGTTCGTAACTGTTCAGGACCATGAACAGTTACAACAGTTCATTTTTAGTTACATGTGCCTCTCAGGGCCTGACGTGCTTTCCTGTCCGGCCCGACTGCTGAATCGCGTCAATCAGCCGGATGCTCATGACAGCGTCTTTGACATGCAGATAGTCCTGGCTGCCGCTTTCAATCGCCTGATAGAATGCCCGGATCAGTTTTTCATGGCTGGCGCCGTAGTAGAACTTTTCCCCTGGCATCTTTGCATCCTCTGCAAGGCGCTTCTTATTCCCGTCCGGTTCCGTCTGGTAGAGCACATTATCGATGATGGAAAATTCTGCGCCCCCGGTCTGTACCGAAATCTGTACGCCTTCGTTTTTATAATTGGCGTTAGTTGCGAAGAACAGGCCCTGTGCCCCGCTTTCAAACCTAAGTGCGGCAGATACGGTATCTTCTACTTCTATGCCGTAATCCAGAAGTTGGGATACAGAGGCGTTAATACTCTCAATTGGACCGCCTAAATAGTAGAGCAGGTCCAGTGTATGTACGGACTGGTTGATCATGCAGCCGCCGCCTGCATGTTTCCATGTGCCGCGCCAGGGCTTTTCATCATAATAGGACTTCGGCCGTGCCCAGGGGACGAATCCCTTCAGGCCTGTTATCTTTCCAAACTGTCCGCTGTCTATCAGTTCTTTGAGCATTTCTACCGATTCATTGAAACGGTTCTGCAGGCAGATACCGATGTGTCTGTCCGGATGGGCTGCCTCGAAGACGGCAAAGTCCACGGCCTCATCAGTGTTCATGGCGACAGGTTTTTCACAGAAAACATGTGTGCCCAGATTAACGGCCTCTTTGGATACCGGTACATGCAGATAATGCGGCAGGCAGACATGTACCACATCCGGCTGTTCTTTTTGGATCATTTCATGGTAATCCGTGTAAAATGCAGTCCCTTCAGGGGCTCGTTTACGTGCCCTTTCATCAATGTCGCACACTGCTTTAAGTGTAATATCAGGATTGCGCCGGATTGCCGCGATATGTATTGTGGAGATGTCTCCTAAACCAATTACGGCTGCACTTTTCATCTTATTCATATCCTCCAGTCCTTTTTATGTTCTGCCGAAATCCGGAATATACCCGGAACGGCTTATCTGGCCGGGAACTTACCTTCTTCTGCAATTTTCTTGTTCAGTTCGCTCAGGTACAGTTCTTCATCTACCGGGTTGTCTACCTCTTTTCCGAGCCAGGAAGACAACTGGGTGGCATTGGCAAGATTTACGCCGTTGATGCCGTCTGAACCAGGTGCGAGCAGGTCAGTCCCTTCCAGAATATGCAGGGCGAAGTTTTCCATTACAGTCGTATGCTGAACGCCCCAGCCGTCTGTATTCTCAAATGTTTCCACTGTGTACATGCCATCTGCACCGGAAGCATTGCCCATAGTCAGTTTGGCAACATCCATCATGCTCATGGTCTCATTCATCTCTTTTTCATCCTTTTTCAGGCGGTAAACGGTAGCAGTCTGGCTGGAATCTACAACAATCTTGCCACCGTCAAGGTCTATTTCAAGACGGTCTGTCCCGATCGGGTCATGGGTACAGGTGATAAAGGTTCCTGTCGCCCCATTCGGGTACTCTGTTACAATGGTCACGTCGTTTTCTACGACAATATCCCTGTGGCATCCGTACAGGCATTTGGCATATACTTTACTTGGAATACCGCAGATCCACTGCCAGAGGTCCAGCTGGTGAGGTGCCTGGTTAACGAGTACACCGCCGCCTTCTCCGCCCCATGTAGCGCGCCACTCACTCTGTGCATAATAGCTGTCCGGGCGCCACCAGGAATTAATGATCCAGTTGGAACGGCGGATTTCTCCCATTTCACCAGAAGCCACGATTTCTTTAATCTTCTGGTAGAGTTTGTTGGTACGCTGGTTGAACATAATACCAAATGCAGTTTCAGGATGTTTTGCCGCGCATTCGTTCATCTCGCGCACAGATTTTGCAAATACACCGGCAGGCTTTTCTACAAGTACGTTCATACCGTGCTCCAGACAGTAGATTGCAATCTCCGGGTGCAGGTAGTGGGGGACAGTCGTGATGACAGCGTCTACATTACCGGAAGCCACCATCTCTTTCCAGTCTGTATAGAATGGATATTCCGGATAATTTTCCCTGCACATTTTTTCTTTCTCAGGGTCAATATCGCACAGCGCCCCCAGTTCACAATGTGGCGGGCACTCAGGCGCGGGCATTCCCGGAAAGCCTCCTTTCCCTGTCAGAAATCCGGCATAAGCGCCTCCCTGTGCACCAATTCCAATTAGTCCAAAACGAATCTTTTTCATATTTATCTCCTCACTTTTCTTTTTTGTTTTACGGACAACTGCATGGTATTAAGGCTGTCCGATTTTTTCTAAAATGCTGCATAATGCATGGTACTGCATGGCGTACCCTTCCCTGCCGTCTTTGGCTTTGTTTTCTTTAATGATATTTTCTGCCGCCGTAGTCTCTAATGAAACCAGGGAATCAAACAGCACCAGATGCGGTTCCAGGGTCAGGAACCCGGTATATCCTTCTTTGCGGATGGCGCGGTCCAATAAGAGTTCGATCTTTCCTTCCCCCGTGCCGCAGACAACATTCTCCTGATTTGAAGAGACAGCATCCTTGATATGAATGTACCTGATGAAAGGCTTAAGCAGGTTCCAGCATTCCTCCGGGTCTTCACCGCACTGTACGAAATTGGCAAAATCAAAGGCGGCGTAAAAATGTGGATCCTTCAGTTCGTCAAATAGTATTCTGCAGCGTTCCTTCGTATCCCCATATATATCCTTTTCATTTTCATGGAGCAGTATGATGTCGTGCTGTCTGGCAATATCCAGAAACTGTCTGGTTTTTTCAAGGACTGTATTGCGGAAATCATCCGGATTTTCTCCTTCCGGAATGAAAAAGCTGAACATACGGATATAACTGCAGTCCAGTAACTTGCATATCCGGCACAGCTCTGCCAACTGGAGTTTCTGCTTTTGGAATCCTTCTTCGTCCTCTATGCCTACCTTTCCGACCGGAGAACCGATAGATGATACTTTTACGCTGTATTTGGAAAGCAGGGGCATTAATTCCTCCTGCACTTCCTGTACGGTATAGTCTGCAATTCCCTTCTTGTTTGCGGAACGCAGAGAAATGTAGTGCATTCCAAGCTCCGTGACAACCTTAAGCTGCTGTTCAAAATCCGGGCTGATTTCGTCTGCAAATCCTGATATATGGATTTGTTCCTCCATACCTGTTTACCTCCTTCTTTTATGATATGATCTAAGTATAGCCCTGAAAAAAAATAGTAGGTATTCCAGTATTTGTTGAAATTAGTAAATTTTTTACATTTATTTGAGACACCCTGAATATTATGCTAATATTAATGTAATGAATGCGAATAGGAGAACAGCTATGCCTGATAATCAATTGTTACTGTCATATACACAGGCCATATTGTCTGAGATGAGGATATCCTCCAGAATCATTCAATATCCATTTCTCTGGGAGGCGCAATTCGATCATGAATTACGCAGATCCATTTATACGGAAGCAGACTACCGCACCTTCTGTAAGAATATCTCAGCTGACTGCATGGATATTTACCAGAAGCATATTCTTGGAAGGGGGACAGACCGTTTCGGGTGCGAGTACATCTTCGTCAGACTGCCACAGGAAACTCCGGCCCTCTTTGTCGTGGGTCCGTTCACCTATGTTCCTTTTACAATGACACGTGTCGATGAATACTGCCGGAAAGCAGGCCTTCCGGAACATTTTCAGGACTTTATGCAGCAGTATTATGTGTCCCTCCCTGTGATTCCTGAAGAACATGGGATGGAGAGCCTGATTGGAAATCTGGCACAGTTCCTGTGGGGGGAAGAGAAACTTTCCATGCCCCATTTGATCTTGAATACGCATCAGGCGGGGTTTAGTGACCATACGGATATGATACCAAAGCCAACCCCGAGTTCGATTGTCTATATGGAGAGCAAATATGAGAGTGAAGAACGGCTGTGTGCCTATATAATGGAAGGAAATCTGGAAAAGATAGAAGAAATCAGAGAAAAGCTCAGTTTAAGTTCTATAAAGCAGCACTTTCCGGATTCGCTGCGTGACCAGAAAAATAATCTGATCATGTTCAACACAATCTGCCGCAAAGCTGCCCAGTCGGGTGGTGTTCATCCGGTCTATGTGGACACAGAGGTCAACAGAATTACGGCACTCATAGAATATGCCGTGAACATAAAGCAGCTTGACAGCATCTACAAGGACATTCCCCGGAAGTACTGTATGCTTGTGCGGACATACTCGATGGAAGATTATTCGCCGACTATTAAAAAGATTGTGACCCATATCAGGCTGAATCCGGACACGGACCTCACGCTGAAAGCAATTGCAGAAAAGTTTTCCATGAATAAGAACTACCTTTCGACACTTTTTAAAAAAGAAACCGGAACCAGCCTGACGGCATTCGTGAATCAGGAACGGTTAAATTACGCAATCCGGCTGCTAAATCTTACACAGCTTCCGGTTGGGGAGATTGCCAAGATGTGCGGGATTGAAGATATGAATTATTTTTCGAGGCTTTTTAAGCAGCAGGTAGGCACAAGCCCGAGCAGTTACCGGAATAACCTGAAAAAAGCCTGAGCAAGTCCTGTACCGGGATTTACATAATTTCTAAAAGATGCCGTATACTATGGATGAGGTGAGAATATGGAACAGAACTACCAGATAGCGGATATCACGAATGAAAGTATAACTGAGATTAACGAACTTCAGGAAAAACTGAAGCAAGAGACAAAAGAAGATATTGTATTGATAGCTTACCAGGCGGTCCGGGATGAGAAATAACTCACCCGGACTTTCTGATATATTCTTTACAGCAGATGCTGTGACAGCTTTGTATACAATGCTGCGACAGCCGCATGGTAATAAGCAGCAGGCAGTGCATAAATAGCTGTTGAAACCGCGCGTCCTATGCCGGTCGGCAGGATCAGGCTGAAACGGTAGGAGAGGAAGAAGCAAAGAGCAATCCAGCCTAAGAATGTCAGCTGCATGATGAAGAGGTTCATCTTTTGCCCGGCCGTCATTTCACGGCTTTTCTGCATTGCCACACCTGCGGTCATATCCGGATGCTGTGCCAGAATCCACGGAGTAAAAAATGTGCGGTAATACTGCATGATTCCCGGTACAATCAGGATCAGGCCGCCGGCAAGGACGGTCAGATATCTCACGGCCATTCCTTTTACGATAGAAAGGTAAGTCTTTTTCCCCCGGGTGAAAAAATGCCACAGGGTATCAAATTCTGCGCTTCCGTCATTCAGATCCATATAAAACCTGTTCTTTCCTGCATTCAGTGGCAGATAAATAAAAATGGTGCCAGAAAGCAGGATGGCAAGGAGCAGGGCGGAGCCTGACAGAGACAGAGAACGGATACTGCTGCCCTGGTTAAAGAAGAGTGCAGGGATATCTGCGATCAGGCGGATTACCAGAACCGCCAGATAGGCCTGTATAAAGTTTTTGTTTAAGCAGGTGAGTCCTTTTTTCTTGATTTCTTTTGATGACCATACCATAATTTCTATCACAGGCCCCGGCTTTTTACCGGGACCCTTCCTCCATTTCTTGAATATACAGCCGACAGTGCTTTTTTCTTACAGTCCGATTACAGATGCAATGATTGTGAATACGGCGCAGATAACAAGCTGGATCAGGAACATCGGCATTGCGAAGCGGACCCATTTCTCATAGCCTACGTTTCCGGCGCCGAGGCAGGCATTCGTTGTGGAGCTGGTCGGGATGACAGCGTTACTGAATCCTTCGCCGCCCTGGAATGCCACGATTGCTGTCTGCATTGTAACTCCTGTCAGGGATGCGATTGCCGCCATGAATGGCATAACAAGTGTAGCCTGCCCGCTTCCGGATGGAACGAAGAAGTTAATGACTACGTTGGCGATCAGCATACCGATCGAGATCAGTGATGACGGAAGCATCTGCAGCAGGGATGAAAGTCCGGAAACGATGGTATCCATGATCATACCATTTTCAAGGACGATCAGGATGGCGCGTCCAAGCCCGATAGCAAGGGCGCCGAATACCATTGTCTTAGCACCTTTGATCCAGGATGTACAGATCTTGTTTCCACCAAGTCCCCCGATGATACCTGCGAGCAGTCCCATTCCGAAGAATGCGGCAGCCATATCTGATGTACCCCAGGATAATTTGAGGGAACCATATACGACACATCCTAATCCTCCGAACAGTACGAGGATTACAAGAATCTGGCGTACGGAAAGTTTTGTAGTGAAATTTGCCTGTTCTTTCTCGTGTGCTTCTTTTTCACTTAACTCTAATTCATAACAGTAGCTTGTAGAAGGAGATGCCTTCACCTTTTTCGCATAGCGGATAATGTATGCACATGTGAAGACCAGTGTAACAACCTGCCATACTACACGGAAACCGAGACCGGAGAACAGCGGGACACCGGCAATTCCCTGTGCAACAGCCGTTGTATAAGGGTTCAGGGCACCACAGGAGAATCCGACGTATACACCGCCGAGCACCATTGCGATACCGGTGATGGCATCATAACCACATCGCCGGGCAAGGGCGACACCTAGCGGGATGAACATAATTACCTGGGGGTCGAATGCCATCGTTGCACCGAGGATGGAGAAAATGGTGGTGATGGCGATAATCATCAGGGTTTCTTTTCCGTTTAGCCGGTGGGCGATTTTATTGATCCCCACATTCAGTGCATTAGTCTCGTCGAAGATACCGAAGGTTCCCCCGCAGACGAATACGAAGAAGATCAGAGCTGCCTGTGCCTCCAGTCCGGACGGGACAGCCTTCAGGAAATCCATCAGAGAAATCGGGTTGGATTCTACTTCATGGAAGGAATCAGCTACAACGACCATCCTCCCGGTATCATTTTCCACGCGGTCATAAGAACCTGCAGGAAGGACATAGGTGAGTATCGCACATAAAATCAATATCATGAAGATGATAAAATATGTGTGTGGAACCTGTATATCCCATTTTTTCTTCTTTTGTTTCTCACTATTCTCATTCATTTTTTCTTACTCCTTTTTGATAAGTAATAACTGGTCAGATTCTGAAACTTCACACAAGCGGCTGTGTCTTTTCCCTCAGCCAGATCTTTTCCTCTTCATTTAGATAAGGGGAGAGCTTGTGATAAGTCTCTTCGTGGTAATGGTCCACCCACGCGGTTTCCTCTTTTGTCAGCAGCCCGGTCAGGATAAGGCTGCGTTCAAACGGACAGAAGGTTACAGTCTCAAATTTGAGGAATCTCCCGAATTCATTCTCACAGTCTTCCTGGACAAGAAGATTATTTTCCAGACGGACCCCGTGCCGGCCCGGCTTGTACACTCCCGGCTCATCGGAGAAGAGCATGCCGGTATTGAGTGGCACCTGTCTGGCATACGGGAATGGCGGTGCAAATTCGGTAATGATCTTTCCCGGACCTTCATGTACATAGAGCAGATAACCCATCCCATGTCCGGTCCCGTGCCCGAAATGGCGGGAATGATTCCACTGGACAGCTTTGGATACTCCGTCGAGGACATCGCCGGTCATTCCATAGACAAACCGCTGGGTGGCCAGAGCAATATTGGATTTTAGTGCCAGTGTGTAGTCGGTACGCATCTCCTCCGTGCACGGGCCTGTCGGGATCACCCGGGTAATGTCTGTTGTGCCGGTTTTATAATGGGCACAGATATCGAACAGCAGCATTCCTTCTTTCTTTACCTCGGAATGTATTTCCTCGGTAGGACGGTAGTGGGGCAGGGCAGCGTTCGGACCATAAGCGATGATCGCCAGATTGGCAGGCATCAGGTAGTCCGGGTCCATCCTGCGGAAAATCTCCAGATCCCGGACCAGATCGTATTCTGTCACAGTACCTGTTTCCAGCCGGTCATAAATATGCCGGATAAAACGGACAATCGCGGCGCTTTCCTTGAGATTGCTTGTCCGGATATTCTCCTGTTCTGTCGGATTCTTCCGGCTTTTCAGGTAAGTGATGATATCCATCTGCTCGATGATATGTACATCTTCCGGGACAGAAGCGAAAAGCTTCAGGCTTGTTTTGTACGGATCCATCAGAATCCTGCTGCCGGATGGAAGCCTTGAAATAAGCGGGAACACCTCGTTTCTCGGAAAGATACTGATCCCGTCTTCCTCCAGATGGGCGCGGATGGCAGTACTGAGTTTTTCCTCGTCCATACACAGGCAGACTTCTTTCGGAGTAATCAGCAGATATCCATGAAAAATCGGGTAGATCGGGTGGTCCCCTCCCCTTAAATTCGTAAGCCATGCCACATCATCCAGACAGCAGCCCAGATAACAATCGGCATTCCTGTCCGAAATGGCAGAGCGCACGCGGGAAATCTTATCCTTTCTGGATTCGCCTGCATAGGGAAGTCCGAGCTCCCAGACAGGGGCATCCGGGATATCGGGGCGGTCTGTCCAAAGCATTCCGGGATAATTTGCCTCATGCCGGATACGGATATCATACTGTTTCAGATAGTCCCTGCATTTCCTGAAATCGGCAATGGATAAGACCTCGCCGTCCATAGAAAGAACGGAACCGGCGCCAACATTCTTCACAAGCCATTCCATCCATCCCGGTGTTCCCTGCACCGAGGTGTTGCAGAGTTCAAAGACGCTGCTGTCCAGCTCGCGCTCCATTTGCGCCGCATAGCGTCCGTCACTCCAGAATGCGGCCTTTTCCAAGGTGATTACACAGTAACCTGTAGTTCCTGTAAATCCGCTGAACCACTGCATGGCACGCCAGTGTGTCGCGACGCCTTCACTCTGATGTGGATCTGCAGTACCGATGTAGACTGCATCCACGTGTTCCTGCCTCATCAGGTCCCTGAGGGCAGATACATGTTCTTTTCCTGACATTTAAAACCTCCTGACATTATCCTTGTTATTCTGGCAGCTGACAATACCAGAAATGTAGGTTAATCGTATAAGCAAAAAAGTAAAAATAAATAATTTGTGCCCTTGATGAGCTTACAAATTACTGCTATAATGACAATAAAGTTTTTTGCTTATACCTATAAGCAAGATTTATATTAGCATAAATCAATAAGAAATACAAGATAGAATGGAAAATGTTGTGCAATTTTTTAAAAAACTTTCAGGAAACATAACGGCATTACGACTAACTTTGAATCGGGGGATTTGTATGAAAGGCAATATTACAGCAAAAGAGATAGCAAAAATATGCGGAGTGTCCCAGGCGACCGTCTCCTATGTGCTCAATGACCGGAACGATAAGCGTATCAGTGAGGAGACAAAGGAGAGGGTGAGAAAAGTCATTGCAGAATACCACTATGTCCCCAACGAGGCGGCACGGAGTATGAGGAATAAGAAATGTACTGTCATCGGCATCGTCTGTGCGTGGGACTACAGCCGCCAGTCTTTCCTCGATACCATCGAGGGTATCGGAAGATATCTGGATAAGATGAATTATACACTGACCTTGTTTTATGAGAAGAAGGAAGACACTTCACCATCCTATATTAACAGCTATAAATCAAACCTGATCGACGGGCTGATCTATATCTCTAATAAAGAACATGAAAAGTTTGTAGAGCCTGCGGAGAAATATGACATCCCCTACGTGGTTGTCTGTATGGACGGCGTATTTTCAAAAAAATCACCGAAGCCGCACGCCTTCGACGATGTGCTGGAAGAATGCGTCCTGTTCTGCAGGCAGAAGCAGCTGAGGACCATCCGGTATTTCTCTGTAGATAACGAGGGTGTATTTGTAAACAACAAATATCCCCAGTTTGCAGAAATGGCCGCCAGAATCTACCCGGAGTGCGATCTGGAGCATGTAGTGATCCCGGTGAAATACCGGTGTCCCGAGAATATCTACCCGGGGCTGAAGGCATACATGGACACCCATGAATTCGATATCGCAATCTCCCATAACTACGATATTGGTTACCTGATCCAGCGCGAAATACTGAAAAGTGGCGTCGTACTGCCCCAGCATCCGAAGAACATCTTCATTAACAACGTAGACTTCTACGCCATCACATACCCGTCCGTCACAGGCATTACCATCCCCTATCACGAAATGGGGCGGTATGCGGCCAAACTGATCTTATCCATCTTGGCGGGAAAAGAAGAGGAGTTTACCTATCAGGAATTTACATGCAGGCTCATCCACAGACAGTCTACCTTATGCTAATTTTTTGTTGAAATGTTTTGTTCATTATTAATGATTGACATGCGATATGATTTTCTGCCTGTCGGATGGACCAGCTTCATGTAAGGTTTGGTGGCCGGGGCTGTATATGCCGCTGCAAAATGCTAGAGTGTGCTTACGGATTCTAGAAAAAATGACATCTGAATGGCAGGGAAAAATATGATTCCGAATCATATTTTTGGAGAACACATCACGAGAAATCATCAGATTTCTCGTGATGTGTTCTCTGTACCTGTCATTCAGGTGTCATTTTTTCGTAGAATCCGTTAGCAACACGGTGTGTATTTCGCAGCGGCATATACAGCCCCGGCCACCAAATCTTACATGAGGCGTCCCCGCCGCCACCTAAAAGTTCCCTCTCTTTAGTCTGAGTGTGAATGTGCATCCGCCCCCGGCCGTGTCTGTGAGTGTGAGTGTGCCATCGTGCAGATGTGCCAGTTCTCTTGCCACGCTTAAGCCAAGGCCGAAGTGGGACTTATCCCTGCGGGACTGGTCGGTGCGGAAGAAACGGTCGAAGACCTGTGGTTTCTTTTCATCTGTGATTCCGGGGCCGTGGTCGGCTACAGATACGCAGAGATGGTGTTTTGAAACTTCTGCCCTCAGTTCTACGGGCAGATTCCTGCCGGTGCCGCCCTTCCCTGTACCATAGGTGAGCGCATTGTCAATCAGGATGGAGAAGATTTGTTCCAGCCGTTCTTTGTCTCCGAGGACAGGCGGCAGGGGTTCGTCTGGAAGGCTGATACAAAGCGGAACGTGTTTTTCTGAACACAGGGGTTCATAATGTTCATAGATGTCTAACAGCAGGGTATCCATATCAATCTGTTCACGTGCCACGTGCCACCCTTTTGTGTCGGCGGAGGCAAGGACCAGCATGTCATTTACAAGCCGCCCCATCCGTCTGCATTCTTTCTGTATAGTCGCCAGGAACTCCCCGGATCTGGAAGTATCCTCCAGGACTGCAGAGGAAGAGGCCTGAATGACAGCAAGGGGGGAGCGCAGCTCATGGGAGGCGGCAGCGATAAATTCGTTCTGTTTTTCTCTGTTTTTCGCAAGCGGCTTTAAGGAATGTCCTACAAAGAACCAGCTCACAAGAAAGATGGCGGCAATGCCGGACAGGCCCGTCGTGAGGAACAGGATGCGTCCGTTTTTGATCTGCATCTTTTTCTGCCGGTTATCGTGCAGGACCACCATGCTTTTAAAACCACCGGTCTGCGACGGCGTGACCATGACATAGGCCAGATAAGAGTCTCCATTTTCGCCGTTTAGGGACATGATGTCTGTTTTTTGGAGAGAGGTGGAGACAGGGGGGATATCCGGGCTGACCTGTTGTTTGCTTGCCATGTTTTTAGCCTTTTCTACGAGGAGGTCCCTGTCCGTCTTCGTGGTATAGGAACCTGGAAACAAGAAAGGAACGGTATTTTCTTCGATGTGGATGATCAGCTGATTCTCTATTTCCTGATCTGTCAGCCAGGACTGGGAGATGGAGCTGCCGTACTGCAGCTTCGAACTGAGCTCCATGATATTCTTTTCAAAGTTTTCAATGTTGCGCTCGGATATGGAGCGCTCTGTCGTATACAGGATGACTGCGAGAACGCAGACAAGGACCATGCCGGTCGTAACCGTGTAGGCCAGAGTCAGTTTTTTCCTTAGTTTATGAAACATCAGATTCCTCCATGCGGTATCCCACACCGTGAATGGTTACGATTTTAGTACGGCTGTTGAGGGCCCTCAGACGTTTTCTCAAGAAATGGATGTAATTATCAAGATTTCCGTCCTCGACTTCTGTATCCGGTCCCCAGATGTGTGTAAGGATGAGGGAACGGGGCAGGACCTGCCCTGCATTTTTGATGAAATATTCAAACAGGCCGGATTCTCTCTTAGAAAGAGAGAGAAGCTGCCCGCCGCAGGAAAGCTCGTGTTTCTCTTTGAACAGTTCAAGGTCGCCGAAGGTGAGGCTGTGTCCGGGGAGGATTGCGGCAGGCCTTCTTGTCAGCGCGCGAATCCTTGCCATCAGCTCCAGCACGTCGAATGGCTTTACAATATAGTCATCTGCACCTGCATCCAGACCGTCGATCCGGTCCGTGATATCATTCATGGCAGTGGCGAGGATGATGGGGGTCTGGATACCGTTCCTGCGGATGGACTGCAGAATGGTCATGCCGTCAACGCCCGGAAGCATCCGGTCCAGGATGATGGCGTCGTATGCCTGGTGAGATGCGTAAAACAAGGCATCTGTCCCTGTATTGCAGATATCTGTGTCATAGTTGTCCTTCACAAGATGGAGGCGCACGGCCTCACACAATTCCAGATCGTCTTCAATCAATAAAATTCTCACGATATCGGATCCTTTCTATTCTCAAAGAAATGAAAGCAGCGAAGCTGCTGAATATAGTATAGCAAAGATTTCTCTAAAAAATCTGTAAAAACATTAAGAATCCTTAAAAGATTTTTAGAGAAATGTTTGCTAGACTAAAGACGTACTAAAAAGAAACGGAGGACGATTCAATGAAAATAAGAAGATTTGCGGCAGTACTGCTTGCGGTGGCGCTGGCAGCGGCCGGGATAACGGGATGTTCAGGTAAAAAAGATAAAGATGCTAAAGGCGGTCAGGAGGCGATGGGGAGATATGTAGAGGAACCAGTTGAGCTTCCTGTGAAAGAAGGAGAAAATGTGATAGCGCTGACTGCAGGGGAAGAGAGTGATTCCTGGCTTTATACCTATAACACATTGGCAGGAACATACGGGGCATACCACTATGAGGACGGTAAATTTACAGAAGGTGACGCGGCCTGGCTGGATCATGCAGGCAGCACGTTAGGAGAGTTCAGCAATATAGCAAGGGGAGAAGACGGTAAACTATATGCACTGTTTTTTGACAATGAGAATAAATCCCATGTGGTCAGAGATGCAGGGGACGGCACGAGTGAAGAGATTGTGATACCAGAGCTTGCCAGCCAGGGAGATATGGATATGTATCCGATTGTTTCGAACATGGCGGTTGATTCCGACGGAAACCTCTTCCTTGCGTTTCCGGTTACGGGAGAGGTAAGGATGTATGACCAGAAGACAGGGGATCTGATCAGGAGCTTCCAGAGCGGGGAGTATACCGGAGTTCTGTCCATGCTCATGGATGTCAGCGGAAAAGACCTCATCATGGGAAATCAGGACGGGACTGGTTTTATCTACTATGATACAGCAACCGGCGAAGTGAGGGATGAAATCAAATATGCTGACATGACGAGTGACGGCATTGTCAAAATCAATGAGAAGAATGACTGCATTTATGCGGATTCCAAGGGGCTGCACCACCTGACAAAAGGGGGAAGTGTGGCAGAGGACCTGATTAGTGAAAACGCGTCCGCATTCGGTATTCCGCAGGCGGGTGCCATAAACCTTGTGGAGACAGAAAAAGGGACATATCTGGTACTGTTTCATACACAGACTGCAGGCGGAGAGACGACTTACCAGCTTTACCGGTATGTATATGATAAGACTGCAAAAGCTAAGCCTTCCCAGATGCTGACTGTTTACGGGCTGACAGAAAGCAGTGCGGTACGGCAGGCGATTGCGAAGTTCCAGCAGGACAATCCGGATGTGGGAATCGAATACAAGACAGGCAGTGCCGGAGAGGGAACCGGAACAAAGGCGGACAGCATCCGTGCACTGAATACGGAGCTGCTGGGGGGCAGCGGCGCTGATGTGATTATGCTGGATGGTCTGCCGGCAGAGTCTTATATTGAAAAAGGTATATTAGCTGATCTGGGCGGCATATTGGATGCTGTGGATAAAGAGGATGGAATCAGCGCGAATATAACAGATCCTTACGAAAAGAACGGCAAAATATATCAGATTCCGACCAGATATGGTGTCCCGGTCCTGATGGGCAGCAGTGAAAAAGCCAGGATACTGAAGTCGTCAAATACACTGATAGATTACATGAAAGACCATAAATGGAATGATTTAATGGAGATGGCCGATAAAAATAAGGTCATGGGCCTGTTGTTAAATATTTACTATGATGAGATTGTAGATGAAAAACAAAGCATTGATACAGAATTACTTGCTTCCTTAATCGAGACAGCAGGAAAAACCGTAGAATCGGACGGCGTGGAAGGAACCATATTTTTTGGGGGAGGATCACAAACCCCGGACTCAGGCTGGAATGTCGGGAAGGTGGGAAGCCTGGAGGAAACGGATACGATTGCATCATATGAAATCAATGGGATTCAGAGTATGATGATGCCTTATCATTACATGAGAAAAACAGGTACAGAACCAACGGATACGAATGGCATTTATACCCCCCATGACCTTGTAGGAATCAATAAGGCTTCCAAGAATACCGAGCTCGCCAGGGAATTTGTAAAAACGTTGTTGTCCAAGGACGTACAGACTGTAGATGTGGACTGCGGTTTCCCGGTGAATGAAAAGGCAATGGAAGCCTTGATACAGAGTTTGGAGGAAGAACCCGATGAAGCCAACGGCAGTGTAAGTATTTCATCTGCAGCATCTGCTACAGATGGCGAAGAAGATGAAACAGAACCAGTGACGGAGAATATTACACTTCCCCACAGAAGTGAGGTACAGTCTCTGGCCGATATGGGAAAGAAACTGAAAAAACCGGTACAGAAGGATGACATCATAGGAGAGATGATACTGGATGGAGCAAAAACATATTTTGACGGCAGCAGAACGGCCGAAGAGGCAGCGAAAGATATCGCTGAAAAAGCAGATACCTACCTTTCTGAATAGCGCGGTGCCTTCTATGCATATGGCAGGGGGAAAACGAAAGGGGATACGGTACCCCGGCAGGTTTCTTTTCCTCCTGCCAAGCCTGGGGGGAGTGGGGATCTTTATCCTATTTCCGTTCTTAGATGTGTTCAGGCGTTCTTTTATGGACGCAGTGGGCGTGAATTTTACGGGACTGAATAATTATTTGACCGTAATCGGGAAGAGTTCGTTTCAGCTGGCGGTGTCAAATACAGTGCGTTTTATCGTGACCTGTATCCCCCTGCTTTTACTCCTTTCCCTGGCGGTGGCTGTTCTTATCAGCAGTATTACAAGGCTTCGTGAGCTGCTTAAGACGATATTCCTGTTTCCGATGGCGATCCCGGTCGCTTCTATCGTGGTATTGTGGCGGCTTGTATTTGACAACCACGGATTTTTGAACGGTTTTATTGAGCGGTTCCATATCAGTCCCACAGACTGGATGAACGGACCATCTGCATTTTATGTCCTTGTGTTCAGCTACCTTTGGAAAAACACAGGGTATGACATGATCCTGTGGCTGGCCGGACTGAATGAAATCCCGGATTCTCTCTATGAGGCGGCCAGAATGGACGGCGCGGGGAAAAAAGAGTGTTTCTTTCACATTACCCTGCCTCTTCTAAGACCGACTGTGGCGATGATTGCTGTATTATCACTGGTCAATTCGTTTAAAGTATTCAGGGAGGCCTATCTGATCGCCGGAGATTATCCACACAAGAGTATCTACATGCTGCAACACCTTTTTAATAACTGGTTTGTAAAGCTTGACATACAAAAGATGAGCGCTGCCTCTGTCATGATGGCAGCCGCTGCATCACTGATTATAATAGGAGTGCATCTGACATATGAAAAGAAAAAATAGGTGGATCACGGCGGGGTTAGTCCTGCTGAGCAGCGTTATATGGCTCCCTCTGCTGTACATGGCGGCGCAGTCCTTTATGGGAAAGGGGGAGCTGATTGAAAATACAGGGGCAGTCCTGGCAGGCGCTGACGGAAGGGCACATTTTTCTCTGCTGCCGAAGTATCCCACTCTGGAACCATACGTGGAACTGCTTTTGGATTCCCCCGGATTCTTCGTGATGTTCTGGAATTCATGCAGACAGGTATTTCCAGTCCTTCTCGGCCAGCTTTTAATCGGGACACCGGCCGCATGGGCACTGGGGCGCTATAAATTCAGGGGCAGGAACATCCTGATGCTTCTCTATATGATATTAATGATAATGCCCTTTCAGGTAACAATGGTGTCGGGATACCTTGTATTGAAGCAGTTTCAGCTTCTGGATACACATCTGGCACTTATCCTTCCCGGCATATTCAACACATTCCCGGTATTTATCATGTCAAAAGCATTTTCAGGAATCCCGGATTCACTGATCGAAGCTGCCAGAATAGACGGGGCAGGTGAATTTAAGGTCTTTTGTATGGTCGGGGTCCCGATGGCACTGCCGGGGATTATCTCTGCCATGATTCTGGGATTTCTGGAATACTGGAATGTCATTGAACAACCGATGACATTTTTGAAAACAAAGAATTTATGGCCGCTGTCTCTGTATTTACCTAATATTACATCCGATAAGATCAATGTTTCTTTTGCGGCATCCATCGTTATGCTGCTTCCGGCTGTTTTTCTGTTTCTGTGGGGGCAGCAGTATCTGGAACAGGGAATTGCGGCTTCCGGGCTGAAAGAATAAAAGCGAGGTTGGACAGTTATGACTCAAAGAACAAGGCGTAAGAACGTAAAAGAGAAGATAAAGACAAAAGCATTCTGGGGAAAACTGCTTGCTATTTTTTTTGCAGTGATGGTACTGTGCACTATTGTGTCACGGGCAGCAGATTCAGTGATCGTCCCCAAGGTCAGGCTTGAAAAACCTTCCTCGGGAAATTTAAAATATAAGATAAAGGGAAAAGGCAGCATAAAAGCGTCGAAGGGGGATCTGGTGACGGTTCCCGCAAATCTGCGGGTTAAGGAGGTTACAAAACCAGGTACAAATATAAAACCAGGAGATCCCCTTGTACTGATCGATACAGAGGAGCTTTCAAGAGAACTGGATCAGCAGAAGGACAAACTGGAACAGCTGCGCCTGCAGTTTGAGAAAGAGCAGATCAGCCAGACGCCGGACGCCCGGACACCCCAGACCTATCTGGCAGAAAAGAATCTGGAAATGGCCCGGAACAATTATCAGGAGGCATCTGCCAGACTGGATGAAGCAGTAAATACAGAGAATCAGGAGGCGGCGGAAAGACAGCGGAAGGCGGATGAGCAAAAACAGACGGCATATGATACATTTTTGATGCAGGGCGGTGAGGAGAATGTGGAGGCAAAAGCGGCATACGACCAGACCATCAGCAGCATTGATCAGGAACTGGAGCGCGCAGCATCAGAAAAGCAGACACAGATTGAGTCTCTGAAGCAGAGTGTGGATGCCATGCAGGATGCACTTGACCAGGCTCAGGCGGCATATGAGATTGCCCAGACAGAGGATGAGAATACAAATGCAAATGAACAGAAGGCAAAGCAGAGCTCAGACCTGACCCTTGAAGGATTGAAGATAGATATCGGACAGCAGGAGAAAGTCATAAAAAGACTGCAGGATATTATGGATGCGAAAGGCGTTATAAAATCGACTGTGAAAGGAACCATTACGCAGAACAGCATGTCGGAGGGCATGGTTACTTCAGGACAGGAATATATACGGATCGGAACAGGCAGTTATGAGTTTTTAGCCCCTGTGGATAAAGAAGATGCCCTAAAGCTGAAAGAAGGAGATACAATACTGGCAGAATTTACCGGCATGAAGGGACAGAAAAAACTGAAGATCCAGAGCATCCGGACAGAGGAAAACCGGTCCGGGGATGAAAGCGGGGCGGCAGGGGGCACTGGTGACGGAACAAAGCAGAATCAGGATGACATACGGTATATTACCGCCAAGATAGAAGGGGACGAATATTCGGATGGTATGGAAGGTGCGTATGTGATTGAGAAAGAGTCCGATATCCGGTATGACTGGATTCTGCCGGTAGAAGCGGTCCGCGAGGATTCAAAAGGGGCATACTGCCTTGCGGTCAGAAAAACAAACACGATTCTGGGCGAGGAATATGTGACGGAGAGAATCAGTCTGGTAAAAAAGGCAAAGGACTTAAACAGGGTAGCCGTGGAAGGAGCATTGACGGACAAAACAAAGGTAATCAAAGAAAGCAGCAAAGAAATAGAAGAAGGAGACAGGGTGCGAATTGACCAGTAAGAGAAAATATATACAGAGAATACTGCTCCTGTTCAGCATTGGCCTTCTGGTGCTTTCTGTTGCAGAATATTCTTATATACATGCAGGAGAAACGATCATACATGTCAGGTTTGAGAAGAATACAGTAAGTGCAGAACAGCTTGACAGTTATTATGAGCAGATTCGCGGAGGAAAGACAAATTTAGAAAAGAAGGCCGGTGAGATACCGGAAGTGACTCTCTGGAACATAAAAGACCGGATTGAGGCGGCAGCAGGGGAATATTTCAGTGAAGGGGATTTTTCGCTGATAGAGGGGTACGGTGATCTGGAAAAAATTCTGCCCGGACAGCGTATAGACGGCATGTATCCTTCGAAAGGGGACAACCGGGGCTGCGCCATCAGTGATGAAGGCGCCAGGGCTCTGTTCGGGAGCAGTGATGTGGCCGGAAAAACACTGACTGTGAACCAGGAGGATTATGTGATACGTGGTATTATCAAAGAAAAAAGGAAAATGCTGTGGATTCAGAATCCGGATGCATCTGGGTTTTCCAATATCGAAATGGTCTATAAAAGCAGGACCGCTGTATCAGCGGCCGAAAGCTGGCTTATCCAGCAGGAGTTTGGTACTCCGGATACAGTTCTGGCAGGAGGGGATTATTCAGCCTTTAATTTCCTCTTCCTGACGCTTCCTGTCTGGGCCATTATTATTTATGGATATATTGTACTGAAAAGGCAGATAAGTATGGTTGAAATAGTCGTACTGAGGAATGTGCTGCTTGCATTTTGGGGGATAGGCCTGGCCGCATTGATATTTGCCGGAATCCGACTCAGCTTTCGGTTTAGTCTGGATTATATCCCGAAAAGATGGTCCGATTTTAGCTTTTATCAGGGAAAGGCCGAACAACTGGTGCAGTCGGCACAGAATATAGCCGGATCAAAGCAGCTTCCAGGGGATGCGGCACTCATAAAACACAGCAGGAACAGTGCCTATCTTGCGTGGGGGAGCCTGCTTTTGATGGGGGCGTACCTGTACAGGCGGCGTGAAAAAGATTAGAATATAATTGCAAAAGGCAGGGACAGGCGCGTATAATGAAAATGTTATACGAAGGGAGAGGGAAAATTGTCAGAGAACAAGAGTTTTTATAAGAATTTCTTTTCCATATATGCAGCGCTTGTTTTACAGAATGTCATTACAATCAGCGTCAATCTGGCGGATAATATGATGCTGGGGGCTTATAGTGAAACATCCCTGGCGGGTGTGGCAGCGGTGAACCAGATACAATTTGTCTTTCAGCAGGTATTAACGGCGCTCGGGGAAGGGCTTGTCATCATAGGCAGCCAGTACTGGGGGAAAAGGCAGACAGAACCGATGAAAAAGATTGCGGCTATCGCTATGCGGATCGGTTTATCGGTAGCTGTGATTCTGTTTCTTATCGTCAGTATCTTTCCTTATCAGGCAGTCGGGATCTTCACAACAGATGGCCCGATCATACAGGAAGGCGTAAATTATTTAAAGATTATCCGGTTTACATATCTGTTCTTTGCCGTGACGCAGCTTTTACTTGCGACACTGCGCAGTACGGAGATCGTGAAGATTGCATTTCAGCTTTCTATTATGACCTTTTTTGTAAACTGCGGAATCAATTACCTGCTGATCTATGGGAAATTCCACTTTCCGGAGATGGGGACTGCAGGAGCGGCAGTGGGTACACTGACGGCGCGGATTCTGGAGTGTGGTATCCTAATTATATATATGGTGAAGAAGGAGAAGAATCTCAGAATAAAGCTGAAGGATTACCTGCAGTCTGATAAGGTCCTGAGAAACGATTATGTCAGAATTACAGGGCCGATGGTACTGGTGCAGGGGCTGTGGGGCGTGAATACGGCCTTGCAGACGGCGATTCTGGGACATATGACATCAGCAGCCATCGCGGCAAACAGCGTGGCTTCAACGGTGTTCCTGCTGGTAAAGTCCACCGCTGTGGGAGCCGCCTCCACGGCATCTGTTATCATCGGGAAAACAGTCGGGACAGGTGATATAGACCGTGTAAAGCGGTACGCGGGAAAACTGCAGAGACTGTTCCTTGTAATAGGAGTTTTGTCCGGCATCATTTTATTCTTTATCCGGATTCCGATCCTGAGCCTGTATGACTTATCGGCATCCACAAAAGAGATGGCGAACACCTTCCTGATCATCCTGAGTGTCGTATGTGTAGGCATGTCCTACCAGATGCCGACCAACAACGGAATCATCAGGGGAGGCGGGAATGCGATGTTCGTTGTCAAAATGGACCTCATCAGTATCTGGATGATCGTTATACCGCTGTCGTTTGTCATGGCATTTGTTGTAAAGGCTTCTCCGGCGGTCGTTGTATGCTGCCTGAATGCGGACCAGATCTTTAAATGCGTGCCGGCATTTCTGGAGTCACATTATGGCAACTGGATACGGAAGCTGACAAGAGAAGACGCAGAAGGTTAGGAACAATGCGAAAAATAGAGATTTAAAATAGTTTGACAGAGTGAGGCGGCCCCGGGGCCGCTTCTTTTTTTCACTATTTCAGAAACGTCCTTTGAAATTCGCTTAGTTACATTTTAGAAAAATTTTATGGTAATACCAGATTGATTTTTTGAAATTTATCTGGTATGATTACCATACTTCGATATGAAAGTTCATGTCATTCAGGTATTCTGTTTTATTTTTATTGTTATCTTGCAGGATCTGCAATCATTCAATGTTTACAGGTGTGATGTTTTTTTGATGGAAAGCTTGGTGATGCTATGGGCTAAATAATAATTTTTGTTACTATTATTCTAAAATCTTTTTACATTCTGTTTTTTATTGTTTTATTCTGGTAGAAATAACTACTTTTCCCAAACTGATTATGATAAAATGAAAGTTACAGTGAATTCTACCAGCTATACGAATCCTGATGAGCTGATTATAACAACGATGAGTGATGCCGTTTATCTTGGCATGAAGAATGACATTTCTTTTCTCATCGCTAATGTTCTGAATCTTTATGAACATCAAAGTACTTTAAATCCGAATATGCCGCTGCGCGGGCTGTTTTATTTCGCTGATGTGCTACGGGTATACATAGAGACTATGCAGTTCAACATTTACGGCAGTTAACTAGTACCTTTACCGGCTCCTGTTTACCTTATTTTTTATAATGGGGCAGATTCGGCACCAGATGAGATGGATCTGCTGCTGTCGGATGCTTTTTATGATCTGCCGCCCGGACAGAAACCTGCGCTGGAATGCCGTGCAAAAATGTTGAATGTAAATCTTGGGCATAATAAGGATTTAATGAACCGCTGCAAGAAATTGAATGAATATGCCTGCTTCATCGCCCGTGTCCGGGGATACCTGAGCAGGAAATTTGCTTTGGAGGATGCTGTGAACAGGGCGGTGGATGAATGTATAGAAGAGGGGATACTTGCTGATATTCTTAGAAAGAACCGCGGTGAGGTGGTTAATATGATACTTTCAAACTTTAACGACAAACTCCATTATGATTCACTCCGCAAAGAAGGATACGAGTCTGGATATGAGGGTGGATTCGAGGATGGATTCGAGGATGGATTCGTGGACGGATATAAGAAAGGCAACATGGATTATCTGAAGTCCCAGATTCAAAAGAAGCTTAAAAAAGGCCATTCTGCGGCTCAAATCGCTGAGCTTTTGGAGGAGGATCTTTCTGTTATTGAAAAGCTGGTGGAGGAAATACAGAAAGAAGATACGGAGTAACTGTTCATGGGTTCTGAATAGTTACGATGCTGATAAAAATAGATTTGACAATGGAATAAATGATATATTTTGTTTCCGTTTTTAAGATGAGAGGTGTGGTACATGGGACGTCGGGTTAAGTGCAGACGAATCTGCGAGATGCCGGGAATCGATGAGTTTGCCCCTGCAAAGATAGATTCCGGGGAAGAGATAATAATGACGATTGACGAATACGAGGCTGTCCGTCTGATCGACCATCAGGGATATTCCCAGGAGGAGTGTGCACAGCAGATGAATGTGGCAAGGACTACTGTACAGTCCATTTATGATTCGGCAAGAAAAAAGCTGGCAGAAACGCTCGTGGAAGGCAGAAAATTAAAAATCGGGGGCGGTGTGTATGAAATCTGCCCAAAGGCAAAGGAGTGCTGCCGCAGGAGATGCATCCAGAGACACTGCAGTGAGAATAATTGACATATGCCGGAAAAAGTTGTACAATCATTTCATATCCTCTAGACTGAGGCGTCAATCTGAGTCTGTATTGCCCACTCAGAAGATGGATTAAATCAAGTAATCATCAAGGAGGCATTCAATATGAAAATTGCAGTAACATATGACAACGGACAGGTATTTCAACATTTCGGACATTGTGAGAACTTTAAGATCTATGAGACCAAGGACAAAAAGATCGTATCATCAGAGGTCGTGAGTGCGGCTGGCAGCGGACACGGTGCACTTGCAGGATTTCTCCAGAACCATCATGTACAGGCCCTGATCTGCGGCGGAATCGGGGGTGGCGCCCGCGTGGCACTTGCCGATATCGGTATGGAACTGTACCCGGGAGTGACGGGAGATGCAGATGCCAGTGTGGAGGCACTGCTGGAAGGGACACTTGCATATAATCCGGATACGATGTGCAGCCATCATCATCATGCAGAAGGACATGACTGCGGAAGCCACTCCTGCGGAGAAGACAAACACGGGTGTGCAGGTAATTAGTTTATCTTATAAGAAGCAGCTGGCTGCTTAAGGGGGACATGAAGTCGGAAATGAAATTCTGCTGCATGTCCCCTTGTGTTTCCTCTATTGTAAATTTATGGGATTGCATCTATAATTATATGGAGTAAATTCAAGAACAATTAGAAAGCACAGGCAGTCATGGAGAATTTAATATTTAGTTTAAATGCTACTGTCCCGGTTTTTCTGTTAATGATGCTGGGACTTTTTTTCAAAAAAATCGGATGGATAGAGGAAGATTTTGCGGCAAAAATGAATAAGTTTGTATTTGTCGTCCCTCTTCCGGTCCTCGTATTTAATGATCTTGCATCCGTTGATATCCGCAGTGTATGGGACAGCAGATTTGTGTTGTTTTGTGCGGCAGTCACGGTGCTCAGCATAGGGATTTCTTCAGTCATCTCCCTGATATGGAAAGATAAGGCCATAAAAGGAGAATTCATACAGGCTTCTTATAGGAGCAGCGCAGCGCTGCTTGGAATTGCAATCATACAAAACGTATACGGAACAGCTCATATAGCGCCGCTCATGATTATCGGCAGTGTGCCGATCTATAATATCATGGCGGTCATTGTTCTGTCGCTGTTTGGTCCGGGAGAGAGTAAACTGGATAAGGAGATGCTGGTCAGTACAGGAAAGGGAATCCTGAAGAATCCGATTATCTTAGGAATAGCTGCCGGAATTCTCTGGTCCCTGCTTAGAATCCCGATGCCGTCCGTTATGGAAAAAACCGTAACAAGTGTAGCGGCAATGGCTACCCCGATGGGGCTTATGGCAATGGGGGCCACCTTTGATATTAAGAAAGCATTTTCTAAAGTACGCCCGGCCCTTCTGGCGGCCTTTATGAAACTGATTGGATACTGTGCCCTGTTCCTGCCGCTGGCTGTGAAAATGGGGTTTCGGAAAGAAGAACTCGTAGCCATCCTGGTTATGCTGGGTTCGGCCACAACCGTAAGCTGCTTTGTCATGGCAAAAAATATGAAGCACGAAGGCATTCTGACGTCCAGCGTGGTCATGCTGACTACACTGTTCAGCGCTTTCAGTCTGACAGGCTGGCTCTATATTCTCAAAAACATGGGAATGCTGTAAAGCGGATGGATTAGAACGATATTTTATTGTAGAAGGAGGAAGGATTTATGAAAGTACTATTATTAAACGGAAGTCCACATGCAAAAGGAAGCAATTACATTGCCCTTCAGGAGATGGTGAAGGTTTTTCACCAGAATGAGATTGAGACAGAAGTGATCCAGGTCGGAAATCAGGCTGTCAGGGGATGTATGGCCTGTGGTTACTGCTTCGAACACGGTAAATGTGTGATAGATGATTTGGTGAATGAGATAGCCCCTAAATTCGAGGCCGCAGATGGTCTGGTGGTATCCAGTCCTGTTTATTATGCGTCTGCAAATGCCACATTGATCGCACTGCTTGACAGGCTCTTTTATAGCACATCCTTTGATAAAACGATGAAAACAGGGGCAGGTGTTGTGACTGCGAGAAGGGGCGGATTATCATCGACATTTGACGAATTGAATAAATATTTTACTATCTGCGGGATGCCTGTAGCGTCCAGCCAGTACTGGAACAGCCTTCATGGGAACAATGCCGGTGAGGCAGTACAGGATGAAGAAGGGCGGCAGATTATGCGGACACTGGCAGCGAATATGTCTTTTCTGATGAAGAGCATTGCACTTGGCAAAGAAAAATACGGGCTGCCGGAAAAGGAAGAAAGGATCGGTACTAATTTTATAAGATAGTTAAAATGCATGGGGCAGTGCAGCAGAATTTGGATTCTGTCCGGCCGGAAATAGAAGCTGGATTTCCGGCCGGACAGGGCATCTGACAATTATTTCGCTGCTTTTTCAGCAAATTCAGTTGTCACGAGATCTGCGTAAGGAGCCCTTTGTTCCAATTCTCCTGCACTTTCCAGTATATCCTGGAGCAGATTAAAACTGTCTTCCTCAAATACCAGATTATCTTTCCATGTATCCTGATCATAGTATCTGGTAACAATCGTGGTGATTGTTTTTAAATCTGTTTCCGGGAACTGAGGTTCAATTACTTCGGCAATTTCTTCCGGAGTGTGTGACTGAACGTAATCCATTCCTTTCTGGAGTGCGTTGACAAATCCCTGAATGACGTCCGGGTTTTTCTCGATATAGCTCTGTTTTGCACTGTAAGCGGTGTAAGGTACGTAGCCGCTGTCTTCGCCGAGAGAAGCAACGACATAGCCTTTTCCTTCCGATTCCAGAGAAGTTGCACCGGGTTCAAATTCAACCGTATAGTCTGCTTTTCCCTCTGCGAAGGCTGCAGCAGTTGAGCCAAAGTCGATGCTCTGATTGATTTCCAGATCCTTTGCCGGGTCGATTCCATTTTCTTTCAGGATATACTCGAAGACCATCTCCGGCATGCCGCCTTTTCTTCCGCCGAGAACAGTGCTGCCTTTGAGAGCATCCCATGAGAAGTCCGGCATTTCCTCACGTGCAACAAGGAAATTCCCCGCACGCTGGGTGAGTTGTGCAAAATTGACAACATAGTCGTTGGCACCTTCATTATAAGTATAAATAGAAGCCTCAGAACCCATGAAACCGATGTCAGCCTCACCTGAAAGGACAGCGGTCATGGTCTTATCTGCACCAAATCCGCATACCAAATCGAGATTAATCCCTTCATCTGCAAAATATCCTTCTTCCACGGCCACATACATTGGCGCATAAAAAATGGAGTGTGCAACTTCGTTTAAGGTAACATCCATCATTTCTTTCTGAGTATCATCCTTCTCTGTTCCTGACTTCGTATTTGCAGAAGTCTCTTTTCCGGTATCCTTCGAGCCGCAGGCACTCAGGGTAGCCATGATCATAGCCGCACACAGAAGTACGGCAAGTATACACTTTTTCATAAATTTCCTCCAGTAACATAATTCAATCACTTATAATATATGAGAAATTCAGGAATCGGTTCCAGAAACAAAGATAATCGGATTCCGAATCGGGAATAATATGTGGTAATTTGCGACCGGTTTTGATATGATGGAAGTAACAATAAACTATAAGATTCCGAATACGAAGGAGTTTATATGAGGAAAGAAGCATCACTTGAACAATGGAAAGAGCTGTATGAACTGGGAATAGAATTGAAGGGGTTAGAACCCTGGAAGGATTTCTGGGATATGGATTTGATCGTTATATGTCCGAAAGGACGCAAGGAACCTTTTTTCTGCAGTGTGATGGGAAAAGGCGGTTCCTGTTATGGGATCAGTGTATACAGCGGCTATGAAGGCCTGAAGGATTTTGAAATGCTTACAGCTACTGAGATAACCGGGATATCTTCTGAGTATGCGATGTTTGAACAGAATAATCTGACCTGCTATTTGGGGGACAGGGATGAAGTGCCGCCCCAGCAGAAGAAGGTGATTAAGGAGCTGGGGCTTTCATTCCGGGGCAGGGGGCAGTGGATGTATTTCCTGTCGTTCAAACGGCGGTATATGCCGTATACTCCGGATGAGGACGAAGTGGAAGAATTGATCCGGGTTTACAGGGGGCTTGCGGCCGCAGTCAGGGAATACCGTGAGAATGACATACCGGTGGATTACGAGTCAGGGGAATGCTTCTGGTATATCTATCATGAGAAGGAACAATGCTGGAAATCAGAGATACACGGTCTTCCTGATGATGCCGGGACAGAATATCCTATTGTAGAACTGGAAGATGAGATCCTGAAAAAGAAACTGCAGAAGAGACCACTGATAGATGGAGAGCTTCAGCTTGACTTTATTTATCTGAACGGCGGGGTGAAGGAGAGCGGATATGACCGTCCCATTAATCCACTTCTGTTTATGGCCGTCGATGGTGACAGTGGTATGGTGATTACCGTGGAAATGATGGGTCCGGAAGATGACGAGATTGATATTTCACTGAATTTCCTGGTGCAGTTCATAGAACAGTATGGAAGGATAAAAACGGTGAAAGCGAGAAACGCATGGATATTCTCGGCACTGGAGGATCTCTGTGAATACTGTGGCATTAACCTTGTGAGTGAGAACATGCCGGAGTTGGAAGAAGCCGTGGAGAATATGAAAGGATATTTTGACAAAAGACCGTAATCTGTTATCTGTCCGATAGTTCGTAGAGCAGCAGGAACCATCTATTTTCTGCAAACAAGGGATATGGTGACTTCTAAATTTACACAAAAAACATCCGGGGAATGTAGTGACCTATAAGCTGACTTATAGGAATCACCACATTCCCCGGATGTTTGACTTTAATAGTTATCGTGATCTTCTTCAAACGGATCGTCATAATCGTAGTCATACTCATCATCACTTCTTTTCGAAGCAATTGTGAGCACAAGGAAGATGACAGCGAAGACACCGCCTGCGACTGCACCATACAAAAGGAACTTGTCATCGCCACGTTTTAAGAATGCAAAAACAGCGCCGCCCGCATAAAAAATCAGCGGCAGAAGGAAGGCAAAAATAGTATGCTTCTTCTGCATAATCAAAAGAAGAAGGCCGGATACAAGCATGCAGAGTGCAAGTACAATATAAATCGTACCTGTTGTAGCATTAGATCCATCTGATATGTTATTCAGCCCTGCGATAAGTGCCTTATATGCAAAGAATCCAAATGCCACGATGGAGATAATACCAAAGATAATGCGAACCAGCCTGAATTTCGGCTTCGGTTCTTCCTTTTCGACAGGAGCCTTCTGAACTGGCTGTGGAGCCTGCTTTTTACGGGCAGGGGCAGATCCGGACGCGGCAGGTCTCTTCTTTGGTGCTTCTTCCTCAGGTGAAGCGGGTCTCTTTTTCTTTACAGGCTTTCTGTCCGGATCAGAAGCAAGCATGTCTTCATAGCTGTCGCGGACAGCTTTCTCTCTTTTTACCCGAACCTTTTCAGGTGGGATATTGCTGTAGCGCTGCTGCGTATTTTCACCGGCAGGTTTGCGTGAACCAGTATCAGAAGAAACAGGCCGTTTTCTCTGGACGGGTTTTCCGTCAGGCCCGGTTTTGGAAACTGGGCCGGCAGTTACACCGGAAACAGGTCTCTTTGCCGGAGCCGAGGTTTTCTCCTTAGGTGCTGATTTAACGGGAGGAACCGGTTTAGATGACGGAGCAGCTTTTTTTACCGGAGCGGCATCCGGATTGCTGGATTTTACCGGAGCAGCGGCTTTTTGTGCCGGAGGTACAGGCTTTGCATCAGGTGACACAGGCTTTTTCTTAGGGGCCGCTTTTTTCACCTGTGCATTCTCAGGCGTGTCTTTTTTGACCGGGGCTTTCTTACTTGCCGGCGGAACAGAAACAGGACTGGCCTCACTGGCTTTTGCGGCCGGTTTCACCTGTGCAGGTGTACTTTCTTTAGACTGTGTATGATTAGAAGCGCTTGCATCAGCGGCTTTTTTTGCTCTTTGTTTATCAAGATTCCACTGCTTTTTGCAGTCTCTGCAGATTGCGTATTCGTTAAAGATAGGTTTACCATTCTCGTCAACGCCTACTTGTTTCTTTTGTAATTCTACATCTTTTCCACATTTCGGGCATCTCATTTATGCGTTCCTCTCTTTCTTGGGTAGATTAACGTTACTGTACACAGGCACGCCTGTAAATAGTAACAGATTAACAACGCTTTTATTATAGCATTATGTCAGTGGAAGGACAAGGAAAAATGTAATATTGCGGGGGATTATGTCGAAAGCCACCGTCATATGATGTTGAATGGCGGTGGCTTTTCGGGGAATACTAATTAGGAAATGTGATCCTGGGGAAGACCCTTTCCCGTATTGGCATGTTTGTCTGTTTTTTCCTTAATTACAGGGGGCTGATACTGATATACATCATTATAGGCCTCCAGTTCTGCTTCCGATGTCGGAAGTGCGGGAATCAGGCCCGTGCAGTCTCTGGCTGATGCCGCGTTTGACAGATAATCATAATCGTCAATGATTTTTTCGTTTTCTTTGTTATTTAACATGGGCTTCACCTCAATATTAGTATCTGCCCAAGTGCAAATTGTATTCTGGCAGAAATATGGTATACTTAGAAACGAATGGAAAAGGAAAGAGGGATGATTATGAAATTAGAAGCAGATACACATGCACACACAATCGCAAGCGGCCATGCCTACAATACAATCCGTGAGATGGCGGCGGCAGCAGCGGCAAAAGGACTGAAAGCATTTGCACTGACGGAACACGCTCCGATGATGCCCGGCTCGTGCCAGTCGTTTTATTTTCAAAATCTGGATGTTGTGCCGAGAATGATGAATGGGGTCCGGATGCTGTTTGGATCGGAATTAAATATTATGGACACGAATGGTAAACTGGATCTTCCGGAATCGGTCTGCCGTGATCTGGATATTGTTATTGCCAGTATCCATAAACCGTGCTATGGAATGGAACATTCGGAAAAAGAAAACATGAGAGCTTATATAGAAGTTATGAAAAAACCATATGTCAATATTATTGGCCATCCTGACGACGGACGTTTTCCGGTGGATTATGAGGCACTTGTCCTTGCGGCAAAAGAGACTGGGACGCTGCTGGAAATTAACAATTCTTCTCTTCGCCCCAAAAGTGCAAGACAGAGTACAAGGGAGAATTCGATCACGCTTCTGGAGCTGTGCAAACAGTATGAGGTTCCTGTTACAACAGGAAGCGATGCCCATATGGATGTGGATGCCGGTAATTTCTGTAATGTAGAAGAAGTGCTTAAATACTGTGATTTTCCGGAAGAACTGGTCGTGACGACTGATTTTGAGAGACTGAAACCATACCTCAATCTGTATAAATATGGTGAATCTTAAATCTGTATAAAAAGGTGGACTTTACAAGTTTAGTGTGCTAAAATGTAACGGTAGTCATTTGACTGATAAAGGAGATCGGCAGTATGAGTAAGAAGATAAGAACAGAGGCGGTGGACTATCTGTTTAGCGCCATATTAAGTCTGGAAAACAAAGAAGAGTGCTATACTTTTTTTGAAGATATCTGCACAATCAATGAATTATTATCACTCTCCCAGCGGTTCGAAGTGGCGAAGATGCTAAGGGAACAGAAGACTTATCTGGAAATTGCAGAAAAGACCGGTGCTTCAACGGCAACGATCAGCCGTGTGAACCGTTCACTTAATTATGGAAATGACGGGTACGATATGGTGTTTGAAAGATTAGGACACAGCGAAAAGAGAGATGCGTGATGCATCTCTCTTTTTGTTTACGGAAACCATGAGACAGCTCAATTCCGATTACTTTTTAGGGGCCTTGCCGGACGGATCAGGCAATTCGTCAATGATCTTCTCGATCAGTAATTTCTTCACATAAACGTCGAAACTCAGACTGCATATAAAGGAAAACAGCTTCAGGTAATCCTTGTCCTCAACATCGATATCTTCAAAAGAGTCCTCGGCCCTCTTGTAAGCCGTTTTGAGCTCCTCTTTCAGTGGCTCAATCTGGGCCTTTTCCATTGCACATACTTCTTCATAAAGCTGTGTCATATCCAGTTCACTGGCAGAGTCGAAGTACTTGCTTGTGAGCGGCTTCATCAATGTCTCGATATCCTTGATGGAAAGGATATTCTTAAAGTAATAGATAAAAATCAGGACCAGTACATGTTCCTTTGTATACTTCTTCTTGACCGGCGGCGGAAGCAGATTGTTCTTGGCGTAATTGTTGATCATTGTCTTCGTCAGAATCTTGTCATCCTTGTACCGCTTGGTAGACTTAAGCTGGGCATCCATAAAGGTGGTTACCTGATCCATGTATAAATCTATATTCGGAATATCTCCCGGATGAATATAGTCAATGCGGGAGATGCTTTCTAAAATGCTGTTCAGCATATCGTTCGTATTAATCGTCATATTCTCACCTCAATATATTTATTATATAGTATTAAAAACTAGATGGCAAGTATTTTTTAACTACTAATACACTGCGGTTACTGTTCACACCCTACGGGCGTGCACAGTAACGGCATCTGCCCATTAAAAGTCGCCTGCGGCGAGGGGTGCTATGCGCCAGTGGCGCATGTTCAGCACGGACCGCAGCGGAGCGTAGACCAGATGCCCCGAAACTATCACTTTATCGGCCCCGATGCCGTGCAGCTAGGTGCACGGCACGGTGTGAACAGTAATACACTGCGGACAAATTCAAAGTATTTTGAACAATTCTCTATATCAACTATGTGCATAAAAGTTATATGATGATAGCAGGGGGATAGTAACGGGATGTACAATGTACGTCCCGGGGCCCCGCCTGATATATGAACAGTAATGGAAAAAGTGACGGGAGGAATTGGAAATGTTAGTGACCCTGAAAGAGATATTGAATTTGTGTGAAGCGAAAGGCTGTGCCGTCGGTTCCTTTAATACGCCGAATCTGGAATCTATTATGGCGGTCATCGGCGCGGCGGAAGAAATAAATGTTCCGGTTATTATCCAGCACGCCCAAGTGCATGAAGAGATCATGCCGCTTGCGACAATCGGGCCGATCATGCTGGAGCTTGCGTCACAGGCGAAGGTGCCGGTGGCAGTCCATATTGATCATGGCGAAACTGTAGAGTACATATACCGCGCATTGAATCTGGGATTTACCTCTGTGATGTATGACGGCTCTACACTTCCATTCGAGGAAAATGCTGCAAATACGCGGCTGGTTGTCTCTCTGGCGAAAAGGACGGGGGCGTCTGTAGAGGCTGAAATCGGCTGTATGGGCAGGCGCGAGACAGGAGCCGGTTCTGCCGGGGCAGGAAATGATCCTGAAAAGATATATACAGATCCGGGGGAGGCAAAGCGGTTCGTAGAATTAACCGGGATCGACGCTCTGGCATGTTCTTTCGGGACAACCCACGGCGTCTATATCAGCAAGCCGAAGCTGGACTTCAGTGTTGTTGAAAAGGTCAGGAAGAACGCGGGAATTCCGGTCGTTATGCACGGCGGCTCGGGGGTAAGCCAGGAAGATTTCCGGACGGCCATCCAGAAAGGTGTCCGTAAAGTGAACTACTATACATACATGGCTATGGCCGGTGGCGAGACGATTGTCAACCAGTTCAGAATGGGATGTATCCCGGTTGAAAAAAACGGGAAAAAATATAAATACTGCTATTCCCTGATGGAAAGTGATAAGGATGTTCCGGTGATGTATCATGACATCGTGCAGTGGGGGACACAGGCAATGAAAGAGAATTGTAAGAAGGCAATGGAAATCTTTGCAATGAAGTAGGGGAAGGAAGGGATGCTGTGCACATTTACATGCAAGGCATCCCTTCCCTTTGTTTATGCAGGTGACAGGAAGTTTCTGCGGTTGATTTGCCTGTACTGCTTCGGGGGCATTCCTGTTGCCTTTTTGAATATGGTAATAAAGTAATTGTAGTCATTGAACCCACATTCTGCCGCGATTTCACTGATCCGCATTTCCGGACGGGAGACAAGCAGGCTCTCGGCCTTCGAAATGCGCAGGCTGCGGATGTGGGCGGCTATGCCTGCACCGTAATTCTGGTTTGCGATCTCATAGAGCGTTGTCTTTCCAATCTGAAAATGTTCACAGATACTCTGAACATCGATTTCTTCCGTAAAATGTTTCATAATATATTCGTCGATCATGACAGGGAGTTCTTTCTGTCCGATGATTGCCATCCGCTCCAGACAGAGATAGGAAGCAACGGCCTGCAGGATGTGGGAGGCGGATTCTATGTAGTTTTCTGAGATCAGGGGGCGCTCCCAGCAGGCATCCTTCAGACGCTCCATGTCAACCTTGTAATCTTTGCAAAGCTTTTGTATATTTTCCCAGCCTTCTTCATGCGAAGAATAGGAGAAGACGTGGCCGAACAGCAGGTAGCCGATTACAATGTTGCCCATGTAGAGCGGGGCGATGCTTTCGGTCAGCCCGGAATGGCATTGGTAGGTAAACGGGGAATGCTGTCTGGAGGCTGTCTCGCAGGCAACCGCATCACAGCGGCGGCACTCTTTTTCAGCGGCAGGGTCCGTCCTTAAAAGCCGGCAGAAAGGAGCAATCTCTTCCGGATAAGCGGCCAGTTCCCGGAAGGTATCATCGAATACAGTGATCCGGATCTGGGTGAGCGTATAGAAGTCCTTGAGCAGAGAATTCAGTTTTGTCAGGTTGAAAGTGGAAATCATCGCGGTCCTCCTAAGTACGTGAAACAAGTTTTTCGTTTCGGAAGCGATCCCGGTTTTGCCAGAACGCAGTCCTTTCTTATTAGAATACCATGCGCGCGAACAAATTCAAAGTAAAAAGAACGGAATGCTATATATTGACGACAATCTTTCCGGTACAATGGGGATATAGATGAAAGGAGGCCGAATATGAAGAAAATGACATTTGCATTATGTTTCTGTAACAGAGGTTTTATGCCGGGAGAATTGATTTACGGCGCAAGAGAGGACATGGTTAAGGCGGTGACGGATGCCGGATATGAATACATAGCAATGGATGCCGGACTGACCAGATACGGGGGTGTTGAGACAAGAGAGGAAGGGCTCCTGTATGCGAAATGGCTGAAAGAGCATGAAGGACAGTACGATGGCGTCATATTTTCCATGCCGATCTTTGCGGACGAAAACGGAGCAATCACGGCACTTCAGGATGCAGGTGTGCCAATCCTGATGCAGGCATATCCGGATGAGCCGGGAAAAATGGATTTCGCACACCGAAGAGATGCCTACTGCGGTAAGTTTTCCGTAACGGACGTGTTCACACAATACCAGGTACCGTTTACGGTGATGAAGCCCCATGTTGTGCATCCGCTTTCTCCGGTATTTGCGGAAAATCTCAAAGATTTTGCGGCGGTCTGCCGGGTTGTAAACGGGATGAAACGTTTTAACGTGGGATGCCTTGGTGCGAGGACGACAGCTTTTAAAACGGTCAGATTCGATGAGATTACCCTGCAGAAATACGGGATTAACGTAGAGTCCTTTGATTTGTCTGAAGTCTTTTTCAAGGTAAACCAAAAGGCAGATGACGATAAAGCGGTGATAGAAAAGACAAAACGTCTGCAGAATTACACGGATTTTACGAAGGTGCCACAGAGCAATATGCTTATGCTGGCAAAGCTGGCAGTCGTAATTGATGAATATATCGAGGAATATAAGCTGGATGCGCTCACTCTGCGATGCTGGAATGAAATGGAGACGATTCTGAGAGTCTGTCCGTGTGTCCTGCTCAGTGAGCTGAATGACAGGGGAATCCCGGCATCCTGCGAGATCGATATGTGTTCCGCGCTGACGATGCGCGCCATGAGCCTTGCCAGTGAAGGGCCGACAGCCGTTCTGGACTGGAACAATAATTACGGAACGGATGAGAACAAGGTGATCCTGTTCCACTGCGGGCCGGTGGCGCAAAGCCTGATGACGGGAAAAGGTACGGTTACGGAGCATAAGATGTTTGCAAAAGGAGACCCGGGATCAGGATGGGGCAGCAACGAGGGAAGAATCCGGCCGTTTGACATGACTTTTTCCAACTGCCAGACAAAGGACGGCAAAATCATCATATATGCGAGTGAGGCAAGGTTTACAGAAGATCCGATAGAAGATAGTTTCTTCGGCTGCGGTGGTGTTGCAGAAATCCCGGGGCTTCAGGATAAACTGATCAGACTGGCGCGGGGCGGGTTCAAGCACCATACGTCAGTCGGAGTGGGACATATGAAAGAGATTCTGAAGGAAGCATTTACAACATATCTGCATTATGACTGGGTGGACCTGGATTAAAATCCGGGTGCACTTCACAGAGAAAACGAGGTGGATGTTATGAAAATAGCGGGGCTGGATATCGGTACAACCGGATGCAAGCTGACCGTATTTGACCAGACAGGGAAGTATCTCGATAAAGCGTATCAGGATTACCCTGTCACGAGAAAAAGTACAGAGCATGAAGTGGATGCAGAGGCGATCATGGAAGCTGTAATGTCTGTCATGAGCCTGATGGGGCACCGGTATCCTGATATTTCAGGAATCGGGGTGACCAGCTTTGGAGAGACATTCGTTCTGGCGGATGAAAACGGCGCGCCCCTCCATCCTGCCATGCTTTACACAGACCCACGTGGAGCCGGGGCGTGCCGGGAGCTGACTGAAAAAATGGATGGAAAGACCATTGCATCGATCACCGGGTTAAAACCCCATGAAATGTACAGCATTTCGAAGGTGATGTGGATGAAACGCAACAGGCCGGACGTGTATAATCGGGCAAAACATCTTTTCCTGATGGAGGATTATGTCGTATTCGGGCTGACTGGCACGGCCCAGATCGATTATTCACTGGCCTCGAGGACGATGGCTTTCGATATTACTTCTTTGAAATGGAGTGAGGAAATCTTCCGGATCGCGGACATTGATCCCAGCCTGATGTCAAAGCCGGTGCCGGCCGGAACCTCCGCAGGGTGCATACGGCCGGAGATAGCAGAGAGGACAGGACTTTCCACAGAGACGCAGATCATCTCCATCAGCCATGACCAGGTAGCGGCGGCAGTCGGCTCCGGTGTGTTCGACTCCACAAAGGCAGTGGACGGCGCCGGGACCGTGGAGTGCATCACCCCTGTGTACGACGGCCTTCCGGAACTGGAGGTGATGTATGCCGGGAACTATGCGGTAGTTCCCTATGTAATTCCGGGGAAATATGTCTGCTATGCATTTTCCTACACGGGCGGCGCCCTGATCCAGTGGTGTGTGGATACACTTGCGAAAAAGGAAAAGGAACTGGCAGCCAAAGAGGGAATCTCCGTGAATGAATATCTGGAGGGGGATGCAAAGGAACCCACAGGACTACTGGTGCTGCCACATTTTGCCGGGGCCGCGACACCATACATGGATACCGGCTCAAAAGGGGCAGTCATCGGGCTGACGGCAGGAACCACAGTCAGAGATATTTACCGTGCCTGCATGGAAGGCGTGGTTTACGAGATGCTTGTGAATATGGAATGCCTGAAGGATTCCGGCATTCATTTTGATATGCTTCATGCGACCGGGGGCGGTGCCAAATCTGAGGTGTGGATGCAGATGAAGGCGGATATGCTCAATATCCCGATTACCGCGTTAAAAACGGCGGATGCCGGGACGGTGGGAAGTGCCATGCTGACCGGAATTGCAGTCGGTTGTTTTGAGAATCTGGAGGATGCGGCTGCACATATGGTGGAACGGAAGAAAGTGTATACACCTGATCCACAGATGCATGAAAAATACATCGAAGTGTATCAACGTTACCGCAGGCTATATCAGGCGGTACGCCCGCTTGTGTAGAGTTTGTGCGGGAACTGGGAAAACATGACGGCAGGCCTCATCACCGGAGGTGTATTTTAGCAGGCCTGTGTCGTATCTGTTAACTGGCAGACAGTTAGAAAGGCGGTAAGAAATGATGAATCCATATATAGGACACGATTCCCAGATTTATGGAATAGAGGAACACCGGTTAGTGGGCGGAAAGGGTGACGGGATGCGCCTGCTGGAAGTGACGAATGGCAAGGGGCTGGAGCTGACAGTCTCACTGGACCGCAGCGCAGATATATCCAGACTGCGTTACCGGGGCATAAATATGTCTTATTTTTCACCGTGTGGATATGTGGCACCGGCATATTATGACTCAAAAGAAGACGGATGGCTGAAATCTTTTACGGCCGGATTCCTGACGACATGCGGACTTCAGGCAGTGGGGGCGCCCTGCACAGACGACGGGGAGGTACTGCCGCTGCACGGCTCCATTGCGAATACGCCTGCGGAGGCCGCATACTGGTTCGAAGAAGACGGGGAGCTGGTGATACGGGCAGTGATAAAAGACGAGGGCATCTTTGCACGGAAACTCCGCCTGAACCGTGAGATCCGTGTCAGCCTTGAGGAAAATGAATTTACCATAAAGGATACGATTGAGAATACGGGTGACAGCAGGACCCCGATGGAAATCTTATACCATATGAACATGGGATACCCCCTGCTGGACGAGGATAGTATTGTGGAAATCCCTTCCTATGAAGTGGCCGCACGTGATGACCATGCTGCGGAGGATCTGGATAACTGGATGAAGATGATAAAGCCGGAAGCCGGATATGTGGAACGCTGTTATTATCATAAATTCCGGGAAGAAGGAAGGGCGTCCATCTATCAGCCGAAACTGAATCAGGGACTGGAGATTCTGTTCGATCCGAAGGAACTGGACGCATTCGTTGAATGGAAGATGATGGGTGTCAGGGACTATGTTCTGGGACTGGAATGCGGCAACTGTTATCCGGACGGGCGGGATGTCATGCGCCGGAGAGGAATGCTGAAATTTCTGGAGCGGGGGGAAAAGAAGGTTTATAACGTGAAAGTGCGCATGATGTGATGTGTATAAACAGGCAGGTCCGCCCATTGGCAAAAGTGTCTGCATTTATTAAAAAATATCTGTCAGCTATGTGGAACCTGACGAAATTGCAAAAAGTACTTACACATACCGTGCACATCTGTTAGAATAACAACATCTTAAGTGAGAGCAGTTCCTATTTAAAAACGGGGACTACTGTAACTGAATAAAGATTAAATGAGAATGGTAGTGAAGATTATAGTCCTATAATTGTAACGAAAGTTATGAGATGGTCTGTATTTTCGCTGCCTTTTTTGCTGTTTAAAATTCGGTAAAGGCTTAAGACAACAGGTATGCATAAAAATAGTGAGTATGAGACAGGAGGAACAAAAACATGCCAAAAACAAAATTTCAGGAAATTATTTTTACAATTATTATGGTGATTGTAATGGTATACGCACTTGTTGTGTATAATATCTCTCTGGATAAAGGGGGATTAACAAACGAGGTCTTTTACATCGCTCTCGGGGAGCTCGTTATTATGGGAATCGTGGGCTTTATTCTGGAGATGCTGATCGCCGGACCGCTTTCAAAAAAGCTGGCCTTCAGACTGGTGACGCCGGGGAAGGATAAGCCGATTTTCGTGATCCTTGCTGTATCCGCAATGACAGTCTGCCTGATGTGTCCGATGATGAGTTTTGTCGCAACTGTGCTGTTCAAAGGAGTGGATTCACAGCTGGTATCAAAATGGATTCAGACATCTGTAATGAACTTTCCGATGGCATTGTGCTGGCAGATCTTCTTCGCGGGCCCGTTTGTGAGATGGATCTTCGGGCACCTTTTCCCGGAAAAAGATTTAGAGCTGGCTGCGGAGGCAGAATAAAAAGCAGAATAAAAATAAAAGCAGGTACACATGATGAGAGGACAGAATAAATTGAAACAGGAGGATCTAAATCAATGACTACAAGAAATATTCAGTTTTCTAATATGGAAGAAGTTATGGACTTCTGCAGTGTATGCAAGAATATAAAAGCAGATATTGATGTCAGACATAAGAATAAATGGATTGACGCAAAATCACTTCTCGGCCTGATGAGCCTCGATCTTGGAGAAAAACTGGAGCTGGTGGTGTACGGGGAAGAGACAGAAAATGTGGACAAATATTTCTCAGGATATTATTCCTGATTTCAGGCTGAGTATAATGAATTGTCAAACACACCCGGGGAAACCCACAGAAATTTTCATAAAGTTAAGAGCAGGTCAGCGGCAGCAGCACGCTGGCCTCTTTTTTGTAAGGTACAGTCTGAATAGTAATCTATTTTCTGTATTATAATGATGACTTAACAGTTTTACGTGACAGGACAAGGATTTTATATTATAATCACATAGGTGAGATCCCGGAGCATCAGGAGTTTTTTCCGGGACAAAGAATGAGTTTTGTGCATGGCAGACGGGAGATACATATGAGCATATACGATACTTTAAATGAACAGCAGAGAGAAGCGGTATTCCACACAAATGGGCCACTTTTGATACTGGCAGGAGCCGGATCAGGAAAAACGAGAGTGCTGACCCACAGGATTGCTTATTTAATAGAAGAAAAGGGTGTGAATCCGTGGAACATTCTGGCAATTACATTTACAAACAAGGCCGCGGGAGAGATGCGTGAGCGTGTGGATAAACTGGTCGGTTTCGGTTCGGAAAGCATCTGGGTGAGTACATTCCACTCAACCTGTGTGAGAATCCTGAGAAGACATATCGACAGACTTGGATATGATAATAATTTTACGATTTATGATGCAGACGACCAGAAAACACTGATGAAGGATGTATGCAGACTGATCGATATTGATACAAAGGTTTACAAGGAACGGAATCTGCTAAGTGCGATTTCTTCTGCGAAAGACGAACTGATCATGCCGCAGGAATTCGAACTGAATGCGGGCGGGGACTATGGAAAGCAGAAAATCGCGAAGGTTTACCGGGAGTATGAAAAACAGCTCCGCGCGAATAACGCACTTGATTTTGACGACCTGCTTGTGAAGACGGTGCAGTTGTTCCAGACCCAGCCGGATATTCTGGAGTATTATCAGGAACGTTTCCGCTATATTATGGTGGATGAGTATCAGGATACGAATACGGTCCAGTTCAAGTTTGTGAGCCTTCTTGCGGGAAAATACAAGAATCTGTGCGTGGTAGGTGATGACGACCAGTCTATCTACAAGTTCCGCGGGGCAAACATCAAGAATATACTGAACTTCGAGCAGGAATACCATGACGCCAGAGTGATCAAGCTGGAACAGAATTACCGGTCCACCGGCAATATTCTGAATGCGGCAAATGCCGTGATCAGAAACAATGTGGGCCGTAAGGATAAGTCTCTTTGGACGGAAAACGGGGAAGGCGAGAAGATTCAGCTGCGCCAGTTTGATACCGGGTATGATGAGGCAGATTTTATTGCAGGGGATATTAAGAAGAATGTCAGCAACGGTGCTGCTTATAACGACCATGCCATCTTATACCGTACGAATGCCCAGTCACGTCTGTTCGAGGAGAAATTTGTGGCTGCAAATATTCCGTATAAAATCGTAGGAGGCATCAATTTCTATGCGCGCCGCGAGATCAAAGACCTTCTGGCATATTTAAAGACCATTGACAATGGGAAGGACGATCTGGCGGTAAGGCGTATTATCAATGTCCCGAAGCGGGGAATCGGACTGACGACGATCAACAGAGTGCAGGAATCCGCCCTGGAAAGAGAAATCGGTTTTTATGAAGCACTTCAGGGACTGGACCTGATCCCGAATATCGGGAGGAGTGCCGCAAAGCTCGACTCCTTTGTGGCATTGATTGAATATTTCAAGGGATTTGCCCGGAACGAGAGTATTTCTGACCTGATGAAAGAAATCATTGAAAAGACAGGCTATGTGGAAAATCTGGAGGCTGTGGACAAGGAAGATGCCCAGACAAGGATTGAAAATATCGATGAGTTGTTAAGTAAGATTGCCACGTATGAGGAAAAATGCGCAGATGAGGATGAGAAGCCTACCCTGAGCGGTTTTCTGGAGGAGGTAGCTCTGGTTGCAGATATTGACAGTCTGGATGAAGCACAGGATTACGTCATCCTGATGACATTACATAGTGCAAAAGGTCTGGAATTTCCCCGTGTTTATCTGGCCGGGATGGAAGATGGACTTTTCCCGAGCTATATGACCATCACATCAGATGACAATGAAGAGCTGGAAGAGGAGCGCAGGCTCTGCTATGTGGGAATCACACGTGCCGAGAAGGAACTGACAGTCAGCTGTGCGAGAAGAAGAATGATCCGCGGGGAGACGCAGTACAATAAAACATCCCGTTTCCTGAAAGAAATCCCATCCGAACTGATGGAAAACGGGAATACATTCGAGGAAGATGTCGAAATGCCGACCCAGAACGCTTATTTCCAGGCAAAACAGGCGTTCAAGCAGAAAGCCTTCACCACAGGTAAAACGGCAAAACAATTTGCTGTTTCGAAGGAAAAGGGACTCGACTATACGGTTGGAGACAGGGTCAGACACATAAAGTTCGGCGAAGGGCTGGTAACCGATGTAACTGAGGGTGGCCGTGACTTTGAAGTGACGGTACAATTTGACTCCGCCGGAGTTAAAAAAATGTTTGCATCATTTGCACGCCTTCAGAAAATAAGTTAAAGGGTTACAATTTTTGCAATTAAAATGAAAATTTGGCATAAATGAGTAGTAATCTGAAAATGATAGTGATATAATAACTTAAAGTAAACCTGTATTGATAAGACGGGGAAAGGACGTGGATAATATGAGCAAAGTAGAGGAATTAATCGCTGAAACAAAACTGAATGAATTACTGCGTAAGAAAGAAGACGAAAAGCAGAAAAATACAGTACTCTGGGTTCTGGCAATCGTTGGAGCTGTAGCGGCAGTAGCTGCTATTGCATATGCAGTATACCGTTTCTTCACACCAGATTATCTGGAGGATTTTGAAGAAGATTTCGATGATGATTTTGACGATTATTTTAGTGAGGAAGACCAGGTATAGAAAACCAAATACCAAAAGGGAATCCTGGAATCAAGGCCCTGCGGGCTGGCCAGCTGTTAAGGCTTACGGCTATGGAATGAATAAAGCGAATAATGGACAGGATGTGGAGCTTTACTGCACCCTGTCTATTTTTACGTTATAAGAAACAAAGGTTATAGGACTGGAGGCAGAGATGAAAAAAGGACAAGTATATGAAGGCACGATAGAAAAGGTGGAATTCCCCAATAAAGGCCTTGTTTGGATCGCAGAGGAAGAACGCTATGTGACAGTAAAAAATGGAATCCCGGGGCAGAAGATCCGTTTCGTTGTCAATAAATTTAAAAGAGGAAATGCAGAAGGGCGGCTTCTGGAAGTCATGGAAAAGTCCCCTCTGGAAAAAAGGGACCCTGTCTGCAGCATATTCCCTGCCTGCGGCGGCTGCATGTATCAGACTATGCCTTATGAGGAACAGCTGAAAATGAAGGCACAGCAGATCAAAGAAATAATCGATTCGGCTGTAAAAACAGAATATGAATTCGAGGGAATTCAGGCAAGCCCGAAGGAATTCGAGTACCGTAACAAGATGGAGTTTTCCTTTGGCGACGAATACAAAGACGGCCCCCTTTCACTGGGCCTCCATAAAAAAGGCAGTACCTACGATGTACTCACGGCCGGAGATTGCAGGCTTGTGCACCCGGACATGAACCGTATCCTTCTCTGCGTGCTGGAGTATTTCAAAGAAAAAGGCGCCGGTTATTACAAAAAAATGCAGCACGAAGGATACCTCCGCCATTTACTGCTGAGACGGGGAGACACAACCGGAGAAATTCTGGTGAATTTGGTGACAACCACACAGGAAGAGTACGACCTGCAACCATTGGTTGATAAACTTCTGGCTCTGGAGTTGGAAGGCAGGATTGTTGGAATCTTGCACATTCTTAATGATTCACTTTCTGATGTGGTACAGAGTGATGAGACTCGGATTCTTTACGGACAGGATTACTTTTATGAACAGATCATGGGAATGGAATTTAAAATCACGCCGTTTTCCTTCTTCCAGCCCAATTCCAGAGGCGCCGAAGTCCTGTACAATACCGTGCGCGAATATATCGGGGACATCAAGGATATGACGGTATTCGACCTGTTCAGCGGGACAGGCACCATTGCCCAGGTACTCGCCCCTGTGGCAAAACAGGTCATCGGAGTAGAGATCGTCGAGGAGGCCGTTGAGGCCGCCCGAGAGAACGCAAAAAGAAACGGTCTGGATAACTGCAGGTTCATTGCAGGGGATGTGTTCAAAGTTTTAGATGAGATAGAAGAGAAGCCGGATGTGATTGTGCTCGACCCGCCGAGGGACGGGATACACCCGAAAGCACTGCCGAAGATACTGGACTATCAGGTGGATAAAATCGTGTATATCTCCTGTAAAGTAACAAGTCTGGCGCGGGATTTGGAGATGATGCAGGGGCGGGGGTATGAGGTTGTCAAGTGCGTGGGGGTGGATCAGTTTTGTGAGACGGTGCACGTTGAGACGGTCGCGCTTTTGACCCGTAAATAGGCGGATTGGCAATAGATTTATCCAACAAAATAAGTGTTTTGTCTACCATTTGCCTACCCTTTTTTCATGGGGTAGGCAGAATTATTTAACAGCTCTTTCAAAAATTTCAACGGCGTCGTTTTGCAGTTTATCCGTATTAAAGACATACCTCTCTAGGGTGGTTTTAATATCTTTGTGTCCCAGCCGTTCCATAACCGTTCTTGGCCAGGCTCCATTTTCAGCAAGTATGGTTCCGTGGGTATGGCGCAGGCAGTGGTGATGGAATAATGGATTGTTTAGGGAATAGTGAATTACCCTGGCGCAGTATTTAAACGTGTCTGTGTTTGTTAGCTCACCGTTCTCTTTAACAGCATCGGGCCATATTTCCTTATAAGGCACCAAAATATCAGCCCTAGCCTGAACGATAGTTCCGTCGTTATCCAAATAAGTCTTCAAATAATACGGACCATATTTCAGCATGTTTTTCTTTCTAGTCAATATTTCATTTAATAATTCATTCTCTATCTTAATTGTACGGAAAGAGTCATGTTTGGGATTACAGAAAACCTACCTTTTATCATCACGTTTTTGCATTTGGTGGCTTATTGATAGAGTTCTATTCTCAAAATCAATATCTTTTAGCAGATCAATACCATAACTTTCGCCTATGCGTGTCCCGGCGTAAAAACCTGTCATCAAGGGCAGATAAAAGTGTGTGTCAGAAAAGTATGAAATAATTTTCTCCTATTCTTCAAGAGGTAGTATATAATCAGTTTTTGCTTGTGCATCTTGGTTTATTGGGACTTTCGGCACTTTTACATAGTCACAGGGATTGTATTTTATATATTTACGCGGTTGCACGGCATAGTTTAAAGCCCCAGACAGGCAAGCCAACGCATTAGAAATCATGCTTTTAGACAGTCCCTTTTTGATTTTTAAATCATCCACCCAAAGCTGAATGATATCGGACTCCAGTGAGGCAAGACGATATTTTCCCATAAAGGGTTTTATATGGATTCGTATTTTACTTTCATAATCTCTCTGAGTATTATACGAGAGATGCTTTTGAACATAGTTTTTAAACCAATAATCCAGATAATCTGCAACTGAAATTGTTGAGGGTTTGAAGACTCTACTGGATTGATCGTATTCTGCCTTTGCTTTAGTTCCAGCTGTTATGGCATCTGCCTTTGTCCTGAATGCACCCTTAGAAATAGGATTACGCTTCCCACCAATGCGTGCCCCTTCAAAACTATATTCCCATGTTTTACCTCTTTTTCTTGTTCTTAATTCTCCCATTGTACCTTCCTCCTAGTATAAAAAAGCTTTCGACATAATTAACCATTGTAGTAGAAAACAACAAACGGGAGTGATATAATTTATATAAAAATAACCACTTAATCTGCGTATGCATCCGCAAGACAAAATGGCTATGTACATTAAAGGACGTGATATATATGATAGAAATTTCTCCAGTCAAATTATATGAATTTTTAAAAAGCAGAAATTTTCAATATTTTTTTCATGCAAATACTGTAAAAACTTCTTGTACGCTAATTAATCAAAAAGGCCTTTTATCCAGAGCGGAAATAGAAAATAGAGGCTTGGCAATGACTTCTCAGTCATCAGACGACATTGATAAACACTTCCATGTTTGAAATGATATTTTTTTTGATATTGTTGACTTACATGGGTATTTTCCGCGCCAAAACTTATATGGTCCTGTTTGTTTCAAACTTAGTAACGAATTTCTGTTAGATAAAAATTTACCTAACCTATGTATAACAAAGAACAACCCCATATATTGGCAAGATGGTATGACTGAGGAAGAAAAATATTATTCGTCTGTGGACGAATATGTATCTGAATTCAAACAAAACATGGAAAATCATACTATACAGGCTAAAATGTTTACTATACATGATACAAACAAACGCATTCCTTTCAAAAAGTACTTGGTCGAAGTTCTTTTAGATAATCCTTATGTAAAAGTTAATGATGTTCCTTTATTTCCATCTGCCAAACAAGCTCTTATTTCATCACTAAATGAATCTGGTTTTGATGAAAACATATTAAAAGTAAGAAAATGTAATAATTGTTATTGTAGAGACAATTATCTGAAACAAGTAAATGCTAATGAATTAGAAAAGTTATTTAAACCATAATTGTTATTGTACGAGCCGTGTCCTTTTTAAGATACACGGCTCGTTTTTCAGCCTGTAATCAGTGTCAGGATTTCCTTTGCAAAGGTAATGACCACGTCGCCTGCTAAAGTCAGGAAACCGTTGGCTCTCTGTGAGGGGTCGTGGGATTTGAGGGAAAGACCAATCTGCACGATACCAAAGCCGAGCAGAATCATACCGACGGCTCGGATAAGTCTGAAGATAAAGTCGGAAAGATTATTGACGACGGTAATCGGGTCATTGGTGGCAAGGGCAGTCGTGGTAAAGCAGGTCAGGCACAATACCAGTGCCGCATAGACAGCCATTGCCCGCTTGCTCTTCCTGCCCATAGGCAGCTTGACGGTTTCTTTCTTCTCGTTCTTCTTAAAAAATTTCATAGATAAAATCCTCCTTTAGATGTTGAATCATTCTTCCAAGTCCTCCTCGGACAGAAGTTCATAGGATGTGCTGACCGCTGGAAGCATGACGGCGTCCTTTGGAACCGTGCTGTCAAACACAAAGGTCGCAACCGCCTGTGTCGGCTCGCCGTGGATATACGGCGGCTGTCCTCCGTCTGCTGTCAGCCTTACATTGGGATGCTTTAAGATGTCGTACTTAAAATCCATGACAGGATTCGGGAATATGTATTCGTCAACCGACACATCAAACATCGTGATAAGCTGAATAAACAGTTCGATGCTTGGATATTTACCCTCATTCTCGATAGATTGAATGTGTCTGGGAGCATAGCCGATTATCCCTGAAAGCTGTTCTCTCGTCATTCCTCTGGCTTCACGATTTTTCTTGATTGCCTGTCCTATCGGCGTAAAATCAAAGTTGAAGTCGTTGTTTCTCTCATCCATAAGCTCACCACCTTGTATCAATATAATGTTTCTATTATATTGTACGGATTTATGACTTCTTATGAAACGATGTGAAAATGCCTATAATAAGATGCTTTACTTCTTGTTACAAGAAATATAAACACTCTATGAATGAAAAATAAATTTTTTCTCCTACTTGACTTTTGGAAATCTGGGTGATATTATATCTATGACCAAAATAGTATTTTAAGTCATAGAGAGGAGATTTGATTATGGCAAGGAGTTTTTCAGAAAGAGAAAAAGAAAATATTAGAAAAAGTTTGATTGACATTTGCAAGCAGAGTTGGACACAGTATGGCTATAAAAAAACAAGTGTTGATGAACTTTGCAAACAGGTTGGTATATCAAAAGGAGCATTTTATCTTTTTTTTGAGTCAAAAGAAGCATTGTTTTGTGAAGTGTTATGCTCAGTACAGCGTGAAATTTGCAAAATGGCTATGGCAGCAATGGAAAAAGAAAAAGGAAAATCAGGTGTTGCAAGTGCTTTGAAACTTATCTATCGGGAGTATGATAAGAATTCCTTTTTGTATGGCTCGGATACAGCCGATTATACAATTTTGATGAATAAAGTATCTGAGGAACAGGCAAAAGAAATGGAAAGAGCAGGAGAATTAAGTAAGAAACTATTTCTTTGCCATCCTACTTTGAAATTTAGAGTTGATGCAAATATGGCTATTTCAGTTATCTATTCGCTGATTATGAATATCAAAAATAAAGATATTTTACCGCAAAATCATTTAGAAGTTTTTGATTTTATGACTGACCATTTGATTGATGATTTATATGATTAACAGGAGGTTGAAATGAATAATACAAAGAAGCCAACGGGTCAGATGATGGATTTGACTTCTGGCAATATAAAAAAACAATTAGTGCTGTTTTCTATTCCGATTTTTTTAGGAACTTTATTGCAACAACTTTACAATGTCATTGACGCAGTTGTTGCAGGTCGATTGGTTAATGATAGTGCATTATCCGCAATAGGTGTCTCTGTTCCAATATATTTGCTTTTTGTATCCATTATATTGGGATTTGCTATTGGCATTACGATATTGCTTGCTCAATTTTTCGGAGCAAAGCAATTTGAACAGATAAAAAGATTGATTGCCACTATGTCTATCTTTTTGTTGGCTCTGGGACTTGTGATGGCATTTGGAGGAGCAGTGCTTGCAAAGCCACTATTGCAACTTACAAAGACACCAGATGAACTATTAGAGATTGCTTGTATTTATCTGCGAGTGGTGTTTTTAGGCATTCCTTTTTCCATTTTATATAATTTACTCGGTGCAATTATGAGAAGCTATGGAGAAACAAAATTGCCCTTATATGCTCTGGTTGTATCGTCCGTTATCAACTTGATTCTGAATGTTATATTTGTCAAGAACGGCGGCGGTGTTGTGGGAATTGCAGTTTCTACAATTATTGCACAGGCAATTTCGAGTATTTATCTGCTCATTCAATTACAAAAGAAATTCCCTATGACGATACCGAAAAAAGAAGATTGGGGATTTGATAAGGGATTGTTCGCCTTATCCTTAAAAATATGTATGCCTATTATCATCCAACAGTTAGCTGTTTTTATGGGAATGTTAATTGTGCAAGGTTTTATCAATCAATTAGGTAATCCCAGTATTGGTGGAATGACTGCCGCAAGTCGTATCGAAGCCTTTATTCTATTACCTGTTCAAGCTCTCGGAAATTCTTTGAGTATTTTTGCGGGGCAAAACATTGGTGCGAATGAAATGGAGCGAATGAAACGAGGAACGAGATTCGGTGTAGTTCTTTCTATTGCGGTCACAATAACGCTGTCTGCCGCATTGTTACTAGGCGGGAAGCAAATATTGGGATTGATTATTGGTAATAACAAAGCAATGATTTTAAGTGGTTATAGCTACTTCAAAGTTTGTTTGTGGTTTTATCCAGTTAATGCCATAATATACGGTTTAGGCGGTGTCCTGTCAGGAGCAGGCGATACGCTGATTGCGGGGATTTACTCACTTGCTTCCATTATGGTGAAAATGCTCGTTACTATTCTTTTTATAGGGAAATTAGGGCTTCTTGCGATTGCGATAGCTTCTTGCTGCGGATGGTGTGTATCAAGTGTAATTGTTGCTTTGCGATATAAAAGCAATCGTTGGCAAACGAAGTCGGTAATAAAAACAATATAGAATTTATGGAGGTAAAAATGAAAACAGAAGTTGTAAAAAAGAATAATGTGTCTGTTGCTGTTATTCATAGCGATGAACACTTAATCACGGATGTTCAGTCAGCGTTGGATTTGATTATGAGTATAAAATATGAAACTGGATGTAAAAATATTGCGGTAAATAAAGAAGCGATTGTAGAGGATTTTTTCATTTTGAGTACCTGTATGGCAGGAGGGATACTTCAAAAGTTTATAAATTATGGAGTGAAATTTGCTATATACGGCGATTTCTCCCAATATACAAGCAAGCCATTAAGAGATTTTATGTACGAGAGCAATAGAGGTAAAGATATTTTCTTTCAACCAAGTGTTTCTCGTGCCGTGGATAAACTCTCTGGGTATTCCAAATTGAAAAAGAAAGAGAATTATGAACGATAATAGAGAGGTGTTGATGTGGAATTTGTCATGCCCGAACAGAATGTTGCCCTCCAGACCCGTTCTTGAGTTTGAAGGAAATTTTTATGTGTTGGTCGAATTTGGCTACACCGCTGCTTATTAAAAGTAGCAACTATCTATGCTTATTGTCGTGAGGGTTATTGTACCTTTACGGTTTTTTCTGCTGGTTGCCGTTCGCCACCTGCCAATCTGGATTTTTAAAAAAAATCAGATTGGAGGTACATGATATGTCTTACAACAAAGCTAGAGAAGAAAAGCAGATGCAGTTGATAGAGCAAAATAAGAATAAGGAAAGTACAAAAGCACGGATTAAAGCGTTTCGGAAAAGGTTAAGTTCGGGGGAAATATTGGAGAGCTTCGATAGAGTGGTTTTTGAAAGTGTGGTTGAAAGAATAATGATCGGCGGTTATAATGATGAGGGAGTGGAGGAGCCGTTGAAGATAACTTTTGTGTATAAAACAGGTATCCACTCTGACTTCAATGGGCAGGAGTATCAGCCGAAACCTAAAATTACATATAAAATGATACAAGAGTATGTTGAGATGAAATATGAAGTTAAAGTACATACTGCATATATTGCAGAAGTAAAGAGGTCTTTAGGTTTGATAGTATACGATGCACCTAATGTGGTGGAGAAATTGAAACAACCGAGGAAACATCCGCCAGTGGAAAAGATAGAAGCGATAAAGGATGCTCTCAAATATTCCAAGGTAATTTAATGGATGAAAGAAAATTTCAGATTGCAGAGCAGATAGTTCAGCTGAATCAAAAAGCTTATGAAGTTTATCTCCCATTAGTGGAGGATGTATGCAGTAAAACAGTTCCAGAAGATTAATTGTCGCATTTGCTAGATTATTTAAGGGGCCTCGCCTGCGATAAAAAGGTATTGGAATTGTACAGAAGAGTGTGCAGAAGATATTTATATGTATATCCGAGTTGCATCAGGTTCTATAATGTGAATATGATAAAGTAATTGGGGTGATATTTTTGCAGGAAAGAGGATTTACGGAAAAAGATTGGAAGCTTTTCAGGAGTAAAATAGCGGGCTGGCAGGAAGCCTATATGGACAGGCTCAATAAGGAATATATAAACTTACTAAATGAACATGCAAATCCATCTGATAAATTTTGGAGATTGGAAGAGCGAATAAAAAAGGATAAGAAGAAAACTGGTGTTAGAGCAGAAATGAGCCGGTCGAAACTGATTTACAATATTATTTCACTTATGAATGAAGGTGCAATTTGTTTTGAAGATCTCGAAGAATTTAGTGATCAGTTGAAGGAAACCGTGAAATTTATAATTGAAAGATAGTTTGAGCTATATAAAATTAAGAAAGAAATAGTCAAGTTAGAATTATAAAGAGAGGGGATTACGATATGTGTATGGAATGTTATGTAGATGAAAATAGAATAACTCCATTATTAAATCCGATTGATTGTTTGGTAAATCATACCCAGTACATATGCGGAACCTGTGGACGGTGCATTTGTATTGAACATGATCCTAAAAGAGGATTACAGCGGTGGAATTTTCCTTTTAAGTCACTTGAAATTGCAAAATTGTATTTGCGTACCGCTGATTATAGTATGAAAAAGCCGTGTGGTATTTATGAGATAAGAAGTGACAAAGGCAGACTTTCATATAAAATCTTTGCTGGCAGCGAAGATTTGCAGTTATATCTAAAAAAGAATAAGGGAAAAACGTGTGAAAGTATGGCACCTGTTTTCACTATCGAAGAATACAGAGAATATGAAAATACACAGATACGGAAACTGACTCCAGATGAAATACAAAAATATATGTCAGAACGATAAAATTCTATTTGGTTTGGAAATTTGAAATAAGCAGGGGTAATAATCCATGAGATTGCAGAAAGGCTGAGGGAATGAAAAGATTTCTAAAGATGCATGCTAAGAACCGCTAATCCTCTGTGCATTAAGATGATAAATGATTGTACAGAGGAGAAAAAATAATATGGATAGAATGAATATTCCGGTTGTTAATGAGATGACGATCAGGGCAATGGAGGACATGACTTTTTTCACCCATGCTTTGATTTTTGACGATTTATTGATTGTTGCACAGAAAGAAACAAACTGTTTTGTGCTGAAAACTTCAGAAGGGCTTATAGTCATTGATGCTATCTGGCCCAGAAAAGAGGCTTTTGACGCAATTGTAGGGGCCATTAAAGATGTTGGCTGGAATTCGGATTATATAAAAAAATTAGTATTAACTCATGGGCATGTAGATCATACCGGTTGCGGCAGATGGCTGGTTGAAAAATACCATGTGGAAACGTATCTGTCGGAAGTGGATGATATTTATTGGAAAGATCATCCGGTAAAAGGTGACAGGCCGGAAACGTGGAAGGATTATGAGATAAGTGTCTATATAGAGGATGGAGATACCATAACACTGGGAGATAAGGTGATTCATGTTTATGGAACTCCGGGCCATACGCCGGGAGGCCTTAGTTATATTTTCCCGGTAAAGGAAGGCGGGGAAGTTCACATGGCTGCATTGTGGGGTGGTACAACACCTCCGTGGACAGGGGACGGTGTGCAGATCTATTTAAAATCTTTGGATTATTTCTTAGGTGAAGCAAAAAGAGAAAAGGTCGATGTAGCGTTGAGTAACCATACATCTGTGGATAATGGTTTAGAACGGATAGCATATTCAAAAAGGCGGATGGCTTATATGCCAAACATTTATATAATCGGGCAGACTGGTTTTCAGAATTATTGTCAGGTATTCAGGACATTGAGTAATAAGATGCTGGCCAGACTAAGATAACGCCAGTACAGGGGGGATTATGGTTAGGGAGAATCATGATGCCCCCTGTTAATTTCACCGAAATTGAAGCTTCAAATGTCATATTTACTATAAATCCGCTTGACATAAACAGATATACGCCGTATTCTGTTAAGTAGATTAACAGAGGAGGGATGCAATGAATAATTTACCTGTAGATCAATTATGTGAATTATTTCTCCAGACGATAAATCAATACTCAGCTCTGGAAAAATCGACACACACCTATGATGTTGAACCTAAAATTTATTTGGCTGAAATTCATACCATTGCAGCTATACGGGCACATGAAAATATCAATATAACTGATTTGGCAAAATTGCAGGGAACTTCAAGAAGTGCTGCGTCCCAAGCGGTCAGCAGACTTGTCAAAAAGGGTTTTATTGAAAAAAGAGTTTCTCCAGATACGGATAATGAAGTTATCTTATCTCTTACGGAAAAAGGAGAAAAAGTTTCTGATTTACATGATAAGCAGCATATTTTACTGAGGGAAAAGCTGACTGCCATATTGAACAAATATCCGCCGGAAACAGTTGATATTCTTTCGTCGCTGGCCATTGATGTTCAAAAGATGTGGAAGGAACTATCGTAAAAGTATAGATATGGCTGGAATATTTTTTGCTTTTTCTGTTAAGTAACTTAACAGAAGGAAGGGGGGAGGTAACAATGAGTTATACAATGATAAATCCTATTCCGCAGTTTAATTTTCAAATCAACAGGGTTTTAACTTATGGCGATTTGGCATGTAACAGTAAAGAAATTAAGATGAATCTTCCAAGTGTACGAACGTTTGAAGAATGGTATACAGTCTGGTCGGATATGGGCGGAAGTGCTGAAAGCAAAAAACACTATCTTCATGCGGCCTATTATTATCGTATGGCTGAGTTTTTCTTAAAATCCACTGATGAACGAAAGGATGATACTTATAGTAAATGTATTAAGAATTTTTACCGTGCCTTTGATTTGGAGCTGCAATTACACTATGAAAAAATACAGGTTCCCTTTGAAGGAAAAAATCTATATTGCCTGAAACTGTCTCCCACGTATTTGAAGGGAACGGTCGTTGTCTGTGGGGGATATGATTCCTTTATTGAAGAATTTGTATTGCAGGTGCATGACCTTGTATCTAAAGGCTTTGAAATTATTCTTTTTGACGGGCCGGGACAGGGGAAATGTCTTCGGGAAAACTTATACTTCCGTTTTGATTTTGAAAATGCCACATCTGCCATTTTAGATTACTTCCATATTAAAAGATGTGCTTTTGTTGGAATCTCATGGGGTGGTTATTTTGCTTTGCGAAGTGCTGCCTATGAAAAAAGAATATCAGCTGTTGCCGCATACGATGTAATGGATGACGGGCTGGAAGTAATGACAAATGTATTTCCTGCTCCTATCTGCCGAATCATCCGGCTTGCTTATTATAAAAAATGGAAGCGACTTCTCAATGGGCTGGTTGGTAAGATTGTAAAGAAAAGTGTTCTGGCTGATTGGGCGGTAAATCAAGGGATGCATATTACAGGAACAAAAACACCTTTTGAGTTTTATCAAAATCTATCTCATCACAACCTTTTAGGGATCACGGATTTGATTACGCAGGATGTGCTCTTGCTGGCTGGAGAGAAAGATCATTATATACCGTCGATTCAATTTTACCGGCTGAAAAGTTCCATACATAATGCAAAAAGCCTGACTTGCAGGATGTTTACCGTGGCAGAGGGCGGCGAACAACATTGTCAAATTGGGAATCATATGCTGGCAGTTAATACAATTGTTGATTGGCTAAATCAACATTTTCCCGAGGCTGATTAGACTTAATCAAAAGGTCTGATTGTTAATGTGACAAAACAGTATAAAATCTTACTTGAGTTTTCCCGCCTTCGGATAGATAATAAAATAGATAAATAAATAGGGGATGAAGTAAAATGAAAGATGTTAATATAAAAGTTTTAATTAATAGAAAGCAGTTCACCCAGCAAGATATGGAAGTCTGGAAAAAACAAAGAATAAAAAAAGCATATAAAACCCTGCATATAAAAATACCACAAAAAGCATCAATATCAGAAATGAGTGATAAATTAACAAAATGGAAGGTTCAATTATCTGATGATGAAATCAGGAAGACCTTGAGAAAAAAACTGTTTTTTAGCAAATATGTGATGAAAATTGCAGGCAGGCTATCTGGCAAAAAACGACGTGTAGCGAGAACAACAATACTGGCAAATGGGATATCTGTTGATAAATTCAGTAAACTACTGGATTTGTTAATGGTAGAAGCTGCAAAAGAACACCGAAGAGTGAATTTATCAGTCTACCCTGAACATTATGTATTAACACCAGATAAAAACGGTGTTTTAGAAGTGATTGAAACAACCGGGAATGCTCCGGTACCGGTACAATTCTTTATAACATTTGGTGATGAAAGTGGGCTTACAGAACCTAAAAACCCTAAATTTACTTACCAGTCAGCAGGGGTGGCAAAACTGGAAGACGGGACGATTATCGGCGGTGTAAGACACCAATTTAGAGATACGCCTGTTGGGATAGAATGCAGGTTAGCAGTTGAATTTCCTGTGTTATGTCCCCCAATAATAGTCAACGCCCATCAAAAGCATTTAGCAGTTGAATTTACAAACTGGCTGATCTGGATTATCAAAAATCAAAACGAAATGGAGAATTTCGTCCATTAAGCAATATATAAAACATACTAAGGAGGACATATCTATGAAGATCTTAATGATTACAGGAAGCGCCCACAAAAACGGAACGACCGCGATGCTCGCATCTGAGTTTATAAAAGGGGCGGAAGAGACAGGACACGAGGTTTATCGTTTTGATGCGGCATTTAAGAACGTGCACCCGTGCATCCTTTAAAGGAATGACAAAGTTTCTGGACTGGGAAATCGCAGGGACGGTAGTAGGCGTGGAGTGTGCCGATGTGGATGCATTGCAGAAAACGGACTATCCGGCACAGGCATATGAACTGGGAAAAAATATTTAAGGTTTGTAGATGAGTTAAAATAATTCAGGAGGTACAGTATGAAAGAACTCATGGAAGAAGTGCTCGCATTCCGCGATGAGCGTAACTGGAAACAGTTTCATAATCCAAAAGACCTCGCCATTTCCATAAATCTTGAGGCGGCAGAGCTTTTGGAATTGTTTCAATGGTCGGCAGAAGATACATCGGTGGAAGAGAAGCGGGACCAGATGAAGGATGAACTCGCGGATGTGATGGTTTACTGTCTGCTCATGGCAGACGCCATAGATGCGGATGTGGAAGACATTATCCGTACAAAAATGAAGAAAAATGCTGCAAAATATGAAGTAAGTAAAGTGTATGGAAGTAAAAAGAAATATACGGAGTTGCAATAGTAATAGCCATTCTTTGGCAGTGCACAGACATGCAGCGGCAGAGCCAATTGTAGAGCGTGTGGATGCTGGGAAGATCAGTGCAGAACAGGCAAAACTTTAATATTTGATACTACCAAGTACCAATAACTGGTGGGCATATTGGGAGTATGTTCCCAGTAATGACGAGGTGCAGTCTCCTGACTTCAAAGTGCACAATCAAGCATATTATGACCTGTTTGATCATGTGAAATTCGATGCTTTTGTTGATGTTTGTGTTGAAAAGATTAAAAATTTACTGAAATAAAATAGTCAAAAATGATTATCTTAACGGAACAAATCTGGATCGCCAGAACCGGCATTTGCCGGAACTGGCGATTCGTAATTAAAGACTTATTGGCAGCCTTATTTTCCGAAGATGTAACTTTCCCCCGGGGCAAATATGTGAAATCTCTGCATCCGGTTCAGTGCAAAGAGACGGTCAACGAAATGAGCCGGGTTTACTTCATTCACGGCATACAAGTCGAAATGCATGGGGACAAGGAGGCTCATACCCGTCTCTTTCGCAAGCAGTATGGCTTCGCTGCTGTCCATGTTCCCGATGATATCCTCTCTTAAGCGGTAATAATCGCGTCCGTTCACGGGAAGAAATCCAATATCCACCCCTTTCAGCCGTTCACTCAGCCCGTCATAAGGGCAGCAGTCTCCGGCATGGAAAATAGTAACATCCTCTCCGAACTGTATCCGATATCCCAGTTCTTTATAATGTCCATTCTCATCCTTATGAAGCTGCTCGTGTGCGGCGGGCACAGGTGTCACGAGCAGCTTCGAAAGTTTCATCTCCTGATCTGCATCGGCACATCGAATCCGGTCTTCTGGTATCCCGTAAGAGATCATCAATTCCTCCAATGAGTAAGGAATAATATAAGTGATATTCTTGTTTACTTTATTGAGGACTGCGATTGTGTCCGGGTCTGCATGATCGAAATGGGGATGTGTACAGAATACATAATCTATAAAATCCAGTTCTGACGCGTCGATTGGTGCATCGTATTTCCTTTTCCATACCACACTGTCTGTACAGCAATTCCTGTCTACGTAATCTGAAAGATAAGCATCGATCAGGATGGATGTCCCCTGATACCGGATCAGGAAACCTTCCTGACCGAGATAGAAGACTGCGATCTGGTGATCCAGCGTTTTTACCGCCATGATTTCCTCTTTTAACATATGACATTCTCCTTATTGACGATTCTATTTCCGGGTGATAAAATGATTATATCATCGAGTGATATAATAGTCAAGGAGGACTCCGCGCATTGAAAAGGTTTATGAATCAGGAGTACATGAAACACGAAAACTGCATCGACATTTTCCATCTGATCCGGGAGGAGAAGCAGATCACACGCAAGCAGATAGAGGCAGTGACAGGGATGAGCTGGGGCGCCGTTTCCAATATTACGGCGCGTCTGATCGGCAATGGCTTTGTAACTGAACAAAAGCCGGATGGGAACACGGGGCCGGGGCGGACGCCGTCTTATCTGGAAGTGGATGGCAGCAGGTACTGTACACTGGGGATAGATGTCAATATTACAGGGATGAAAGCGGCGCTTGTGAATCTGAAGAGTGAGACGCTGAAGACGTGGAACTGTCCAACATGCTACAGCAGCAAAGAGCAATTACTCGGCTGCATCAATAGGATTCTGGATCAGGCGCTTACAGACGAAGAGAGTAAAAAGTTTGAAATCATCGGGATCGGCGCAGCCATGCAGGGTGTCGTGGATGCCGAAAACGGGATTTCTGTGAGTATTGCCCAGTGTGGAGGATGGGACAGCGTGCCTCTGGCAGCGCTGCTTGAGGAGAGATATGGAATTTCTGTCTGGCTGGAGCACGATCCGAACTGTATCCTTCACGCCTATGCCGAAACTAACGAGGTGCAAAACGCCATCCTTCTTCGAATTGACAGGGGGATCGGCATGGCAGTGATGCTTGACGCTGTTATTCTGAAGGGGACGGGACGCTTTGAAATCGCCCATACACTGGCCGCATGGGACAAGGACACAGATTCCTTCAAAGACAGGGGATGTCTGGAAGCCTATGCCTCGGTCAATGGTTTGGAAAAGCTTTCAGGAAGAACTCTGGAAAGCCTGATAGAAGCCGCCGGTGCGGGGGAAACACAGGCGAAGGCACTATTTGAGGATATGGGGACGAAGCTTGGCATTTCGATTTATAATATGCGAAAAATATTTCATATAACGGATATCATTCTGTGCGGGGAACTTATGGAGAGCGAAAGATTTTTTATGGAGCCTGTAACCCGGATCAATGACAGGGCAGCATTTTCCAGAACAGATGCGGGGTGTGCCTGTTACGGGGCTGCAGCGATGGCACTGAATCAGGCGGTCAGGAAAATAAAATTGTGAGGAGGAATGAAAACATGAAGGCAATTGTAGTTGAGAAACCGGGAACCGTTTTACTGAAAGAGGTGGAAAAGCCGGAGCCGCCGGCCGGTTTTGTGCGTGTGAAAGTAAAGTCCGCGGCCATCTGCGCCACGGATCTGGAGGTGATAGACGGCAATATCCCGGCAAACTACCCCCTGATTCCGGGACACGAATGGAGCGGGATTGTTGACAGCGTGGGAAGTGCAGAGGATGAAGCGTGGATTGGAAAACGTGTGATCGGGAGCAATGATGTGGTCTGCCTGAAATGTGATGCGTGCAGGAGTGGGAACTGGAGATACTGTAATGAATTTGAGGAGATCGGGTTCAAACGAAACGGAGCCTATGCGGAGTATGTGATTGTGCCCGCCTATGGTCTCTGTGAACTTCCCGGACAGGTGTCCTTTGACCACGGGGCACTGTGCGAGCCTCTTGGGGTGGCGCTCGGCACGCTTGAGAAGGCAGGCGCAAAATTCGGGGATACCCTGACGATCATGGGGGCCGGTTCCATCGGCCTGTGTATGCTGGCTGCGGCAAAGGCGATGGGGATGCGCAGGATCGTAGTATGTGCGTCCACCGGAAAACGGCTGGAGGAAGCAAGAAATCTGGGAGCCTGCGCTACCATAGAAACGGAAAAAGAGGATGTTGTGGAAGTCATGAAAGGACTGCATCCGGGCGGCTCCGATGTGGTGATTGATGCCACTGGGATAGAATCCTGCATACAGAATTGCCTCAAGATTGCAAGAAAAGGTGGAACGGTTGCACTTGCCGGATATGGCAGGGGGAAAACGATGAGCATCCGCATGGACGATATCCATATCAACAACCTCAGGGTGGTCGGAGCAGGAAACAACTGGAACATGCATAAAAAGGCTGTTTCGTATATGGCTGAAGGCCTGATTGATATAGAGAGTTTTGTGAGTAAGAAACTGAATCTGGAGGAATTTGAAGAAGGGCTTGCAATGGTAAGAAGCAGGCCGAAAGGATTCATAAAGGCGGTGTTTCAATTTTGAGACAGAGTATACTTGGAATCGATCTGGGGACGTCATCTGTGAAGCTGCTTCAGTGGTATACAGACGGCACGGTAAGAAAGGTGAAAGAAACATATAAGGGTGCCGAGTGTGAGGCATGGATAAAAGCCGTGTATCAGGCGGTCGGGAAAATAGATGCCCCATCCGTCACTGCGGTAGGACTGTCTTCACAGGTGGGGACATATGTGGTGGACGGCAGGGATGTTATCAGCTGGAGGTCACCGGAAGGGAAAGAAGAACTTGACATACTAAGGAAAGAAATTGGGCCAGATGTATTTCTCAGGGAAATCTCAATGCCCCATCCGGAGATACATTCTTACCCGATTCCGCGAATGATGTACATAAAGAAGCATTACGGAAATTTAAAAACTATCTGCCAGCCAAAGGATCTTTTCTGTGAAGTGCTGACGGGAAAACGGGTGACAGACCTGTATTCGTGGAGAGGACTGGCAAATCTGGAAACGGCACAGTATAGTGAATGGGGACTTGCATATGCCGGAATAGATGCAGGAGTGCTCCCTCCGGTCATGTACCCTTGGGAGAAAGCGGGGGAGGTCAGCAATACGCAGACAGGACTTAAGCCAGGCATACCAGTATATATAGGATGCAATGATTTTTTTGCAGGGCTGCTGGGCATGGGGGTCCGAAACGAAGTGTTTGATATTACGGGTACGAGTGAGCATATCGGGGTGTTAACGAAACAGATAATCCGTGATACAAAAATGGTGAGCGGTCCATATTTTCAAGATTTTATCCACTACGGGGTTACCGCATCCAGCGGGGCATCAATGGATTTCTGCCTGAAAAACTTTTCGCCGGAGGCAGACATTGAAACGTGTATCCGGGACAACCCCCCAATTTTTCTGCCATACCTGAACGGGGAGAGGGCTCCCATATGGAATCCGGATGCAAGGGGAGTGTTCTTCGGTATCAGCGGACAATGTGAAAAATGTCACCTGGCCTATTCAGTAATGGAGGGGATTGTGTTCAGCCTGTATCACATTTACACTCAGCTGTTGGCGGAAGGCAGGGCCCTCGTAGTGACAGGCGGCGCGGCGAAAAACCGGACGCTCAATACGCTGAAAGCGGAGTTGTTCGGGATGCCGGTGAGGACCTTAAAAGAAAATGATACCTCTGCTATGGGGGCCGTTATGCTTGCAGGTGTGGGAAATGGATTGTTTGATGATCTCGAGAGTGCGGCACACAGTCTGTGTAAAACAGATACAGTGATCTATCCGACGGGGGCTTACCGGGATATATTACTGAAACGATTTGAACTATATAAAAAGCTGTATCCTTCGCTGGAAGTGCTGTTTACAGAAAAAGAAAACCTGACAGGCGGCAGATAAAGAGGTACTGTGCACGCCAACAGGGGGGCACAGTAACAGAAAAGGAGAAAATATGAGTTGTGTAATATTTGGAGCAGGAAAGATTGCCAGAGGATTTATCGGGCATTTGCTGTATTTAAGTGGGATTGATTTTACATTTATCGAATATAACGACACGCTGGCCGATCTGATTAACGAGCGGGGAAGCTACACGGTAAATATTCTTGGAAACAGTGATAAGAATTGTGTCGTCAAAGGTGCCAGGGCACTGAAGTTCTCTGATCCGGAGAAAATCACGGAGGCCATCGCAGAGGCGGACTGTGTCTTTACAGCCGTGGGAGGAAAAAATCTTGGCGGCATAACAGAATTGCTGGCAAAAGGGATCGAGAGAAAAGCAGTGACGGGCAAAAACCTGAATGTTGTGACGTGTGAAAACTGGAAACAGCCGGCACAGATACTTCAGGATGCTATGGATGAAATGATCTGCAAGGATGCGAAAACTTATCTGGAGGAACATGTAGGTATTACAGAAGCTGTCATCATGCGGTCGGCAATTGAATCAGACGAGGAACTTCTGAAAAAGGATCCTTTAATCGTCAACGTTCAGGATTTCTGGGAGCTGCCGGTTGATGCATCCCGGCTTGCCGGGAAGCTTCCGGATATTCAGGGCTTGAAGTTGGTTGAGGAATTTACAGGATTTCTCGAGCGGAAGTTTTACACCTACAACGCGGCAAACGGAACCGTATCTTATCTCGGTGCGCTTCTTGGGTATGACAAGCTTGCGGATGCCGCACACGACGAGCGGATTCTGGAAATTCTGGAAGGTGTGTACAGGGAGACGGCAGAGGCGCTGTCGAAGAAACACCAGTTTCCGCTGGAGGAACAGCTTGCATTCACGCGGACCTCAAAGCGCAAACTGCAGGATTACAAGATTGTAGACTTTATTGAACGCAATGCGCGCGATCCCCTGCGAAAGCTTGGCCGGGAGGACCGCCTTGTCGGTTCTGCACGGCTTGTGCAGGAATACGGGATCGTGCCAGAGCACCTTGCGACGGCAATTGCGGCGGCTGTCTATTACAAAAATGACAGTGACCCGTTTGCCCGGGAACTGGAGCGGATTAGAAAAGAAGAGGGCATAGACGCCGTGCTTGTAAATGTATGCGGACTTGATGCAGACGGGGAACTGGGAAGACTGATCAAATCAAAGATAGAACTGTTGAAGGAAAGAGGATGGATCAATGAGTAAAATTGCGGTAATCGGTGCGGGGAAAACCGGACGGGGATTTGTGGGAAGATTGTTGAAAGAAGATCATTTAGAGATCATGTTTGTGGATAAAGATACAGAACTGGTCAGAGAACTAAACGATAAGGGAAACTTTCAGATCACCTTTTTCGGGGACGTACGTCCCAAATTTATAGTTGACCATTATCATGCATATACATGGGAGGAGGCTGATTTTTCAGATGTGGAACTGATCTTCGTGTCTGTGGGCGGCTCTAATCTGGAAGCAGTCGGAGAATCGCTCAGAGGAAAACTGGAGGATCCCCCCTGCTATATCATTACATGTGAAAATGCTTCCCGGCCTTCGGAAACCCTGCGCAGCGTAATCGGAAAAGAAAATGTGAGTATAAGCGAAGCAACGGTATTCTGCACGACTACAAGTGACGGCGGTCTGGACATCTATTCAGAGAATTACCCGTATCTGCAGTGTGATGCACAGCTGTTAAATGGATATACCCCACCGGTAAAAGGGGTAAAACCAATCGATCATTTCGGCAATTTCCTGACAAGGAAGCTTTTTACATACAATGCCGCAAGCTGTGTGATCGCATATCTCGGATATATCCGGGGATACACGGATTACGGCGAGGCGGCAAATGATCCGGAGATTCTGAAACTGCTTGATCAGAATTATGCGGCGACGAACCGTGTCCTGTGCCTTGAATTTGGCTACGATGAAAAAGACCAGCAGGAATTCGCCGCCCTGTCACGGGCAAAATTCTGCGACAGGACAATCGCCGATACCATTGCGCGCAACGCCCGCGAACCACAGAGGAAACTGACGAGTAACGAAAGAGTCATCGGGCCGCTGAAGCTGCTTCAAAAATATGGGGAAGATACAGCCGTCTTAGAAATGACGGCGGGGGCAATGTTAGTGTATGACCAGGAAGGGGAGGAAGAGTGGCGCAGGATCAAAGCAGAAAACAGTTATGAAGAAATATTGGAGAAGATCTGCGGGTTGGAGAAAACAGATCCTCTGTTTGAGGGAATATTAAAATATGCACATAAATTTACTGCCATATCAGTCTGATTTTTTGGCCGATATGGCAGTAAATTTATGCCTTATAAGAAGATGAAGATATAAAAAGAGAAAAAATAAATTAAAAACATAAAAACAAAGTTAATCATAAATGAAATGTATAAAAGTCGAAATATATATTGACTACAACAGAATTGTGTGATAATATAAGAAAAACAAATAATTGTCGACAATGAAAAGACAAACAGTCTACTATAAAAATGGAGGAGGAACATGATTCATATTAAGAAAAATATGCCATTGGTTGATAGTCGGCTTCTGGATGAACTTCGGACCCAGCCGGTTGCTACAGTCCATGAGGCTATGGGGCGCCGGGGGGCGTTAGATTCTTCCGTCAAACCTATTACCCGTAGGATGAAAACCTGTGGTCAGGCACTGACAGTCAGCTGTCATACGGGTGACAATCTTATGCTGATTAAAGCGGTTAATATGGCCAGGGCCGGAGATGTCATTGTGGCTGACATGGGAGCAGCAAAAGACTCGGGGCCGTTCGGGGAAGTTCTGGCAGTTGAGTGTATCACAAAAGGTGTTTCCGGATTGATTTTATCTTGTGCGGTAAGAGACAGCAGTGAAATTGAAGAGTTGGGATTTCCGGTATTTTCAAGTGGTATTTGCGTAAAAGGTACGGCAAAAGCAACACTGGGAACAATCAACCATTCAATTTGCTGTAAGGGTCAGATTGTAAATCCGGGTGATATTGTATTGGGAGATGCAGATGGAGTTGTTATTATACCTCGTGAGGAGGCTAAAGAGGTATTAAAGGCTTCGAAAGAACGTACAGCGAAAGAGGAGAATATCATGAAGAGGCTGCGTGAAGGCGAGTCACTTTTTGATATTTATGGTTACCAAAAAATAATGGATTGTCTTGAATGTGTGGAAGAATAGCCTGACAGCCTTGATTGTCATTTGCCGCCAATGCGGGAAAGCCGCTTGGCGTAATGCATGATTTATACTATAATGGAATAAATTGGCAAAATTATAGAATATGTAATTTTACATGCATTACGGCTTGCAGGAAATAAAAAATGTATTGGAGGAAACATTATGGCAAACAAATCTAACGGCGCTATTGACAAAGCCTATCAGTATTTGTATGGGGGGATTCTGTCAGGCGAACTGCCGCTGGGATCTCCGATCTCAGAAATGGAAATCAGTGCGGCACTTAAGATAAGCCGCTCACCAATCCGGGAGGCATTGCGCAGGATGGAGACAGAAGGCCTTGTTCACCGCTACCCGGGACACGGGACGTTTGTAACAAATATAACCCAGAAGGATTTGGAAGATATCTTTGAATTGCGTATTATGTTTGAACTACAGGCACTGCATACTGCGTATAAGTATTTTGACAATGAATATCTAGATGCTCTTGAAAGGGATTTCATGTATTTAAATCCAGATTCCCAGCCACAGCAGTATTATGATGCAAATACCAGACTGCACACAGGGATCATAGCCTATGCCGGAAATGAACGCATGGAAAAGTTTTACAATCAGCTGTTAGCTCAGATGGCGATTGTAAACCGTATATCAGCGAGGGACCCTGAACACTTTGTACTTTCGAGGGAAAAGCATCTGGCAATTGTACAGGCTATCAAGCAGCGTGATCTGGAAAAGGCAGAGCAGTATTTACGGGCACATTTAGAAGAAGTGCGGGACAGGACCATCAAGGGATATGGAGAACCTATTGTGTCTGAAAAGTATACTCCGCATTCAACGTTGTAGCAGCCGGACATCATAATACACAGAATCATTGAAACGGAGGAGAACCTATGAAAATCGGAATGATTGGTTTAGGCGCTATGGGATTTCCCATAGCACGGTGTTTATTGAAAGCAGGATATGATTTATATGTATTTGATGTAATGAAAGATAAATTGGATGAAATCAGTAGGGAAGGCGCACATCCTTGTGCCGGCGCAGGCGAAGTAAGTGCCTGCGTAAGTGTGGCATTTTGTTCCCTGCCAAATGCCTCAATTGTAGAAAGCGTATTAGAAGAAGTATTTGCACAGAGTGGCCTGAGTCTGGATGTGTGGGTAGATTTGAGCAGTATTTCGCCTGAGTCAGCAAAGAAGTTTGCAAAGAAGGCAGCGGGATGTGGTTTTGCCTACATGGATTGTCCGGTAAGCGGCGGGGTGCGCGCAGCCGCTGATGGAACACTGACCATTATGGCAGGAGGAGCAGCGGAGACATTAGAGAAAGTCAGGCCTGCGCTGGAGGCCATCGGGAAGAAGATTTATCATGTTGGTGATGTGGGATCCGGTTCAGGGATGAAGATGGTAAATAATTTTATGCTTGGCTGTAATATGGCTGCGGCAGCAGAGGCCTTAGTACTTGGCAGTAAAATAGGCCTTGATCTGGAGACGATGTATGAGATTGTCAGAAATAGTTCCGGAAGGAGCTTCATTATTGAAAATAAAATACCTGATTTCATACAGAAGAGAAAATTTTCCGGAGGCTTTGCGGTGGATTTGGCATACAAGGATCTGGGACTGGCGATGGAGACTGCAAAACAATTTTCCATGCCTGTGCATATGGGAAGCACGGCACTTCAAATGTTTGAGACGGCACGTGCGAAAGGATTTGGAAAAGAAGATATCACAGCTCTATTAAAGATTACGGAAGAACTTATGGATGTTGAGGTACGGTAAGGAGGTTGAGAGAATGTCTGTTTATGAAATTGCAAAAAAACTTTCCTTTAACTATGGACAAATGACATTAGGGGAATGCATTCAGGTGGCAGAAAAAAGTGGCCTTCATGTAGGGGATGTCGTACTGACAGAGGCTCAGGATACGACAGGGAAGAAACGTGGGGAGGTTATTCAGTGCATGGAAGATGCATTTGCACATAATCTTCGTGCTGCTGAAATAGGGACAGAGACAGGACAGAGTTTTCTGCTCGGAACCGTGGGGCAGGATCTGACCGGGCCGCAGGCTGTATCTGTGGCAGGGGATACATTTGTTGATAAGATTGTGGCTTATACATTGGCAGCCCAGGTAGGGAACCATACGATTGGATTGTGCCCCTGTGCAGGTACAGGAGATTCATGTCCTTATACCGGCTTTGTGAGAGCCATGAAAGAGGAATACAATGATACAGGGAAAATAGCGAGAGCGATGGCGGTTATTTTGAAAATCGGCGGTATATTCCGTGTTGGTAAGCGTACCACAGGCTGTAACATGGAGGGGATAGGTGCAGGAGCGGCGGCAACGGCAGCGGCATTCGTAGAACTTCAGGATGGTTCTCCTTCCCAAATGGAAAAGGCAGTAGTACTGGCCTTGTCGCCTACAATCAGTGTGCCGTGCACACCGAGGGTGCTTGTTCCCGGGCTTTGTGCAACGCATATAGGCGGTGGTGTTCTTATTGCCAGACTGGCAAGCCAGCTTGCACTATATACATCCATTCCATCTACCGTACCGGTCGATGTGATGATAGCGATGGCTGCGAAGTGCCACCTTGCATCGGCAAAACATGTTGTACCGGTAACGATTGAATATATGGAGCCTTTCTTCAAACATGATGAGAGAGTCGATTCTTATGTGGATGCCGCATTGTTGGAGAGTGAGAAAAAACGACAGGAAGAGTTGATTCAAAAGGCAGCATTGGAGATCCGGGATCTGGCGGGACGTGCAAATCCGATTACACAGCCTTTTGGAGAAGCCGTTGTCGGTGGAAGCAGTCAGGGGGTAGGATCACCTACAAATTGCGCACGTATTGCTCACTTTTTATCAAAGGGGAAGATAAAAAAAGTAAAGATAGAATTATATTCAGAGTTATTTGCCCGCAGGGCAATTAATGTTCCGGGAATCCTGATGGCTGCTGTTAATGGGGCAGGTACAAGTGATGCGCAGTCATATAAAGAAAGTCTTGATTGTGTAAGAAAAAAAGGGATAGAAGTGGAAATACTTGAAATTAAAGAAGCATCTGTACAACGTGTAACCGTAGAGGCAGCCGATGTAAACGGTATGGTTGATTCGTTGAACCGTGGAGGCGCCCGGCTTGTGCTGAGGGACGCACTGCCAGATATTGAGCATGCAAGACAGATAGCAGAAGAGCTGGGGATTGTGCTGATAGATGAATGATTTATTTTTCACAACATATAGTCGACATTTTGTCGACAATATGTATTATATAGGGAAGATGTGTGGTTGATATGAGTATTATCACGAATATGCTGGAACGCATCAAGTTACCGGAAATGATACAGGTGCGTCAGAGCTTTAATCACGATCATATAGAAAATATGGAAATAGAACTCAGGCAGATACTGGATAAAGGGGAGATAGTGGGAGAAATACGGTCAGATATGAGTGTGGCTATTACCGCTGGCAGCAGAGGGATATGTAATATTTCTGCTATTCTGAGAATTCTGGTTGACGAGGTGCGTAAAAGAGGTGCATATCCATTTATTGTTCCGGCTATGGGGAGTCATGGCGGTGCAACAGCGGAGGGACAGTGTAAAGTTCTGAATGACCTTGGGATCACAGAAAGCAGTATGGGATGTCCGATCTGTTCTTCTATGAATGTGATACGGATCGGAACGACGTCGGCAGGAAAACCAGTGTATTTAGATGCTTATGCAGCAAAAGCGGACGGTATTATCATAGTCAATCGGATAAAGGCGCATACATCATTCACGGGCAGCTATGAGAGCGGGCTCCTGAAAATGATGGCGGTTGGTCTGGGAAAGCAGGCTGGGGCACAGGCATGCCATAGCGAAGGACATGGCAGGATGGCAGAATTTGTGGAAGAGTATGGCAGCGCAGTTTTAAAGCAGGCAAATATCTTGTTTGGAGTGGCAGTTATAGAGAACGCTTATAACCAAACAAGACGCATTGAATTGGTGAAAAAAGAAGAATTTCTTAACAGGGAACCGTACCTATTGGAAGAAGCCAAACAGCATATGCCACAGCTTTATCTGACAGATATTGATGTGCTGATCGTAGATAAAATGGGAAAAGATATCAGTGGTTTAGGTATGGATCCGCATGTCACGGGATGTTTTGCAACCCGCTATGCCAGCGGCCCGCAAAAGCCGGGAGGCATGGCAGTGCTGGATATGACGGAAGCTGCGCATGGTAATGCAAATGGAGTGGGAGTGGCAGATGTAATTACACGACGACTTTTTCAAAAAATAGATTTTGCCGCTACATATGCAAATGTAATGACGGCTGCATTATCACAGGCAGCAAAAATTCCCATGATAATGGAAAATGATAAAGATGCGATTTTGGCAACAATTGTACTAAGCGGAAACGCAGGCAAGTCTGATTTACGGATTGTACATATTCACGATACATTACATTTAGAAGAAATCAGCGTTTCCGAGGCATTTTTGGATGAAGTAATGAATCATTCTCAAATAAAATTAACAGGACAGAAGGGGCCTTTTATGTTTGATAGCAGCGGGAATCTGTTTCACTGAAAAACAAAGTCAAAAGCATACATTTAGCAGGAAGAAAGGCAGTATGCATAACGGATGTTTTTGTAAGACTTAAAAAGGAGGGAGGGAACAGGCAGAAAGTAAAAGTGCAAGCAGAACCTAAAGTAGGACATATGTTTCGTGAAAAAGATTTTATTAATGAAGGAGGAAGATTATGAGTAAAAATCAACAGGTAAACACTGCAGTTGAGAATCCCAGTGAAGAGTATGCAACCAGCGCTGTACCGCAATCGAAAAGACGTGGTTTCTTCGGGCTTATGATGGTATGGATGGGCTACGTGTTCGTTGTTACTACGATGCAGGTCGGCGGTACAATGGCGCGGGGGCTGACCTTCAGCCAGTTCATATCTGCAGCATTGCTGGCAGGTGTGATGCTGGCGGTTATCGCATGCTTTATGGCCTACATTTCGTGTAAAGAAGGACTGACGTTTACATTACTGTGCCGTTATTCTTTCGGAAAAGCAGGAATATGGATTCCGGTTTTCCTGATTGTAATCACTTGCGTATCATGGTTCTCCATTGATGCATGGCTTATCGGGGCAACCGTAAACACCCTGTTTCCGTCCATACCGATTATTCCTGTTGTCATTATCGCGGCGATCTGTATTATTGCAACAGCACTGGTCGGAATCCGTGCTATGACAATATTGAGTAATATTGCAGTGCCATTGATTTTCATTTTTGGGATTATATCCATTGTATTCTCATTCAAAAGTGTAGGTGTGGAACAGTTAATGGAGGTTACTCCGGATGCAAGCCTTGCAATCCCATTCTCAATGGCACTTGCGCTGGGGGTTGGTTCCTTCAGTCATGGTGCAGTTGCCAATACAGCAGAGGTCATGCGTTTTTCAAAAAGTCCGAAGCAGGCTATTATTACTATGATTATTGCTATGATGGTGGGGAATACTTTCATGCTCCTGTTCGGGGGGATAGGCATGCTGTCCACGGGAGAATATGATATGGCAATGATATTGAAAGCGCAAAATTTATTGGCTCCGGCATTTTTAGTGGTTCTTTTGAACATCTGGTCAACAGCACAGGGACTTGTATATGCTTCTGCAAATGCGATTGCAGCCACGCTGAAGGTGAAGAGACTTTATATTTGCATCGGCATTGGTATTGTCGGTCTGACAATGGCGTTATTGCACTTTATTGACTATTTTGGAACATGGATTGACTTGAATGCCAAATTTATACCGCCATTTGCAGGTATTATTATCGCGGATTACTTTTTCATATATAAAAGAAAATTCCCAGATGTCCTGAAATTTGAGAAGATCATGCCGACAGTAAACTGGGCAGGTTTACTGACATGGCTGACAGGGTCTGTGCTGGCAGGTTTCCGTGTGCTGGAATTCGGACTGCCGACAATGAATTACATAGTTGTATGCGTAATTGTTAAGATTATTTTATCGAAATACGTATTTAAACAAGAAGAAAAAAGTGTTGAGGAGTGTGCGGCTGATTAAGCTGCACATCCTTGTTAAGGAGGTGGCGGTTGTAGATGAAGACAGGCATGATGAAGGCAGTTGTATATCGGGAAAAAGGAGAGTTAGCATTAGAACAACGTCCTGTTCCTCAGATTATGGACCCAATGGATGCTATTGTAAAAGTGAAGCTGGCTGCGATCTGTTCGAGCGACCTGCATATAAAACATGGTGCGGTCCCAAGAGCGGTCCCAGGTACAATTCTGGGACATGAAATGGTGGGAATCATAGAGGAATTGGGGGAGGCAGTTCATCATTTGAAAATCGGTGATCGTGTAACAGTTAATTGCGAAACTTTTTGTGGAAACTGTTTCTTCTGTAAGCGGGGATATGTAAATAATTGTTCCGCACCGGGCGGGGGATGGACACTTGGGTGCTCAGCAGACGGAGGGCAGGCTGAATATGTGCGTGTTCCCTATGCAGAGAATTGTCTTGATCGTATTCCGGAGTCAGTTTCTGATGAGGCGGCTTTATTGGTAGGGGATGTCTTGTCAACAGGCTATTGGGCGGCTCAAATCACAGAGATACAGCCGGCTGATACGGTCGTTATTATAGGAGCAGGACCAACAGGACTGAGTACCGCTATGTGTGCAAGATTATATGCACCGTCATGTATTGTAGTGGTTGACATCTCTCAGGAAAGGCTGAATTTTGCAATCGAACATGGACTGGCGGATGTGATTGTGAATCCTCGGAATGAAGATGTCACAGAGGTGGTAGAAAAGTTAACAGAAGGTCGCGGTGCCGACCGTGTATTTGAAGTGGCAGGCGGTAAAGGAACCTTTGAACTGGCGTGGAAGATTGCAAGATGCAGTGCAGTTGTATGTATTGTAGCGATGTATGAAGAACCTCAGGTGCTCCCATTGAATGAGATGTACGGTAAAAATCTGGTCTTTAAGACAGGCGGTGTACATGCCAGTTCCTGTAAAGAAATACTTAAACTGGCAGCATGCGGGAAATTAGACGCTCGTCCGCTGATTACACACAGATTTACTTTAGACGGCGTAATGGAAGGATACCGCATTTTTGAAGCTCAAGAGGATGGGGTTATCAAGGTGGCAATTGCTCCCGATAACGGGGCGTAGAAATAGGAGGCGGAAGTTATGGGAAAAGAACCCGATATCCGGAAAATAGTTATATTCAGGGAAACAATTCGTAGTGAGGGGGAGATTGAACTCGAAAAACCACTGAAAAAATGTGTGGCAGCAGCTGTGATAAAAAATCCGTTTTCCGGGTTATACACAGAAGACTTAACGGAATTAATGGAATACGGCGAATTTTTAGGTGGTTATCTGACACAGGCGGCTGTCGAAAAACTGGGAGTATCCCCTCTGGAAGTGCACAGCTTTGGGAAAGCGTGTATCGTGGGCTTAAGTGGGGAGCATGAACATGCTGCGGCATTGATGCATCCGCGTCTGGGAGCTCCCATGCGAAAGTATCTACAGGCAGGCAAGGCGGTTATTCCGTCAGTCAAAAAGATTGCAGCACCGGGATCATCATTAGATGTTCCTTTGCTCTATAAAGACGCAATGCTGGTCCGCTCCCATTATGATTCAATTACGATTCGTATTCCAGATGCACCGCACCCGGATGAAGTTGTTGTAGCAGTTGCGTTTTCTACTGGCGGCAGACCTCATGCCCGTATCGGCGGTATTTCTGTAAATGAGATACGGGGTCAGAATGGTCTGGATTAGGAGGAGGAAATATGAGAAAGCCATGTATACGTAAAGAGGTTGTAGTGATAGAGGAAACACGGAAGGAAATTGGTAAAAGACTGGAAAAACCGCTGCGAAAATGTGCTTCTACAGCAGTAATAAAGAATTTATTTGCAGGATACCACACTCAGGACCTCTCACTTTATGAGGAGTACGGGGCATATCTTGGAAAACTATTACTGGAGAATGCATTGGAAGCCCTGGGAGTGGAAAGCGGGGAAATCCAAAGTTATGGCAAAGCATGCATAACCGGGACAAAAGGAGAACAGGAGCATGGGGCTGCTCTTCTGCATATGGGATTTGATGCTCCCGTACGTGAGATTTTAAAGGATACATTGTCTATCATTCCATCTTCAGAAAAGGCCGCGCCGGCGGGCAGTTCTATTGATGTCCCACTGCACAGCAAACGTGCTGTGAAGGTACGCACGCATTATGATGGTATGGAGGTCTTGATAGAAGATGCTCCTCATCCTGACGAGATTATGATTGTTTTATGTGTGACTACTGGTTCGCGTCCATTCCCGCGAGTAGGAGGGCTTATGCCGGATCAGGTAAAAAATCTGGATGGACTCAGTTAAAAGGGGGTTTTATACATGCAGGAACTGTTAATTACGAATATCGGGAAATTAGTCAGTGGTGACATCAGGCATCCATTGCTAGAGGCAGATACGATCTATATAAAAGATGGCCTGTTTGCAGAAATTGGAGGAAAAGAGATGACAGAGAAGCACCCCGGTGTACGGATACTGGATGCAAAAGGGGTTACGGTTGCTCCCGGACTGATTGATTCCCACTGCCATCCCTGTGCCGGGGATTACACATTTCGTCAGAAGGCAGTGGATTTTCTGGAAAGTGAGATTCACGGCGGCTGTACGACTATTATTTCAGCAGGAGAACCACATTTTCCCGGGCGTCCGGACGATCCTGCTGGTGCAAAAGCACAGGCCATTTTTTTATCGAAGACATTCCGGAATAAGCCGCCTTTGGGGGCAAAGGTGTACGGAGGGGCATTGATACTGGAAAAAGGCCTGACAGAAGCAGATTTTATAGAGATGGAAAAAGAAGGGGTGTGGCTCGTAGGAGAGATTGGACTTGGCACTGTGAAGTCACCCGAAGATGCAGCCCCTTTAGTTGCCATTGCAAAACGGCATGGTTTTAAGGTACATATGCACACAGGCGGGACTTCTATTCCGGGAAGTTCCACGGTTACAGCGGATGATGTGATCAAAACAAAACCAACGGTGGCTTCTCATTGTAATGGAGGTCCGACGGCTGTTTCGATTCAGCAAGTAGATCGTATCATTTGCGAGACAGATACAGCAATAGAGATTGTACAGTGTGGCAATTACAAGGTAGCAAAATACATTTATGAGCGCGTTCTGGAATTAGGAAAAGAAGACAGGGTTATCTTTGGCAACGATGCACCGTCGGGCACAGGTTTTATCCCTTTGGGAATACTGCGCAATGTGTGTTATGCGAGCCTGTGCGGGATTGTACCGGAGAAAGCTCTGGCTATGGCAAGCGGAAATACGGCACGTACTTTTGGATTGAATACCGGTATCATTGCTGCAGGAAAAGAAGCCGACCTGATTTGTATGGATGCACCTGTTGGTTCTGTGGGAAGAGATGCCCTGGAAGCAATTGAGGCAGGAGATATACCGGCGTTAACCCATATCATGGTGGAGGGACAGATAATTGTTGATAAAAGCCGCAATACACCACCGGGTAACCACAGGCCGGAATTTCTGTAAAGATCAGGCTGTATATCTGGAAAAGTGTGAATAAAAAGAAGAATGGAGGCTTTAAGAATATGGAGTTTAGCGAGCATTATACAAATTTGAAGAAGAAAATTGATTTGCGGAAAACAGCGATTTTAATAGTAGATATGATGAATGATTTTTGTAAACCGGGTGGAAAAATGGTGCTGGATGACGGGTATCTTGTAGTAGAACCGATACAGCGTCTGGTAGAAGCAGGCAGAAAACATGGGATTCCAATTATCTGGATCTGCCAGAAATATCGCGCGGATAAATATGACAAAGTGACAGAAAAACGTGAGGGAACTTGTTATGAGGGAACCTGGGGAGGACAGCAGATAGAAGAACTTCCTATTCTGCCGGAAGACTATGTGGTGAATAAACGGCGTTACAGCGGATTTTTCCAGACTGATTTAGACTTAACATTGCGTGATATGGGGTGCGAAAAGGTCATTGTAGGCGGGGTGGTTACTAATATTTGTGTCAGGGGAACAGTGGCAGATGCATTTCAATTAGATTATGAAGTGTTTGTGCCAAGAGATTGTGTCCGTGCTACAAGTGAACGTGAGCAGGAATCACAGATGTGGGATTTCGAAACACATTTTGCAACAGTTACATCGGCGAATGAATTGATTGCTGCAATGGGGGAACTTAAGCCGGGGGACGAGTGCCGCATCGTATAATATGAAAATGGAACAGGCATAGAGAGCAGGCAATTTATTATAAAAGAAAGGCTGGAATACATAATGGGAGTTTTAACACAGGAATTGAGAAGCCGTCTGGAGAATCTGTCTACCACGAATGTTTCAGATGCTCTGGATGCATTGGGGCTGAAAGGCTCTACGTATGGAGTAAACAAGATGTATGAGAACTGCAGAAAGATAATTGGTGAGGCAGTGACTATGAAAGTAGTTGCCGCAGGCTTGACGAAATCAACAACTCATATGGGTGTGAATGCGATTGAGGCAGCTAAAAAGGGTGATGTCATTGTGATCGATAATGGCGGACGGATTGATGTCAATTGCTGGGGAGGCGTGCTAAGCACAGGTGCAAAATATAAAGGGGTATCAGGGGTTGTCATTGACGGGGCCTGCCGTGATTTGGATGAGTGCATAGAACTGGGATTTCCTGTTTATGCGCGTGCCACTATCTGCGCCACGGCCCGCGGCAGGGTTATGGAGGAAGCCACAAATGTGATGGTATCTTTTCATGGAGTGCAGGTGCGTCCGGGAGATATCGTCATGGGAGATATTACAGGAGTCGTATTTATCCCGCAGGAACGTCTGGAAGATGTGGTGGCAAAGGCTGAAACACTTCTGGAAAAAGAAACGGCTATGTGTAGGGATATCAAGTCAGGTATGTCCATGAAAGAAGTGGATGTGAAATACAATTATGAAAATATGTTGAAATAGAAACAGATAAGGAGGATCCTATGAAAATTCCAAAACTTCCACCGGAGATTATCGAGGCATATAAGATGTTGGATTCTACAAGTATTTCTGACGCAATGGACCGTCTGGGCATTCCGGCAGGCCTGTACCAGATCAAGCCAGTCACGCCGGAAAAAGTGATGTGTGGGCAGGCGTTTACAGTACGCTATGTTCCCTGTGGAGAAGTAAAAGGAACCGTTGGAGATTTTTTAGATGATGTAGAAGCAGGGCAGGTATGTGTGTTGGATAATGGTGGGCGCGATTACTGTACTGTATGGGGCGATATTATGGCATTGTATGCAAAGATGCGCGGAATTGCAGGGGCTTTGATATACGGTGTCTGCCGTGATGTAAAAGATGTCAGAAAGATCGGATTTCCGCTCTTTTCATTAGGACATTATATGGTTACCGGGAAAGACCGTGTTGAAGTAGCAGAAATTAATGGACCTGTGACGGTATCGGGAATCAAGGTATGTCCGGGAGATTTGATTTTCGGCGATGATACGGGTGCATTAGTAGTACCTTTTGATAAAGTAGAAACTGTTCTGGAGATCGCAAGAGAAATTGAGCAGAAGGAAGAATGTATCAGGAAGTCCCTGCAGGACGGAAAATCTCTGCGTGAATCGCGTGCGCAAAACGGATATCATCATTTACAGACAAAAGAAATCTAAATAAGAAGGAGAGGATACTGCTGTGGGTATTAATGTACTGTATTTAGATAAAATGAACGAACATATGGAGCGGATGATTCTGGAGATGTGTCCGGCAGAGGTTGATTTACGCTTCTTACAGCCCAATATTGGAAAAAAAGGAACACTTGCTGAAGCGGAATGTTTGCTGGATACAACATTCAAAGTAACAAGAGAAATCATAGACCAGGCTCCCAGACTAAAACTCATTCAGAGAACAGGTGTTGGAGTGGATATGGTAGATGTGTCCTATGCAAAAGAAAAAAACATTCCGGTTTCTATTTGCCGAGGGTTTAATGCTTCGTCAGTGGCAGAACTTGCCGTGTTGGACATGCTGGCATTGTACCGGCACATCATAGAACTGGATACTCTTGGTAAGAAGAAGGAATGGCATACATGGACATACCGGCATGAAAGTTATGAGCTGTTGGGAAAAACCGTGGGAATCATTGGAGGCGGCACCATCGGGCGTGAAGTGATGAAGCGGATTAAGTCCTTTGGAACCCGGATTATTTACAGTGATGTTATACGGATGCCGCTTGAAGAGGAAGCTGTGTTAGGTTGTGAATATATGGATCTGGATGAATTAATCCGTGAGGCGGACGTTATATCTATACATGTGCCACTCTTAGACAGCACGCGTGGCATGATTGGCAGAGAGCAGTTTGAGCACATGAAGGAATCGGCAATTCTTATCAATACAGCGCGTGGTCAGATTGTCGATGAAGAAGCTCTTATTGAGGCGCTGCAAGGTAAAAAAATTCGTGGGGTAGCGGTAGACGTTTTCGAAGAAAATGAAACTTTATTCGGTTTAAATATAGAAAATCTAATTGTGACACCTCATGTTGGTGCAGCGACATACGATAATTACTATCGTGTATATAAGTTTAGTTTGGAAAACGCTCAGCGTATTGCCTCAGGACAGGAACCTTTGGGATGTCTGTAATTACTGTTACAAAATTACAGTATATACCCGAAGGGAGTACTATAATATTTATAAAACACAATCATGAGGAACTGTCAGCAGGCAGTTCCTTTTTGTCAATTGTGTGGTAGAATTTAGGTAAGAGGGACTAACCTGAAAGGAGAAAGCACGATTATGACAGCTGATACTTTATTGTTTTTTGATAAGATGCCCCAGGCCCTGCCGATATATCAGGCATTTGAGGAAAGAATCCTGAAAGAGTGTGCGTATATTGAGATTCAAGTAAAAAAGACCCAGATTTCGTTCAAAAACAAGTATAACTTTGCATTTGTTTCGCTTCCGGTCAGAAGAAGAAAAGGATGGCCCGAAATCTGTATCATCGTTACATTTGGTCTGTCACACCGGCTGGAATCGCCGCGGATCATGCAGGCAGTGGAGCCCTATCCAAACCGGTGGACGCATCATGTAATTGTGGAAGATGTAGATGAGATTGATCAGGAACTGATGGGCTGGATCAGGGAAGCCTATGAATTTGCATTGTTAAAGTAGCAACAGAAACTAAAGAAGTCAAATTTACATATGATATATGTCCGAAACAATTCACAAATAAGTGAAAGATTTCAGAACATTGTGAATTATCTAACAAATTAATTAGAAAAATAAAGATTGCATTACAATTATAAATATTTTATAATTTGTATATAAAATATATATAAATTGGAGGACGGAATTATGCAGAAACAAAAGAAGCTATCATTGGCAATGCAAATCTTTATCGGGCTGGCACTGGGGATCGTGGCAGGACTTATCTTCATGCTTACCGGTAAGGCAGAGTGGGCGGAGAGCTACATCAAGCCGTTCGGAACGATTTTCCTGAACCTGCTGAAGTTTATCGTTGTTCCTATCGTACTGACATCGATTATTGCGGGGGTTATTTCTATGAGCGATATTCGTAAGGTAGGTTCGATTGGATGGAAGACAGTCGTGTATTATATGTGTACGACTGCATTTGCAGTAGTGATCGGCCTGATTCTGGCAAATGTGTTCAAAGGAACATTCCATGTGCTCCAGACGAGCGGACTCGAATATGAGGCAGCAGATTCAGTCAGCTTTATGGATACACTTGTGAATATCTTCCCGTCGAACTTCATCCAGCCGATGGCGGATGCTACGATGCTTCAGGTGATCGTCATTGCGTTGTTTTTTGGTTTTGGAATCATCGTTGCAGGGGAAAAGGGAAAGGCACTGGCAAAAGGGATTAACAGTCTGGCAGATGTGAGCATGGCAGTCATGACAATGATACTGAAGCTTTCCCCATTCGGTGTTTTTTGTCTGATTACACCGGTTGTGGCAGTGAACGGTCCGGAAATTCTGGGTTCTCTGGCAATGGTACTTTTGGCGGCATATATTGCGTACATTATCCATGCAGTTGTGGTATATTCGACAACTGTCAGGACATTAGGCGGGGTCAGCCCCCTGAAGTTCTTTAAGGGCATGGCACCGGCAATGATTATGGGCTTTTCCAGTGCCTCTTCTGTGGGAACACTTCCACTGAATCTGGAATGTGCAGAGAAGCTGGGGGCAAGACGGGATGTGGCTAGCTTTGTACTCCCGCTGGGGGCTACGATTAACATGGACGGTACTGCTATCTATCAGGGTGTCTGTGCTATATTTATCGCAACCTGTTATGGGGTAAACCTGACGCTTGGACAGATGGTTACGATTGTGCTGACTGCAACTCTTGCGTCCATCGGCACGGCAGGTGTTCCGGGGGCAGGTATGGTCATGCTGGCGATGGTGCTGCAGAGTGTCGGACTTCCCGTGGAAGGAATTGCACTGGTTGCCGGTGTGGACAGAATCTTCGATATGGGAAGGACAACAGTCAATATCACAGGAGATGCTGCCTGCTCCATTATCATCAGCAGGCTGGAGTCTAAGAAAGAAGCAAAGAAAGCAAAATAAATTTGGTAAAACAGCCTCCTTTTTTGGTAACTTTTGGGGTTTTCTGTCAGCGCTGATTGTGGTACGATAGGAACATATAATTCTGAAAATATGTTAATCATAAGAACAGCAGCCAAAAAAGGAGGATTATCATGGCATTTTATTACGAAGAACCATCCAGGACTTTCAGCGAATATCTTTTAATTCCGGGTTACTCATCTGCAGAGTGCATTCCGGCAAAGGTAAGCCTTAAGACACCACTGGTGAAATACGAAAAAGGACATGAGCCCGCGATTAGTATCAATATTCCGATGGTTTCTGCAATCATGCAGTCCGTATCCGACGACAGACTGGCAATTGCACTTGCAAGGGAAGGCGGCTTGTCATTTATCTTTGGTTCACAGTCTGTTGAAGACCAGGTGGAGATGATTAAAAGGGTAAAGCGCTACCGTGCAGGGTTTGTAGTAAGTGATTCTAATATTTCACCGGAGATGACTCTTCAGGATGTACTGGAACTCACAGAGCGTACAGGGCATTCAACTATAGCGGTTACGGAGGATGGAAGTCCGAGCGGGAAGCTCTTGGGTATCGTGACGAATAAGGACTACCGGGTAAGCAGGATGGATGCGGATACGAAGGTAAAGGACTTCATGACAAAGCTTGAGAATGTTGTATACGCCGACGAGGATACAACACTGAAAGAGGCCAATGACATCATCTGGGAACACAAGATCAACTGCCTTCCTCTTGTCAACAAGAATCAGGAACTTGTATATCTGGTTTTCCGCAAGGATTATGATACCCATAAGAAGAATGAGAATGAGCTGATTGATGGTTCGAAGAGATATATGGTAGGAGCGGGAATCAATACGAGGGATTATGCAGAGAGAGTTCCGGCGCTGGTGGAAGCCGGGGCTGATGTTCTTTGTATTGATAGTTCAGAAGGATTTTCAGAATGGCAGAAACTGACGATTGACTATATCAGGGAGATGTATGGCGACAGTGTAAAAGTAGGCGCCGGCAATGTAGTCGATGCGGATGGGTTCCGTTTCCTCGCAGAAGCGGGTGCGGACTTTGTAAAAGTCGGAATCGGCGGTGGTGCAATCTGCATCACACGTGAGCAGAAAGGAATCGGAAGGGGACAGGCAACGGCCCTGATCGAGGTGGCAAAAGCGAGAGACGAGTATTATCAGGAGACAGGAATCTATGTACCAATCTGTTCAGACGGCGGAATCGTGCATGATTACCATGTCACACTGGCACTTGCAATGGGAGCCGACTTCGTTATGCTTGGAAGATATTTTGCAAGATTTGACGAAAGCCCGACTAAGAGGGTCAATATCAATGGAAGCTATATGAAGGAATACTGGGGCGAAGGAAGTGCAAGGGCAAGAAACTGGCAGAGATACGATATGGGCGGCGACAAGAAGCTTTCCTTTGAGGAAGGAGTTGACTCTTTTGTTCCTTATGCGGGAAGCCTGAAAGACAATGTCGACCAGACGTTAAGCAAAGTACGCTCTACGATGTGCAACTGCGGTGCACTCACAATTCCGGAACTTCAGGAAAAGGCGAAGATCACACTGGTATCGTCCACAAGTATTGTTGAAGGCGGGGCACATGATGTGACACTCAGAGACAAGAGGTAACGCGGAAAACTTACAGAAGCATAAGATACACATTTTTATCCGGGCAGCGTTCTAGGAAACATAGAGGATGCTGTCCGGATTATTTTCTCCCTGCATATGCGCCGGAATGTAAACTGAAATATGGAATGAAGTATTTCGCGGGTTTTGTATTTATGATATAATGATGCATACATAAGTCTATAGATTACGGGGGCATCCTATATGTCAAATTTGTTAGTTCAGCAGAAGAAAGAAAATGGAAAAAAGAAAAAGTCAAAATCCATTTCATCCAGAATCATTTTGAGTTTACTCGCGGTTATAATTCCTTCGCTCAGTATCTTGATCATTGTATCCTGCATCATGGCCGCAGATAGTATCTCGGGGCTGAATGATGATATCATCAATGTGCAGGCAGATTATGCGGTATCTATAGTGGATGATTTCTTTAACAGCAAGGTGTCCGCAGTCAAGATGTTTGAGGAGAGCGAAGACCTTCAGCGTTATTTTGAGGCAGTTTCATCACCGCAGGATATTGAGTCCTATGAAGGGAAAGCAATTGTTCTGAAAGAACTCTCCGGAGCACTTGACCGTATGGCCGATGAAAAGGTCCTTCAGGTATGGGCGGCGGATATAAGATCGGACAGATATCTGCTTTCAGATGGTGAAACCGTGGAGGCAAATCTGGCAGATACACAATGGTACAGCCAGATTATTACAAATGGAAATACCGTGATTTCAGACCCTTATACGGACCCGGCCACGAATAAAGATATTGTGTCTATTGTATCACCGGTGCGTGTGGATGGCGGGAGTGGTATCACTGGTTTCGTTGGTTTTGATGTTTATGTCAGCAGTCTGAATAAGCTTCTTGCAGACATCAAAGTTGGGGAAAATGGATATCTGGAGATTATTTCCAGCAATTTAGATTATATATACAGTGATGATCCCGATGCAATGGAGAAAAATGTCATGGATCTCGATATCACAGATGAATACAAGCAAAAGGCCGCAGAGAATTACAATGGAGTTATAAAATTTAGTTACAGAGGTACGAAATATATTTCTGTTTTTAAAAACAGTGTTTCAACACAATGGCTTGCAGCCGCAACTCTGCCGGTTTCAGAGGTGAATGCCACCCGTGACAGTCTGATTGCTGTGATGCTCGTTTTATCCGCCATAATAGTGGTGATTTTGATTACGGTGACAATACTGATTATACGCAGGATGCTGAGGCCCCTGGCGGAACTTAGCAGCAACATGGAGGAATTTTCACAGGGCAGCTTGGAAGTGCAGGTCCGTGTCCACAGTGAAGACGAGATCGGCCGGCTCGCTGACAGCGTGCGCTTTTCCATCCAGACATTGAAAGAGATGATAGAAGATGTGTCCGGTACATTGGGTGAGATGGCAAAAGGTGACCTTACCGTTACTACAAAGGATCTTTATATCGGTGACCTGCGTTTTATTAGGGAAGCGCTGCAACAGATTCTGGATTCTTTGAATACTACATTGAACCAGATCAGCAGTTCTGCCGAGCAGGTATCCTGTGGATCTGAACAGGTGTCTGCAGGTGCGCAGGCATTGGCACAGGGAGCTTCCGAGCAGGCAGGGACGGTGGAGAAACTGGCTGTCAGCATCGGCGAGATTACCAGCCAGATCACTTCTAATGCGGAACGGGCCGATGCGGCGAAAAGGCAGGCAGGTCAGGTTGGAAGGGAAGCAGAAGAATGCAATGTAAGGATGCGGGAGATGCTGGGTGCCATGCAGGATATCCGGGAAAGTTCCCGTGAGATCAGTAAGATCTTAAAGACAATAGAGGAGATTGCCTTTCAGACAAATATCCTAGCCCTCAATGCTGCGGTGGAAGCGGCCCGGGCAGGTGAAAGCGGAAGAGGCTTTGCAGTCGTGGCCGGTGAGGTCAGGCAGCTGGCGGAAAAGAGTGCGGATGCGTCGAAGAGTACGGCAGCCCTGATACAGAATTCTCTGCTGGCAGTAGAGAATGGGGCGGGTATTGCAGATGAGACGGCAGATACACTTCAGAACGTGGTGGCGGGAGCAGGCAGGGTGGCCGGTGAGATAGAAGAGATTTCGGCGGCTTCAGCAGAGCAGGCGAGATTTGCAGAACAGATTACGCAAGGGATTGAACAGATTTCCGGCGTTGTCCAGATGAATTCTGCAACGGCCGAGGAAAGTGCGGCGGCCAGTGAGGAGCTTTCAGCCCAGGCTTTACTCTTAAAGGAACTGATTGGGAATTTTAGAATCAGGAAAGAGGACGAATAAAAAAGTATTACAAGAAGCAGGAGCAGCAGACATGAATAAAAATCAGCGGATAGAAGAAGCGAGAAGAATAGCCAGCCTAATGATGCACAAGCATTACTGCGAGCACGATACAAGATGGATTATTGACCATTTTGCAATGCAGATTTCATGGTTCGGGGCCGGGGAAGAGGAATATCTCACAGGGAGGGACAACATTATCACGCAGTTTCGTGAGTTTAAAGAGGGAATACCGGACTGCACGATATCAGACGAGGAATATGAGGTCATTTGTCCGGCTGAGAATATGTATGTCGTATCGGGGCGTATGTGGATTGCGACGAATCCGGATACCGGGATGTATCTCAAAGTCCATCAGAGAGTTACCTTTGTACTTCAGGATACAGAAGATGGAATGAAGTGTGTACACATTCATTGTTCCAACCCTTATCAGGAAATGGTTGAAGGAGAAATTTTCCCGGAAAAAATCGGACGGCAGTCCTTTGATTATGTTCAGGAACGCCTGACTGCATTGGAAGAGGAAATCAAACAGCAGAACCGCCAGCTGGAAGTGATTATGTCTTCTATTGCCGGAGGGCTTAAGATCAGTAATGATGATGACACCTATTCTTTCGCATTTGTCAGCAAAGAGGCGGCGGCCCTCTTTGGATATACGGTGGAAGAATTTATGGAAGTTACAGGCGGGACGGCGGTAGGAACAGTATATCCTCCTGATCTGGATAAAGCACTTGCCGATTGTGCGGAGGCATTCAGGGACGGCGGCCTGACTTATTCTACCCGTTACAGGGTGCGCTGCAGGGACGGCAGTCTGAAGTGGGTGATGGACAGCGGGAAAAAGGCACAGGATGTGGATGGCAGGTGGATGGTCAACAGCCTCTATCTGGATATCACCCGGACAGAGGAGGATGCCCAGCGGCTGAGAGAGCAGACTGAGCTTCTGACAAGTATCTATGATACAGTACCGTGCGGGATTATTCGTTTCGTACAGAGAAATGACGGCGTAAGCCAGCTCATTTCCCTTAATAAGGCAACTGTATCACTCATGGGATACCGTGATATAGAGGAAGGGGTAAACGACTGGCATGACGGCGTACTTGGTGCAGTTCTGGAGGAAGACCAGCAAAAGATCAGAGCACATTATTCAAAGCTTCACCAGACAGGGGACCGGCAGGATCTTGAATACCGTGTGAAGTGGAAAGACGGTTCTATCCACTGGATGGACGGGACGAGCATGATCGTTGGGATGACAGCTGAGAAAGAGCTTATTATACAGAGGACCGTAGTCGATATCACACCCCGGAAAAACCTCCAGCAAAGGCTCAACCGGGAACAGGACCTGTACCGCGTGGCAATGGAGGCGAGTGCGGCAGTCATGTTCGAGTACCTGATGGATACCGATACGTTTATCAGCTATGAACCACAGGCAGGCGGCGGGGTTGTGCGGCATGAGTTGAACCGTTATTCGGAAATCATTCTGGATGAGCAGATTGTGCATCCGGATGACGCCCCCAAGGTGCTTGACAATATCTGCCACGGCCGCAGTGAGGTGTTTGATGTACGCTGTACGACTCCGGGAGGAGAAAGAGGGAAGTTTATATGGTTCCGGGTAAACTGCAGGCTGATCACGGAAGAAGGAAGGCCGGCCCGGGTTGTGGGGGCACTGCAGAATATACACAGCATGAAGTCAAAGCTTTTTGAGAACAGTGAACGTTTATATATGAACCAGTCGGCGCTGCAGGCAATCAACGATGTCTATATCAGCATGTTTTATGTAGACCTCTTTCAGGACAATTATTATGCAGTCCGTATGCCGGAGGTGAACGAAGGGGATATCCTTCCCCGGAGGGGGTCGTTTACAGAGGGATTAAGGAAATACATCCTGCACAGCATCAATCAGGATGACTTAAACAGGGTGGCAGAAATCTGCCAGAGAGAGTGGCTTCTGAATAAACTGACAGGGAAGAATGAACATACAGAAGTCGAATTCCGTCATCAGAATCCTGACCTCTGGCTGAGGCTGGAAATTTACCCGGTTTCTATTGAGAACGGAAAACCAAGGACGATTATCATCGCATTCCGGAACATCAGTGAAGAGAAACAGCGGGAACTGGAATATTATGAAGAAGAAAAAAGGGCCAAAGCAGCTCTGGAGGAAGCATATCACTCACTGGACCGTGCAAACAGGGCCAAGTCGGATTTCTTATCCAGAATGAGCCATGACATCCGGACACCGATGAATGCGATCATGGGAATGACAGCGATTGCGGAAAAGAATATAGGCAGTCAGGAGAAAATCGAGGACTGCCTGCAGAAAATCAGCCTGTCGGGGGCGCACCTGCTGGAATTGATCAATGAAGTGCTGGACATGTCTAAAATAGAATCTGGAAATGTAGGTCTGAATGAGGAACCGATACGGCTGACAGAACTACTGGAAGATGTGTCACAGATTATACAGCCAGAGGCCGGCTCAAAGAAGCAGCATTTTTCAGTAAGTGTAAAAAAAATGGAGCACAATGCCGTTCGTGGTGATGCCGCCCGTGTCAAGCAGGTGCTTCTGAATCTTTTGTCTAATGCGGTGAAGTATACCGGTGAGGAAGGAAATATCAGCATCTGTCTGGAGGAAAAACTATCCAGTGAAAGCGGAGTCGGCTGCTATGAAATTATAGTGGAAGACGATGGAATCGGAATGACGAAAGAGTTTCAGGAAAAATTGTTCCTTCCGTTTGAAAGGGCGGAAGACCCGCGTGTCGGCTGGACTCAGGGAACCGGTCTGGGGCTTGCGATAACAAGGAATCTGGTGCAAATGATGAATGGCACCATCCAGGTGGAAAGCGAAATAAACCGGGGTACAAAATTCATAGTAACCATCTATCTGCAGCTGGTGCCGGAAACGGAGGACGGCAGTGCGCCATGCAGCCAGAAGCCGGATGATATGGAATATGCATTTGAACCGGGGACAAGGGTTCTGCTTGCGGAGGATAATCTGCTGAATCAGGAGATCGTGAAGGAATTACTGGATATGTATGGGATTGAAGTTGTTTGTGCAGCAAACGGACAGGAGGCCGCAGACTTGTTTGAAAGGAATCCGCCGGGAACATATGACCTGATCCTGATGGATATCCAGATGCCTGTATTGAACGGTTACGAAGCTACAGAAGTAATCCGTAAGTCAGCGGCAGAGGGGCGGCGTCCGGATGCAGCAGATATTCCGATCATAGCATTGACAGCGAATGCGTTTGCAGATGATGTTTACCGTGCAAAGAAGGCGGGAATGAATGAACATGTGATGAAGCCTATTGAGGTTGACCACCTGATTAGTGTCATGCATCATTATCTGGACCGGAAGTAAATGATACGGGTGAGTCAGACAGCAGGATATAGAACATGTCCCGTACGGACGTAAATAAAGAGGAGACATACATGCTGAACTTTCATACAATATACCATCCTATTACGGCGCGTCCGTTTTTATCGGATCATACATATAAGGAATATCTCCCGGGGGAACCTTTGCGGCCATACATTGCCTGTTACTGGACTACAAACGAAGCAGGTACGGAGGGAACAATTAGGGAGAACCTTGCAAAGACGGCAGGAAGAGAAGTTCTGGTTATTCCGGACACGTGTGTGGATATCATACTTTCGGTCAACCATACGAAGCAGACGATGACTGGTATGCTGTGCGGGATTCAGGACTTACCTTTTACAACCGTGCAGGGAGGGGAAACAGACGTGGTAACTGTTTTTGCCATCCGGTTTCATTTCTGGGCGGTACATCTTTTCCTGAATCTGGAATTTCAGGAGACCCGGAATCTTCATCTTGATATGGATGATCTTGGAAAAGAGTGGAGGTCCCTTTTTGAGCCGTTTTTCTATCTGCTGACGGTGAAGGAAAGAATCGCACGGGTGGAGCAGTTCCTGTACCGTAAATTAGCAGATATGGAACTGAATTCCGATCTGTTTCAGGCGGTTCACAACATACTGGACAGCTCAGGCGGCGTGTCAGTCAGGGGACTATGCGAATCCTGCTGCGTCAGTCCGCGGAAGCTGGAAAGGCTCTTCTTAGGGAAGATCGGGCTGCCTCCGAAAAAGGTTGCCACACTGGTGCGTTACCAGAATGTATGGCATAATCTGGTTACAGACCCTCAGTTCGACATACTGGATGCCGTATACCGGTACGGGTATACAGACCAGTCACACCTGCAAAAAGAGTTCAGGCGGTTCCACGGGACGTCGCCGGAGGAGGCGAGAAAGATCGCACAAAGCTGGAGATAAAAGGAAAATTCAATGTCGTTTTTTTACAATACAGAGTATAGATCGTATGATATGATCACATCTAAAAGACAAATGGAGGAAACGGCATTGAAAACACTTGATCAAAAGGCGTATCAGGAAGTACGCACATGGATGCATAGAAATGCAAGGGAGCTGGAACTGGCTCTGTGGAAATTTCATTTTGAGGGCGGGAGCAGAGAAGAGGTCGTTCAGGCGCTTGCCTGTTATCAGAATGAAGACGGGGGCTTTAGCAGTACCATAGAGCCTGATATTTGGAACCCGGAATCGGCACCGTATAGTGCGGTAGTAGTTACCGGTATCTTAAGAGGGATCGGCTTTTTGGATAATGAAGGGGCCGCACATCCTGTAGTACAGGGGATTCTGCGTTATCTTGACAGCGGTGTACATAGTGATGAAACAGGGTGGCATTTTTCAGTACCGTCCAATGATTTATATGCGCATGCACCCTGGTGGAGTTACAGTGAGGAAAGCAACCGGGTGCAGGATTTAGGACTGACTGCAACGCTGTGTGCGTTTGTACTCGGATATGCAGACAGGGATTCTGCGTTGTTCCAGAAAGCTGCGGGATATACAAAGCAGATTTTGGAAAAGGTATCGGATACAGAGGATTTAGGTGAAATGGGTGCCGGAGGTGTACTGGCCCTGTTGGGAGAGATTATGAGAACAGGCCTTGCAGACTCCTTTGAATGCGGCAGCCTGATGGAAAAGATGGCTGCGGCTGTGAATCAGAGGATAGAGAGAAATCCTGAGAAATGGGCCGGGTATACACCAAGACCGTCAGAATTCATCCCGTCCACTGAAAGTCCTTTCTATAAGGGAAATGAGGAGATCGTGGAAAAAGAACTGGATTATCTGGTGGAGACGAGGAATCCGGGTGGAGTCTGGAATATTACATGGAACTGGTTTAATTTGGGAGAAAAGTATGCGAAGGAATTCGCGATCAGTGAAAACTGGTGGATGGGTGTCAAAGCTATTGATATCATGTTGTTTTTACGGAATTTTGGAAGAATATCTGCCCCCGTTTAGGGGGCAGTTGTTACGATATAGCAATTAGCAGGGAACATAGTAAAGTTTCAGTATATTTTCCCCTTCGCACAAATGAAGATGATACGGTATGGCACAGACGAATTTCCAGCATGGGAGGCACCGGATATGGTCGTGTGCTGAGATGACCGAACAGGCAGCCACATCTGTAACGAGCAGGTCTGGGCAAATACGCTGTCCCGTACATTTATCCAGATACTCTACGGTATAATAAGCAGTGTCATCATGTACGATCACGGAGGCATTGTCGTAGAGATAAGTGTCTCCTGTTTCCAGCACCGCGAAATCAGAGACAGTACCCTCACCGCAGGAGGTTTTGTAGCCGGCCGTAAATTCGACCGTACTCTGGGCGGGCACAGTGAAATTTTCAGCGATGATGAGACGGTCAGGGTTTGAACGGGCCTCTTCTATGGTCTGAACCCCTCTGACATCATACAGAAGCGGGAACACTGCATCAGAGTCCGTATAATTGTGTACTTCAAAACGGTAATAAACGGTCTGGCAGGCTGTGACGGAAATGGATTTATAGAATACATCATCCGTGGCAGTCCCGGCATATTTTTCAATCGTATAGTCTGCGTTACAGGATACTATAGGAGTAGGGAAGTGCAGTGTGCGCAGCGGATTATCATAAGTAAGCAGTGGAGAGTCGGCTGTCAGATGGTTTGGCTCAAGGAAGGACACGGCAGTTTCGGAATCCTTGTTTGTATGCAGGTGTGATCCGTGGGCCGCCCCTTTTGCACGGATATGATAGGTCAGCCGGATGTGGGTCCTGCTTTCCGGTGCAGCGGGAGCGTAGGGCAGGTCCCCAAGGTTTATGGTAATAATACCGTCCTGGACATTCTGGTCACTGATATCGGGCAGCAGGGCCGGTTTTTGATAGACAGTATACTCAGGGTCCGAGGGGTCCGTAATATTGGGGGCACTGACAGATTTTAATTTTAATGTATCCTGCGTTCCGAAGATTCGGAGTGAACCGGGAACATATTCGAAAAGTGCGGTGTTAATGGAATCAGTGACCGTAACCTGAAGACTTCCGGTAAGAATTAACAGATTACGTGCAAGGCGCTTCAGTTCTTCAATAATAGGATTCTGTGAGCTGTCTTCGGCGGCCTCATGCAGGTAGGAACCCGTAGTGGCAATTGTACGCAGAATATCCAGAACGTCCTCTCTTGTGTACGGCCCCGGGGACTGTGCATCAATTTCGATACCAAGGACAAACAGGGAAGCATTGCCGCCGGAAGGCGATTTGATTTCCACGGCAGTCTCATAGGCACGCTGCATGGCAAGCAGCAGTTCATCATTGTTGGCAGAGCGGCTGGCAACCTCTGAAATCAGGTTTGGAACAGTCTGTTTAAGATAAAGGAAGTATTTCCATATCCCGCCCGGAATATCGGGGAGGAAATCACTGTCCGTACTTCCCGGTGCTGCATATATATCCGGATAACTGGGATTGATGGAACGGTTTGCCTGCCCGTCAGTGATCAGTATGACAGCCCGGCGCAGTATATCATCGGACTGTGCAAATCCCGGAGTTTTGAAAAGTGTACAGGCTTCGTTTAATCCAGCCTGTGTGTTTGTGTCTTCCCCATAAGGGATGGCCCAGATCAGATTTTCCAGTATCGTATTATTCTCATAGCCGGTGTCGTTCATGCTGTAAGGAAGCTGCTCTGAAGTAAGCGGGGCACCGGAGGCAACTGATTCTATAAGGTTTCCGTTGTATGCAGATGGATTCTGTGCATAGACCGTGCTGAGGTAACCCGCCAGCACTGTATCAGGCCGTGCAGAGCCATCTTCATTGTAAATGTCAGAGTACTGGATTTTGTAATAGTTATAATAATTGTACAGGCTCAGATTGGCGCTGGCAGCTAATGGCTCAGACTGTGCCATATAGGCGGGGATATCTGTAGTCGAAACAAAAGAGCCGTTGCGGTATCCCAGAATCTGGCCAATATAGTTGCCGCTGGTGGTTGAACGGCGCCATGTGAAAAGTGTTCCCAGATAATTGTATGAGAGTCCGCCAAAGGGATTGGGAATGTAGGCATCCCGCGCATAGGGAACAATGGTGATGCGGGTTTCTTTGTTTTGTTCCCAGAGTAATTGGATAGTCTGGATAAGCGCCCGCTTTGCCAGTGCCATTTTCCTGCTTTTTCCCGACATCATACTGGCAGTGACGTCAAGTACAAAAACCACATCCAGAGAGTGGGGAGGATAATAAGAGTAGACAGGGGGACTGGCTTCGATATCTAGTGTGACAGTAGCAGAGCAGTCACCAATGGCCCCCTTTGAAATGCGCAGCAGGTCATGAAAGGTAAGGATGCCTCCGCTGCCTTTATCGTGTCCGGCATCATAAACGGATGTCAGTCCGGAGGTATTCCAGTAATCGGGATCAGACGGATCACCGGTTAAACGTATCATATCATAGCCTCCAATGGAGACGGGGTTTTGTTTACCAGGGCCCTGGTATGGGCATGGGATTTTTGTTTCAGGCATAAGATCTCCGATCCGCCGCCGTGAGGCGGCAAAATGCAGCTTGTTCTTAATTAGTATATGAATAACGACGAAATGGGTACTTGATTTGACAATCAGAAAGAAAAATGCTATGATGCAAGTAAACACTTGCATAAAGGGGGAAGGCAGCTATGCTTGATGAAACACAGCTTAAGATCATAGATGCAGCTATGTCATTGATTATGGAGCGCAGCTATCCCTCCACGACTACAAAGGACATTGCATTCCGTGCAGGGGTGAACGAATGCACGATATTCAGGAAGTTTAAGGGCAAGAAGGAGATCGTGCTTTCTGCCATGACACTGCCGGAATGGAATCCCTGTCTGAAGGAAGCAGATTTTAAGTATGAGGGCAGTCTGGAAAAGGACCTGCTGCATTTTGCAGAGGTATATATGAGAAAAGTGACGCCGCGCATGGTAAAGGTATCACTTGGGCTTCGCGTACCCGAGCTGTATCAGGATACATCGGAGGGAATTTTAAAAGTGCCCCAGCTGTTTAAGAATGTGCTGGTCAGGTATTTTCAGGAGATGAAGGCAGATGGAAAGCTTCCGGATGTGGATTGTGAGAGCCTTTCTATGATGTTTTTATCTATGAATTTCGGCTTCGTTTTTCTGGATGCATCCTTTGGGAAACAGCTTACGGAACTTGAGAAAGAGAAGTATATACGCGAAAGTGTGCATGTATTTGTACAGGGAATTTCGTAAAGCTAATGGTGCTTAAAAAGGCACCATTCTTTTATAATTACTATGCAAGTGAACACTTGCATAGAAAGGAGGGTATTATGGTTTATTTTGTAGCTGAAACTTATATTGACAGTCAAAAAGGAAGAGGGGAGTATGACGATTATATCCGTAGTGTAAGACCGATAGTAGAAAAGTATGAAGGGCGTTATCTGGTACGTACAGAAAAGATACAGCCTTTAACAGGTAAGTGGAAGCCAGAGAGATTTATTATCATCGAGTGGGACACGAGAGAACAGCTTGAATCCTGTTTCCAGTCAGAGGAATATAGAAAAATCGCAGTCAAAAGGGAGAATTCTGTAGATTCAAGAGCAATTATTATGGAGGGATAAGAGATGGAAGTATGCAGAAATGTACATCAGATCAGAGTTGATTTTCAGATTACAGAGACTGTGAAAAGATATGCATATGTATATCTGGTTACCGGTCAGTCATGCTGTCTGATTGATTCAGGAGTGGCAGGGAGTGAAAAGGTCATTGCAAGGTATATGAGAGATATCGGGCGTGATATGACAGAAATAAAAGCCATTTTTCTGACACACGCACACCCGGACCATATCGGTGGGGCAGCCGCTGTTCAAAATAATTCCGGCTGTAAGGTGTATGCCTCAGAAGAGGCGAAAAGGTGGACAGAGGATATTGATTTACAATTTCAGGAGCGTCCGATCCCAGGTTTTTATACATTGGTAAATGAAGCTGTTTCTGTAGATGAAACCGTAAGGGATAATGACTGCATTTTTTTGGAGGATGGGATTACTTTTCAGGTTCTGGATTCAAAGGGACATTCCAATGGGTCTGTATCTTACCTATTGAAGGAAAAGGGGGTACTGTTCTGTGGAGATGCAATACCTGTACAGGATGAGTTTCCTATTTTTACAGAGTTGGACAAGAGCAGAAGTACGCTGGAGCGGCTGGGAAATCTCAGCGGTACCCGGTATTGTTGTCCGGCATGGGATCATGTATACGGAGAGCAGGAATTTAGCCAGAAGGTATCTGCAGCAGAAACATTGCTGCGAAAATTAGAGGATTGCGTGCGGGATGTACATTGCAAATATCCGGAGATATCAGAGAAAGAATTGGCAGAAGCCACAGGGAATCGAATGGGTTGGAAGGATATGGCGGTAAATCCCCTGTTTCTAAGAAGCATCAAAGCCTGTCTGGAATCAGAATAAAGGATGGCCTGCCGTTCATAAGCAGCGGCAGGCCATATATACATGTAGTGAGTTTTTCCAGAGGGTGAGATTTACTGAGACTTCATGTCAAAGTATCCGATCAGGACGGTCCACACATAGGCGCATGTCTTTGGAATCATGAGCATTCCAAGCGCAGGGATTGTGTCTGCAAACAGTACAACCGGAATGTAAAACGCAAAACTTAATACAATCGTCAGCCACATGAAGCGGAACGCATGGTCATGCTGTTCCTTTGCCGCTTTGTAGAACAGGACGATTACGAGGATTCCAAGCAGTGCAAACGGGATGTTCCGATAGATGCCCCAGCTTAGTGGTGCATCGGCGCTGGTCCATTTGTTTTGCGGGAACAGACAGAGAATGATACGGACGGCAGAAAGAAGGAAGACTGCCACAGTCACCTCTTTCTGATCCTTTACATGATAGCGCAGACGCCATACATAGTACAGCAGAATGTAAAAGACGGTCATTGTGACAGACGTGATCAGTTTCCCGACCCCGAGTGCAGCCGTATAGTGTTCGAGTCCCGCAGTACAAAGTGCGTAAGCCCGGGGCACGAGATGGAAAGCATCCCCGGCACCTAAAGTGACAGCCATAATGCCAAACAGGAGGTACTGTTTCCTCCCTGCACTTTTCCGGATCATCAGGATCCCCACAGTAATGACTGTGACCAGATATACAGCATCAAATAGTGTTTCCATAATAGCCTGCATTTTTTTCTTTTCCTTTCTTAATAAAATGATATCCGAACAGGACACCGGCTAATGTGAGGGCGGCGCCCAGTCCCGAGTAGAAGACTGCGATAAACACATCCGGGCAGATACCGGACACACGCAGACCTATCCCGAATGTCATCATAAATGCCATGATAAGGAATGACTTGACGTCAAAAAACTTTAGGAAGAACTGTTTTTCTTCTTCATAGCTGACAATCCTGCTGGTGTGCTTTTTTACAAGCCTGCCAAAAACCATGAACCAGAAAACAAGGAATACAGCGGCAGAAATGAGAATATTTATAACGGTTACATGGCTCTGGTAAGAAATAATCCCGATACGCAGGATATTAAACCCGGCAGCTACCCATACAAGCGCAGCAAGCAGGAGCAGCTTTATCTTATTAATCTTCATAAAAACCTCCTTCATTGGATTCTATATTATATTCATAGATACAGCGTGCAGCAACCACCAAAAGGGGTTCACAGCACTTCTGGTTCTGGAGAAGCAGGGAAGTAAGCAGGGTAAAAATCATATCCACAAACTGCCCGGCACTCAGCTGGTCATCAAAAGCATCTTCCCGGACAAGAGGATCTGCTGCCAAAACATGCAGAAGGTTCTGTCTGATATGTGCAAAATACTTTTCCATCATCCTCCGGCCGCTGCTTTTATCCTCGGCGGCAAAACTGACGGAATGCAGTGTGAAAAATCCGGGATACTGCTCACATCCTTTTAGAATCCTTTCATAGAGCCAGGCAAGACAGTCTGTAAAATGTTCAAACTTCATGGACTCTCCGGACATATGGAAAATATCTTTCCAGACGTCTTCCACAGCCGCACTGATCAGGTCCGCCTTGGATGGAAAATAATTGTATATCGACCCGACAGCTACATTGCAGGCGGCGGCAACCGACCGCATATTGACAGAATCTATTCCTTTTTCCATTACAAGTTTCCGGCTCTCGGCCAGGATGGCCTCACGTGAAGTTACAATCGTATTCATACAGTGCACCTCCTTAATATGAACAATGTTCATTATAGTACTCTTATCCGGACTTGTCAAACAATAACATATAAAAAAGAAGGACTTCACGGAAATGAAATCCTTCTTTTTAATGACATCAGACGTAATCAAAGTCATCCGGCGCCTTGAACCATTTATTCCTGCCCAGATGCAGGATAAAGCATAAGCCTGCCATAATCAGATATCCCATCATGAACGGAGATTTCGGATAGATTCCGAGAGCGGCACTGTGAATGAATCCAAACAGTGAGAGCACAGCTCCGACAAGTGCCGTGACTGCCACCCGGTTCAGCTGCTTATCGATAATGAAGGCCGTCATGGTTCCCAGTAATATACCGATGATAATGGCCCCCGGTTTTACTGCCGCAACGCCGTTCCACATGACACCTGCATCGATCAGTGACTGGGAGACATCCGGTGTATAGCCTGCATATCCGATCGGAAGAGTCTCTGTCCAGATATCGGCAAGTCCGACTGCTCCTGTGATCTGTGTAAACAAATAGTCCGCAACCGGCGGAACCATTGCAATCCCGACAGCAGCGTAGTGCTTCTTGTCACAATCCTTGAAAGCCTGACAGACCATGACGATCGCACACCAGAGATAGGTGATGGCACAGACAGCAGGTGGAACGAGGTTACTTAAGAAAGTAAAGAGTCCGAGCAGTCCGGCGAATCCAAGTACAAGGCCGGAAACGACGGAGTAGCCGATACCGGCTTTTGCTTTCTTCAGTCCGGCATGCCCGAGCCATACAGTATTCGGGACAACCCCGCCGAAGATGGCGGAAATCATGGTACAGATCCCATCGGCGAACTGTGCCTCGCGGACGTTGTAGTTATCGCCGGCTGCGTTGGCGGCTTCCACGTTGTCCATTGTTTCAATAAAGTTATATATTTCAATCGGAATCACGATTGTCAGGTAAGGCGCAACGACTGCGAATCCGCTCAGAAGATGCTGGATCCCATTTACCGGATTCGGGAAATAAAAGCCGATTCCGCTGAAGTCGATATGTGTTCTTCCAAGACAGAAAGCATAAACGATACCGCCCACGATTGCGACAACAAGCGGCGGGATCTTCTTCGGGAACAGGTAACCGCCGAATACACCGATCATAGCGACGATCAGGATTGGCATTCCGATCACAGGATCACTGAATACATCGAATACACCCTGTGTTGCCATCCAGATAAATCCGATTCCTGCTACGGTTCCAAGAAGGGCAGCCCTCGGGATACGCTTCTTCATCCAGGGACCGATGACACCACCGCAGAATTCAACGGCGCCGCCGATGAAGCAGGCAGCAATTGCAGCGGACCATGCAAGGTACGGGTCTTCCAGCGCATAATGAAGGGGCATGATGACACCATAAAGCATAACGAACATTGCCGGGGTTGAAACTCCGGAAGGAAGTGCCGTCACATCCGGGCGGCCTTCCTTTTTGGAAAGTTTCAGTGCCATAAATGCATAATATAAGCCGCTGAGCATCAGCCCGATAGACATCCCCGGAATGACACGGCCATATACAATCTCATCCGGCCAGCCGAGAACGCCGGATAAGGTAGCGATAACAATCAGGTAGTTTACAATATTATTGGTGATGGAATAAGCCATTCCACCAAAATCACCTCTTTGAAACAAGGGCACGAGTGCCTTTTTTTCTCCCATCTCTCTAAGTATCCTCCATATTCCTCTTATGCCTCCACGGAGACAAATTCGAACTTCGTTACATCAAATAATCCCATATCTGTCAGTTTCAGTTCAGGTATGACAGCTAGTGACATGAAGCAGAGTGTCATGACAGGCTCTACTTCTGAGCAGATTCCAAGCTTTTCATAAGCAGCATCGTGAATCAGGGTCAGCTTTTTGTCAACCCATTCGCCGCTCTGGTCACTCATCAGGCCGCCTAACGGCATCGGCATGGATTCGATGACTTCGCCGTCTTTTACAAGAATAATTCCGCCGTTCTGTGCAATAAGCTGTTCGACCGCGTACACCATATCCTCGTCCGATACACCTACAACAATGATATTGTGCGAATCATGGGCAACAGATAATGCAACAGCGCCTTCTTTTAGCCCGTAGCCTCTCAGAAGCGCCGGAGCTACATTTCCTGTTTCCTGATGGCGCTCGACTACGGCAACTTTTACGATATCCACGTCAGGATTTCTGACAAAGTCGCCGGACTCGTCCAGCTGTACATCCGCGATCCCTTTTCCGGTCACAACTCCGCCCGGAAGGATATCAATGACATGGACATGGCCTGATTTCAGGTGCATCTTTAATTTGTCTTTTGAAAAATCTTTTACATGAAAACTTCCTTTGACCGGCGTGATGTCACACTTCTCAACCGGAAGCAGGTACTCGCCGTCCTGGGCAGCCAGCTTTCCTTCGATCCAGACTTTTTTCACATTAAAGTCCTTCAGGTTGTCAAGCAGGACAATGTCTGCGCGCAGGCCGGGTGCGATTGCGCCCCTGTCATACAGGCGGAAGCATTCGGCGGCATTTAAGCTTGCCATGCGGATTGCCGTGATTGCATCCACACCTTCTTCTACACAGATACTCAAATGGTTGTCAAGATGTCCCAGCTCGAGAATGGTCTTTGGCTGGCGGTCATCGGAACAGAGCAGGCAGCGCCTGCTGTTCATCGGGGTGAGTCCTTTGAGCAGCGGCCGCAGATTGTGGCATGCCGAGCCCTGTCTTAAGAGCACGTACAATCCGCGGGATATACGGTCTGTCATTTCTTCCACGGTGGAGCATTCGTGGTCCGTATGCACGAGGGCGGCCGCATAGGCATTCAGGTCATTTCCGGAGATTCCCGGGCTGTGTCCGTCGATCAGCTTGCCGGTTTCCTTTGCGGTCATGATCTTATCAAGGTCACTTTCACTTCCGCCGATGAGTCCCGGATAGTTCATATATTCGCCAAGGCCAAGGACTCTTTCGTCCCGGATAGGCTCTTTCATTGCTTCCGCGTCTATATTTGCTCCTGAATGCTCGAACGGAGTTGCAGGCACACAGGAAGGAAGCATGTATTTGATATCCAGGGCAGTCTGTTCGGAGGCTTCAAGCATATAGTTCATCCCGCGTATCCCGCATACATTTACAATCTCGTGAGGGTCGGCGATAATTGTCGTACCGCCGTGGGGCACAAGAAGGCGTCCGATTTCTTCCGGACTTACATAAGAAGATTCGATGTGGATATGGCTGTCAATAAATCCGGGTGCGGCATATTTTCCTTCTGCGTCGATGACTTCTTTTCCTTCATATTTACCGACACCTGCAATCAAACCGTCACACAGGGCGATATCCCCATCAACGATTCCGCCGTTATAAACATCCACAACTTTACAGTTTTTAATTACCGTATCTGCCGGCATTCTCCCGGAAGCTACCTCAATCAGTTTCTTCAGACTTTCTTTACTCATGTTGCTCATAAAAAATCCCTCCTTATATATTGCTTGTATGTAACGGTTCATTGGAGTATGAACAGTTACATTTGTATTTTCCTTTTATTGTTCGTTTAGCTTTATAACAGGATCGAAGGTAGTGAGGTTCGTATAATCTACCGGCCCGACATCAGTGATTGCATAATCCGGGATTGCCGTGATCGGCAGGAAGAACATGTACATCAGTGGTTCAGGCAGTGTGGAGCCAAGGTCCTGTGCAGCTTTGTTCAGTTTCTTTTCCTGTGCGGCAATTACTTCCGGTTCTTCATCACTTGCAATTCCGCCTACCGGGAGCGGCAAAAACTCGATGATTTCGCCGTCAGCGACAACAACCTGTCCGCCGCCCTGTTCGATCAGATAATTTACGGCGAGGGACATATCCTCCGGATTCACACCCATCACAATCAGGTTATTATCATCCGGTGCGGCAGAGGATGCCATCGCGCCTCTCTTTAAATTCCAGCCGGAGCAGAACGCGAGGGAGCGGTTGCCGTTTCGCCCGAATCGTTCGAGGACAGATACCAGGGCAACATCCTGTTCAGGATCAGGAAGAATGATTCCGTCCTCCACATTGAGAACAACGTCCCTTCTCTTACGGACGAAAGGTCCCTGTACATCCATTGCCAGAACATCTGCTGTTCCGTTTATCATGTCTACTCTGTATTCAAAATCTGCTTTTGTTGTTTTCTGGCACTTCAATTCACTCTTGAGGACTGTGCTTCTTTCCGGAGCCTTCAGATCATAGGTAAGCTTCTTATTCTGTGCCACCAGCTGCCCATTCGTGATAACTGTCTCAACATGGAATTCTTCCGGGCTGTCGACCAGCAGGATATCCGCGATTCTTCCCGGAGAGATGGAACCTACCAGATGATCGATGCGGTAAGCTTCCGCACTGTTGATCGTACCCATCTGGATTGCTGTCATCGGTTCCACACCGGCTGCAATTGCAAGACGTACAACATTGTCGAGGTGTCCCTTTTCCAGAACATCTGTTGCGGTCACATCATCGGTACAGAAGCTGACGCGGCGTGCCATGTAAGGATTTACCTCTGTCACTGCGCGGATATTTTCGGCCAGGAAATGTGTAACAGATGATTCACGGATCAGCATGTGCATTCCTTTTCTCATCTTCTCAACCACTTCTTCATGGTCGTAGCTTTCGTGGTCCAGACGTACTCCGCCGCACAGATAGCCGTTTAAGTCATTTCCTCTTGCCATAGGTGCACAGCCGAATACCGGGAGACGGTTTTTGAATGCCTGTTCGATGGCACCCAGTGTGTTCTCATCCTCTTCCTGCAGAAATTCCCGGACTGTCTCCCACACACCGAAGCATTCCGGCCACTGCTGAACCTCTTCATGAACTTCTTTTGTGAAGTTAAAAGAAACGGTAGATTCCGGTATTGTGTAAGGCGTCTTGTAAGGCGCTCCCCAGAACACCTTCAGCGGGCTCTGTTTTACTTCAGCCAGAACTTCCTTTAAGCCTTCCAGACCGGATACGGAAATGTATTCGTCAAGACCAGAAATCATGCTTGTTGTCCCGCAGGGTACGACAGCCTTTGCAAAACTTGTAATGCTCAGCTTGCTGCATTCACTGTGGATATGTCCGTCGATAAGTCCCGGCACGAGGTACTTTCCCTCTGCGTCGATGATTTTTGTACCGGGTCCGGTATAATCGGATACATCACCGACAGCGGCAATCATATCTTTATAGATTGCGACATCGGCAGGGTAGATCTCACTCGTCATTACATTGACCAGATTACCGCCCTTCACAACAGTATCAGCCGGGATAATCCCCCTTCCTGCACGGATCATTTCTTTCAGGTTTGCAATTGTTCTCTCCATGTTTGTTCCTCCTTCATGTGAAACCAGTTTGGTTTTTGAATAATAAAAAAGATACATCGGCCGCAAAGGCGGCTAAACAGGTTTCCCGTCCTGCAAATGTATCTTGAAGAATTTACAATATGAAATTAAATTAATCATATCATATCCTTCCTAAAATGAGAATACGGGGCTTTCCTATTATTTTATTATAACTGGATATTAAGACAGCTTATAAGTTGACTCCGACATCATAATATCAGTACAGTTATTTTTGTACAAAACTGTAAAAAATATGAAATTAAATGGAAAACAGTACAAAAAAAGACTGGTCCGGCACCTGTCTGTTATGACAGGTGCAGGCCAGTTCTTTTATGATGTGAATATTCTTTTACAGAAACGGTTACGAGAGGATGCTCATCCCCACTCCGAACGCTCCAGGGCCGGTATGGCAGCCGATGCTCAGCGAGAGGGGATCGTAATACACGTATGCTCCCGGAAATGCCTCTTCCAGTGTGCGCTTCCAGTCGAGAGCCTCTTCTTCAGCCAGATGGGAGCCGGCAGCCCCGATCCGGACTTTTTCCATATCTGGATTGTGGAATCGGTTTGACAGGTCATCCTTCAGCGCTTCTATGATTTTCTTTTTACTCTTTTTCATGCCCCGGACTTTGGCAAATGCATCCAGCCGCTCGCCCTGAATACTTAAGATCGGCTTGATGTTCAGCACGGTGCCGAGCGCCGCCGCAGCAGGTGTAATCCTGCCGCCCTTTAAAAGGAATTCCAGAGTGTCAACAGCCAGATAGATCGTGGACTGGTATGCACTGGCCTCCAGACGTTCCTTGATTTCCAAAGCAGAAGCACCCTGACCGGCCATCTGTTTTGCTTCGAGCACGGATTCCCTCATTGTGACAGAAATCCTGTGGTTATCAACAACCTGGACCTTACCACCATAATCTTCGGAAAGAGCCAGCGCTGTGTGGCAGGACTGGCTTAGGCCGCTGGACATCGGGATATAGACAAGGCAGTCATAGCCCTGTGCAAGTACGCGATCCCAGAGGTCCATGACATCTCCCGGAGACGGCTGTGAGGTAGTGACACTTTTACCATTGGTAAGACTCTGGTAGAATTCTTCCTGTGTTAGATCCGTTTCTTCATAACGGACTGTTCCGTCTATGATGACAGGCATTGGAATCAGGAAAATGCCAAGTTCTTTTGCTTCCTGCTTCTTAATGCCGCTGTTGCTGTCCGTGATAACGGCTGTTTTCATAGTTGAAAACCCTCCTTCTTTTTAAAAGTACGCTTTTCCAATAAGCTTAAACAGCAGCGGGTTACGCTGAGATTATATGCTTGCTATTTATTTGTTCTATGGATATAATCAAGTGTGACAAATTGTAACATTTTTAAGCATTAAATTCAATCATACAACTGTTAACTGTTACAAAAGAAAGGGTTTTGTTCATGAAAAGGCAAAGAAAAAATCAGGCAAACCAGCTTGCAAGAGAGTGTATGGTCACCGCACTTATGCAGCTTTTAAAAGAAAAACCATTGTCCGCCGTATCTGTATCAGAACTTACAGAAAAAGCGGGCGTTTCCAGAATGACTTATTACCGGAACTACCAGTCGAAAGAGGAGATATTTACTGTTTATCTGGATGATATACTGGATGATTACAGAGATGACGTGAAAAATCTGTTCCAAAAAGGAAACTATTATGATCTGGAAAATTTAATCCACTGCTTTTCATATTTCCGGCAGCACAGATTATTTTTAGAAAGCCTGTTCCAGAGCGGGCTTGGCCACACATTTCTGGAATCCGTCGGCAGGTACGTGGTTGAAACATGGTACAGGCCGGGAGACGGAATTGAACACTATTATGCACTACAGGCATTTACAGGCGCTCTTTACAACCTTTATATATCCTGGTCTGAGAACGGTGCGAAAGAATCACCCGAAGAAATGGCCCGGATCCTGTACCGGATTTATGCAGAGCCTGCAAACTGAAAATAACGATTTTAATATGTAAAAATGCATTGCTATTACCGGTATAAAACTGTATGATTGGTCTATCAGCAGATGCGTTTTTTGCATCTGTCATTCCTGTAAACTTGGATCAGTGAGGTAGAAATAAAGAGGTAGGAATATGACAAAGAATACCATTGGGCATAATATCAGGACTCTCAGAAAAGAACACAATATGACACAGGAACAGCTGGCACAGCAGTTAAGCATGAAGAGACAGACACTGTCTAATTATGAGATTGGGAAGAGAATACCGGATATCTATGAACTAATAACCATTGCAGATATTTTTGATGTGACTCTGGATGAGATAGCCGGAAGAAAAAAGTCAGGGAAAGGCTGCACCAAAAAGGCAGATCCCCCTCTTACCGGCAGTCAGCCCGATTAGGGGGCAGTTTACCGTTCGACAGTAAAATCAGGGGATATGGCGTGAAGGACACTTTGTTTAGAAAAAGTGTTCTTTTTTTCTGAAACTTTTTGCTGTTCTTTTTTATCTAATAGGTATCAATCGATTGAGGATGCATGAAAAACAGAATCAAATTGTTGGATTCGAAGACAAGGGGGAGTGCAAAGGTGACGAATCTGGTAAAGAAAGCGCAGTCTGGTGATAAAGAAGCGTTCATAACTTTAATGGAAGAGCATAAGCAGACTTTATATAAAATTGCCATCAGCATGCTGAAGAACGATGCAGATGCAGCGGATGCGATCCAGGATACCGTTCTCAGCAGTTACGAGAATCTTAAGGGTCTGCGGGAGCCAAAGTATTTTAAGACATGGCTGACGAGGATTTTGATTAACCACTGTAACCGCATATTAAAGGAGCGTGGAAAGATGGTACCGATAGAAGAACATCCGGAATTGGAGGGGGCACAGGTCGATACTTCGGGACGGGAATTCCTGAAGCTTTTAAATGAATTGGAAGAACAGTACCGCATTGTCCTGCTTTTGTATTATGTGGAGGGATTCAGTATCAAAGAAATCGGTGCCATACTGGATATGAATGAGAATACTGTAAAAACAAGACTGTCGAGAGGGAGAATCTGCTTCAAGAAGCTCTACCTGAAAGAGAACCCGTCGTCAGCCTATGGAATGGAGGTTTAGAAATGGGAAATTCTGATATTAGCATTAAAGAGACTCTGCAGGAAGATGTCAAGATTCCTGAGATTGTAAATGACAGTCTGGACGAAGCGTACGATAAGATCAGGAAAGACGAGGTACGGATGAAATTGCTCCGCAGCCGGAGTAAAAAGAGACTTTACAGAAAACTGGGGGTTGCGGCAGCGGCGGCATGCATGGTGCTTGTCCTGACAGGTGTTTTCTTTGTAAATCCCGCGCTGGCAAAGGATATTCCGATCCTCGGTGATCTATTTGGAAGGATTCAGGAAATACGGGATAACCATCCCTATCCGGAAAAGGATAAGACTGCCTATGAGAACATTGCAAAACATTCGGAACCAGTCAAGGACCCGACGAATGTGGCCGAGGACCAGGGAATTACGATGACTGTATCGGATGCATACTGCGACGGGTATGACTTGTATTTTACCCTGTCCCTCCAGACCGGGGATGAGGAACTGAATGCTGCTGACCAGTTGAACCTGCTCTGCTACAGAGACGGGGACCCGATTGCTTTTTTTGCATGGCTGTATGTGAATGGTGAGGAAACGTGTTCCACGTATACCCTGTCACCGGCCAAATCTGAGGAGGGCCTGTTTGTAGCCCTGGTCCGAGTTCCGGCCATGAATATTGAAGCAGGGAAGTTCCCGGAGGATGTGACGGTAAGCATGGATATCGGGGCAGTGGGGGCGCAGAAGTTTGACGAACCATATCATGAGGAGATTAAGAATTATGAAAGGGTTGGATACAAATGCGTGGAAGGCTCGTGGAAGCTGCAGTTCAAGGCTTCTTCCGATACATCACAGAACAGGACGGCAAAACCGGAAGCCGAAAACAACGGATTTGTCGTGGAAGAGGTTACACTGACACCGAGTAATGCCCATATGATCCTTCATATTCCGGCTGAGTGGGAACCGAAGAATCCGGCAGTAGTTCTGATGGATACGCAGGGAAACAGGGTACAGGATGAGTCAGAAAAGATTATAAAGAACGATGACGGTACAGAGGTCAGGTATATAACGTTTGACCATTCCGATGCGAACGATTTTGTACTTCAGATGTATGATAAAAACGGGGAACCCGATGAAAACGGTGGACCGAGAATGATTGCGGAGATCCCATTTTCTGTTGAGTAAAGCATAGCAATCCGGCCTGGCTTATGATAAGATAGGTACAGAATAAATTTTATAATATCCAAAGCCGAAAGGATATGCCGGTTATGTTAGAACATTTTAAAGATATTGAAAAAGTACAGGAAGTGCTGTGTCAGGCACAGACTGGATTATGGGCGATTGAACTTGACGAAGGCAGGCCGCCAAGGATGTATGCAGACAGCTCTATGCTGGAGCTGTTAGGGTATGATGAGGCTCCTTCTCCGGAAGAATGCTATCAGGGCTGGTACGGCAGGATAGAAGAAGAGTGCTATCCTGTCGTACATGATGTTGTAGAGCGTATGAAAGCGGATGAGAGGGCAGAAGTCCAGTATTCATGGAACCACCCGAAGTGGGGGAAGATCTATGTACGGTGCGGCGGCGTGAGAGATGCCGGATATGGCCCCGGAGTCTGTCTGAGGGGATACCACCAGAATATAACGGATACTATTATGCTAAAGCAGGAGGCTGAGAGAAAAGCCGGGATACTAACCAAGCTTTGCAGCAGTTATTATTCTGTCTATGTGTTTGATTTGGAACATGATATTGAGGAGGCTGTCTGGCAGGAGGACCAGCAGCGCAGGGAGGAATTCCCTGCAGGCAGCCTTAAAATGTATTATGACAAATTCATACAGGAATATGTCTGGCCGGATGACCAGGAGAAGATGAAACGGGCAGGCAGTCCCCAATTTCTGAAGAAAATGCTGTCATCGGAACAGCCGGCATATGATGTAGATTACAGAAGAATCTATCCGGAGGGGCCGCAGTGGGTGCGGGCCCGTTTCAGTATTGAGGAAATGGAGGATGGCGTACTTACAAAAGTAATCTTCGCCAATATGAATATCCATGAGCAGAAACTGGACGAGATGAGGCAGGAAGAGCAGAACCAGAATGCCCTGCTTGCGGCATATGAGACAGCGAAAAAGGCGAATGAAGCAAAAAGCAACTTCCTTGCACAGATGTCACACGACATCAGGACTCCCATGAATGCGATTATCGGCATGACCTCCATTGCAGCATCACATGCAGAGGATCCGGAAAAAGTGAGAGACTGTCTGGAGAAGATCAGTTCCTCCAGCAGTCATCTGTTAAAGCTGATCAACGAGGTTCTGGATATGTCAAAGATTGAGAAAGGGAAGGTGGAGCTGGCGCAGAAACCATTTTATCTGGACAAGATGATTCAGGAGGTAGATACAATTATCCGGACGGAGGCTGCTGAGAAAGAGCAGGATGTCCATATCAAGATAGATGGAATCATCCACAACCATCTTAAGGGGGATGAACTCAGAATCAGGCAGGTACTGCTGAACCTGTGCAACAATGCAGTCAAATACACGCCAAAGGGCGGGAAGATCCGGCTGGAGGTGCACGAACTGTCCGCGGGAACGCAGGACAACGGGCGTTTTGTATTTATCGTAGAGGATAATGGGATCGGAATGCCGGAAAGCTTTAAAGATTATATATTTGTACCGTTCTCACGGGCCGAGAGCGTACGGAGCCGGAATATTCAGGGAACCGGGCTTGGCATGTCTATTGCACAGGGGATTGTAGAAGCGATGCAGGGCAATATTCAGGTGGAAAGCGAAGAGAACCGCGGCAGCAGGTTTACGGTAACTTTGAACTTGAAGATTGCAGACGGGGAAAAGGGAATATCTAAAAGCACAGAACCGGGAGACGAAGGCAGTGAGCATAAGAAAGGCAGTCCGGTCGTGAAAAATGCCGGCTGTAGGGAGGAAATGAAAGGGATGCGCCTTCTTCTTGTTGAAGATAATGCGTTGAATCAGGAGATTGCCAGAACATTGCTGGAAGAAGCAGGGTTTCAGATTGATTGTGCAGACGATGGGGCACAGGCGCTGGAAAACTTCCGCCTGTCAGAACAGGGGACTTACAAGGCAGTCCTGATGGATCTGCAGATGCCTGTCATGGACGGCTGTACGGCTGCGAGGGAGATTCGCAGAAGCAGTCATCCGGACGGCAGAACAATACCAATCATTGCCCTGACTGCCAATGCGTTTGCAGAAGACGTGGCAAAAGCGCTGGCAGCCGGCATGGATGACCATATCTCCAAACCAATAGATTACCAGCGCCTGTTGACTACATTGGAACGGGTGGTTTTTCACAAAGAGGAACTATAACGGGAAGATACATAAGATTTCTGAAAGGGGCGGGGGTTTATTCTCTGCCTCTTTTTCTGTATGGAGATATATCCGTCTATAATATCAGTGACGGGGCGGTATAGACTCTGGCGGCGAACTCCTGATTCAGTTCATAGAGACATTTTGTATCGTTTCCAAACAGTTTCATTTTTGCTATCAGTTCGCTGACAGATTTCTCTTCTTCACCCTGTTCTTTAATGAACCATTCAAGCACCTGGGTCGTCCGGAAGTCTTTCTTTTTAAATGCAGCCTCATAAATACGGTTAAAACGAGCTGTTACCTGTCTCTCATGGTCATACGCCATTTTCAGCGGCTGTGCGGGGGATGTGAGTTTACAGTCAGGCTTGGGGACCAGCTCGAGAACAACTTTTTCGTCATTGTTGTGGAGATATTGGATCAATAGTATCGCGTGGTCCAGTTCCTCTCTGGCCTGTATGCGGAACCAGTTTTCAAAGCCGTCAAGATCTGCCTCTGAATAGTAATTTGAAAATGCCAGATATAAATAGGATGAAAAGAACTCAAAATTGATCTGGCTGTTGATTAACTGCAGAATTTGTTTATCCATAACTGCCTCCTTAAAGATGTTTCTTGGGATAGTATTTTCTAAATTGGAAATTTTATACGGTATAAGATTCCGAATAAAAAGTTATACAGTATTTTATATGGGCAAAAATTGCAAAGTAAACGCCAATCATGTATAATGAAGACATTCATAAAAATTCGGTTTCATACAGGCAGATTGTACATTTTGCCTGTATAAGGGAGGATACATGAGACAGGTTACGAGAAAACTAAAGCCGGGGAGAATCACACGGCAGTTATCAATGATTATGACAGTACTGCTGATTAGCCAGCTGTTTTATATCAATACCTTTGCGTCAGGCAAAGAGCAGGAGAAAGAACAGCCGGTAAGCAGGGTGATAAAAGTAGCCTTTCCAGATTCACCAGGTATCAGTGAGGTAGATGAAAATGGCAATTATAATGGCCTGTTAGTTGATTATCTGAATGAGATTGCCAAATATACAGACTGGGAATACAAATATTATGAGGGCAGTGCAGAGGATACATTGAATGGATTTCTGAACGGCGAGTATGACCTGATGGGCGGTGTATTTTATTCTCCGTCGCTGGAAGAATATTTTGCTTACCCTGAGTACAGCATGGGGAACAGCAGGGCAATTCTTCTATGCAGAAAAGACGATAAAGAGATCAAGAGTTATAATCTGAGAAGCATGAACGGAAAGACGATAGGTGTATATGAGTCTGCGAAAGAGAAGATTGCATATCTGAATGAATTCCTGAATCAGAATAATCTGGACTGTACCTTAAAGTATTACACAGCGGAGGAACTGAAGGGGGAGGATAATCTGTACAGATTTCTGAAGAATGGTGATGTTGACCTGCTTCTGGGAAATGACGGGGATAAAGACGAGGAGTTCCGGGCGGTTACATCATTTGCCGCCCAGCCATACTACCTTGTTACCCAGATCAAAAATAAGGATATCCTCAGAGAAATGAATGAAGCTCTGGAAGCAATTCAGGAAGCCGATCCGGGCTTTGCTGCCAATAAATATGAAGAAAACTTTCCGGATGTGGATAATTTTGATATTCAGCTGACGGAAGAAGAACTTACATATTTGAGGGAGAAAAAGGAAATCACGGTAGCGGTTGTAAGGATGTGGCATCCTTTTTACTGCGTGGAGAATGGAATGGTAGAGCATGACGGGATTCTTCCCGATATTTTTGAACGTATGTCGGAATACCTCGGCATTCCATTTACATTTGTGTATGCAGAAACGTATGAGAAGGCGCTTGAACTGGTCCATAACGATGAGGTGGATATTCTTGGGGCATATCTGGATTCAGATGAGGATGCTTTTGCAGAGGGCCTTGCTCTTACAAAATCGTATACAAGCCTGAATAGTATTATTATTAAGAATAAGTCCGTAAATTACCCGGCACAGGGAATGACTGGCGGGATCATTGCAGGAAGAACAATGCCGAACGATATCCCTGTTGAACATATCAGATATTATGACTCGATAAATGAAGGGCTGAAAGCAGTGAATAAAGGAGAGATTGATTTTGTTTACGGACTTTCGGCAAATTTGGATCAGGAGATGCAGAACCATCATTATACGAATATCGTACCAATATCCAGAGTGAATAACAATACGGCAGTGAGTATGGCGATGGACCGTCCGGTCGACAAGATACTGCTCGGTGTGTTGGACAAAGCAATCAATAACATTTCTTTAAAGGATATGAATACGATTGTAGATAAGAATCTAATTTCAATGGGAAGCAGCACCCTTACTTTATCGGAATTAATTTATGCGAATCCGGTGGCATTTATCTTCATTTTATGTAGTTTTGTACTCTGTATATTGATTGGCGTTGTTATGGCGGCCCGTTCGAAGGTGAGAAGAACCATGATGGAGGGGGAACTGGCCAGGGCAGAGGCAAAGAGCCGTGCAAAGAGTGAATTTTTGTCTAAGATGAGCCACGAAATAAGGACGCCTATGAATGCGATCATAGGCTTATCGGACCTTACCTGTATGAAGGACGAAATCCCGGATTCGGTGGAGGAAAATCTTCAGAAGATCAGGTCATCTTCCCAGTATCTGCTCTCACTCATCAATGACATTCTCGATATGTCCAAGATCGAGAACGGAAAGATGGAAATTATGCCGGATGAGTTCTCTATGAAAGATATCACGGACAAAATGATACAGATGATTGAACCTCAGGCAGAGCAGAAAGAGATACGTTTTATTCCATGCCTGAAAATAAATACAGATACGCTGGTTGGGGATGCGGTCAGGCTTCGTCAGGTACTGCTGAACCTGCTTGCGAATGCACTCAAATTTACCCCGGCTGGTGGAATGATCACACTGAGTATTCAGGAAAAAGGGTATCAGGGGGATAAAGTCAGATATTTCTTTGAAGTCCGTGACACAGGAGTTGGAATTGCGAGAGAAAATCAGGGCAGGGTGTTTAAATCATTCGAACAGTTTGGCAATAATTCAGCAAAAAGCGAGGGAACTGGCCTTGGACTGCCTATCAGTAGTTATATTGTCGAAGCGATGGGCGGACAGCTGAAGCTGGAGAGTGAAGCAGGAGAGGGATCCAGATTCTTCTTTGAACTTTTGTTCCCTGCGGGCACGAAAAAAGATAGTACAGAAAAAGAGATTCAGGATAAAACGGAAGACTTTACAGGAATCTGTATTCTGCTTGCCGAGGATAACGATCTGAATGCCGAGATTGCAAAGGAACTGCTGGAACTGCGAGGGGCAAAGGTAGACCGTGCGGCAGACGGGCAGGAAGCGGTTGATCTGTTTGAAAACAGTGCTCAAGGCTGGTATCAGGCAATACTTATGGATATCAGAATGCCGAATAAAGACGGACTCCGGGCCACAGAGGAGATTCGACAGAGCAGCCATCCGGACAGCCGTACTGTCCCGATTATAGCGATGACGGCCAATACATTTAAAGAAGATGTGGAAGCGTCAGAAAAAGCAGGGATGACAGCCTTCGTGCCAAAGCCGGTAGATATTCATTACCTGTGGGAGATTCTGCAGGAACAGCTTCGTTGACATTAACGCGATATCTGATATGTAGTATTTATTACTATATAAAAGAGTTGACATAACCACGATACACGCGTAAGATAAAAATATACCCAAAGGGTACATACTTATGAGGCTGCTTTTAGCCATGAAAATATAGGATAGGAGAGGAAATGTATGATGGGAGATTATGTATTAAGCTGTTGTTCTACTGCTGACTTGTCACCGGAGCATTTCAAAGCCCGTGATATATCATTTATCTGTTTTCACTATTATATGGACGGCGTTGAATATGCGGATGACTTAGGACAGAGCATGCCATTTAAAGATTTCTATACGAAGATGAAGGAAGGGGCAGATACGAAAACCTCTCAGGTGAATGCCGGGGAATTTATAGAGTATTTCCGTGGTTTTCTCAAACAGGGCAAAGACATCCTGCATGTCTGCCTGTCTTCGGGGATATCGGGTGTTATCAATTCAGCCATGACTGCAAAAGAGGAGTTGGAAGAGGAATTTCCGGAACGAAAGATTTATATTGTAGATTCGTTCGGTGCATCTTCCGGTTACGGACTGCTTATGGACCGGCTGGCAGATCTTCGCGATGAAGGCATGAGTATAGATGAAGTTTACAGCTGGGTGGAAGAATACCGGCTCAACCTGCATCACTGGTTTTTCTCTTCAGATCTTACATTTTATGTAAAAGGCGGAAGAATTTCGAAGGTTTCAGGATGGTTTGGAACCGCTCTGGACATCTGCCCACTTTTGAATATGGATGATGAGGGACGCCTGATTCCCCGGTTTAAGATCAGGGGGAAGAAAAAAGTAATCAAAGAGATCGTGAATAAGATGGAGCTCTTTGCAGAAGGCGGTCTGGATTATTCAAAGAAGTGCTTCATATCCCACTCGGACTGTTATGAGGATGCACGGAAAGTGGCAGATATGATTGAATCACGGTTCCCAAAGCTTCAGGGGAAAGTCGTAATCAACAGCGTGGGAACAACGATAGGAAGCCATACAGGGCCGGGCACGGTGGCACTGTTTTTCTGGGGGGAGAAAAGGAAACATTAGTTCTTGGGATAACCTGAATTGGCTAAATTAAGGAAGTCAGTACGATAAACCTGCAAGGGGCCCAATTCCCCTTGCAGGATCATCTGCAGGCTTCCTTTTTGATTTTAGAAATTTTTAAACTTTATTATTTAAATTTTAGAAAGTAAATATTGACGGCTTTTTCTGAAAGTGGTAGTCTGAATCTATCTTAAATGGATGGCATTCTGGCCTTATTCAGTCCATGAGATTTCTATTTATTTCGGTGCTTTGTTTTCGAAGTTAAATCCGTAAATTAGAAAAACAAAAGAATGATGTAAAGGAGGAGCAGCCTATGGATAAACTGCTGCAAAATTATTTTCCAATGATTCGGACAAGAAGGGAGGTGCTGAAAGAAATTAAAAACGACGATAAGCTGCTGGGCATATTCGAACAATGGAAGGACGAGCAGCAGGAAGAATTTTTGGACTTCTGTACCGGAGCAAGAGGGGTAAAGATGTTATATGATTCATTTTTCAAGGAAATATTCAGTCCGGAATATCATCCGGAAAGATTAGAAGAAATCTTATCACTGATCTTAAAAAGAAAGGTAAGGATATGCCAGGTCCTGCCAAATGACTCTGTGAGGATAGCAGATGAGCAGAGCCTTTTGATCACAGATATGCTTGTTGAGTTAGATGATGGAAGTCTTGCGAATATCGAAATCCAGAAAATCGGTTATGCATTTCCAGGTCAGAGGGTGGCGTGTTACTCGGCGGATACTTTGTTAAGACAGTATAAGCGGGTGAAAAGTGAACGGAAAAATAAATTTACATATCGGGATATCAAAACCGTATATACAATTGTGTTTTTTGAAAAGAGCACACAGGAATTTCATTTGCTAAAGGAACATTATATACATAAATCAAAGCAGGTATTCGATACCATGCTCCAATTAGAAACGCTGCAGGAGTATATACTCATCCCTCTTGACATCTTTAAGGAAAACATGCACAATAAAATTATAGATAGCGAATTGGAGGCATGGCTGTCTTTTGTGGTATATGATGAGCCGGAGAAGATAATAGGGCTGATAGAAGCATATCCGAAGTTTAAAGCCATGTATGAAGAAATTTATAATATGTGCTGTAATATTGAAAGGGTGATGCAGATGTATTCAAAAGAACTGGCGGAATTGGACAGGAATACAGTACAATATATGATTGAAGAACAGGAGAAATTGATAAATGAACAGGCAGAGCAGATAAATGAACAGGCAGAGCAGATAAATGAACAGGCAAAACAGATTGCAGAATTGAGAAAAAGGCTGGAGAATTTATCTGCTGGCCGATAATGATATGAGCACTTTAAATTTAACAGCTTTTTACAGTGTGCTGCGAATATTTTCTGTCGGGTTGTCCATAATATTCCATATGTTTGATTTGGGAGATTAGGAGAACTGAGAATGAAGACATTTGACGAGCTTTATCGGGATATTCTGGCGCAGAAAGTATCATTGAAGGCGCCTCTGCCGCCGGAATACGAGCCATATCATCTGGATTGTCTGCTGCATCCGGAAAGAAATGCCCCGGTTCTGTTTGATGAACCGTGTACGGACTGTGCATATGAGAGGGCGTGCCAGAACAGCTGTATTTTTGATGCCATAGAAGAGGGCAGTGACGGGAAATTGTTTATCAATCCAAACCTTTGCACCGGATGCGGAGTCTGTATAGATGCATGCGAGAATCATAATATCTCGGCGGGAAAGGATATCCTCCCGGCCATGAAGGCAGTGAGAGAGGCCAAAGGGCCTGCCTACATGATGGTAGCACCGGCATTCTTAGGCCAGTTCACAGAAAATGTTACACCGGGAAAGCTAAGGACGGCTTTTCGGGCACTAGGTTTTTCAGGTATGGTGGAGGTCGCGCTTTTTGCAGACATTCTGACGCTGAAAGAAGCACTGGAATTTGATAAGCATATTTTGGAAAAAGGGGATTACCAGCTGACGAGCTGCTGCTGTCCTGTCTGGATTGCCATGATCCGGAAGATGTATAAGGAATTGATGCCGCATGTACCGGGTGCTGTTTCACCGATGGTCGCCTGCGGACGCATGATCAAACTTCTCCATCCGGATGCGGTGACTGTCTTTGCCGGCCCGTGTCTGGCAAAAAAGAGCGAAGCCCGTGAAAAGGATGTTGCCGGTGCTGTTGATTATGTCCTCACATTTCAGGAAGTACAGGATATTTTCGAAGCGGCGGATATCCATCCGGAGGAACTGGAAGATCAGGAAAAGGAACACTCATCACGTACAGGAAGAATCTATGCCCGGACAGGTGGGGTAAGTGAGGCTGTGAGGGAGACGGAGAGGCAGCTTCGTCCTGACAGAAAGATCAAAGTCAAGGCAGAACAGGCCGACGGGATTCAGGACTGCAGGGTGCTGATCAGCCGTATACAAAATCAGGAAACAGATGCAAACTTCTTCGAGGGGATGGGGTGCCCCGGAGGATGTGTAGGCGGACCGAAAGCCATTCTTAATAAAAACGAAGGAAAAAGATTCGTGGATGAATATGGTGACCAGGCATTGTTTGCCACACCGCTGGAGAACCCGTATGTGATGAAGATGCTGGAGAAACTGGGATTTACAACAGTCGAAGATTTTGTTGAGAACAGTGAACTGCTGGTAAGAGACTTTTCATAAAATGTTATATTGCATGGATACAGGAGGGCCGGTTAAGGAGAAATTCTTTACCAGCCCTTTTTCGTTTAAAGTGCGTTTGGTAATTCACCTGTATACATGCTAGAAAATATATCGGAAAAATTTCAGGCTTGTAACACAAATAGAAAGCGGGGGATTGCAATTCAGGCAGGGAATGTGATAGCCTAATGGAAGAATGAAGGAGGAAAAACAGATGGAAGGAAAAATCCTATTCGTAGAAGATGACAGAGATCTTGCACAGATTGCGATGGATTATATGAGTGACCATTCTATGGACTGCGTGTATGCAGAAAGTGCAGAGGAAGCTTTTGCATGGCTGTATAAAGAGCATGTCATCCTGATCGTTCTGGACATTAACCTGCCGGGGATGAACGGATTCCGGTTTTGTGAGAAACTGCGGCAGGAGACGGAAGTGCCGGTGATATTTATTTCTGCCCGGACAAACGATACAGATAAGGTAAACGGACTGATGTTGGGCGGGGATGATTATCTGGCTAAACCTTATTCTCTGGTGGAACTGTATTCACGGATTGCGGCACTTCTGAGGAGAACATATGGCTATGGTGCAAGGAATGTGATCCAGTTTGCAGACATTGTGATCGACCAGAAGGCAGGAAATGTATCGAAGGCAGGGAAGACTTTGGACTTTACTGCAAAAATGTATGATCTTCTTGTATATCTGGTTTCCCATCCGGGGGAAATCCTGACGAAGGAGCGGCTCTTCACGGAGGTATGGGGCTATGGCTCCGAATCATCACCGTCCGTTCTGCCGGTACATATCCGCTGGCTCAGGGAACGGATTGAGGAGAAGCCTTCCGCACCGGAGCATATTTTAACTGTACATGGAAAAGGGTATAGATTTGAAAAATAAACGTTTCAATGGACTACCCTTTAGAGAGGAATCAGGACGAATGAAAAAACGATTTTTCAGGATCATGTTCATATCATATGCTGCAGCTGTTATTCTGCTCTTAGCTGGCTGGGCCGGGATCAGCAGGCGTTCTTTTGGTGAAAACATAAATGTAGAGTGGAATGAGGCTGTACATGAGCTGGATCTTTCACAGACGGAACAGGGGCGGCTTCAGGGAATCCTTCAGTATATGGAAATCTGGAGGACCGCTGAGATGGTGGAATATATGTATGGGGTGATGTCACTTATTTGTGTGACGGGCATGACTGTATTTTTCCTTTATTTTTACAATACTTCTGTACGTCCTTTTATTAGTATGGAGAAGTTCGCCGGGGAGCTGGCAATGGGGAATCTGGACTTTCCTCTAGAAATTGAACGCTCACAGATGTTCGGAACGTTCTCCTGGGCATTCGATCATATGCGTGAAGAATTGAAAGAGGCAAGACGGAAAGAAGAGGAGGCACTGGAGAAAAACAGGACGATGATTGCGGGAATATCGCATGATATCAAGACACCGGCAGCAAATATAAGGAATTACTGCGAGGGACTCTCCCTCATGATGGATGCGCCGCCAAAGAGAAGAGAGCGGTATCTGCAGGTAATCATGAAAAAATGTGATGAAATCAGTGCACTGACAGATGATTTATTTTTGCATGCACTGAACGATATGGACAGGCTTTCAGTAGACCCGATACCTGTAAAAACAGACGAGATATGGGAGCGGGTATTGAAACCATTAGAGGAGCAGGGAATTATGCTCATGCGTGAACATCTATCGGATGCAATGGTGTTCGTGGATGAGAGAAGGCTGACACAGGTTATAGAAAATGTGATTAACAATTCACAGAAATATGCAGAGGGCAGTAGAATAGAAGCAAGTCTCACAGGAGAAGGCAAAGATATTGTCGTCCGGATCAGGGACAACGGGCCCGGAATCCCGCCGGAAGATATTCTCTATGCCAGGCAGAAATTCTACAGGGGTGCCAATGCACTGAGCCGGCAGGGTGCAGGATTGGGTCTCTATATCAGCGAAGTACTGATGAAACAGATGAATGGGGAAATCAGGCTCAGGAATCAGGATGGGCTGGAAGTCTCATTATGTTTAAAACGAGCCGGTAAAGAATCATAACAACATAGCCGCGGGAAAGCGGTGGAACCATATGGAGGAAATCATGGTTGAGACAGGAGTAGTATGCGGAAGATTTCAGATCTTCCATAAGGAACATTTACAGTATGTATTAAGTGCAAAAGAACAGTGCAGTTACCTGTTGGTGGGTATAACTTCCCCGGATGGCGTTCCGGGGCATGAGGAAAAGGCGGACAGGAACAGGGGGAAGCGGGCGGCAAACCCATGCACATATTATGAAAGGATGTGTATCATTAGGAATGCTTTGCTGGAAGCGGGGGTAAAAAGGGAGGAATTCGATATCATACCATATCCTATTGAAAGACCTAAGTTTATAAAAAGCTATGTGCCGGAAAATGCCTGTCATTTCATCACGATTCTGGACGAATGGGGCTACTGCAAAAAAGACCGGATTGAGGAAATGGGCTACTCGGTCATGGTTTTGTGGGAAAACATTCCGAAGCACATATCTTCTACAATGATCCGTCAGGCGATAGGCCGAAACTGCCAGTGGAGGCAGTATGTACCGGAAGCGACCTATGAGTACATCACAACACATAAGATAGATGAAAGAATTTCCGGGTTATTAAAAGAAGAGGACCAGATTTAAAGATTATTTAATCTTTCCTGCGCTAGTATGGCATTACAAGGAGGAGAAAAATATGCAGAATTTGATCGAGACAACGAACTTATGTAAGAGCTATGCAAGCGAAGGACATCAGATACACGTATTGCGAAACATTAATCTGGAGATCCACGAGGGACAGTTTACAGTCATCATGGGGGCCAGCGGTTCGGGAAAATCCACGCTGCTTTATATGTTAAGCGGAATGGATAAGCTGACAAGCGGGAGTGTGAAGGTCTGCGGGGAAGAACTGCCGGGGAAAAAAGACAGGGAAATTGCAAGGTTCCGTCAGGAGACGGCAGGATTTATCTTTCAGCAGATGAATCTGTTATCCCATATGAGCAGCTTTGAGAATATCTGTGCAGCCGGTTATCTGAAGAAAGGCCGTGCAAGGAAGGAGGTACACCGTGAGGCAGAGGCATTTCTAAAGCTGACGGGAATACCGGAGCTTGGCGGCAGGCTGCCGGCCCAGATGTCAGGAGGACAGCAGCAGAGGTGTGCGATTGCCAGGGCTTTGATTAACCATCCTAAGATATTGTTTGCAGATGAGCCTACCGGAGCACTTAATTCGTCGGCAGGGAAGGAAATTCTGGACCTGCTTTATTCAATGAGCCGCAACGGGCAGAACATACTCATGGTTACCCATGACCTGAAAGCGGCATTGAGGGCGGACCGTATTCTGTATCTGAAGGATGGAAAAATAGAGGGAGAACTCACCATGCCCCCTTATCAGGAAACAGAAGCACCCGTCAGAGAGAAGCAGCTGATCGGCTGGCTGTCAGGAATGGGGTGGTAGCATGGGAAGCTTCATGATATTAAAAAATGACCTGCGCAAAAGGAAAGGCCAGTCTGTCATTATCTTTCTCCTTTCCCTGCTGATTACGATTCTGCTGGCAACGACGGTATCTGTTATATGGAAAAGTGATGAAACGTATGAGGACATATCCAAAAAGACAGGAACGCCCGAGATTGTTAATATTTATTCGGCACAGCAGATCGGGGAGGGGACAGAAGTTTACGAAAAGCTGCAGAAGCAGAAAGAAGTGGAAAACTGTTTTCTGGAAGACATCCTGTTGATGACGGACAATAATTCTGTCAAAATGGGGGATGCCGACTGGTATTCCAGCAGTGTTTTCCTGCGGGCGGTGCCGGATAAGTATTCCCTCGCCGAGGGGGAATGGAGGGAAGACGGAGTCTATCTCCCGATCAGTCTGAAATCTTCGCAGGGACTAAAAATAGGAGATAAGGTCCGGCTGAAATTTTCAGACCGGAGTGTGGAATATCCGGTGGCAGGATTCTTCGAGGATCCGTTTCTGGGCGGCACAATGATAGGCTTTAAGCAGTTTTTCATGGAAGAAGAGACATTCCGAAGTCTGTTTACCGCAGAGAGTACCTGCCACGGGAAACTGATGGGAATGTGGCTGAAGCCGCATAAAGAAGCCAGCTTGTCAGAAGTCATGAAGAAACTGAATGAGAAGACAAGAGTAACAAGCACGGGAACGATGTATACAGAAAGTACCTTGTTAAAAACGGCAACAATGCTACTGACAGATATTTTCCTGAGCCTGATCTTTCTGTTTGGACTTCTGCTGCTAATGATTCTGTTGATCACTATACGGTACCTGCTCTTATCCTCATTGGAGGATGACTATCGGGAGATTGGTGCCCTGCATGCCGTGGGATATACAAAGAATTCCCTGGTTGCAGCAAAAGTACTTCAGATATTCCTGCTTGCAGCAGGCGGCGGTCTATGTGGATTTATTGGGTCGGTATATACGATTCCGGTGATCGGAAGTTATGCAATGGATGGGACAGGAATCCTGTGGCACGGGGGTATGAAGGTCCTTCCTGCCGTGTTATCGGTTCTTCTCATTTTCCTGTTCATCCTGTCGGTCACATGGATCAGTTTAAGAAAAATCAAGAAATTGTCTACGGTTCAGGCAATCAGGAACGGGAATGAAGACATCTATTTTAAAAGCCGCCTCCAGATTCCACTGGAAAAACTGGGATTTCTGCCGCTGCCGCTTCGGATGGCGGTAAAAAATCTGTCCGTAAGGACGGGGCAGTTTGCACTGCTCGTATTTGTCTGCGGTTTCATGATATTTTCCATGATCAGCATTTCGGCATTAAATGAAAACCTGCATGATCTCAAGAAACTGTCTGCTCTGTTTGGCAGCACTGTTTCAGATATTACAATCACAGACAGGGCCGAAAAAACGCCGGAGAACGATAAACGGTTTGAGGACTTCATTGAAATGGTGAAAAAACAGGATAATGTAAAGCTTGTTTACTCTTCGGAACATGAATATATGAGCATAGACGGGCAGAAGATGCTGCTTTTAGCTGTCAGTGAATTTACGGATGAAAATCATCAGGAACCATTGGAAGGAAGGATCCCGAAATATAATAATGAGATTATGACAACGAAGATCGCGGCGGAATATCTGGGAAAACAGATCGGTGATACCGTTGTGATTGAAGAACAGGACCGCAAAGAGGAGTATTTGATTACCGGATACTATCAGTCCAGCAATGACGGTGGTAAGATCGCATGTGTGACTTACGGGGGAATGTTACGGATTGCCCCGGATTTCAAGTACAGCACATGTGAAATTGTTTTAAACGATGAAGAAAGTCTTTCACAGAATATAAAACAGATCAAAAGGCTGGCAGAGGATGAAAAGATGAACCTGAAGATCGAGGATGTGGGAAATGAGATTGAATCATCTATGAAGGAGGCCCAGGCCGGTATCCTTGCGCTGGTTGTCCTGTTCTATCTGCTTGCGGTTCTTATGACGGGGCTGGTAACATTCCTGCTTGCAGTCACATTGTTGAAACGGCAGAAGAGGGAGTTCGCGATTCAGAGAAGCATGGGATATCATTTGAAAACCCTTCGCCTGCAGTTTGCGTATATGTTTGGCCTCGCAGGGCTGGCGGGGGCAGTTCTGGGAATTGCAGCCGTGTATCTGTTTACAAATAAGATGTTCGGCATCCTGTTTCGGACGATCGGTATTGCACAGTTCCATGCAGATGTGACGGTACCTGCAATTATCCTTCCTGTGTCCATCCTTGCCGGATTCCTGACCGCTTTTTCTTATCTGATATCCCGGAGGATAAAAAGGACAGGGACAAGGGAACTGGCTGAAGATGCATAATTGAAAATAGGGTAAAAATACATTAAGTTTATGAGATTCACGGGAAAATAACATGCCCCGCAGGACAGAAAATATGCTATACTATGGAAATAGATAAGCATTTGTAAAAATCAGTCCTGCGTGGCATTTTTTGAGTTCAGAATGCCTTGTATCCGGGCGGAAGACGGGAAGGGTGTGGGGGAATTTGAAAAGGAAGAAGTATAGCGTGGTGCTGCTGACATTACTGGTTTTCTGTTTTGTCCTGTCTGCTGCATTTGACAGTCATGCTGCTGCGGCATCGGGAGAGACGGTCAGAGTCGGATATTATCCGCTGGAAAATTACCATGCTGAAAATGAGAACGGGGAAGTAGAAGGTTATGAGGCAGATTATCTTTCAAGGGTATCAGAGATTACCGGGTGGAACATAGAATATGTCAGGCTTGCCAGTTGGGAAAAGGGAATGGAGGCACTCAGAAATGGTGAGATCGACCTTCTTTCTCCGTCACAGTTTACGACAGAAAGGGATGCGGAGTTCCTGTTTTCCTCACTTCCACTGGGTAAGACGTACGGTGCAGTCATGGCTTTGAATACGAATGAATGCATTTATGAAGACTTTGAGGCATTTTCCCATATGACGTTTGGAGTAGAAAAGGGTTCTATCCACAGTGAGACATTTGCAGCTTATGCCAGTGAGCATCAATTCACACCTGATATTATGTACTATAAAGACTTTGAGTCTATGGTGGAGGCATTGAATGCAGGTGAAATCGATGCCCTTGTGGACAATATCATGCGCACGCAGAAAACGATGAGCCTGCTGGGGAGATTCGGAACTTCCCAATATTATTTTATGGCAAATAAGAATGACCGTGTTCTTATGTCCGGACTGAACGAGGCCATGTATCAGATCGATGTAGAATCGCCCCAGTTTGAACAGGAACTGAGAAGTAGATATTTCCCGGTATTTGATGCAGAGATTCTGACAAAAGAAGAGATCGAATTTGCACAGGGGATGAGGGAACTCATTGTGGGATGTCCGGTGAATACGGATCCGGTATCTTATCTGGATAAGGAGAGCGGTGAGACGGCAGGAATTACCCGGGATATCCTGGACCGGGTGGCGGCAAATACAGGATTGAAGTTCAAATACGAGGCACTTCCCGCCGGACAGGTTACTTATGAAGATCTGCGGGCGAAAGGCGTTGACCTGATTGCCTGCGTGGAGTATAACAGTGTGAATGCGAAGAGTCCGGGGGTGCATCTGTCCAGTCCCTATTTCCAGGCAAAAAAAGTAGTTGTTTGTAAAAAGGACACAGAATTTGATACAGAGAAAGAGTTGACGCTGGCAATTGTATCAGGCTCCCAGACACTCGGAACCGTTCTTAAAAATACATATCCGTCCTTTCATATTGTGACTTATGAGACGCCGGAACAATGTCTGGAGGCTGTGAAATCCGGGGAGGCGGATGCTATGCTGCATAACCAGTATTCCATAGACCGTCTGCTCCAGAAACCGAGATATGAAAGCCTGAATGCTCTGGCGGCAGAAGGCATCGGGGATGCACAGAGCCTGTCTCCCGTGCTTTATAAATCGGGCAATGATACATTGGATGAGGATTTATCCAATCCACTTCTTATAAAGGTGATCAACAAAGGAATCAATAACATAACCGAGGATGAGATATCGAAAATACTGATCGACCAGACAACAAAGAGACGCTACCAGTTCACACTGGGAGATTTCATATACCGCTATCAATATATGTGTATGGCCGTTATAGCGGCACTGGCTGCAGCAGGCTGTGCAGCGGCATATTCCATGCGGATAAAAAAGAAAAATCTGGAAATACTCAGAAACAGTGAAAAGCAGCTGGAGAATATTACAAATAATATAAACGGCGGTGTATTGATTCTCCAGCCTGACCGGGAACTGCACCTTCTCTATGCAAACGAAGGCTTCTGGAATCTTCTGGAGTATGATGCAGACAGGATGAAACAGCCAGAGCAGGATAACTATGTGATGTATGTCCATGAGGATGATAAAGAACAGCTTGCCGGACTTATGGAGAAGGCGGATGAGGGAGATGCAGGTTCCGTTTCTTTAAGGCTGCGTGTGCGAAGGCGGGACGGTTCCTATATTCCAGCGTTATTTAATGGGACACTTGCTGCTGATGAGCAGGGACTGATCAAACTGTATTGTGTGATCATGGATATTTCACAGGAGGTTGCGATACAAGAGCAGTTAAAACTAGAGGAGCAAAAACACCAGCTGCTGATTGACAAGACGGAGCAGATCGTTTATGAGATCCAATTTGCACAAAAGGAAATTAAAACTTCAGAGTCTTTTTGCCGGAAGTTTGGCTGGAGACTTATGCAAACCTATAAACGACTGGATGCGGCCGAGATTTTAAGCATATGGCGTGTCCATCCGGAAGATCAGGCTGCATTTACGGAGAACTTTAGAAAATCGCTGGATGCACTTGAGGATACGAATATAACGGTGCGCCTGATGCTGGCAGACGGACGGGCCCTCTGGTGCAGTGTCAGCCAGTTTATTATGCTGGATTCGGAAGGTGATCCGCTGGAGATACTGGGGCTGATCCGGGATGTGGACCGGGATATGAGAGAAAAGAAGAATCTGGCAGAGAAGTCCAGAATGGATCCCCTGACCGGACTGTATAATAAAGAAGCATTCCGCCGTGAGTCAAAAGAATATCTAAGGCAGAATCTGGATGAAGAGTGTGCCGTACTTTTTGTCGATCTGGATCATTTTAAGAATATCAATGACCTGCTTGGGCATATGGAAGGGGATAAGGCGATAAAAGATGCTGCGCAGACATTAAAGGCCATTTTTTCAAGCCAGGATGTAGTGGGCAGATTCGGAGGGGATGAATTCTGTGTGCTCGTGAAAGATATTACGATGGAGGCGCTGACCAGAAAAGTAGAGTGGCTCAGGGAAAAACTGCGCTGTATTTATAGTAACGGGAAATACCAGGTACAGATTACAGCAAGTATCGGGGTTACAACATCCATGATAAGCGGTTTTGACCTAGGGGTTCTGCTTGAACATGCGGACACGGCGCTGTACCGGTCAAAAGATGCCGGACGCAACTGCTATACATTTTACGGCACAGAAGAATGAAAATGCAGCATGCTGAACCATCCCGGTGTAAATGAATTTGCAGGGAATGATTCTCAAAATTCCACATATACTTAAGATACATAATAATGTAAATCAGGGATGAGTATATGCAGGAATTAATGATTCAGATCATGAACCAGTTTGGATATCTGGGAGTCTGCTTTCTGATCGCGGTGGAAAATATCTTTCCCCCGATCCCATCGGAGGTGATTCTGACTTTCGGGGGATTCATGACGACCTATACGCGGCTTACCGTGCCGGGGGTGATTATCTTCTCGACACTTGGTTCTACAATCGGTGCAATTGTATTGTACTGGGTAGGGACTGCGTTAAATCCGGAGCGTCTGGAGACTTTGACGAAGGGAAGACTTTTTAAAATACTTGGATTTGAAAAGGAAGATGTGGAAAAGACAATTGGATGGTTTGATAAACATGGGAAAAAGGCGATTCTGCTGGGGCGCTGTGTTCCGATCATCCGGAGCCTCGTCTCGGTCCCGGCAGGAATGGCTGGCATTGGCATGCCGGTCTTTCTGGTTTATACGGTAATCGGAAGCACAGTATGGAATATTATCCTTGTGTCACTGGGGGCAGTTCTGGGGGCCTCATGGGAAGTGGTGCTCGTATACATAGGGAAATATGCAGCGTTTATCAAAGCAGTACTGATTGTTGCGGCCCTGTTTCTTGTTATACGGTTTATGTGGAAGAAAATCGCCTGTAAAGAACAGGGATAAAAAACAAAAGCTTGAGGGCAGTTTAAACTGCCCGGACAGGAGGAAATGTGTATGTACTATAATGAACTTGGAAAGACAGGAAAAAAGGTGAGCGCTATCGGTCTGGGATGTGAGAACCTTGATGGGAAACCGTACCAACAGGTGAGTGAGGTAATCAATACAGCCATTGACAGTGGTATCAACATATTTGATGTGTTCATGCCGGGCCGGGAGATACGTGAGAACATCGCAAAGGCGGTCGGGAACAGGCGGGACCAGGTGATGATCCAGGGACACATCGGCTCTACTGACGTGAATCAGCAGTACGATATCAGCCGTGACCTGCCGACGGTAAAGAAATATTTCGAAGATATGCTTCGTATTTTTGGCTACATAGATTATGGTATGATGTTTTTTATTGATACAGAGAAAGATTATCAGGATGTTTTTGAGACGAAGTTTATTGATTATGTGGTACGGCTGAAAGAAAAGGGCGATATCAGGCATATCGGATTCAGTTCACATAATCCGGTCACAGCGGCAAAAGTGATCAATACAGGGATCCCGGAAATGATGATGTTCAGCATCAATCCGGCATTCGATATGCTGCCATCGGAGGAATCCATATTTGACCATATGGAAACTGACATGGGTGTAAAATTATATAGGGGGCTTGATCCGAAGCGGGCAGAACTTTACCGGATCTGCAGTGCAAAGCAGATAGGGATCACAGTAATGAAATCACTCGGCGGCGGGAAGCTGATTTCGAAAGAACATACACCATTCGGACAGCCGCTTACTGTGCCGCAGTGCATCCATTATGCTCTATCACGTCCGTCTGTCGGAAGTGTCATGGTAGGAGCACAGACGATAGAAGAAGTACAGTCCGCGGTCAGTTATTTTGATCTGGATGAAGAGAAAAAAGATTATTCGCAGGTAATTTCGACCATGAGAAATGATTTTCAGGGAAACTGTGTCTACTGTGGGCACTGCCAGCCCTGTCCGTCTGAAATAGATATTGCCGCGGTCAACAAGTATCTCGATATAGCGCGTCTTACACCGGGGCAGGTGCCGGCTTCTATCCGTTCACATTATAACGGGCTTCTGCATAAGGGGGATGAGTGCATCGGCTGTAAAAGCTGTGAAGAGCGTTGTCCTTTCGGTGTGCCTGTTGTGAAAAACATGGAAGAGGCAGAGAGATTATTTGGAGACTCTGCATCAGTATAAATTTGTTCTATAGATGAAAAAGACAGCATCCGGACTGAAAAGTTCAGATGCTTCTTTTTTGGGAAAAATTAAGGTGAATTACGCAAAAAGCTTGACTGTATACCTGCTATACACCTTAAAATAAACGTATCAAACAGCAGAAATGTATGAAACCCGTCTATTCTACAGCGGAAAGCAAGTGTATGCCGGGGCGGGGGAGCAAGAAGGGGGTGGATCTTTGAATACAAAACAAGTTGAAGAATTGACTGGTATCACAAGGCAGAACATACGCTATTATGAAAAGCAGGGATTGCTCGAACCGGTCCGGGAGACAGGGAATGCATACAGAGATTATTCAAAAGAAGATGTCCGGCGTCTGAAACTGATCAAGATGCTCCGGATGCTTGATATGCCATTGAAGGAAATCGAAAGTATCCTGAATGAAGAGGTATCTCTTAAAGAGGCGGCCGCCCGGCAGCAGGAGGCCCTGCAGAAGCAGCAGCGGCAGCTTCAGGCGGCGATCGAGGTCTGCACGAGCATCCATAAAGAAAAAACTGAAACGGTCGATGTGGACAGTTATCTGGAAAAAATGGAGAACATGTCCCAAAACGGAGGCATATTTGCCAGAATTGTAGACGATTATAAGCAGGTGGCCCTGCAGGAGCAGCAGGGGAAGATTACGTTTTATACATCACAGGATGTGAATACGGCTGGGATGTTTGAAAAAGTCCTGCGGGAGTATGCCTTGGAGCAAAACGTGAAGTTCCAGATGATAAAGCCGGGCATGTATCCTGAATTTACGCTGGAAGGGGTTACCTACACAGCGGCCAGAATCTTAGAGGGGAATGAAGAGACAGGTAAGGCTGTGGTGAAGATCGTTTGCAAAAGAAAAAAATATGAAAAAATTGAACGGGAGATTCCGGAAAAAAGGAGAATGTTTTTTCAGGGGGTGCACACGGTTTCTGTCAATATCCGGCGGCACCGGCTGAAAAGTATACTGAATGGAGTGATCAGCCTGCTGATTGTTCTGGTCATGTCCTTTTATCTCGGAAATCTTAACAGCGCAAAATTGCAGCTAAAGGAGCTGCCCGAAAAACTTACTGTATCAGCCCAGGTCTGGAACGTCTGTGCAGAACTCAAGTCAGGGTTATTTATCCCACAGCGGGTACTGGATACGGTCTATGGGTCCTCCCATACGAAACAGATTGCAGAAGGAGTGGAATTTCTGGGGTACCTTCAGGATTCTGGCAGGGAAGAATCCGATTTATATATGCTTACAGGCATGAATCGTACGGATGCTGTTGAAGAATTTTCAGAAGAGGATATTACATGGGCAGATGGCTGGGACTGGAAGAAGTTTCAGGAGAGCAGGGATGTCTGCATCGTGAACGGGACATTTTCCGAAGAGAGACAGACACAAATGAAAGATACGCTTTCCTTTTCTATGGAACGGTACCGGCAGAATATGGCAGGTGTCAGTCTGGAAAGGGAATCTCTTGAGACTGTGAATATGGAAGTTGTGGGTGTTGGTGATTTCAGCAATGTAGATAAGGAGACAGATGTGCCGGATGTGATTCTGCCTCTCGAAATGGGAAAGCGGATTTTTGAAGACTGTGACAAGACATATTTTGCATCGTCTCTGTCTTTTGTTGTAAAAGATCCAATGGAACTCAATGCATTAAAAAAGGAATTGAAGGATGCAGGGCTTCAGTCTGTAATTCAGGGATCACCCGCCTCCTTTGCGGGTGCCGGCCTGAAAATTGATGATGCAGTCTTCATTGATACGGTTACAAGCCTGAAAAAAAGTCTGTCGCTGCTGGAAGGGTTCCTTCCGTTTGTACTCCTGGTCGTGGTGATGCTGGGATATATCGTGCCCCACCTGTTACTGCAGGGCAGGCGGGAAGAATATGCCATTATGCGCGCACTCGGAACAGGCAGAAGACGGTGCAGTCTGTTGTTTTTTACAGAACACTTTCTGCTGGCTGCTGCAGGCGGCGTAGCCGGGGCAATGACTGGGCTTTTATTCCAGTCGGCAGATATCAGGGATGCACTGCTGGTATGGGTATTGTTTCTGGCCTGCTATGCAGCAGGAACGGCTGCGGCTATGTGGATGTTTGGAAGATTTAGCGTTGCGGCTGTGTTATCACACAGAGATTGAGAGGGATATATGGAGAGAATTAAAGTAGAAAATATCAGCTATTTTTATCAGAATAAATACCAGACGATCGAGGCGGTAAAAAAGGTATCCTGTACATTTGAATCTGGGAAGATGTATGCGGTGACAGGCGAATCCGGGAGCGGGAAAAGCACATTTCTGTCCCTGCTTGCGGGACTTGACCAGCCCGGAGAGGGCAGGATTGTTGTAGACGGAGAGAATCTGGCGGAAATCGACAGGGATGCATACAGGCGTAAGCGGGCTTCAGTAGTATATCAGGCGTTTCATTTATTCCCGCTGCTGACCGCATGGGAGAATGTCATGTATCCAATGGAGCTTCAGGGTATTCCGCGTAAAGCAGCAAAAGATAAAGCTGTAGAATGTCTCGAGGAAGTGGGACTAAGCGGGAAGAAACTGATGCAGTACCCGAAGATGATGAGCGGGGGCGAGCAGCAGAGGGTTGCGATTGCAAGGGCAATGGCGGCAGGCGGGAAGATTCTCCTCGCAGATGAGCCGACTGGGAATCTGGACTCGGAGAATGAGGAGAATATTGTAGAACTGCTGCTGAAACTGGCACATGAAAAAGATTATGTAGTCATCATTGTTACTCATAATCCCTACATTGCGGCCGAGGCAGACGTTAAAATGAGAATGAAGGATGGGAAAATGATATCAATAGAAGAACAGTGAGGTGTATGGCATGACATTTTATTACAGCATGAAACAGATGCTCCGAAGCCCCCTGAAAAGTTTCCTGTTCTTTCTTCTTATGGGAGTATCAGCGTTCTTTCTGGCCCTGGGAGGAAACCTGTGGAACATGAGCAGGGCGGGAATGCAGGAGTTTGAGAGGATATTTACAACAATAGGGACCGTGGAACAGACGGCTGTCGGTTCAAGAACCGTGTCTTATTGGGATGCAGGATCAAAAACCTACCAATATTTCAAAGGCACTGTTTATGGGGACAGAATCAGTGAGGATGTGCTGGATTTTGAAGGGGCGGATTATCTGCTGAAACCGCGGCAGCGTCCATATTTCGGCGCTTATGTAAAAGAACTGTATGAGGGAGTCGGACATGACTGGATGATCACAGTGGAAGTGACTCCTGAGGAGACAGCAGTGGCGGACCATTCGGTAAAAATGAGGGTATTAAAGGTATTGGAGGGAAATCTAAACGGAAGCGACGTCGTCTATGTCTGTGAACATTCCAACCCCGACCCGGATGAATTTGTGGCAGGAAAGACTTATATCATGCAGCTAAGCCAGAGCGGGGCTGTCCACGGCAGGCCGGCCGGTGAGGCAGTAGATGAATTTACTATAGAGTACCAGATAACCGATGGCATCTGTTCAACACAGTATACACTGGATGGAGAGCGTGTATATGACAAAATGAATGAAGGCCCGGTATACGATGAGGTGACGGAAGGGTTCTATGAGACAGAAAGGGGAAAACGCTGGCTTGCAGTTTCTCAGGAACAGGATTGTTACGATCATACGATTCCTGTCCAGCCTGTCGACGGTACAAAGCTTCTGATGCCCTTTTACCGGGATGAGGTGGTTATATCAGAGGGACGTGATATCACAGAAGAAGAATACCAGAGTGGGAAGAAGGTCTGCCTGATCCCGGATACACTGGCTTTACTGCTTAGAAAATCTCTGGGGGATAAGCTGACACTTCCGTTATACTATGCCAATTACGCACAGGCACCTACAGATACATTTTCAGGAAAAGGCGGTGGGGGACTGAGTTTTTCATTTCTGAACGCACAGGGAGAGATATACTCTGTATTCAACGAACAGGATTATGAGATTGTGGGAATCTATACGATAAAGGATACCGGCACCGGTTCCTACGGGATCGGGCGCTATGAAGCAGTGATTCCCTGGAACGCGGTTCCGGAGGATTCATGGAAAGATAATATCGCTGCTTTCAGCCGGATGCGCGGGGCTACGACATCTTTCCAGATCCCCAATGGCTCCATACAGGAGTTCATGGACAAATGGGATAAGCAGGGGATTGAGGACTTAAAGATCACGTTTTATGATAAGGGCTACAGCCAGCTGAAGGAAGGGATTGAGAACCGTATGCTGATGTCGTGGATATTTCTGGTCAGCGGCTGCGTGATGTCTGTTATGATACTGCTGTTCTTCGCCAACCTGTTTATAACCGGACAGCAGGAACGTATTGCGGTGGAACGGCTGCTTGGAAGGACGAAGCGGCAGTGTTCAAGATCTATTCTGACCGGGATTCTCGTACTCGCCGCAGCTGGAAGTATTCTGGGAAGTACAGCGGGCTGGAAAGCGACAGAAACAGCTGCAAAAAAGGCAGATACGGAGGTGGTCTTTGATACGGCTTACAGCAATCTGATTACAGAGAATACAAAAGAAGAAAAGGTCTATTGGCCGGAACCGGACCCCGTTCTGGCAGTGGGGACGGGCGGAGGGCTGTTAGTGGCTGCATTGCTGATATCTTCCTGCTACATGAAAGAAAGCTTAAAGAAGGAACCCCTTCAGCTGCTTGGCAGCTTAGAGGAGCAGTAAATACGGTTCAAAAAAACTCATTTTGAATCAGCAAATTAAGGGGAAAAAAATACAGGTTAAGAGAAAAGACACCATTTTTTTATATATCCTGCTAAATTAAATAGTGGCAGGGATAAAAGGCCATACAATACATGCCCGCATGCAATTGGATGGCCTTTTGTCCCGGTATACTGGTATATCGGGAGAAAGATTTAGGAGGAATGAAAGAAATGATGAAAAAAGTGGGAAGGGTCCTGATCCATATTTTAATGGTGATTGTTCTGGTGCTTACTGTTGCCCTAAATGCAGCGGCAACGATCGGACGGCCTATTGCGGATGGTTTTTTGGGAACCTACAAGGTGAAGAGTGACAAGGAGACAATGAAAAGGTATCTGTCAGAGGGGGAGGAATACGCCTGCCAGACGGAAGCAGAAGGCATTGTAATGGTGCAGAACGAGGGGGAAACACTGCCCCTTAATAAGAATACGAAGCAGGTAAATGTATTTGGATGGGCTTCAACAGCATGGCTTGGTTCAGGCTCTGGTTCTGCCCAGATATCAGGTGTGGAAACAGATTTCCTGAAAGCACTTAAGGACTATGGAATCAGCTACAATACAGAACTGACGGACATGTATGAAAAATTTATGGCGGAAAGACCGTATGCAAATGCGCTCAGTACATACAGTACACAGATGTGCCGCCTATATGAACCGTCCGTTCATGATACAGATTACTATACAAAGGAAATGCTGACAGGTGCACAGGAATTTTCAGATACCGCGATCGTAGTTCTGGGCCGGTACTGTGGCGAGTCTAATGACTGCCCAAAGACACAGTATAAAATCAACCGTACATCGAAAGACGGAACCTATGAGGAATCGGATGTTATAACAGATGCCAGCCGCACCTATCTCGATATCTCTGTTGAGGAAGAAGAACTTCTGGAGTATTGCGGACAGCAGTTCGAGAATGTCATTGTGGTAGTAAATGAAACAAATGCTATGACAATGGGATTTCTGGAGACAATTCCGGGAATTGATTCCTGCCTGTTGGCCGGGACGACTGGAGTGAATGCGGCATCGGTAATTCCCGCAGTGCTTTATGGGGAAATAAACCCGTCCGGAAAAACGGCGGATACATACGCCTATGACCTGTCATCATCCGCAGCATTTGCGAATGCTGGCGCAGAGGGGGAGGGGATGTATACCAACACCGAGGGAGAAAAACTATATCCGGCAGACGGGGAGACAACTAACGGTAATGTAGGGGATAACCCGTTCTATGAAGGTTTATACTATGTCGATTATGCCGAGGGAATCTATATTGGCTATAAGTGGTACGAGACAGCAGATGCAGAAGGATACTGGGACGATGTGGATAATGTATATGGCAAAGGTTATGAAGGCGTGGTCCAGTACCCGTTTGGATATGGCCTCTCCTATACAGAATTTGATTATGAAATAGTAAAAACTGTACCAGAAGCCGGAAGTGAGCTTACAAAGGACGGGCAGATTGAGGTCACTGTGAAGGTGACAAATGTAGGAGATACATCGGGCAAAGAAGTCGTAGAATTGTACTATACACCTCCTTATATCAAGGGTGGGATTGAAAAATCGGCGGTGGAGCTGGCAGAATTTGGAAAGACTGATATTCTTAAGCCGGGCGAAAGCCAGGAACTGACGCTGGCTTTTGATGTAGAGGATATGGCATCCTATGACTGCTATGACGCCAATGGAAATGGAGTGACAGGATATGAACTGGACCCCGGGGAGTATCAGGTAAAAGTGATGCGTAATGCCCATGAGGCAGCAGGGAGCGGCATGAGTATTTCTTACCAGTTAAGTGAAGGAATCCACTATGAAAATGATTCCGTAACAGGGGCCTCTGTAGACAATAAGTTTACAGGAGAAAATGCCGGGGACGGCATTTCAGTAGACGGAAGTGATACTGATGCCAACATCCGGTATATGACAAGAGCTGACTTTAAAGGAACCTTTCCGGCAGAAAAAACACCGGACCGGGCGCTTACAGACAATGCCAAAGCACTGAACCTTTATACAGAGGAAATGGCGGATGCATGGATCGACGACTCAGACGAAAAAATTGTAACCGGTGCGGATCATGGTCTCGTACTGTATGATGAAAATGGGTTTACTGACCTTGCGTTTGAACTGGGAGCCGATTATGACAATGAAAGATGGGACGACCTGCTGGACCAGATGACGGTGGAAGAGATGGAAAGGCTGGTGCTGCACGGGTATTCCAAGAATTATGATGTAGAATCCATTGGTAAAATCCATAATCAGGAACTTGACGGACCGGCACAGTTTGGCGGCTTCACGGCAGGCATAGGCGGTGGGGAAGAAGCGACTGGATTTCCGGATGAAAATGTAGTGGCACGGACGTGGAACAGGGAACTGGCCTGGATGCTTGGGCATATTCAGGGGGCACAGGCAGGCGAAAAAGGCTACGAGGGCTGGTATGCTCCATCCTTCAATATGCATCGTACCCCACTTGGAGGAAGGAACTATGAATATTATTCAGAAGACAGTTTTCTCTCAGGGGCACTGGCAGCAAAAACAGTAGAAGGCGCACTGGATTCAGGGATGTACCGTTATATGAAGCATCTGATTGCCTATGACCAGGATTCCATGAGAGACGGTCTCTATACATGGATGACAGAACAGGCCTTACGTGAAACATATCTGAAACCATTTAAAATTGCAATCCAGGAGGGCGGGGCAACCGGAATCATGACCTCCTATAACCGTCTTGGAGCTGTGTGGGCAGGCGGAAGCAGAACACTGCTTACAGATGTGGTCCGCGGTGAAATAGGGTTTAAAGGTGCAATTATCACAGATTATTGTGATCACCATAAATATATGAATATGGATCACGCTCTCCGCGCCGGAGGAGACTTATGGATGGACGGCATGTTTGAAGGGGAATTCCAGTTTGAAACAGAGTCAGATACATTCAGACAGGCACTTAGAAGAGCCAGCAAGAACATCATATACATGTGGGTAAATGCAGGCTATGAAAATAAAATTTATAATGAGACAGCCAAGAATCCGGTTATACGACCGGTAGAGAAAAAGGCAGTGTCACTTGTAACAAAGGTTCAGATTATTTATGATGCAGTTGCACTGGTGCTGATTATACTGTGGATCAGAAGTATTATAAAACGGCGCAGGCCCAGAAAGATAAAGGCATAAAATTGTACCACGGACCGCTTCAATATAAGGGATAACTATGATAAGATGGAACATAGAACCTGATCATTATCAGGAATCATCCGTAAGGGGGCGGGAAAATGGCACATGTTGTAATCGTGGAAGACGAGAATGCGTCTGTCCGGAGGCTGAAAGATTATCTGGAGCAATATGAAAAAGAGTATCAGGAGACTTTTAAGACGACGGTTTTTCATGATGGATTGGAGATTCTGGATGCCTATTCGCCGGACTTTGATATTATCCTTATGGATATCATGCTGCCACATCTGGATGGGATGAAGACGGCAAAACGTATCCGGGAGAAGGATTCCGAGGTGGTGATTATTTTCATCACAAACATGGCGAATTACGCAATCCACGGGTATGAGGTCAATGCACTGGATTTTGTGGTGAAGCCTGTGAAGTATTTTCAGTTCGCCTTAAAGTTGAAGAAAGCCCTTGAAACCGTGCGGAATAAGAAGGAAAAATTTCTTTTTCTGCCGGTTGACGGGGAAAAACGCAAGGTTTCTGTGCGGGATATTTATTATCTGGAGACGTATAACCATAATCTGTATGTCCATACGCGGGATAGTGTAATTGAATTTTACGGAACACTTCAGGCGATGGAAAAAGAACTGGAATCAAGTTTTTTTGTAAGATGTCATTCAGGATATTTAGTCAATTTGTATCATGTGACAAGCTACCGTGATGAATATGTAGTAGTGGGGGAGGAACGGATTCCGATCAGCAGACCGAAAAAGAAAGTATTTTTAAAAGCAGTCATGGATTATATTGGAAAGGGGCTGGCGAAATGACAGGCATGGCAGGAGAAGGAAGGGCACTTGTCATTATGGTGCCAACCCTTATTATATTTGGAATTATCTATATGCTGCCGGTGAAGAAACGGAAAAATTACAAGAGCGGTTTTATGGCGGTTTTATGCCTGATAGTGGCGGGGACTATAACCGGGGCGAAGTATCTTACATTTACACGAGGGATTACAATATCCGTCTATATTACCTTGTATTTATTTCTTGTGCTGATGATCTGGGCGGTCTGCCGAATCCGTTTTACGGAGTCTGTATACTGTGCTGCCTGTGTCTATCTGACACAGCATCTGTTTTATTCGGCAGTAACTGCGATATCAGAGTTCATGGCTTATGGCAGTGAAACATTTGAGATGGACCAGCTCAGGTTATGTTTGTATTATTACCTGCCTCTTGCAGGAATTTGTATACCTGTCTATTTTCTGTTTATCAGACATCTGGTCAAAGATGGGAGATACCGCATTGAGAGTGGACAGTCACTTGCACTTATGATGATTACACTATTAAGTACCATCATATTAAGCCATATTTCAACCGTATTTAGTCAGGAGACAGTCAGTGGGGGAAAACTGTTCGGGATATGCAGGGTATATGCCATGCTCTGCTGCATCGTAACTCTCTGGGCACAATACAATAAATCCAGGGAACTGGCACTTCAGGAACAAATGCTGACAGAGAGTGAATTGAGACGACAGCAAATGAACCAGTTTGAGAGTTATCAGGAGAATCTGGAATTGATCAATTACAAGTGCCATGATCTCAAACAGCAGGTGGCTGCATTGCGCGGCATAGGCGGTAAGGTACCTGAAGAAGTACTCAGGAAAGTGGAAGAGTCTGTGATGATCTATGATGCCTATGTGAATACAGGAAACGACATTCTGGATACTATCCTGACAGAGAAAAATCTCTGGTGCGAAAAGAATGGGATTACGATGGCCTGTATGGTGGATGGAAAATGTTTTGAATTTATGGAAACGATAGACATTTTTGCCATATTCGGAAATGCCCTTACAAATGCGGTGGAGAGTGTGAGCCAGATTGAAGAACCGGATAAACGAATGATATCGGTATTATCATTTGTACGCATGGATGTGGTGTTCATCCAGTTTGAAAATTACTATGAGTCAGAGATTATCCGCCACGGAGAACTGCCGGAATCCACGAAAGACAGAGACGGCAGTCATGGATATGGCCTCAAGAGTATCCGGTATTCCGTGCAGAAGTACGGTGGATACATGACAATAGATACGGAGGAAAATATCTTTAGACTTCAAATAGCACTGCCTGCATTTTCCGGGAAAAATTGAAACACTGGGAGCAGTGCCGGGACTATCCACCTGTTACTTTTCCAGATCTCATCTGATATTTAAATAGTTATTTTAGGATACTCGTCCGGCTGCCCTGTATTCCTTGATAAGGGATATTTAGTATGTTACAATAGAACATATTACACAGGAGGCAATTGCAGTGAAAAACTTGAGGGTGAGGAAGAAATTAATCGTTTCTTATGCGGTAGTACTCGGATTGATGATTATGGGGATGGTTGTCAGCATTATGAATCTTGTAAGTCTGGGAAACCAGATCCAAACCTTTTATGAGGGTCCTTTTCTCGTAAAAGGAAGTGCTAATATCATTAATTCTAATTTTGAAAAAATGCAGAAGGCAGTTTACCGGACTATGTCAAATACCGATCCTGAGATTATAGAGGATGCAAAGCAGAATGCGAAAGATGCAGCTGCCGCCATAGAGGAGCAGTTACCGGTGATAGAAGAACATTTTCTGGGTGACAAACAGATTGTAAACCGGCTTGAAGAAGCATTTACAGAGCTGGAACCCATGAGGGAACATGTTCTTGCACTGGCCGCCGAAAATAGAAATGATGAAGCAGCTGCGTATATGGAAAAAAATAATCGGGTTGTGATTAATAAGGCAAAGGTGGAGTTAGACAGCTTAATTGAGAATGGCAATCAGAAAGGGGAACAGTTAATCAGCGCTCTGAAAGACAGGCAGCGGAATACGGTAATAGTGATACTGGCTTTAGGCTGCATGAGTGTCGCCATCAGCATGGTTTTTGCTGTCTACATTACACGTGGAATCACAAAGCCTGTTGAAGAATTGGAGACTGCTGCACAGAAGTTGTCCAGAGGGGAATTTTCCGATATTAAAATCGAATATCAATCGGAGGATGAGTTTGGAAAACTGGCAGATGACATGCGGTATGTAATGAATTTGCTGGCCAGAATCGTTCAGGATGAATCCCATCTGTTAAATGAAATGGCTTCAGGGAATTTCCAGATACAAAGCAGTGCGGAAGAATACTACGTGGGAGATCTGGAGCAGGTTCTGTATTCCATTCAAAAGATCAAGGGTGATTTAAGTGAGACAATATGCCAGATTCAGCAGTCTTCCAACCAGGTATCTTCCGGATCCGAGCAGATTGCTTCGAGTGCTCAGATTCAGGCTCAGGGAGCATCTGAGCAGGCGGCACTATCGGAAGAGATATCCAACTCGATCAATGATTTATCTGATAAGGTTGAAGAGAATGCGAAAAATGCTGCAAGGGCCAATCAAAGAGCAGCCCTTGTCGGAAGTGATGCTGTAGTAAGCGGGGAGCATATGCAGGATATGATGGACGCTGTCCGGAATATCAGCAGGAGTTCCAATGAGGTTAGGGCAATTATCAAAACAATTGAAGACATTGCTTTCCAGACTAATATTCTGGCATTAAATGCGGGTGTGGAAGCAGCACGTGCCGGCGCGGCAGGAAAGGGATTTTCCGTAGTTGCAAATGAGGTGCGCAGCCTGGCTGCAAAGACATCTGATGCATCTAAAAGCAGCAGGATGCTAATTGAAAATTGTATCCAGTCTGCTAAAAAGGGAAAGGAACTGGCAAGTGAGATGGACCGGTCACTGACAGAAGTGGTAAAGGGGGTTGGGGAGGTAAATAAATCTGTAAGCCATATTACAACAGCCTCTGAAAACCAGGCAGTCTCCATCAGGCAGATCAGGGAGAGCATTAATCAGATCGCAGATGTCATACAAACGAATTCTGCTACGGTGGAAGAAAGTGCTGCGGCAAGTGAAGAACTGGCCAGTCAGGCGCAGCTGTTAATGGAATTAGTAAGCCATTTTGAAGTAGAGTAGCCGAACCGGCTATGAAAGGATATGCATGTCCCGCAGATCGCGATGGCATGCATATTTAATTTACTGGGGATGAGATACGGTATCTGGACTTGTGATAAGTCTGGGTATTGTATGTTTTGACTAAATCCGGAGGAGGTTTCAGTTGGTAAATATGCTTAAAAATATACAAAACATCCAAAAAAATATGAATGATGTAAAATGGATTGACAAAATAATATACAAAACATATAATGAAATCAAGCTTGAAACGGGTTTCAAAAGGTAAAATACACACAAACTGACGAATGGAGTGACTTGAATGATTAGTATAAGAGATGTTGCAAAGCTGGCCGGTGTTTCTCCGGCGACTGTATCAAGAGTAATGAACGGCACGGCAAATGTGGATGAAGTAAAAAAACAGCGTGTACAGCAGGTTATACAGGAAACCGGTTTCAAACCAAATGAAGCTGCAAGGACCTTATATAAGAAATCGGCCCACCTGATTGGTGTGATCGTGCCAAATATCGAGAACCCATTCTTCAATGAGATGGCAAAGGCAATCGAGGGAGAAGCATATGAGCGCGGTTACAGGCTTACACTTTGCAGCTCCAATGATAACATTGAAAAAGAAAAGAACAGCATTGAACTTCTGGGAAGGATGAATGCGGACGGAATCATCCTTTTGACGAATGAGGAGGAGATATTCGACCAGATAGCGGATGCCAGGATTCCGGTTGTTGTACTGGACCGTGCAGTAAGGCATAAAAATGAGGTGGCAAGCATCATTTCCGATAACTATGAGGGAGGCCGCATGAGCATGGAACACATGCTGGCGGCTGGCTGCAGGAATATTGTGGCAATGCGTGGACCGCAGAATCTGTCCAGCGGCAGGGACCGGTATAAAGGATATCTGGACATATGCAGGGAAAAGAATGTAAAAGTGCAGTTTGTGGACTGTCTGTATGATTATGAAGACGGATTGAGGAGTACAGAAAAAATTTTGAGGGAATATCCAGATGCAGACGGCATCATCGCCGCAAATGACATGGCTGCAATCTCAGCCTACAAGGTACTGACAAGGCATGGGAAAAGGGTCCCTAAGGATATCCAACTGATCGGGTTTGATAATATCATCATGAGCAGGCTGATGACCCCCGAACTCACGACGATAGCCCAGCCAATTACAGAGATGGGATCAAAGGCGGCTCAGATACTGATTGACCATATCGAAGGAAAAGAAGTACCCCAGAAGAACATTTTTGAAGTAAAACTGATCCAGCGGGAAACAACGAAAAACAAGGTAATTAAGGCCTGAAAAGACCAGGCCTAAGTAACATAAGCAGGAGGGATTTTTATGAAGATTTCAGTGGTAGGCAGCATCAACATGGATATGACAGTAAAAGCGGAACGGATTCCGCTCAAGGGTGAGACTCTTAAGGGTGAGGATTTAAAGTATATTCCCGGAGGGAAAGGTGCGAATCAGGCAGTGGCAATGGCGAAGCTGGGCGCGGATGTGGAAATGTTCGGGTGCGTCGGGAATGACAGTGCAGGGAAAGAACTGGTTCAGAATCTGAAGGACATGGGGGTTAAGACAGACAATATCCGTGCTGTGGACGGTGTACCGACGGGGATTGCCCTGATTACGGTCGGAGAGAATGATAATACGATCATCGTGGTGGCCGGAGCGAATGACTGTGTGGATAAGGAATATGTAGACAGTATCAAAGAGGACCTGCTCCAGTCTGAGGTCGTAGTCCTGCAGCATGAGATACCACAGGAGACAAATGAATATGTTATCCGCCTCTGTCATGAAAATAATGTAAAGGTTGTGCTTAATCCGGGACCTGCAAGACCGGTGAAAAAGGAGATCGTTGATCTGGTCACCTATCTGACCCCGAATGAGCATGAGGCAAAGATTATTTTCGGCGAAGAAATCCCGACAGAAGAACTTCTTCAGAAATATCCGGAGAAACTTCTCATCACTCAAGGGTCAAAAGGTGTCAGCATGTGCCTTGCAGAAGGCAAAGTGTTGCTGGTTCCTGCACGCAGGGCGGAAGTTGTAGACACAACAGGTGCCGGAGATACATTGAACGGGGCATTTACAGTACAGATTGTAAAAGGTGAAAGTGTAAAAGATGCCCTGAAATTTGGGAATATTGCAGCCAGCCTTTCAACAGAAAAATTTGGGGCACAGGGCGGTATGCCGACATTCGAAGAGGTAACGGCAGAGCTTAACAGGATATAGAAGGAAAGAAAGGAGGAAAAGTGATGAAAAAATCAGGAATATTAAATGCAGATATTTCAAGGGTGCTCTCCTATATGGGGCATACAGATACGATTGCAATCGGGGACTGTGGACTTCCTGTCCCGGAGGAGACAGAACGCATTGATCTGGCACTTATGAAAGGCATGCCGTCTTTCATAGATGTACTGAAAGCGGTGTCCGCAGACATGAAGATTGAAAAAATAGTGCTTGCGGAAGAAATGAAAGAAAAGAATCCAGAGGTTTTAAATGAAATCCAGTCGTTATCTGTTACTTTTGAAACCGGTTTCAAAACAGAGTATGTCCCTCATGAAGAACTGAAAAAAAGAACAAAATCATGTAAGGCCGTGGTCAGGACCGGAGAGACAACACCATATGCAAATATCATCCTGCAGTCAGCCTGCCTGTTTTAAGAGCAGCCGGATTCAGGGGACCTTTAGGAGGAAGAAGTATGCAGATAGAAATGAAAGGAATTGACAAAGCCTTCGGAACCAATCAGGTTCTGAAAGATGCCGGATTTGTCTTAGGTGACGGGGAAGTCCATGCGCTGATGGGGGAAAATGGCGCCGGGAAATCTACACTGATGAAGATACTGACCGGCGTATATACAAAGGATGCCGGGGAAGTGTATGTGGATGGCAAAGAGGTCCACTACAGGAATCCTCAGGAAGCGGAGAAGGACGGAATCGTATTTATCCATCAGGAATTAAACGTGCTGTTTGATCTGACGGTGGAAGAAAACCTTTTCATGGGGAAGGAGATCAAAGGAAGATTTGGCCTCTGTGATTCCAAAGCAATGAGGAAAAAGGCTGAGGAAGCACTGAACAGGCTGGGAGTATCCATCTCCCCGGCAGAGACGATGTCCAATCTGTCTGTCGGGCAGCAACAGATGATAGAGATCTGTAAAGCGCTGATGGTGGATGCCAAAGTCATTATCATGGATGAGCCGACGGCAGCACTTACACAGAGTGAGACAGCAGTGCTTTTTGAAGTCATTCAGGGGCTTCGGAAATCAGGTGTTTCCATCGTTTACATATCCCACCGCATGGAAGAGATTTTTGAACTCTGCGACCGTATTTCTGTGCTGCGGGACGGAACCTATGTAGGAACGAAGAACATCCCGGATACAAACATGAATGAAATTGTCAAGATGATGATCGGGCGTGAGATCGGGGAACGCTATCCAGCACGAAGCTGTGAAATAAAAGAAGAAATGCTCAGTGTGGAAGGCCTCACAAAAGAGGGCGTTTTCCAGAACGTAAGCTTTTCGGTACGTGCAGGCGAAGTGCTTGGGGTATCCGGGCTCATGGGCGCCGGGCGTACGGAGATCATGCAGGCAATTTTCGGAAACCTCTCCTATGACAGCGGGCATATCCTGATTGAAGGCAGAGAAGTACAGATTAAATCACCTATGCAGGCAATGAAATACGGAATTGGATTTATCACGGAAGACAGAAAGACCGAAGGGTTGATGCTGGAAGAAAGCATCCAGACAAACGTTGCACTTGCCAATCTGGATAAAGTATCCAGCCGGAATGTATTTTTAAAGAAGAAAAAAGAGGCGGACCTGGTGAGCAGGGCAATAGAGGAACTTCACATCAAATGCTTCGGACCGGATCACGAGTGTAATAATTTAAGCGGTGGAAACCAGCAGAAGGTTGTGTTTGCAAAATGGATTTATACAGACCCGAAAATCCTCATTCTGGATGAGCCAACCCGGGGGGTGGATATCGGTGCAAAGAAGGAGATATATACCATTATTAATAAGCTGGCGGCAAAGGGTGTGGCTATCATCATGGTTTCCTCTGAACTGCCGGAAGTCCTTGGGATGAGTGACCGGGTCATGGTAGTGCGTGAAGGCCTTGTCAGAGGAATCATAAGCAAAGAGGAAGCAAATCAGGAAAATGTTATGACGTTAGCAACAGGAGGAACAATCTAATGAATGAGAAAAAGAAAATTTTAAATCATGCCCAGGATCTGGGCGCCCTGATCGCGTTGATTCTGCTTGTAGTGGGAATCAGTTGTGTAAGCCCTGAATTCAGAACATGGAATAACTTTTTATCCCTGCTGCGCCAGTCTTCCATCAACGGACTGATCGCATTCGGTATGACGTGCGTCATCCTGACAGATGCCATCGACCTTTCAGTCGGCTCTGTGCTCGCCCTCTCGACCGCATTGTGTGCAGGCATGATCGTAAACGGCGTGCCGGTAGGTCTGGCAATGCTCCTTGCACTTGTGATCGGGATACTGCTCGGCTGTGTGAGCGGTGTACTTGTGACAAAAGGAAGGCTCCAGCCATTTATTGCAACATTGATTACGATGACAGTTTACCGCGGCCTGACAATGATTTTTACAAATGGAAAGCCGATTTCCAACCTTGGAGACAGCTTTACATTAAAAGTTGTTGGGAAAGGGAATTTCTACCATATTCCGATCCCGGTTATCCTGCTGCTCCTTATTTTTATCGGATTTTACATCCTGCTGCAGAAAACAACGTTCGGACGTGCAATCTATGCAACTGGAAGTAATGCAAAGTGTGCAAAACTTGCCGGAATCAACATTCACAGGACAAAAATTATAGCTTATGCAATTTCTGGTTTCATGGCAGCTCTTTCAGGTCTGATCCTGCTCTCCAGACTCGGTTCCGCACAGCCGACACTCGGTGACGGATATGAATTGGACGCGATCGCGGCAGTAGCGCTTGGCGGAACAAGTATGAGCGGCGGACGCGGAAAAATATACGGGACACTGATCGGTGTGCTGATCATTGCAGTATTAAATAACGGACTGAACATCTTAGGTGTTTCATCCTATTATCAGGATGTCATCAAGGGGCTTGTCATCCTCGTTGCCGTACTGTCAGACCGCAAGCGTTAGAGAAAGGAAAGGTGAAAGTTATGAGATTAAAGAAATTAATAGTATCAGTACTGACATGTGCAGTCTTATTTACAGCAACAGGATGCAATGCAATCACAATAGACGGAGAGGATAATTCGGGAACTGTTTCGGAGGGTAGCGGTGCAATCGGCTTCTCTGTATCCACACTGAATAACCCGTTCTTCGTATCCCTTTCCGACGGGGCAAAGGAAACAGCGGCAGAGGAAGATGTAGATCTGATCGTCGTAGATGCCGGAGATGACGCAGCTAAGCAGACAAGTGACATCGAAGATCTGATTTCCAGAAACGTGAGCGTGCTGATCGTTAATCCGGTAGATTCTGATGCAGTGGGCCCTGTAGTAAAAGATGCGCTGTCAAAAGGGATCAAAGTCATTTCTGTGGACCGTGTGGTAAACGGTGCGGAAGTAGACTGCCAGATCGCATCTGATAACGTGGAGGGTGCAAAAATGGCAACGGAGTACCTGAAGGAACTGATTGGAGAAGGCGCAAAGGTTGCGGAGATTCAGGGTGTTCCGGGCGCATCTGCAACAATTGACCGCGGAGATGGCTTCCATCTGGTAGCGGATCAGGACTTTGACGTTGTGGCAAGCCAGTCTGCAAATTTTAACCGTGCAGAGGGGATGAACGTTATGGAAAATATCCTGCAGTCTGACGGAGCGATCAAGGGTGTATTTGCACACAATGATGAGATGGCGCTCGGAGCCGTAGAGGCGATCGCTGCATCCGGGAAGGATATCAAAGTGGTCGGTTTCGACGCGACTGATGATGCAGTGGCAGCAGTAAAGGCAGGGAAAATGGCGGCAACAGTTGCACAGAAACCGGAGCTTATGGGAGAGACCGCCGTATTGACAGCATTGAAGATGATCAGCGGTGAGAGTGTGGAGAAATCCATCCCGGTAGAAGTGGAATTGATTAAGTAGATAATGTAAGAGAGGACTCTTTCCTTTTTCGTAAAAATTGTGTACAATTCAGGTAAGCAATCTATTTTGCGATGCCAAGAGGAAGGAGTTCATCATGTCAAATACAACAAAATATGCACTGGAAACGTCTTTGAAAAAACTGCTCCTGCAAAAGCCGGTGGATAAGATTACAATCAGCGATTTAACGAATGACTGTGGAATCAGCCGGATGGCGTTTTACTATCACTTCAAAGATATATATGACCTGATCGAATGGGTATGTCTGGAGGATGCCAGACGGGCGCTCCAGGGAAAGAAAACTTATGATACATGGCAGGAAGGATTGCAGCAGATTTTTGAGGCTGTCATTGAAAATAAGCCCTTTATCATGAACGTGTACCGTACGCTCAGCCGTGAGCAGATCGAGAATTATCTGTTCAAGCTGACCCACAGCCTTTTGATCGGTGTTGTGGAGGAGAAGTCAGCGGGGCTTGATATTACGGAAGAGGAAATGGCCTTCATTGCAGATTTTTACAAATACGGGTTCGTGGGAATCATGCTGGACTGGATTAAGGACGGGATGAAGGAGGATTATGGGGATATCACGGATAAACTCAGCATTACCCTGAAAGGAAATATAGCAAACTCTATCCAGAATTTCAGCCTCCGTCCATGATTCTTAAAAAGATATGAATTCGTAACTGCTCATGGACCCGGACAGTTACATGTATTATACAAAACAGGGGATTTGATAAGTTTTTTATCAAATCCCCTGTTTTGTAAATTGCGGGATAGAACCTTCAGGACTATGATGTAGCTGTAACAAAGAGAAAGATATTTCAGGAAGGCGGTAACAGCTATGGCAAAAAAAGGAACAAAATTAGGTGTTGCTTCTGCAATTGCAGTAGGCGCAGGCGCAGCTGCATTATATGCGAAGAAATCAAGGGAAAGTAAAAAAGACGAAAATAAAGAAAAAGCATCCGTATCAGAGGAAAATGAATACCGCAATACAGAGCGCGGAAAAGACGAGAAAAACAGTAAGGGAATCCGGTATACGAACGGAAACTACGAAGCATTTGCCCGTCCGGAGAAGCCGCAAGGCGTGGATGAAAAAAATGCGTACATCGTAGGAAGCGGACTCGCGGCTCTCGCGGCTGCATGTTTCCTCGTGAGGGACGGACAGATGGAGGGCTCCCACATTCACATACTGGAGGCGATGGATATTGCAGGAGGAGCCTGTGACGGCATATACGATTCCACCCGCGGCTATATCATGAGGGGCGGAAGAGAGATGGAAAATCATTTCGAATGCCTGTGGGATTTGTTCCATAGTATCCCATCCATCGAAACGCCGGATGTCTCCGTACTAGATGAATATTACTGGCTGAATAAACATGATCCGAATTACTCTCTGTGCAGGGCAACTGTAAACAGGGGAGAAGATGCACATACGGATGGTAAGTTCAACTTAAGCCAGAAGGGCTGCATGGAGATCATGAAACTTTTCATGACAAAAGACGAGGACCTCTACGATAAAACGATCGAAGATGTGTTTGACGAAGAAGTATTCGATTCCACATTCTGGCTGTACTGGAGGACCATGTTTGCATTCGAGAACTGGCACAGTGCTTTGGAAATGAAATTATATTTCCAGAGATTTATCCACCATATCGGAGGCCTGCCGGATTTCAGTGCCCTTAAATTTACAAAATACAATCAGTATGAATCACTAATTCTTCCAATGCAGAGATATCTGGAAAAGGCAGGGGTTGATTTCCAGTTCAACACGGAAGTGACAAATGTGATCTTTGACTGCAAAGGCAGCAAAAAAGTCGCAACAGCCATTGAGTGTAAAGTGAAGGGTGTTGAAAAAGGAATTCTTCTGACCGAAAATGACCTTGTATTCGTGACAAACGGCAGCTGTACGGAGGGAACAATTTATGGCGATCAGAATCATGCACCGAACGGCGATGCGGAAGTAAGGACCAGCGGATGCTGGAGCCTTTGGAAAAACATTGCAAAACAGGACCCGTCCTTCGGACATCCGGAGAAGTTCTGCTCCGATATCCAGAAGACGAACTGGGAATCCGCCACAATTACAACACTGGATGATAAGATTATCCCTTATATTACAAATATCTGCAAACGTGACCCAAGAAGTGGAAAAGTCGTTACAGGCGGTATCGTAAGCTGTAAGGATTCAAAATGGCTGATGAGCTGGACAATAAACAGACAGGGGCAGTTCAAGGATCAGGACCCGGAGAAGGTATGTGTCTGGGTATATGGGTTATTTACAGATGTGCCAGGGGATTATGTGAAAAAACCGATGAAAGAATGCACCGGAAAAGAGATTACCGAAGAATGGCTGTTCCACTTAGGTGTTCCAGTCGAGCTGATTCCTGATCTGGCTGAAAACAGTGCCGTCTGTGTACCGACCATGATGCCGTACATCACAGCATTCTTTATGCCAAGGACAAAAGGTGACAGGCCGGACGTCATCCCGGATGGCTGTGTGAACTTTGCCTTTCTCGGACAATTTGCCGAGACACCGAGGGATACTGTTTTCACAACAGAATACTCAGTAAGAACGGCTATGGAAGCGGTTTATGGACTGCTCGGCGTCGACAGGGGCGTTCCGGAAGTATGGGGAAGTGTGTATGATATCCGTGAACTGCTCGACAGCTCCGTAAAACTGATGGATGGAAAATCCCCGCTCGAGATCGAACTGCCCGGACCGCTCAATGTACTGAAAAAGCCTTTGATCGGCCTTGTTAAGGGAACCGTAATAGAGAAGCTGTTAAGAGACCATGATGTACTGAAAGAGAATATGTAGCCATGTGAACAAGGAGAGGGAGACCATGCTTTAATTAGCAGATCTCCCTCTATGATTCTTGTTTCATACGTGGAAAGTACGTCTCATACTTTCTATATTCGTATGGACACAAAGGTTCCGTCAGCAGCCTCCACATGAACCACCTCAAGCCCTTTATTCTCTTTAAGAATATCCTGACATTCTTCCAGAATCATCCGCACATTCTCTTTTGTAACCAAACCGGAATAAGGTTCGGGTATATTCCTATTCATTTCCAGAAAGACGTGTTCAGGGATCACCCTGATAACGAACCCGGCCATGCCGATGGGGACGGGAATGGATAAATGAAATCCCGTTGTCCTGATCTTTATCTTCATAACAGCATCCTCTTATTTGTCAACATATATCCGAACGGTTGTTCCGTCAGCGGCTTCCACATTGACGAAATCCCCGTCGGTTTCGTCTTCCAGACATTCGAGAATGGCATCCATCATAGCGGGCAGATCGAATCCCTCAAGATCCGCTTCCGGTATCGGGAGTTTCCCCGTTACTTTGAGAATCTTCTTAATCGCACCAACCGGGAACTGGACTTTCACTTTGTCTCCGGTCGTGCTGTCTACGATGATACGGAACATTTTCTTATCATACCCTGTTTTTGTGACTGCAGCCTGTGGTACGCTCAGTTCTGTGTTAATGGCAGACATAAGCTCTGCCCCCTGTTCCGCGGTAATCGTTCCATCCTCGATCATTTTTAAAATTCTTAATGTTTCATCCATATCAATTCTCCTTTTCATTTTAAAGATACCGCGGTATACCCGCGGTGAAGCTTTCATTTCCTTCTTAGATCACACTATTTCAACTGTGCGAGTGCCTCTTCAGCAGTTATCTCCTTATTTTCCAGAGCCCGGAGTATCTCCTCCTTCTTTTTTGACTTCTGGTCGGAGGATTCTGTCTCATAGCCCAGCTTCTTTATGACAGAATCCAGTCTGGAGCGGACGGTTGGGTAAGAGATACCCAGTTCCTTTTCCATCTCTTTGATATTGCCCCTGCACCGGATGAAAGTCTCTGTAAAATAGAGCTCCTCGTCGGACAGATAATCAAATTTGCTGAGTCTGAAATTATTCTCGATCACGGTTTCACAGGAATCGCATTTCAGCCTGACTACGGTCAGCTCGTTATTGCAGATGGGGCAGCGGCTGATGACTTTGTTCATATAATCACTCCCTTTCGATTGCTTCTACTAATAATATAACACAGATATTAAAAAAATCAATATATAAATTAAAGATTTTAATATAAATATTGAAAAAATTAATTTAATCATGAAAAATATAAAAATATATATTGTGTATATGGACATATCATAAGGGCAGAGCATTACTGTTCCCACCGTGCCGTGCACTTAGCTGCATTGCACCGGGGCCGATAAAGTGACAGAAATTTATCAGCTATTTATTGATTTCTATACTTTATAATTGTATACTTATAAAAGAATTGATGAGGCAGCAGTACGAAATCGACGCAGGAAGCCATTGAATGCAAGATTAAGCCGATAAAGGAGTAGAGTTAGACATGGAAGAAGACCGCTATAAGCTTTTTGAACAGCTATGGAATGCACAGGATGAGGCATATGATTTAATGTGTGAGTATGACACCCTTCCTCATCATTATGGAAATCATATATTGTTTCAGACAGAAGGCCATATTGTAGATTTGATTGCAGAACATCCCGGTATTACGGTAACTGAGCTGGGAATGATTTTGAAAAAGACAACAAGTGCGTGTTCACAGATCGTAAGGAAATTGCGTAGTAAAGGATATGTAGACCAGACGCGGAATGACCAGAATAACCGCATTTATAATTTGTGCCTTACTAAAAAGGGGGAAGAATTATACAAAGACCATGTAGAATTCAACCACTTATGCCAGCGGACCACCTATCATATGCTGGAGGACTTTTCAGAAGAAGAATTGCAGAATCATATAGCAGTTCAGAAAATGCTGAATGCTGCATACAGGGAAGATATTAAGCGTAGCCGCAATTATGATGTTTCAAAATAATGAGTTTTCTGGTGCAAGAGAATCCTGTTAACAGGATTTTTTCTTTGCATCAGGGGCTCTTTTTTTATGCTTGTTTTTGTGAAAATATAACAAAAATATGGTAAAAAACATAAATGTATTGACAATTTTAGACAGTGGTATTATATTAAAATAAAAGTTAAGCAGCTTAACAATTAAATAACTTTAATGTTATGCATAGTAATGCAGTGCAGAATCTGTAACTATGTATTTTACAACAGGAGGTATTCAGATGAAATTTGATTTCGACGAAATAATTGACCGGCGCGGTACAAACAGTATGGAATATGATGTCACGGATGAGTATATGGCAGAGTTTAATTGGGGGCCTGTTCCTGCCGATTTTATACCAATTGATGTTGCTGATATGGATTTCCGGTGTGCCCCGTGTATCAGGACAGCGCTCCAGAAAGTAGTAGATTTTAATCTTTATGGTTACTGCTTTACCCACCCCAGTCTGCACAATGGGTATTATGAAGCCATTATTGGCTGGTACGCCAGAAGACATGACTGGCATGTGAAAAGAGAGGAAATTTTATACAGTGCAGGGACGCTTACAGGAATTACTGCTGCAATTAAGGCGGTTTCTGGGTATGGTGACAGCATACTTGTCACACCCCCGGTATATACTCCGTTTTATTCAACCATCCGGAACGCAGACCGCAAGGTAGTGAAAAGCCATTTACTAGATAATGACGGATACTATACGGTTAACTGGGAGGATTTTGAAAAAAAGACGGCACTGGCAGAAGTGAAAGCTTTTCTATTATGCAGTCCGCATAATCCTGTCGGGCGTGTGTGGACAGCAGATGAATTAAAGCGGATATATGACATATGTACCAAAAATGATGTGGTCGTGATTGCTGACGAGATACACGGGGATATTGTACGCAGAGAAACAGTATTTACACCGATAGGAAAGATAACAGATGCACAAAACCTGATTGTGTGTGCAGGAGCAAGTAAATCGTTTAATCTTGCATCTTTGGAAGCAAGCCATCTGATTATAAAAGATAAAGCGCTAAGATGTAAAACTGCAGAACAGCTTCACTGTAACCCGACACCATTTGTTCTGGAGGCGGTGAAAGCAGCCTATAACGAAGGGGAAGAGTGGTTCGAACAGCTGCGGGAATATCTGGATGAAAATATTGATTTTGTCATCGCATTTTTAAAAGAAAATATGCCCGAAGTAAAGGTATGGAGGCCGGAAGGAACATATCTGCTGTGGATGGATTTTTCAGCTTATGGACTGTCAGATGATGAACTGTTAGACCGCTGTTATAATAAAGCAGGTGTTTTCGTGGAACAAGGAAGAGATTTTGATGAGGGAGGCTCACCAGGATATATCCGTGTCTGCACATCCATCCCCCGCATCCGTTTAGAAGAAGCATTTTCAAGAATCTGCAGTCAATTCAAGTAGAATTATTTCTATAAATAAGGAGGTATTTTATGAAATCCACAAAGCTGACAACATTGGAACTTTATAGTTATACGATTGGCGGCGTCATTGGTTCAGGTCTCTTTATCCTGCTTCCGATAGCGATAGGACTGGCTGGGAAAGGAGCCATTTTTGCAATGATTATGGGTGTGCTGCTGGCTTTCTTTGCACAACTCTTTAACTTTATTATAGCCTCGATGTTTCCTTTAAAAGGAGGGGATTACAGCCAGATGGCATTCCTTATGCCGCCTGTTGTTAGTGGAATTTACGGATTCCTCTGGCTGATTGCCTCACTGACTATGGCAGGATATGCAACATCCGCGATTTCCTATACGTCATCTGTCATTACTTCCGTACCTTCAGAGAGCAAACTGCTGTCAATTGGTATTATCACGCTGTTTTTTGGAATCAGCTATTTTGGTACGAAATTTGGGGGAAAAGTAGAGAGCGCTATGACGGTCATACTGTTAGGAGCTTTATTACTATTTGTAATAATGGGTCTTCCTAAGATAAATTTTTCAAAATATATAAGTGAGGGTGGCTTTTTTGACTGTGGTTTTTCAAATTTTGCGGCAGCCTGCAATATGTGCTTATATGCAGTACTTGGCTGTACATTAGTTCCGGTAAGTTTAAGCTCTGAATTGAAAAGACCTACGAGAGAAGCGCCAAAAGCCATGATTGGCTGCAGTCTGATTGTTTTGGTTATTTCTACATTGATTGTTTTCGTTGCAACGGGAGTACTTCCCATTGAGCAGGTTGCCAATAAGGATCTTTCTGTTGTAGCCCAGTATATTTTCCCGAAAGGTGTGTTTGTGGCATTTATACTGTGCGGGGCAGTACTGGCACTGCTGACTTCTTTATTTACATCGGTTACAACCTTCCGTTATCCGATCATGCAGATGGCAGATGAAGGATGGATCCCCCCTGTATTTAAAAAGAAAGCGAAGAATGGATGGCCGTACGTTTCCATGATTGCATTGTATCTTATTACATTGATTCCGATTATATTTGATATTTCATTTGATACAATAGTATCGCTGACGAATCTGGTATTTTACATTATTATTTTCTTTGCTGTTGTAAAGTGCATGGCTCTCCCTAAAAAATATCCGGAACCCTGGAAATGTTCTTTCCTGCACGCAATGCCGATTCCTGTTTACTACATATTTTGCAGCGTAGGTTTAATTGCCTGTGCATATATGATTTATGGTTCCTGTGCAGGACAAAGTTTTGGATTTATTATTGCTTCATTTGCGACAATTCTAATAGTTGCAGTTTACGTTATCTGGAGGCTGAAAATAAAGGCTGTGAGCATTGAATATCTTAAGTCACAAAAACAGAAGGTAATTGAAGAAGCGCTTTCTTATAAGGAATAAGTAAAAGTATGAATTTACCTGCCGTGGGGAAAATTGTCTGTCTGATTTTAAATAAGACCTTGAAAACGAACGAATGTTCTGGTAAAATGGAAGGCAAAAGGAGGGCGCCCATGTATTATTCAGCACACTATTCCTCACCGGCAGGCGGGATTACAATTGTATCTGACGGGGTGAATCTGTCAGGCCTGTGGCTGGACGGTCAGAAGTATTTTTATGGAACACTTAAGGAAGAACCAACGGAAAATGATAACATCCCGGTCCTGCAGTCTGCGAAAGACTGGCTTGACCGGTATTTTGCAGGAATGAAGCCCGGGATATCGAAGCTTCCTCTGGCTCCTGCCGGCAGTGAGTTCAGACAGGAAGTCTGGAAGATACTCTGTGAGATCCCATATGGGAGTGTCATGACTTATGGAGAAATTGCAGAGAGACTCGCTGTAAAGAAGGGACTTAGCCGCATGTCCGCCCAGGCTGTCGGGGGCGCAGTCGGGCACAACCCGATTTCCATTGTGATACCCTGCCACCGGGTAGTGGGGAGCGACGGAAGCCTGACCGGCTATGCAGGCGGAATAGAAAAAAAAGAAGCATTCCTGCGTCTGGAAGGGGTAGATCTAAGCCGGTATCACTGGCCTAAGAAAGGGCGGCAGTGAATATGACCGGAGATAAAGTCTATATCTGTATAGATCTGAAGTGCTTTTATGCATCCGTAGAATGTGTGGAGCGTGGTCTGGACCCGCTGGAGACGAATCTGGTAGTGGCAGACCCTGAAAGGTCGGAAAAGACGATCTGTCTGGCCGTTTCGCCGGCGATGAAAGAGCTGGGAGTACCCGGTAGATGCAGGGTTTTCCAGATTCCAAAGAACATCGAATATATCATGGCACCGCCGAGGATGCAGTTGTACATCGATTATTCTGCTGAAATCTATGCCATTTACCTGAAATATATAGAAAGTGCGGACATCCATGTGTATTCTGTGGACGAGGTTTTTATGGATGTGACCGACTATCTGTCAATGTACCAGATGACGGCAAAGGAGCTGGGTATGAGGATCATGCAGGACATCATGGACAGCACAGGGATTACTGCCACCTGCGGGATTGGCACGAACCTGTATCTGGCTAAGATTGCATTGGATATTACGGCGAAGCATGTGCCCGACCATATAGGCATCCTTGATGAAGCATCATACCGTGGGACACTGTGGACCCACAAACCGCTCAAAGATTTCTGGAGGATCGGTACAGGGACGGCCGTCCGTCTGGAGCGGGTGGGGATTACGACGATGGGAGAGATAGCCCGGGCAGATGAAGGGCTTCTCTATCAGCTATTCGGCATAGATGCGGAACTTCTGATCGACCATGCATGGGGACGGGAGCCAACGACGATAGCGGATATTAAGAATTACAAGGCAAAATCAAATTCCATATCCAGCGGGCAGGTATTGAGCCGGGATTATCATTATGAGGAAGGGAAACTCATTGTCAAGGAGATGGCAGAACTGCTCTGTCTGGAACTGGTGGATAAGGGGCTGGTTACGGATTCTCTCACGCTTCATGTTGGATACAGTAACCGGATAGAAAAGAAATCTGCGCACGGTACGATCTCCATGACGGTTACGACAAGCTCCGCCCGGCAGATCAGGTCGTATGCACTGAAGCTGTATGAAAGGATTGTAGACAGATTCACGGCAGTCCGCAGGGTATATCTCACATTCAATCATGTCATAGATGAGGCATACCAGCAGTATGACCTGTTTACAGACCCGGCTGGACTGGAAAGGGAACACCGCATGCAGCAGGCGATGCTTAATATCAAGGAAAAGTATGGTAAGAATGCGATATTAAAAGGCATGAATCTGATGGAAAATGGAACGACAATAGAACGTAACCGGCAGATCGGAGGACACCGCAGTGAATAGTAAAATGAGCAGGGAAGAGCGGGCAAAGCAGTTCATGCCGTTTGCGGCCTTAAAAGGTTATCCGGAGGCATTGAAGAAAAAAGAAAAAATTGTGGTCCCAAAGCGGGAACTGTCAGAAGAGTACCAGAAGGAACTGGATCAGAAACTCAGGCAGGTTCATAAAAATGATATCATAACAGTCATTTATTTTGCCAATCATGAGTATCTGAAGCTGACAGGGATGGTGTCAAGGATAGATGAGACAGCCAGACTTCTTAAAATTGTGAATACAAAGATCTCATTTGATGATTTGTATGATATTATAATCGAATGAAAGGATAACAGCAGTATGGATAATAAGACAAGATGTTCCTGGGCGGGAGATACTCCCATATACATAGACTACCATGATAATGAATGGGGACGGCCGGTTCATGACGACGCCAAATTGTTTGAGATGCTGATTCTGGAAAGTATGCAGGCAGGACTGTCGTGGATCACAATCCTGAAAAAAAGAGAGGCATTCCGTGAAGCATTCGATGGTTTTGACCCGGAGAAGGTTGCACATTACGGGGATGATAAGATTGAAGAGCTTATGTCGAACGAGAAAATCATAAGGAACCGGCGGAAGATATCAGCCGCTGTTAATAATGCGAATCTCTTTTTGAAGATTCAGGAGGAGTACGGAAGTTTTGATAAGTTTATATGGTCATATGTAGACGGCACTCCCGTGACCGGGCACTGGGATAATATAGAAGATTTGCCTGCGAACACCGCGCTTTCTGACCGGATAAGCAAGGACTTGAAAAAAATGGGATTTAAATTTCTGGGAACAACTATCGTATATTCATTCCTTCAGGCGACAGGTATCGTCAATGACCATATAAAAGACTGTTTCGTTTATGAGGAGGTAAAGCACAGCTGATCTTCAACGTTTCAGGGCAAACCGGAGGTGGCTTACATGGGAAAACAGCGTTATACTGAAAAGAATATTCTGGACAAATCGAGGGAGCTGATTCACGCATTTATGAACAAACAGCTTCTTCCTTTTGTTGAACTGCTGGATGAAGACTTTGTCTGGGTCGGGGATTATTCTTCACAATATATTCAGGGGCGTGACAAGTTTTTAAAAACGATAGAGTCGGAAGGGGAACTGCCGCCACTGGAGATTTCACAGGAGGAGTATGCTATGCTGACGCATGAGCGGCATACATGGGTGACTTATGGCAGATTTATAGTAACGAGCCGGGGAGCGGATGGCACATCATTATCCAGCGGGGTACATTTTACGTTCGTCTGGAAGCAGGAGAAAGAAGATCTGCATCTGCTTCACGCCAATGCCTGCCATATTCAGAATGAACAGGCGCCGCAGGACCAGACACCGCAGGCAAGAGTGTTTGACCGCGTGAATACAGAAATCCTTTCCGGTGGGAAGATGGAAAAGATCAGGATAAAGGACTTAAATGGCAATATCCATTTTTTCTTTCCCGGTGAAATCATATATATGAAATCGGATGATAAGATTACTACCATTTCTACAGAGACGGATTCCATTACTGCCAGGGTAACGCTGAATGAGATGGAACACCCCCATTTCGTCCGTATCCACAACAGCTATCTCGTGAATATCCGTTATATCCGGGAAATCTGCCGGTATAAGGCGACTTTGAGTGACGGAACACAGCTCCCCATCGGGCAGACGCGCTATAAGGAGATTCAAAAACGAATTTCCGGAAAATTAACATAATCTACTATTTAAAGCAGTGCTATTTATGGTACAATAAAGCATAATAAATTCTCACGATAAGGAGGGCGGGAAGGCGGCTGGGAAGGCCGCAAAAGCGAACAGGCACCAGTCAAGATTGGTATACAGACGGCCGGAACAGGGGCCGGTAATGTGCCACAATATGAGGAGGAAGAGACACATGTTCTACATAGGAGATTTCATAGGCATCATCATAGCTGTCATTGTCGTTGCATTACTTTTAATTTTCATCGTCTGCGGATATGTAAAAGCTCCGCCGGACACGGCATTTATCATTTCCGGATTCAAAAAAGACCCTAAGATTCTGATTGGGCGGGCGGGGATTCGCATTCCGTTTCTGCAGAGGCTGGATAAGCTTTCACTAAAGCAGGTAACCATTGATATCAAGACAGAAGGATATATTCCGACGCTGGACTTTATCAATATTCAGGTTGATGCCGTGGCAAAAGTGCGTGTCAGCACGGAGCCGGAGATGATTAAGCTTGCGATGACGAACTTCCTGAATAAAAAGTCAGAAGAGATCATCATGGATCTGCAGGATTCCCTTCAGGGTAACATGAGGGAGATTATCGGTACAATGGATTTAAAAACAATCTGCAATAACAGGGATGAGTTTGGTAATCAGGTGCAGGGCAAGGCGATGGTTGATATGCGCAAGCTTGGTATTGAGATTATTTCCTGTAATATCCAGAACGTAGAAGATGAGAGCGGACTGATCAATGATATGGGTATGGATAATACCGCGAAGATCAAAAAGGATGCTGCCATTGCAAAAGCTGAATCTGAGAGAGATATTGCGATGGCTAAGGCAGATGCTGATAAGATGGCCAATGAACGTCAGATTGCGTCCCAGACCGAGATTGCCCAGCGTGAGAATGAACTCGCGATCAAGAAAGCAGAGTTGAAAAAAGACGCCGACATCAAGCAGGCAGAGGCGGATGCTGCATACCGCATTCAGGAAGAACAGCAGCGTAAGGAAATCGAGATCACGACTGCGAATGCCAACATCGCCCGCCAGGAACGCGAGGTAGAGCTGAAAGCCCGTGAGGTAGAAGTAAAAGAAAAGGCACTGGAAGCAGAGATTAAGAAAGAAGCTGAAGCGAAGAAGTTTGAACAGCAGCAGCGTTCTGATGCGGAACTGTACCGCAGACAGAAAGATGCAGAAGCGAGACAGTTTGAGATGGAACGCGAAGCCGCTGCTAAGAAGATCCAGGCCGAAGCCGACAAGTATGCTCTGGAGCAGGAGTCAATTGCCAAAAAAGCACAGGCGGAAGCTGAGAAGTACAGGATGGTACAAGAGGCTGAAGGTGTGCAGGCAAAGGGAGAAGCGGAAGCTAAGGCAATACGTGCCAAAGGACTTGCAGAGGCTGAATCAATGGAGAAAAAGGCGGATGCTTACCAGAAGTACAATAAAGCTGCTATGGCAGAAATGCTGATTAAGGTATTGCCGGATATCGCATCCAGCATTGCCGAGCCGCTGAAACAGATCGATAAGATCACGATCATCGGAGGAAGCGGCGAAGGCAGTGGCATGGATGCTGTCGCAGGCAATGTACCGATTGTCATGAAGAAGCTGATTGAAAGCATGAAAGAGACAACCGGTATTGATCTTGGAGATGTAATCAAGGCAGAGACACTTGAAGCCAGAACAGACAGGAACGTACATATAACTGGTATCCCGGATATTGATTTGCCGGATGGAAAATCAGAGACGGAATAGAAATCTGAAACCAATTTTATTCTATATTTTTACATAAGTAAGAGATGAACTCTTTGGCAGCTCGTGCAGAGCTGCCATTTTTTTTCATGGCGGCAGCGACAGGAAGCTGTACAGGGGGGGTCAGGGGAAGGGCAGCAACATTCTGATGGCGGAAAACCTCAAAATTACTCATAGGGAGGAGGCTGATGCCCTCATTCGCGGCGACGGCCCCGATTATAGATTCTGCACGTGCATTACGGATGATATTTGCAGAGATGCCATATTTTTTAAATTCTTCCATACACAGGTGAAATACGGAAGTGTATCTGTTCATCAAAAGAAAGTCCTCGCAGGCAAGTTCAGGAAGACTGACAGAGGAAGAGTGTGCATATCTGTGGGAGGAGGGGAGTACTGCGGCCAGTTCGTCGTGTACCAGTATGGAGGTCTCGCAGGAACACTGGCGCAGCAGAGGCTCTCTCGCAATGATGAGATCATATTTTCCTGCATTGAATCCGTTGATTAATTCCACTTCTTCCACTTCGTCGATTTCGAGATGAATCTGGCTGTGTATCTCTGAATACTTTTTTATAAGGGGGATCAGACGGTAATGGGACAGGATGGGCAGTGTTCCAATATGCAGTTCACTGTCACAGTTTTCTCTGAAGCATTTAAGTCCGAAAAGTGTCTGCCGGTACTGTTTTGTAAGCTGCAGAGCTTCCTGGTAAAAGAACTGCCCTGCTTCTGTCAGAGAGCAGCTTCGCCTGCTTCTGTCAAGCAGTGTGATGTCCAGTTCTTTTTCCAGCTTCATGATCTGTTTGGACAGGGAAGACTGGGAGATATGCAACGTTTCTGCCGCATCAAAAAAGGTGTTTTCTTCGGCTGCGGCAATAAAATATTTTAACTGGTCAAATGTCATAGGGATTTCCTCTCTTTTATTTATTCCATATTGGAAACAATTATACCATAAGTTGAATTGATTGCGTAGTATTCAAAGGGTAAAATTATGTTAATATCGCTATTGTATCTGTTTTAAGGATGTGAATTATGGCGAGAAGGAAGGAGAAAGTGAAAGAAAATGGCTGAGAAAATAAAAGATTTGCGCAGTGCGCTGGACATGCTGGGAAACATGCCCGGACAGCTTATTGAGACGGATGTTGAGGTGGATCCCAGAGCGGAATTGTCAGGAGTGTACCGGTATGTCGGTGCAGGTGGAACAGTAATGCGTCCGACAAAAGAGGGACCGGCTATGATATTTAATCATGTAAAAGGACACCCCGGGGCAAGGGTTGCAATCGGCGTACTTGCCAGCAGAAAGAGAGTGGCGGCCCTTTTGGATACTAAGCCTCAGGAGTTAGGAAAGCTGCTGTGGAAGAGTGTTGATCATCCGGTTCCGCCTGTACTGGCAGAAGGCCCGGCACTGTGTCAGGAGGTAGTACATCTGGCAGAAGATCCCGGTTTTGATCTGGCAGAATTAGTACCGGCACCGACAAACACGCCGGATGATGCAGGTCCGTATATCACGCTCGGCATGTGTTATGCATCGCATCCTGATACGAAAGAGAGTGATGTGACAATCCACCGGCTCTGTATTCAGGGAAAGGATGAACTCTCGATTTTCTTTACACCCGGAGCCAGACATATCGGGGCGATGGCTGAACGGGCGGAAGAACTGGGACAGAGGCTGCCGATTTCGATTAGTATCGGCGTAGATCCGGCTATTGAGATTGGATCATGCTTTGAACCGCCTACAACTCCGATGGGGTATGATGAGCTGGCCGTTGCAGGTGCCCTCAGAGGTGAGTCTGTTGAGCTTTGTCCATGTGTGACTGTGGATGAAAAGGCAATCGCAAATGCGGAGTACGTGATTGAGGGAGAGGTGGTTCCCAACGTCCGGGTCAGAGAGGACCAGAACAGTAATACCGGCTATGCAATGCCTGAGTTTCCGGGTTATACAGGTCCGGCGAGCAGGGAGTGCCGGCTGATTAAGGTGACTGCTGTCACACATCGGATACATCCGATTATGCAGACATGTATCGGACCAAGTGAAGAACATGTTTCAATGGCAGGAATCCCGACGGAAGCCAGCATTTACGGTATGGTAGAGAAAGCAATGCCGGGGAGGCTGAAGAATGTTTACTGCACTTCTGCAGGCGGCGGGAAATACATGGCAGTCCTCCAGTTTGAGAAAAGGGCGGCAAGTGATGAAGGGAGACAGAGGCAGGCGGCGCTTTTAGCGTTTTCTGCATTCAGTGAACTCAAGCATATATTCCTTGTTGATGAGGATGTCGACTGCTTTGACATGAATGATGTATTGTGGGCCATGAATACAAGATTTCAGGGAGACCGTGACATCATTACGATTCCGGGAGTCAGGTGCCATCCGCTGGATCCGTCGAATTCTCCATCCTATTCTTCCAGTATTCTGGATCAGGGAATTGCCTGCAAGACTATTTTTGACTGTACCGTGCCATTTTCACAGAAAGAGCGGTTTGTGCGGGCCCGTTTTCTGGATGTAGATGCACAAAAGTGGACAGGAGCAGATTTTTATGGATAAAAAAAGAATCATAGTTGCTGCGACCGGCGCGAGCGGGCTTCCTATTCTGGTACAGTGCCTGAAACTAATCCGCGGACAATCACAGTACGAGTCATGGTTAATCATGAGCGAAAGCGCTAAAATAACGCTGGCACAGGAGACAGACTATACAGTACATGAAGTTACAGATTTGGCGGACTATGTGCTGGGGCAAGAGCAGATTGGCGCAGGGCCGGCCAGTGGTTCCTTCCAGACGGAGGGAATGCTCATCGTGCCCTGCAGTATGAAGACAATTGCGGGTATCCACAGCGGTTATGCGGATAACCTGATTCTGAGAGCCGCCGATGTAACAATCAAGGAGCAGCGCCCCCTTGTTCTGGCCGCCAGAGAGACCCCGCTAAGCCCGATACACTTAAGGAACCTGTCAGAGCTGTCCATGCTGCCCGGAGTCAGAATCATCCCCCCGATGATGACATTTTATCATCGGCCGGAAAATATTCAGGATATGATATACCATACAGCAGCAAAACTATTAGAACCATTTAAAATAGAAGCAAAGGAGTATCGAAGATGGATGGGGATATAACATACGAAAAAGAACTGCCGTTTGCAAAAATAACAGTTCGAATCACAAAAATCGGAGAAGATTACAGCATCCTGCTGGCAGGTGGCACAAAACCACATATTGGATGCACCGTGCTTACCGTCCCCCGTCCGTCGCTGACTGGGGACGGCAGCATAAGCGTAACCTCCTCGGTACTGAATCTGACAGGACATAAAGACGAGAAAATCTGCCGTTACCTTGCAGAGCAGACGGCTAAATTGAAAAATGCGGCAGTCGTATGTACAGGCGGATTCCATATGGATGACATTACAGAGGTACAGATAAAAGAAGTTATAAAGGCAGTAGAAGAAATTATGAGCCAATCAAAGGAGGCAGGCCGGCGGGGCTAAAGCCCGTCCGTTACTGTTCACACCCTGCGGGCGTGCACAGTAACGCTAGTCCACCAATTTCCGATTTTGTTTACCCGCACACCTTTGCAACATGATATTTTGATGTTATAATAACTAGACGTGCAGTGAAGTAAACCTGTACAATTGATACCGGTAAACCGTGAAAGGAAGACAGTGTATTTTCCATATACATTGTTCAGGAGATTTATGTTTGGTTATATAACGATTAGTGAACCTGAGCTTAAGGTCAAGGACTTGAGAAAATATAAGGCATATTATTGTGGTCTGTGCAGGACCTTAAAGGAACGGTATGGGAGTCTGGGGCAGCTGACGCTGTCATATGATATGACGTTTTCTGTGATTCTGCTTACTTCCCTGTATGAAAGTGAGACTCAGCATTCTACTCACCGCTGTAAAGTGCACCCTGTGAAGAAGCAGGATATGCTTCAGAATGAGTTTACAGAGTATGCGGCAGATATGAATATGATCCTGACTTACTATCATATGAAGGATGACTGGATAGATGAGAAGAAAGTTAGCGGCTTTGCGGGAACTTATGCCCTGCGCGGCAGGGTAAAGAAAATCATCAGGAATTATCCAAGGCAGAGCTGTGTGATCCAGAAGGAATTAAAGGAGCTGTCTGAATATGAAAAAGAAGGTTCTGCAGATATAGATAAGACAGCCGGCTGTTTTGGCCGCCTGATGGCGGAGCTTTTTGTATATAAGGAAGACCAGTGGGAGCAGAGGCTGCGCAGGATGGGATTTTTCCTGGGTAAGTTCATCTATCTTATGGATGCCTATGAGGACCTGGACAAGGACCTGAAGGAGGGCTGCTACAATCCCCTGAAGGAATTACGGCAGAAAGAAGATTATGAGGAGCGCTGCAAAGAGATGCTGTGTATGATGATTGCAGAATGCAGTGCACAGTTTGAAGGACTTCCATGCCTTTTGGATGTAGACATTCTGAGAAATATATTATATGATGGTGTGTGGACCCGATATCGAAAGATTCAGGAACAAAAGAAGAAAAGTGAGGACAAGAGTCATGACGAAAAATCCATATGATGTTCTGGGGGTGCCCCAGAATGCATCGGATGATGAGATAAAGAAAGCATACAGAGACCTGACAAGGAAATATCATCCAGATGCGAATGTGAATAATCCGCTGGCTGATCTGGCGGAGGAGAAGTTCAAAGAGGTGCAGGAAGCATACGACGTTATTATGAAAGAAAGAGAGAATGGCGGATATAACGGCGGCTACAATTACGGCAGGGGCGCCGGCAGCTACCAGCAGAGCAGTTACAGTGGGGGAGGACAACAGGATGTAGAGATGCAGGCTGTTTACAATTTCATTAATTCCAGACGCTTTAATGACGCCCTTAATCTTTTGAACCGCATGCCGAACAGGAATGCACAGTGGTATTATCTGAGTGCGGCAGCGAATGCAGGAATGGGGAATAATGTCCTGGCCAGAGACCATGCGGGCCAGGCTGTGAATATGGAACCCAATAATCCGCAGTACCGCCAGCTGCTGAACCAGCTCGACTGGAACAGCAGGAGATACCAGAATAATCCTTATGGCGGAGGCTACGGTTCAGGCAATCAGTCTTGCGGCACGGGAAACCTGTGCTGTGACCTCTGGTGTGCAGATTCATTATGTGAATGTATGGGAGGAGATCTTTGTTCATGCATGTAAATGCGAAAAAGATGGCTTTCGGCGGGCTGCTGCTCGCACTGACAATCGTCTGTATGGTACTGGGGAGCGTCATTGAGTCCAATACGCTGTTTTTACTGGCGGCCGCTTCTTATTTTGTAGGAATATTCATACGTGAGGCCGGTATGAGGACAGGAGGAGCCTTCTATCTGGCTGCCGTCCTGCTTGGATTTATGGTAGCACCGAATAAGCTGTACGTAGTTTCTTTTGCCGCGATGGGATTTTATATTTTAGCTGTAGAAGTGAGCTACTATTATATCGGGAAGATCAAAAGAAATGTGAACAGGAAGTTACTGTTCTGGGCGGTGAAATATGTCATATTTAATCTGATGTATATTCCCATCCTCTTCTTTTTCCAGAAGCTGTTGTTCGGTAGAAGTCTGTCTGCCGTGTGGCTGGCCGGAATCATTGCAGCGGGCCAGGCCGGATTATGGATATACGACCGCGCATATGAGTATGTGCAGGGATATATATGGAATAAGATGCGTGGGCGGCTCTTTTAGAAAAAGGATACTTTACAGAGGGACATCAGGAAAAAGATATTATAAATACAGGGCATCATGATTCGGTTAAATCATGATGCCCTGTTTTAGTTGGTAATTATTCACAATAATTTCACTACAGATTAGGTAAAAATGGCAATAGACAATATTTTGAAAAGAGAGTATAGTAAAAACAAGTTAAGAGCACGAGCTCTTTAAAGGCAGAAAGGAGAGGTGAGTTTGTTAAAGAATACAATCATATCAATCAGCCGCCAATATGGAAGCGGTGGAAAAGAACTCAGTGATATCCTGGCAGAAAAGATGAAGGTAAGATGTTACGACCGGCAGATCCTATACCTGGCAGCTCAGGAAATAGGGGCAGAATCCGTAGATATTGACTCTGTGAACAAGCTGGCTTATGACAGAGGGAACATCGGTCTGGGCGGTATCACAGGTGTTATGGGAATGGGGAATATCCCGGTTTATAACCAGATGTTTCTGGAACAGGCCCGAATCATACAGAAACTTGCAATGCAGGGGTCCTGTGTATTTCTGGGGAGATGTTCAGATTATGTACTGAAAGAGTATGAGAACCACTATTCCTTTTTCATCTATGCGGACAGGGAATTTAAGGAAAAGAGAGCAAAGGAACTGTATGGCAGTGCGACAGTGGAGGAACTGGAAAAGGAAGACAAAAACAGAGCTGAGTATTATCAGTATTATACAGGGCTGAAATGGGGCGACTGCAATAATTATGATATGATGCTCAATACGAGCAGAATCAGTCTTGAGGATGCGGCAGAGTTAATTTTAGCATATGTAGAGAAGAGGCAGAAGGATGATTAGAAGTCCATTTTTTATGCACATTAAAGAGCACGAGCTCTTTTAAATGAAATATATTTCACACATATTATAAGGAGGAAACAAAGATGAGTAATCAGGAATTAAGAGTTGGAGTAGTAGGAGTCGGTGCAATCGGAAGGACGCACATTGAAAGAATTAACGGACAGCTGCAGGGAGCAAAGGTGACTGCATGTGCGGACGTAAATGTAGAATTTGGGAAAACAGTAGCTGAAAAGTATGGCTGTAAATTCTATGCAGACGGAGAAGAAATGATTGCATCCGATGATATTGATGCAGTTATCGTAACAACCATTGACCCCTTCCATGAAAAGTATGTTATGGCAGCAATCAAAGCCGGGAAGTATGTATTTTGTGAAAAGCCGCTTGCACCGGAAGCGGAGGCCTGCAGACGGATTGTGGATGCGGAGATCGCAGGGGGAAAGCAGCTTGTTCAGGTCGGATTCATGAGAAGATATGATCCGGGATACCGTCAGTTAAAAGAAGCCATCCAGAATCGTACATATGGTGAGCCACTGATGCTTCACTGTGCACACAGGAACCCGGCTGTAGATGAAAGCTACACAACACCGATGGCAGTGGAAAACTCCATGATCCACGAGATAGATGTGCTCAGATGGCTGCTGGATGAAGATTATGCGACGGCAGAGGTCGTATTTGCGAAGAACACAAGGCGTACACATAAGGACCTGATGGACCCGCAGATCATGATCCTGACAACAAAATCCGGAGTAAGGATTGATGTGGAAGCATTTGTCAATACAGGACACTGCTATGATATCAAATGTGAGGTCTGCTGTGAGGATGCCATCCTGAATCTTCCGGAACCGGCTAACATCCAGGTATGTGCAAATGCACAGCGCGGACACGCAATCCACAGTGACTGGTCTACACGTTTTGTTGAGGCATATAACGTAGAGGTACAGGAATGGATCAATGCAACAAAAGAAGGAAGAGTTGACGGGCCGACTGCATGGGACGGCTATGTTGGTCAGGTAACGGCTGCTGCAGCTTCTAAAGCAAGAGACACACAGACAGTTGTTCAGATCGAGATGGAGCCGACACCGGATTTCTATCAGAAATAATCGAAACAGGAGGTATAGAGCATGAAAATAGCATTTGACGTAGACGTTTTGGCAAAACAGTCCATGGATATCAACTGGATGGTCCACCAGGCAGCGGACTGGGGGTATAAATATATCGAACAGTCCCCACACCCGAGGATCAACCCATTTTACAAACATCCGCTTTTCTCGAAGGAGTGCGAGATGGAATATAAAAAAGCATTGAGAGAAACAGGTGTTGAAATCTCATCCTTTATTGTTGTTTACCGCTGGTCAGGCCCGACCGAGGAGCAGAGGCAGTTTGCCGTAGCCAATTGGAAAAGGATGATACAGATTGCAGGAGACATGGGGGTGAAGGTCATTAACACCGAGCTTTCAGGAGACCCGAACCAGCAGGAGATCTGTAACGGGATGTGGTTTAAGTCAATGGAGGAACTACTTCCGCTCATTGAAAAAGAAGGAATCCGCGTAGAGATTCAGTCCCATCCGTATGATTTCTGTGAATTAAATAATGAGACCTGTGATATGGTGAAGTCTTTCCGCTCACCGAATCTGGGATATGTATATTCAGCGCCACATGGTTTCTTCTATGATGAGGGAAAAGGAGATGTACGCTCCATGCTGAAGTATGCGGGAGATGAGTTGACACATGTTTTATTTGCAGATACCTTTAACCAGACAATGGACTGCCGCTATATTGCCAATCCTCCGTGGCTCAACGGACGCGGAAAGGCGGATGTGACGATCCACCAGCATCTGGCAATGGGTGAGGGAGATGTAGACTTTGACGGTATCTTCGAGACACTCAGGGAAATGGATTTTGCCGGAAAGCAGATGAAGCAGGATGCACCAAAAGCAGGCGGGGACAATATCGCATGCGTATCCATGTTTGGCTTTCCCGAAAAAATGGCAAAGCAGGCGCCGGAAGCAAGAGAGAGAATTGAAAAAGAATTAATAAAATAGAAGAAATTGTTCGTGAAAAATAGGGAGGAAATGAATATGAAGTTAGCACTTTGTACAGATGTATTAGGAGATTTGTCATTTACAGATATGCTTGACCGGGTGAAATCACTGGGGATCAATGCAGTAGAAATGACAGCAGGCGGATGGGGCGGCTGTAAGCATGTACCGACGAAGGAACTGCTTGAGGATGAAGGGAAATTAAAGGCATACAAGGCAGAGCTTGAAAAAAGGGGAATGGAAATTGCAGCACTGAACTGCTCCGGCAACCCGCTCTGTCCGGGAGAGATGGGAGAACTTCATACGAAGACGATCTATGATACTGCAGTACTGGCAGGAAAACTGGGTGTGAAGAAATTAGTCATGATGTCAGGGCTCCCGGCAGGTGCATCCGGAGATAAGACTCCGAACTGGTTCACATCAACCGTTTCATGGCCAGATTACATGGTGGAGAGCGTACGTTACCAGTGGGAAGATGTTGCGATCCCGTGGTGGAAGAAATTCGCAGGGCACTGTAAGGAAAACGGTGTAGAGCAGATTGCGATTGAAGAATTCCCATGCCAGCTCGTACATAACCCGGAGACACTTTGGAAACTCCGCAATGCAGTAGATCCGATAATCGGTATGAATATGGATCCTTCCCACCTGATGGTCATGGGGGCAGACCCGATTGCCGGCTTAAGAAATCTGGAAGGTGCAATCTACCATATTCATGGAAAGGATGCTAGAATAGAAAGAGGATTATGTGATATCAATGGACTGACAGAGACAAAGCCTGTCACAGATTCAAAGAACCGGACATGGAATTATGTGGCAGTCGGATGCGGAAAAGACCTCCAGTGGTGGAAAGAATTTTTTTCAGTAGCACATATGATGGGATATGATGGATATGTATCCCTCGAGATGGAAGACCTGACAATGGGCACAGAGGCTGGTCTGGCTACGTCAATCGACGCACTTAATCAGACAATCAGTAAATAAAATGTTCATGGTTTTGAACAGATATATAAATGGAAAGAAAAGAGAGGTACACAAATGAATCTGAATGGTTTTAATAAACTGGTCCAGAAAGACCGTGTAACCGGTTTTGAAAAATTTGCGTACGGGTGTGGTGAAATCTCAACCAACATTGTATTTACGATTGCTACCAGCCTGTTAGTCATGTTTTATACAGATGTTGCACATGTGTCCGCGGCGATCATAGGTATGATTATAGCTGTATCACAGGTGTTCAACGGGGTCTCAGATATCGCGGCAGGTTTTATCGTAGACCGGACACGCTCCAAGTACGGGCGTGCCCGTGTCTGGATGCTGCGGATGTCAATCCCTTATGCAATTGCGGCAATCCTTCTGATCACCGTTCCGCAGGTTGGCCGGATGGCGCAGACAATCTACATTTTTATTACATATAACCTGATGCTGACAGTAGTCTATACTCTGTTCCAGCTGCCCTTCGCAACCACGATGACTTATATGACACGTGACCAGAATGAACGTGCCAAGATCAATATCATCCGTATGGCAATGAGCCCGATCGGTAACATTCTGGTAACCCTTTTGTTCACGCGTATTTTAAATGTAATGCCGGGCGGCGGAATGGATTCCCAGAGAAACTGGGTGATTCTGACTGCAATCTATGCATTCGGTGCAGCGGCACTGATGCTGTTCTGCTTTGCAACTGTCAGAGAACGTGTGGAAGTTCATGATGAAGCCGGCGGCGAGAAGCTTCCGCTGAAAAAAGCAATTCCGGCTTTGTTTAAGAATAAATATTTTATCATGCTGTTTTTATTCTTTGTATTTTTTGCAATGTACCAGACTTTTGCCGGGACAATGGCCACCTATTACTGCAAATGGATCGTGGGTGACACAAACATCATCGGAAACGTAAACACGGCATGTTTTGGAATCACAATTTTTGCAACACTTCTGCTTGGAAAAGTTATGCATCTGATGAGTAAGCGCAACTGGTGCATACTCGGGGCGTGCTTTATCATCGCAGGTTCCCTGATCCTGCTGATCAGTCCGGAGAGTGTGGCCCTTGTTACATTCGGCGGTCTCTTAAGAGGTATCGGTATGACTCCGATTCTGGGAATGATCTTCACCATGATCGCAGACGCGATCGAGTATGGACAGTGGAAGACCGGCCTGCGTACTGCTGGGGCAATCCAGTCTGCAACCACTTCCGGCCAGAAATTCGGACAGGGGATCGGATCGGCCCTGATTGGATTTATCATGGAGGCAAATGAGTATAACGGAAATCTGGCTGCACAGTCCCCGCAGGCAATTCAGACGATTGAAAATCTGTTTGTATATGGAGTGACCATACTCGGCGTTATCATGATCGTGATTCTGCTCTTCTATAAGCTGGATAAAGAATACCCGGCTATTATTAAGGAACTTTTGGAACGCGAGGCAAAACAAATCAAGACGAAACAGGTGGAATCAGAATAAATAAGACTTTGGACAAAAACCGGACGGCAGCAGACCCTGATCTGCTGTCGCCCGGTTATTTTTGAGTACTAATTGCCTGAATACTTCCATAGATTAAGTTGATCAAGTCAGCAATCTCTTTCCACTGCGTTCCATCTACACTCAAATAATAATAGTTTTTGGTTCCTTCCCTTTGCATTGCTACAATTCCTGCTTCCTTCAGGATCTGAAGGTGATGTGACACGGACGGCCTTGTCAAATGCGTTTTTTCTGCAATCTCTCCAACACGGATTCCGGATAAATCACTTTCCAGCAGCACAAGCAGAATCAGCTGCCTTGTCTCATCGCCGATAGCAGTAAAAGCATTCCTGCATTTTTGAAAACCCGACACTATTTTTTCCAGCCTTTCTTCACATTCCATATACATCCTCCCTTACATTACATATATCTGACATCTAACTTTTCATGCTGTGTGGAACGGAGAAATTTAATACCCGGATAACCTAAGACTAAAGTCATCGCTGCTTTCTTCCCCTTCGGTACCCGCAGCTCTTTTCGGATTCGGCGTGAAATGTTGGCTGCTGTCGTAAAAAATCCACTGAACAGCACACCCAGGCCATTTGCTTCAGCCACAAACTCCATATTCTGTGCGGCAAGAATTCCGTTCGTCTTATCTTCGGCCAGCACAACAATAACAACAGGCGCCTTAAAAAATAAAAAGTGTCTGTCAATTTCAAAACGCTTCACCATAGGGCTGAATAAACCTGCAGGCGGTTTCACTTTTTTAAATATACGGACAGCCATCTGTTCTATTCTGTCCTTTTCTTTATCAAGTACAACAAATGACACATCCTGTTTATTTTTTGCAGTATGGGTAAGCCTCCCCGCCTCCAAAATCTGGTCTATGACTTCTTTTGGAATTTTTTTATCCTGAAACTGCCTGATACTTCTTCGAAAGCGGATAGCATCTAAAACTTCCCCGGGATTTAATTGTGCATTCCCTGTTTTCCTGGTTGGCTCCGTGTCATAGCCACTGATTGAAACCGCTTCTTTCGGACAGACTGCCGTACATTGTCCGCAAAGAATACAGTGTTCTGAAACAATGTCGGCCTTTTTATCCTTTAATCTTATATTACGTGCGGCACACGTTTTCACACATAACCCACATCCAATACATTTATCTGTATCAATTCTTACCTCATGTTTTTCCATAGCAAAAATCCTTTCGTTAATGTTTGTTAACCATTATACAAAACAAAAATGCCAGTTACAACATTGGTAAAGAAATACGTTACCAATGGAGGTCTGAGGGGATTATATCTATTTTGTGGGCTGCTCCAGAGAGCAGGGCGGCTATTTTCTGTCTCTGCCATTTCTGGCTAATGTAATAATAGCACATATCATAATCACGAATGTGAATAAATCACCATGAAAAGAATATCAGAATTGCTTATTAAGATCAAATGAAATTATACGCTTAATTGCACATAAATAGCAAGGTATGGTATAATTCGTTTAAGAGTTCGTACTCGATGACTGTTTGTGAGGATGCATAAGAATAGAAGAGGTGAAGATAAAAGGATGAGCGTTACAATTAAACAGATTGCAGAAATGGCGGGTGTGCACAGGTCCACAGTAGATAAAGTGCTTCATAACAGGCCGGGGGTAAGTGATCCCGTCCGCAGGCGTGTGCAGAAGATTATTGATGAGTGTAATTATGAAGCTAACCCGATTGGCAAGGCATTGAAGATGCAGGATAAGGAACTGAGGATAAAGGTTATTCTTCTGGAAGTAGATGCCCGTTCCTATCTGGAAAAGGGGATTGAAGAGGAGTTAAAAAAATACGGTTCCTTTCAGATTGAACTGGATTATATGACCATACCCTATTCAGAGACAGAGAAACAGGTGAGGGCGCTTCGAAGCTGCATAGGGGAAAAAGTGCAGGGGGTCATCTTAAGTCCGATCAATTCTCCGGAAATTGTAAAAGAAATAGATGCCTGTACACTTGCGGGGATCCCGGTCGTAACAGTTAATACAGATATTAAAGGCAGCCAGCGCCTTTGCTTCATCGGTCAGGATGGATTCAAGGCAGGACGCGTTGCAGGAAGACTGATGGGAGAATTTCTGCGGGGACAGGGCAAAATTGCAGTCTTCACAAGTGACGGTGATAACCACCAGTCATTTCCCTTTGGAACAAGAGAAGGCGGTTTCCGCCAGATCATTGCGGAAGCATACCCGTATATTCAGGTCATGGATAATATACATACACAGGAAAAATCCCAGGTCATCCGGCGCGAGATGCGTAAACTGTGTGAAAACGAAAAAAAACTGTCAGGCATATTCATTACATGCGGTGGTGTCAAGGCAGTCGGTGATGTACTGGAAGAGTATGAGCGTGAAGACATAAAACTGATCTGCTACGAAAACTATCCTGAGATTATCGAACTTCTAAAAAAAGACATCGTAACCGCCACACTAGATAGCGATATTGAAGAACAGGGAAAAAAAGCACTGGAAGTCTTAATGGATTACCTAATCTACGACAGAATGCCGGTTCGGAAACACCTGTATTCAGAAATAAAAATCATGCTCAAAGAAAGCATCTAAAACAGCGAATGAAGGGACGCCAAGGACAAGCTAAGTCTGGGAGCCGGCGGCAGAAATTTCCTTATGACAAATATGTTTCACCCTGCGAATCAATACGCCGCTTTTGTGTAGGATTCCACCGGCTAAAAAACTCTTTTTCTTCCGTCCGGATGAACGTAAGCCTGAGGCTAGGCAGTTGTAGAAGCCCCGGCAGGGTCCGTATGGTCTGTTCGGATGCATAGAATAAACGTTAGAACTACTTATGTTAAACACGGTCTTTTACAGGGATAAAATCTGTTTTCCAAAACAGATTTTAAGACCACCTGCACCGTTCAATCATTAAGATTGGACGGTAAATGTGGTCGGTGCCCTGTGAAAGGCCGCGTTTAGCATTAGTAGTTCTTCGTGAATGGACAGCAATCGAACAGACCATACGGGCCCTGCCGGGGCTTCTACAACTGTCTTGCAGCAGGCGTCCTATTCCCCGAATTAAAAAAGTTTTTCATAAAATAAATCCTTTGGGGAAGAAAATGGGTTATATTAGTGTAAGGCGTTTTACAGTGAGGAAAGGAGGACGTTTATGGACGATAAGGAGCTGGTCCGGCTGGTTCAGAGCGGGCAGAAAGAGTACTTAAATGAGATTGCCGGAAAATATTACGATGATATTTACTACTTCTGCACGTATCAGACCGGGAGCCGGGAAGATGCCTATGATCTGACTCAGGAAACGTTCCTCCGTTTTATCAGGTATGTGGACAGCTACCGGTACCGGAACCTGCCGGGGTATCTGCTCACGATAGCTATGAACCTCTGCCGGTCGTATTTTCACGAGTCAGGACGGACGCGTCTGGAACTTGAGTACCGGGAAGGGGACAGGAGTAAGGATAACCAGAAGGAAAACAGGGACGGCTCTGTACAAATGGAAGGTTTGGAGGAGAGCCAGGTTCTGGCTGAGGCGCTCATGCAGCTTCCGGATATGCAGAGGGAGGCCGTACTGCTGCATCATTTTTATGGTTATAAGAACCGGGAAATTGCCCGTATGACAGGGGCATCCTATGCTGCGGTAAAGTCGAGGATTAATCAGGGGATTGACAAATTAAAGGACCTGCTGGATAAGGAGGATTTTTATGAGTAGCGGGAAAAAGAAATCATGGAGGTTTGAAATAGATGAGACAAGAAAACAGGAGGGGCTTATTCAGATCAAAAGGGCGGTGCAGGAAAAGAAGGTCAGATATTATCCTTCCTTTCTGGCCTGTCTGATCGAACAGCTCCGGTACCAGACATGGTCTTTCTGGGTTTTGCAGGGCGGCATGCTGGTGCTTGCTTTGGTTCTGATCCGGTATTTGAACCTGCCGGGCGGCGATGGGGAGGCATCAATTACTGTATGCTCGCTTTTTATGGTCCTGACTGGCAATGTATGTTTAAGCGGGGTCAGCAGGCTGTTTTCCTGGCATATGGCGGAACTGGAGCAGACGCTGTACCTGAACCTGAGGCAGATGGTAAGTATCCAGATGCTTCTGGCAGGGATGATAGATTTGGCAGTGCTGGGCCTGCTCGTGATCTTCTGTGGCGGCAGGAGCGGGGCAGGGACGGGGGCATACCTGCTGTATATGCTGGTACCGTTTTTATGGTCTGATATCCTTTATCTGCATATGCTGACAGCCTTAAGGGGAGGTTTGAGGGGATACAGACAGCTTTCCGCGGGTGTCCTCAGTGGAATACTTGCTGTATTTCCTGTGTTTGTGGAAGAATCATATCATTTGGAATACCTGATGGTATGGGGGATCGCAGCGGCGGTGGGGGTCGGAGTCCTGATTCTTGAAATCCGCAGGCTGTTTGGAAAAATAGAAGGAGGTGAAGTACTGTGCCTGAATTAGTATTAGACAGGGTTACAAAACAGTTTCAGAATAAAATTGCAGTGGACCAGGTTTCACTGCGTCTTACCGAGGGGGTACATGGATTCCTTGGTGCGAATGGAGCAGGAAAGACGACACTGCTTCGGATGCTGTGCGGTGTCTTAAAGCCTTCAGCGGGAGAAATATTATGTAATGGGGCACAAATCCGTGGGATGGACGGAGAATACCGGCATATGCTGGGATATCTGCCTCAGGATTTTGGGTATTACCCGGATTTTTCGGCAAAAAGATATCTGGAATATCTGGCTGCGTGCAAGGCGGTGCCGAAGGATCTGGCAAAGGATAAAGTACAGGAGGTGCTTCAGCTCGTAGGGCTTTCGGGGGAACAGAAACACAAGATTAAAACATTTTCCGGCGGGATGATCCGCAGGCTTGGAATCGCGCAGGCACTGCTCAATGATCCCGAAATACTGATTCTGGATGAACCCACGTCCGGGCTGGACCCGAAGGAACGCATTCGTTTCAGGAATATTATAAGCGCGATGTCAAAGGGGAGGATCGTCATCCTGTCTACCCATATTGTGTCTGATGTAGAGTTCATCGCGGACCAGATCCTTCTGATGAAGCAGGGACGGATCGTGGAGCAGGGAACTTCCCGGGAAGTGACAAAAAGTGCAGAAGGCAGGGTATGGGAATATCTGGCCGGACCTGAAGAGGCGCAGAGGCTGAATGAGCAGTTTGCGGTTAGTAATTTAAAGAATGAAGGGGATCAGGTTTATTTACGGATCGTGGCGGACAGCTGCCCGTGTGAAGGCGCAGTAAACGCGGAACCGGGGCTGGAAGACGTATATCTGTATCATTTTAAGGAGGCGGCAGAGAATGTGGAAAATCTGGAAAGAAGAAATTTATAAAATCGCATCCCGCAAAATCATCTGGTGCGGTATACTCGTACTGCTGGCATTCCTGACTTTCCGGCTGTGGACGATCCAGCAGGATTATGCGGTGACCATTGACGGGCAGACCTATTATGGGAAGACTGCGATCAGGAAGGATCAGGAACTGGCAAAAGAATATGCGGGACCTTTGACGGAAGAAAAGGTCAGGGCAATCTATGATCGGTTTGGGTTCTACTATTACGATGAAAAGATAGATAATTTTAGAGGGAACTTCTGCAATAAATATATTACGGAAAAAATGACGAACTACAGGCAGCTGAGTGGCGATAATCCCGATGAGATCCAGTTTATGGAGGGTGAAGAATGGGAAAACAATGCGGCGCCGCTTTTAAAGGGGGATGTACAGTTTGACTATGTATATGGATGGGATGATATGGTGGAAACATATGGGATTACGATGATGCTGATGCTGAGCGTCATTCTGATCATCGGCCTGTCGCCTGTTTTCGCGGAAGAGTATACGCTTCGGACGGCAGACATCCTTTTGACAACCAGAAGGGGCAAAAAGAGTGCCATATGGATGAAAATATCGGCGGCAGTCTTTTTTACGGCGGCAGTGTACTGTCTGGCCTCTCTTTATATATGGCTGGCTTACCGGTATGTTTTCGGCACACAGGGACTGGATGCCTCCACGGTGTTATGCGGGGCACTGCCTTACCACGGGACTTACCCGAAAGAGATAGGGGCATTTTTTGTATTTATTTTTGTTTTGGGAGTGGCGGGAATCATCCTGCTTTCGGCGGTTGTGCTGGCAGTCTCAGCAATATGCCGGAACTCGTTTATGGCGGTAGTTGTTTCCATGATCGTATTTGTAATCCCGGTTGCATGGATAAAAATCTTTTCCCCCATGTGGATACTGGGGAGAAAAGGGACTATGCTTGTGAATCATTTCATGCTGTCGCAGCCAGTCTATCTGCCGCTGGGCTGGGGATTCTCATTTCCAGAGGATGTAACTGTTATGCATCTGCTCATCGCACTGACAGTCACAGTTGTATGTATAACGGCAGGCTACCACAAATATAGAAATTATCAGGGATAGGGGGCTTCCTTTCTTTCCGGGAATCGTGTACAATGATATTCGTGTGGAGGTAAACGGATATGGATAAACGCAGGATTCTCATTGTAGAGGATGACACAGATATCAATCATTTGCTGAAAAAAATTCTGGCAAAGAATGAATACGATACGGTTCAGGCGTTTTCAGGGACAGAGGCAAAGCTTCTGCTTCAGATGGAAACGCCTGATTTGATTTTACTGGACCTGATGCTCCCCGGAATGAGCGGGGAGGAACTAATCTCGGTGATCAGGGAAGAGATGGAACTGGATACCCCGGTCATAGTATTGTCGGCAAAGGCGGCGCTGGAGTCGAAAGTCCGGGCATTAAGAGGCGGCGCGGACGATTACCTGACAAAACCATTCGAGGCAGATGAGGTTCTGGCAAGGGTATATGCCGCCCTGAGGCGCTCCGGGACGAGGCAGAAAGGCGGTTCAGGAAAAGAGGAAAATGAAACAGAGGAGTATACATACAAAAAACTGCATCTTTTGCATAAATCCCGGAAAGTGACTGTAGGAGGGAAAGAGATTTCCCTGACCATGCATGAATATGACATCCTGTACCTTCTGATCAAGGACCCGGGGAAGGTATATTCCCGGGAAACGCTTTATGAACAGGTCTGGAACGGCGGCTATTACGGGGAGGACAACACCGTGAACGTACATGTCAGTAACCTGAGGAAGAAGCTTGCCAGGGCAGATGCAGGGGAAGAGTATATCAGGACCGTATGGGGAGTCGGTTTTAAAATGGCATAAAAGCATCTTTATGATTTCTTTAAACTTTCTTGAGGACTTATTAAAAGCCTCCCGGTTACAATCATTCATGTAAGCAGCAAAGTGAAATATGCGGAGGAATAAAAGATGAGAGAACATGTTATTGAAGCCAGAAGCCTGACTAAGAAATATGGCAGTGTAACGGCACTTAAGGACGTGGATATTACTGTCAAAAGAGGAGATATTTACGGCCTGATAGGAGATAACGGCGCCGGAAAAACGACTTTTTTAAAAATGCTGACCGGGCAGATATACCCGTCAGGCGGGGAAGTCCGCCTCTTCGGGGCCTACCCGGAAAAGGAACTTCAGAAGAACAGGAAACGCAGTGGGGCCATTGTGGAGTCACCGGGATTCTATCCAAAGCTCTCTGTGGAAAGAAATCTGGAATATTACCGTATCCAGAAAGGAATACCCGGGAAGGGAAAGGTAGAAGAGATCTTAAAGAGCGTAGGTCTGTGGGAAAAACGCAGGAAAAAAGGCGGAACACTTTCGATGGGCATGAAGCAGAGGCTCGGTCTGGGGATTGCACTTCTCGGGGAACCGGAGCTTTTAATACTCGACGAGCCTATCAACGGCCTTGACCCCAGTGGAATCATCGAGATGAGGAACCTGCTGCTACAGCTGAATCGGGAAAAAAACATAACAATCATTATTTCCAGCCACATTCTTTCAGAACTGGAACAGATCGCGACCATATATGGATTCTTAAGCCAGGGATGGCTGCTGAATGAGATTACGGCAGAACAGCTCCATGAGCAGTGCGCGGTCTATCTGGATATAGCGGTGACGGAACCGGAACAATACGCGGCGCTTCTGGAAAAGAAGTGGGAGGGTATCAGCTACAAGGTACTGCCGGATTCATCGTTCAGGATCAAGAGCCCTGAGATGACAGCAGATGCGTACAGCCTGCTGGCGGCGGAACATAAAATCGGGGTGCTGCGTCTTGAGCAGAAGCAGATGATGCTGGAAGAATACTATATGAATCTGAAGGAGAGAGGGAGATTGTCATGTTAAATTATATGAAGAGTGAATGCTACAGAGTGATCCACGGAAAAGAGCTGTATGTACTGACGGGTGTCTTATCCGGACTGACTGTCCTGATGAACGTCATTTTATATCTGTTCAACCGGTTTGTATTCGATTTCCCCTATGGTTCGATAAGATATTCATTAAATATACTATCCAGCAGTATGACAACCCTGCTGTTGGGCGGATTGCTTGTTACCAGCTTTGTGTTCTCAGAAGAGCACAAAAACGGGACATTGAAAAACGCAGTCTCTTTCGGCATCTCAAGAGGGCAGTTTTTCACTGCAAAATGTATCGTATGCTCGGCGGCATCCCTTGCCTGTATGGCAGTTGTACTGACGGTTTACTATGGAAGTGCCTACCTGCTCTTAGATGACCCCGGCGGAATCACTGTCATGGTCAGATTAAGGGGTGTTGCGGCGAACCTGCCTATGGCATTTGCAGCCGTCATCCTTACAGTTGCACTCATGTGTATGATCAAAAAAGAAATCCTTATGACGATCTGCTGGATGGCCGTCATATGGGGGATTCCTATAATCAGCTTCATTGTGGGATTCAAGATAGAGTGGCTGAACAGGGCCGCACAATGGATGCCGTGGAACTATCTGAAATATGAAACCTCTGTAAACATGACACAGTATGAGTGTCTGTGGGATACGCCGGAGGGACTGGCAAAATGCCTGATCGCCGGTGTCATAGGAATTGTTGTATTTTATGTGGCGGGATACGTTGTCTTCAGGAAACGGGATATTGCATAGAGGATATGATGTGAGGAGAAAGGAGCGTGTGCAGAAATGACCTGTCTCATTCTGGCAGTAGTATGTTTTATAGCAGTGTATTTCTGCATACGCTTTTTCCTGCTGAAAAAAGCACTGGGGGAGGCGGCGCAGGAACTGCGGGAGATCACGGAAGATCTGGAAGAAAACCGCATTGTCAGGCTGCCGTCACCGCAGACTGAGATGGAAGTACTTTTGGAAGAAGTGAACCGGAATCTGGAGGCAATCCGAAGAATCCATGTGGGTTATCAGGAGAAAGAGCAGATGCTGCAAAGACAGATTGAAAATATCAGTCATGACCTGCGGACCCCGCTGACATCGATTCTGGGGTTTCTGGACCTGATCGATGAGAGTTCCCTTAAGGCGGAGGACAGGGATTCCTTAGAGATTGTCAGGAAAAAAGCCCGCTCCATGAAAAGGCTGACCGCCCAGTTTTATGATCTTTCAAGACTAACGGCAGGAGACTATGAGCTGGAAGTCGGGAAAGCAGATGCCGGCAGAATCCTAAGGGAAACCACACTGGAGAGTTATCAGGAACTTGTCCGTAAGAATCTGGATGTCCGGCTTGATATACCGGATGAAGCAGTATTCGCGCTGGCGGATGAGGCCGCGCTGGAAAGGATTTTTTCAAACCTGATTCAGAATGCACTCAGATATGCGGTTAGCACACTCAGAGTCAGCCTGAAGGAAGAGAAAAGCGGGATTACGGTTCTCATGGAAAATGACACGGAGCATCTGGATGCCGGTGAGGTGGATGCTCTGTTTGACAGGTTTTATACTGCTGACCATTCCAGAAGCGAAGGCAGTACCGGGCTGGGGCTTCCGATTGCCAGATATCTGGCGGAAAATATGGGAGGGGAATTAACAGCCTGCGTGAAGGTGCATGGCAGCAGAAAATGGCTTCAATTTTATTTGAAACTGAATAAATGAAGATATTTTACAAGCCTGAAAGGTGCAGATATAGTATAATAATGCCCGTGAGGTGATTAAATTTATGAAAAAAGAGACATGGACAGGGGGCAGACGTGATGAAGGATAAAAACGGGATGGGACATCTGGCGGCATTATTTACGATTGTAGTGTGGGGTACTACTTTTATTTCTACAAAGGTTCTGCTTCGGAATTTCCAGCCTGTGGAAATACTGATTATCCGCTTTGTGATCGGCTATATTCTGCTTTTTCTGGCAAAACCGGGACTCATAAGGCTGACAGACAGGAAGCAGGAATGGGTATTTGCAGCGGCAGGACTCTGTGGGATCTGCCTGTATTATCTTCTGGAAAATATTGCCCTGACATACACACTTGCCTCTAATGTGGGAGTGATTATTTCAGCGGCTCCGTTTTTCACGGCTATTTTAAGCAAGATTTTTTTAAAAGAAGACGGACATATGCGTGTATCATTTTTTCTGGGGTTTGCGGTAGCGATCGTGGGAATCTGTATGATGAGTTTCAGCGGGAGTGAAACCTTGAAGCTGAATCCGAAGGGGGACATTCTGGCTCTGGCTGCCGCTTTTGTATGGGCATGCTATTCTGTCCTGACGAAGAAAATCAGCGGATATGGATATTCTACAATTCAGAATACAAGACATATGTTCGGCTACGGGATTCTGTTCATGATACCGGCGGCAGTAGCATTTGACTTCCGTCTGGGACTGTCAAGACTGGCGGATCCTGTGAATCTTCTGAATATCCTTTTCCTTGGGGCGGGGGCATCTGCACTTTGCTTCGTAACATGGAACATGGCCGTACAGATACTGGGTGCAGTCCGCACAAGTGTCTATATTTACATCGTCCCGGTCGTAACGATTGTTACATCCGTGCTGATCCTGCATGAGAAGATCACAGGGACAGCGGCTTTAGGCGCGGGACTTACACTGGCGGGGCTGATTCTGTCAGAAGGAAAGATAGAGTTTAGAAAGGAACGGGAGTCTGCACTATGAGATTTTATTTCGCCCCTCTTGAAGGGATCAGCGGTTACATATACCGCAATGCATACCATACATATTTTGGAGAGATTGACAAGTATTTTATTCCGTTTATTATGCCGAACCAGTTCGGGCACCTCAGTTCGAAAGAGAAGAATGATATCCTGCCTGAGCACAATGAAGGGATGACTGCCGTCCCGCAGATACTGACGAATTCGGCAGACGATTTCATCCGCACGGCAAGGAAGCTTAAGACATACGGGTACAGAGAAGTGAACCTGAATCTGGGCTGTCCTTCAAGAACTGTTGTCACAAAAGGAAGGGGCTCGGGGTTTCTTGCATTCCCCGATAAACTGGACCATTTTCTGGAAGAAATCTTTTCGGCGGCGGATATCCGTATCTCAATCAAGACAAGAATTGGAAAAGAGAGCCCGGAAGAATTTGACCATCTGCTGGAAATATACCAGAAGTACCCACTGGCCGAGCTGATCATCCATCCAAGGCTCCAGACGGATATTTATAAAAATACACCGGACTGGGAAGTGTTTGGCAGGGCAGTTGGCTCATGCGGCTGCAATATCTGCTATAACGGGGATATTTTTTCCGTTCAGGATTACCGGCGGTTTGAGGAGGCTTTCCCGGATGTGGGCTGTGTGATGCTGGGCCGTGGGATTCTTTCGAATCCGGGATTGGTCTGTGAGATCAAAAATCATACACCACTTGAGAAATCGACCCTGAAGGCCTTTCATGACCGGATCTATGTAGATTACCAGAAGGTCTTAAGCGGTGACCGGACAATCCTGTTTAAAATGAAGGAGCTGTGGTTCTATATGGCGCCTTTGTTTACGAATTATGAGAAATATGCGAAGAAGATTAGAAAATCAGAGAAGCTTACGGTCTATGAAAAGGCGGTAGAAGCACTGTTTAGTGAACAGGAAATTGTATGAAAAACAGCACCGGGATGTGGATGTATACCCATTCCGGTGCTGTTTTTTTCATGCTGGAAAAACAGTATGTTAGAAAAACAGTATGTTAGAAAAACAGTATGTTAGAAAAACAGTTCATATGCCCCGAGCCCGACCAGTATCAGTCCGGAGATCACATCTGCCAGCTGGTCTGAGATTCGGGGAACCTTTGTCTTTCCAATGAAGTTTCCGGCATACAGAAAGACGACGGATACGATCAGTGACATGATTGCAGTGGGTACGAGCTTCAGTCCCGTAATACTGGCGCCGATCCCCATGCCGAAGTTATTGATAGAGAGAGCGAGCCCCAGAAATAATCCTTCTTTTAGCGTAAGCAGGGTTGCTTCGGCTGGCTCTTTTTTAGAAGAACTGGCTGAGAGTTCATTTGATTTTACTTCTGTTTTTTTACATTTCTTACTGAGAAAGCCGAAGAGAGACTTCAGTATATAGTACAGCCCCAGCCCGATTAAAAGGGCGCAGCCGATGGCCTGGGTAGAGGAAGCCGGAAGAAACTGTGAGATTTCTGTGCCCATAAGGATCGCGACGATAGTACCTGCCAGCGTGACGAGGCTGATAATGGTGCTCTTTAAAAGATCGATGTTCGATTTCTTAATCCCGTAGGACATTCCGACAATGAAGCTGTCTATATTAGCGGAAAGAGCGAATAAAAGTGATGATATAAGATGCATGATCTGCTCCTGACACCATAAATGTTGTTTGTATTCAGTATATTCAGAAGAATTTGTTGCGTTCATGCCGCATAGACTATTAAGAGTTTATGGCAGGAGCATGTACATGCGAAAACGATTATTTTTCCCGGCAGGAATTGCGGCCGAAATCCTGCTGCTTCTCCTTGTGTTTTGTGTCTGGCAGGGGAGTGGGCAGAATCAGTCAGCAGATCAGGAAACAGCTGTTTCTGCCGGTGCACGCGGGATTGCGGAAGAAAACAGTGATGCAGCCGGCAGTGGCGGTGGAGAGAAGGCAGAGTATATCAAATGGGTGGAATTTAATGTTTCTTATGAAGCATTAAACCGTGCCTATACATATGACGTAGAAACATATCAGGAGGACGTCCATTTAAACTGGGTGGAACTGCTGGCGTATCTTGGGGCCAGATACGGCGGGGATTTTACAAGATATCAGGAAGCTGACATGACCCAGGCGGCAGAAAAGCTTCTTACGGGAGGGTCGACGATCGAGGAGATGGCGGCCGATATGGAGTATTACGGCTATTACCGTGAGGCTTATGGTGCTGTTCTGGACGGTATGGTGGGGGAATATGAGATTGAGAAACCGGAAAGTGAAGATTCGGATAAAAAGGTATGGAAGAAATTTTACGGGCTGAAGGCATATTCTCCAATCGCCAAGACATTTCCCTATACAGATTATGATGATTTCGGGGTGTCCAGAAGCTATGGCTACAGGCGCAACCACTTAGGGCATGACATGATGGGACAGGTGGGAACACCCGTTGTGGCCGTTGAGTCCGGCTATGTGGCCGTTATGGGATGGAACCAGTACGGAGGCTGGCGCATCGGGATTAACAGTTTTGATGGGAAGCGTTACTATTATTATGCACATCTGCGGCAGAATATCCCGTTTGCAGAATCACTGGAGGAAGGTGACGTCGTACAGGCGGGGGATGTAATCGGCTACATGGGCAGGACCGGGTACAGTACAACGGAAAATGTAAATAACATTGACACCTACCACCTTCATTTTGGGCTGCAGCTGATTTTCGATGAAAGCCAGAGGGAGGGAAATCATGAAATATGGGTGGATGTGTACCCTCTTGTGAGGTTCCTTTCACAGAACCGCTCAGAAGTGGTAAGAAATGATGCCAGCAAAGAGTGGTACCGGAAATATAGTATGAAGGACCCGGCTGCAGAAAAATATCTAAAAAATGATGAACAAAACAAAAATAAATAAAAAATAGTGAATAATTAAAATTAAAGACAGAAATAATTATAAAAATACAATTAAAATATTGACTAATTGAAGCGTACGAGCTAATATAAAGATAACAAGAAAGACGAAGGGAGTGGAACCTATGTTAGAAAAATTATTTATTATTTTAATCTCGGCGCTGGCACTTTTAATTGTCTGCTGGATGCTCGCAGAGTACTGGCTCCGCTCTGTAAGGAAGCTTTCAGTAGAAAGGATATCCAGCCTTGGCATCCTGGATAGAATGGCATTCGCTTTTGAAGATTTCTGCGGAGGCGTGAACCATAAAAAAGATTTCCGGAGGATGCGTCTGGAGGAAGAGATGGAAAGCGTACCGACAGAGAGCCAGCGGGGTCCCCGTATCATGGAAGCAGCAGACAAAGAAGGGAAAAGCAGGGATACAGAATACATCAGGAAGGAAAAAAAGACCAGGATCAAGGCAAACATGTGATTTGACAAATTGACGAATTTGCCCCCCTCATAGAGATGCGGCTGTTATCGAAATCTAATTTCTGTAACAGCCGCATCTATTTATGGAAGATTGCATACAGAGAAAAATTCTCGTTATGAAAAATAATGATTGACAAAAAAGGGCGGATTGCATATTATAAAAGGAAACTCTTTGCACTGCATATTTATTCTACAGTACAAACTGAGCAGGCGATCCATACAGGGGTGATACTCAGTATGAATGGGGCCGGGCCGCGGACGCGGCAGCAGATGAACAGGAAGAATCTGTGGGACAGTTTACTACGAATGTTCCACAGGTTCTTTTTGTGTAAACGGAGTTAAAAATCCGCTTGCAGGAACCTCCGGACAGGATGTGCATTGAAGTGAACCAGATAATACTGTTCAGACAGCTAAATGAGAAGGAGGACATCATAATGGCACAAAACACAGAAAACATACAAACAGAGGGAACAAGGATTGCAATGCGCGTATCCAAGGTCAGTATTGGGGTGAATATAGCACTGTCGGCATTTAAACTGGCTGCCGGGCTGATTGCTCATTCCGGGGCAATGCTGTCGGATGCGATACATTCGGCGTCGGATGTATTCAGTACGGTCATTGTCATGATAGGGGTTACGATCTCGGGGAAAAAGTCTGACAAGGAACATCCATACGGCCATGAAAGAATGGAGTGTGTGGCATCGATCCTGCTGGCAGTTGTATTGTTTGCGACCGGTGCAGGAATAGGAATAAGCGGGATACAGAAGATAGCGTCAGGTAATCTGGAATCGGCTTCGGTTCCGGGCCGGATGGCACTTATCGCAGCAGTCATATCCATTCTGGTTAAGGAGTGGATGTACTGGTATACTAGGGCGGCTGCTAAAAAAATAAATTCCGGGGCACTGATGGCTGACGCATGGCACCACCGTTCCGACGCGCTGTCTTCCATCGGGGCGTTTGCCGGAATATTCGGTGCGCGGCTTGGATTTCCTGTACTTGATCCGCTTGCAAGCGTTGTTATCTGTGTATTCATAGGAAAGGCGGCGTGGGACATTTTTCAGGATGCGATGAATAAGATGGTGGATAAGTCCTGTGATGACCGGACGATCCAGCAAATCCGCCAGGCGGTGTTGGAAAACAGGGGTGTGGAAAAGATTGATACAATCCGTACAAGAATGTTCGGGGCAAGGGCCTATGTGGATATTGAAATCGCCGCGGATGAGAACCTGACACTGCGCGAGGCGCACGGGATAGCAGAGGAAGTACATACCAGAGTGGAGGAACAATTTCCAGAGGTAAAACACTGCATGGTGCATGTAAATCCACTGACAAAAAAGGAAATACTTGAAATCGATGGGTAGGGGCTGTCAGCAGGGTTCTGCTGCGAAGTGTACGGCATAAGCCGGGTTCCTTCGCAGTAAAGTGAACTCTGCATTCAATCTTTTAAATAACCTGCACGTAAAAAGCCGTAGTCTGAGGGGGTATACTGGCTGTCTGCGCATTTGAGTGGACGATCCGGACCGTTTGCCCGGGGCGCAGATTAGAAAGTCTGACCGGGCTGCCTGCGCGGTTTCTTATAATGGTATTATCCGTGATGATAAATACTGTCTGCCTGTTTATGTCACCTGGAACGCCGGTTGTAATAGAACGGTTGCTGGTATCTACGCTGACGATCCTGCCGGTGGACGTGGTGCTTGAAGGACGGCTCCCGCTGCGTACCAACAGCAGAAAGGCATTCGACTGGGGCGGAATGCTTCTGGTTGTAATTGGCGAAAAGATGGCATCCACCCACATTCCCTTGTGAATATCACATAAACACATGGTTCTGCCCAGCGAGTTGAGAATCACAGTATTACGGTGCACGTTTAGCTGCAATAGATTGATAAAAGTAATTCCGTCCGGAGTTTTGGAGGAGTATGATATTGTTACAGATCCAGTTGTACGGGTCTGCAGGAAAACTTCTTCCACAAGTGCATTACTGGCCTGCATCATATTTCCAAACCGGATAATATTTCCGATGTTGTTCAGTGGCATGTTGTTACTCCTGTTTATGATGTCTCTTTATTATATGATAACGGGGGCAAAAGGTCATTCCATACATATCTGCATGTCATGGAATGATCTTTTACCCCCGGTGCATTTATTCCGCATAAGTAACGGTGAGTTCATATGAATTGGTATTGTCTTCAGTAATCGGCTGTATCAGCGTTTCGATGACGGCTGCGGCCTGTTCTCTGGCCTGTTCAAGAATGTCCGTCTGTCCCGCTTTCGCTTCGGCATCATTCTTTGCATATGCGATTGCCTTTGTCGTATCTTCTTTGTTTGTCCAGTTAAAGAGTGCAAACTTTTCATCGTAAAATTCGAGTGTATCGGAATCAATCGTAATATCCTGTATTTCAGGGGCCGGTATCCGGATACTGATACTTTTCCCGGAGACTTCGACAACAGCCTGTGATAAGTCAATGCCCGCTTTAATATGTGCATCATAGATCATAGAGAAACTCTTTTTGTTGATAAAATCGATCTCACCCTCCGAGTATTTAATGATGCCTCTGTAGTCCAGTCTGGCAGTAGTAAGTGAACTGCATTTGCTGAGACGCTCCTCGATGGAAACGGCGCTGACTGTAACTTTGGGCTCTTTATTCAGAAGCTTTGCCCCAAGAAACCCGACCGCAACCAGGGCGGCCGCAGCGATGATGATAATTAGTGAACGCATTTTTTTCATGTGTATCCCTCCGTCTTAATCTCTGTACAGGTATGGTGTACCTGTATATAGTATATCTTGTTTGGAAAAGATAGTCTATCATTTAAAATGCCCTGGTAATATGATATACTATAAAACATATTGACTAAAATGAAAGGTCCGGGTAAATGAATGATGAGTTATCTGTTACAGTTAGATGGTGATATTTTGCTTTTTATACAGCAGTATCTGCGGCATGACTGGATGACCCCTTTCTGGAAGTTTATTACATCTCTGGGGAATGCTGGATGGTTTTGGATTGTACTCTCTATTGTGCTGCTGCTGTTTAAAAGAACAAGGAAAATAGGGATTACGGCTATTATAGCATTAGCGATAGGCGCCCTGATAACGAATGTGGCGCTGAAAAACCTGGTTGCGAGGATACGGCCGTATGAGGTGGTGGACGGCCTGAGGCTCCTGATAGAAAGGCAGCGTGATTATTCGTTCCCGTCGGGGCATACTTGTGCTTCCTTTGCCGCAGCCCTTGTATATTACAAAATGGCGCCGCGGAAATGGGGAATACCTGCGGTCATTCTGGCGTCCCTGATCGCATTTTCACGTCTTTATGTCGGGGTCCACTATCCGTCGGATGTGCTGGCCGGACTCCTGATCGGCATATTTGCAGCATGGGCAGCCCTGAAGCTGTCCGGTTATATCAGTCAGAAGCGGACCGCGGGGACAGAAGAGTGCGGGAAAGAGGGAAAAGAAGGATGATAATCCGGGATTCCGGTTGTTACAGAAAAACAAGCCCTGAAATGACAGCATAGCGCTGCCATCTCAGGGCTTGTTCTGTTATCAGGCCTCTATTCCAGCCTGCCGTTACGTTGACTCGAATATTTGAGTGCGGCTTCCACAAAGCCTTTAAAAAGAGGATGCGGCCTGTTGGGACGCGACTTCAGCTCGGGATGGGCCTGTGTCGCAAGGAACCACGGGTGATCCGGAATTTCTACCATCTCGACGATTCGCCCGTCAGGGGAAAGGCCGGAAAGCATCATGCCGTGTTCCTCCAGCGCTTCGCGGTAATCGTTATTTACTTCGTAGCGGTGGCGGTGGCGTTCCTTGATTTCCTCAGCTCCATACAGGCTGTAAGCCTTTGAATCTTTTTTCAGAACACAGGGATAAGAGCCAAGTCTGAGTGTGCCGCCAATATCTTCCACGCCAATCTGGTCCGGCATGATATGGATGACCGGATGCGTAGTGTCCGGTTTTAATTCCATACTGTGTGCATCATGATAACCGAGTACATCTCGGGCAAATTCGACGATGGAGAGCTGCATACCAAGACAGAGCCCGAGGAACGGGATGTTATTTGTACGTGCATATTTAATGGATTCTATTTTTCCTTCAATACCGCGGTCACCGAATCCTCCCGGCACTAAAATGCCGCTGACATCCTTGAAAATTTCATCAGTATTTTCAGCACTAACGGTTTCCGAGTCAACCCACTTAATATTGACCGTAGTGTGACTGTAGATTCCACCGTGTTTCAGCGCCTCTACCACGCTGATATAGGCATCGTGGAGCTGGATATATTTTCCAACAAGGGCAATATTGATTTCCTGCGTCGGATTGCGCAGGTTATCCACCATCTCGGTCCAGTCTTTTAGATCCGGTTTTGGACAGTCAAGGTGCAGGCACTCGCATACAACCTGTGCCAGATTCTCGCGTTCCATAGCGAGCGGAGCTTCATACAGGTATTCCACATCCAGATTCTGAAGGACGTGTTTTGACGGAATATTGCAGAAAAGAGAAATCTTGTCTTTCATGCCAGTATCCAGAGGAAATTCAGAACGGCATACAATAATATCCGGCTGGATTCCCATACCCTGAAGTTCCTTGACACTTGCCTGGGTCGGTTTTGTTTTCATTTCCTGTGAAGCTTTTAAATAGGGAATTAGAGTGACGTGTATCAGAATCACGTTTTCGTGACCTTTTTCGTGCTGGAACTGCCGGATGGACTCTAAGAAAGGCTGGCTTTCGATATCGCCAACGGTCCCTCCAACTTCTATGATTGCGATTTCCGTGCCTAAAGCGGCAGGATTGCGGTAAAATCTGCTTTTGATCTCGTTTGTGATATGTGGGATAACCTGTACGGTCCCGCCACCGAAATCTCCGCGGCGTTCCTTCTGCAGAACCGACCAGTATATCTTACCGGTGGTCACATTGGAATTCTTCGTCAGGCTTTCGTCTATGAAACGTTCATAATGTCCCAAATCCAAGTCTGTTTCCGCGCCGTCGTCTGTTACGAATACTTCACCGTGCTGTACCGGGTTCATCGTTCCGGGGTCAATATTGATGTACGGGTCAAACTTCTGCATCGTTACCGTGTACCCCCGTGCCTTAAGCAGGCGCCCGAGAGATGCGGCAGTGATGCCCTTACCCAAACCTGAAACAACTCCTCCGGTCACAAATACATACTTTACTGCCATAAAATCCTCCTTTGTGTGAATCATTAAAAAAATACTTAAAGAGTATATACCAAAATCCAAAAAAAATACAGCTTTTTTTACAAGAGGAGAAATTTGGAATGAGTTTGTGTGGGGGAAGGGGTCGCTTGAAATGAGGATGGGACAGAGGACTGCGCGGGTGCATATGCCAGTTTTTGAGGCTGGACGTTCCCCTAAGCAGGCCTAAATAAAAACCCGGCGTATGCTCGGAAACCCAAGGGACTCACTCCGTTTGCCGATGCAAACGCAGTTCGGCCCTTGTTGAAATTTGTTTTGGAGAACAAATTTCATTCCGAGTATACGCCGGTTTTTTTATTAAGTCCCGCTAAGGGTCTCTTTACGCCTCCTAAACTGGCATATGCACCCGCGCAGTCCTCTGTCCCATCCTCATATCAAGCTAGGCGCATCCAACCACAAAAAACTCATACCCCGGTGGGTTTCTCGCCAATACGCAACTGGAGTTGGCTGCGAGGACATTTTTATGATTCGTATAGGGGAGGAATAAAGTTCTGTTTTGCCGATACCAATACGCTTCACTTGGTAATGAGCTTCCTGATTATATTTGTCACTGCTAACTGGATGAACGCAGCTAAGTAAGCGGACAGGCTTTGAACCGGCACCACACAGCCACACGGCGCCCTCCCCCGCCTCTTACTTAGCGTCCCTCATCCTATCTAGTGGTAAATATGATCAGTCTCATAAACTGCCTCGCAGGTGAGTTGTACGCCTAGTTTTTTGAATGTTTTGATATCTACGTCTGACAGCATGACGGAGGTATGTGCCTGGCAGCCGTCCAGTTTGGGGAGCTGTTCCAGTGCTTTTCTTGCGAGGCTGCTGTTGGCGGCGCTGGCGGAGAGGGCGATGAGCACCTCGTCGGTGTGGAGGCGAGGATTCTTGCTCTTTAAGTAGTCTACCTTCAGCTTCTGGATCGGCTCGATGGATTCCGGAGAGATGACATGCAGTTCGTGGTCAATCCCGGCCAGTTCTTTGATGACATTCAGCAGGAGGGCTGCGGAAGCTCCGAGCAGGTTCGTTGTCTTTCCGGTTATGAGCCTGCCGTCGTCCAGTTCGAGGGCAGCAGCAGGGCCCTGTGTCTCTTCGGAGCGTTCACGGGCCTTTTCCACGACCTTCCTGTCCTGTACGGTCACGTTGGCCTGATTCATGAGAATCTCGATCTTCTGGGCCTCTTCCTCTGAGCTTGTACCCTGTACAAGGGAGTTCAGGGAGGCAAAATATCTGCGGACAATCTCCTGACGGGATGCTTCGCGGCAGGCTTCATCGTTGCAGATACAGTTGCCGGCCATATTGACACCCATGTCTGTCGGAGACTTGTACGGGCTTTTCCCGTAAATTTTTTCAAAAATGGTATTTAATACCGGAAAAATCTCCACGTCGCGGTTATAATTTACCGTTGTCTTGCCATATGCTTCTAAGTGGAACGGATCGATCATATTGATATCATTCAAATCGGCCGTGGCAGCTTCATATGCCAGATTAACCGGATGCTTAAGCGGCAGGTTCCAGATGGGAAATGTTTCAAATTTGGCATAGCCTGCATGAATTCCGCGTTTATGTTCATGATATAACTGTGAAAGGCATGTGGCCATTTTTCCGCTCCCGGGTCCCGGGGCTGTGACGATAACCAGTGGGCGGGACGTTTCGATATATTCATTCTTACCGTATCCGTCATCACTTACAATCAGTGGGATATTTGACGGATAGCCGGCGATATTATAATGGATGTAGACACGGATGCCGAGATTCTCAAGGCGGTTTTTGAAAAGCTGAGCGCTTTCCTGGCCGGAGTACTGGGTAATGACAACACTTCCTACATACAGGCCGTTGTCCCCAAAGGAATCCATCAGGCGCAGAACGTCTGAATCGTATGTAATACCCAGATCACCGCGGACTTTATTTTTCTCAATATCACGAGCACTGATGACGATGACGATCTCGGCCTGGTCGCTGAGCTGCTTCAAAAGCCTTAATTTGCTGTCCGGTGCAAAGCCCGGCAGGACTCTGGCTGCATGGTAATCGTCGAATAACTTTCCCCCGAATTCAAGATACAGCTTGTTATCAAACTGGTTTATCCTTTCGCGGATATGTTCTGACTGCATGGTTAAATATTTTTCATTATCGAATCCTATTTTCATTTTCTCTTTCCTCACTCATGACATATTTCGTAACCAGTATACTATAAAATGCCCCGTGTTTACAATATTTTCATAATCTTTTTATTGATTTATGGGGAGCCTGTACTTATAATGGGGATAGTGGATTTTAGGAGGCTTAAGAATGGATAATCAGAATAACAGAAATAACAAAGATCCTAAAAACAATCGCCAGGGCTGGGGAATCATCCTCGTGACAACGCTGTTGACTGTTTTTATAGTAATGGGACTGGTTTCAATGATGCAGGATAAGAATCCTGAGGAGATCAGCTATGATAAATTCCTGAAGATGGTGGATGACGGTGAAGTTGAAAAAGTTACGATTGATTCAACGAAGCTGTACATCACGCTGAAGGATGATGCCAGGAAAAAGGAAGGTACAAAGACGGCATCTGATATTGTCAGCCAGCTGGAGGATAAGAAAGAGGATCAGGAAAAGGCACCGGATTACTATACCGGCGCAGTAAGGGATGATACACTGTCCGAACGGCTTTACAAAGCCGGGGTAGAGTATGAGCAGAACATACCGGATACGGCATCCTCCATGATATTTGAGATATTTATTACAGTGATACTTCCGATACTTCTGCTCGTAATTCTGTTTAATTTCCTCATGAAGCGTATGTCAAAGGGCGGCGGCATGATGGGAATCGGCAAGAGCAATGCAAAGGTATACGTGGAGAAGGAGACCGGGGTCACATTCCAGGATGTGGCAGGCCAGGATGAGGCGAAGGAGTCTCTTCAGGAGGTTGTTGATTTTCTGCATAACCCGGGAAAATACACCGGAATCGGTGCTAAGCTTCCGAAGGGAGCCCTGCTCGTGGGCCCTCCGGGTACAGGTAAGACCCTGTTGGCAAAGGCTGTTGCAGGAGAAGCAAAGGTGCCGTTCTTTTCCCTGTCCGGTTCGGCGTTTGTAGAGATGTATGTCGGCGTCGGGGCATCCCGTGTGCGTGACCTGTTCAAGCAGGCACAGCAGATGGCGCCATGTATCGTATTTATTGATGAGATTGATGCGATCGGTAAGACACGTGATACCGCAATGGGCGGGAATGATGAACGTGAACAGACCCTGAACCAGCTGCTGGCTGAGATGGATGGATTTGACACGAATAAGGGCCTTCTGCTTCTGGCGGCAACGAACCGTCCGGAGGTACTGGACCCGGCGCTTTTAAGGCCGGGACGTTTTGACAGGCGTATTATCGTGGATAAGCCGGATTTGAAGGGACGTGTGGATGTCCTGAAGGTACATTCCAAGGATGTTAAGATGGATGAGACAGTCGATCTGGAGGCAATTGCACTGGCTACCTCAGGTGCAGTAGGTTCCGATCTTGCCAATATGATCAATGAGGCTGCGATTAATGCAGTCAAGAATGGCAGACAGGTTGTCAGCCAGAAGGATTTATTTGAAGCAGTGGAAGTTGTTCTGGTCGGTAAAGAGAAGAAAGACCGCATCATGAGCGAGGAGGAACGCAAGATCGTATCCTACCATGAGGTCGGCCATGCGCTCGTCAGCGCGCTCCAGAAGGATGCAGAGCCAGTACAGAAGATCACGATCGTCCCGAGAACGATGGGGGCTCTTGGATATGTCATGCAGACACCGGAAGAGGAGAAGTTCCTGAACACGAAGAAGGAACTGGAGGCTATGCTGGTCGGTGCACTTGCAGGACGTGCCGCGGAGGAGATTGTATTTGACACCGTTACTACAGGGGCATCCAATGATATCGAGCAGGCAACAAAGATTGCCAGAGCCATGATCACCCAGTATGGAATGTCTGAGAAGTTCGGCCTTATTGGTCTGGAATCAATCCAGAACCGTTATCTTGACGGCCGTCCGGTTATGAACTGCGGTGAAGCGACAGCGGCCGAGATAGATGGCGAAGTCATGACTATGCTGAAGAATGCATATGAGGAGGCAAAGCGCCTCTTAAGCGAGAACAGAGAAGCACTCGATAAGATTTCCGCATTCCTCATTGAGAAGGAGACGATCACCGGAAAAGAATTCATGAGAATCTTCCGTGAAGTGAAAGGGATCGAGGAGCCGGAAGAGGGAAGTGAGCCGAAAAAAGATGTCCGTGTTACAATGAAGCCGGCGGAAGAAGGCGGCCAAAAAGGTTTAGAGGCACATGTGAACGAGGATTATCCTGTAGATCACAGCCAGGAATAAAGAAGGAATACAGGAAAAGCCGGGAGACGCTAAGCGTAGTCCGGCTTTTCAGTTTGTGCGTTATGTACGCGCATGTAAACCGTAATATTTTTTTCTTTAGCGCTTCCTTTTCTCGTAAAAATCCTTCACAAATACCCGAACAGGCATTATAATATAGGTCATGGAAAATAATAATTTTGATATACAGGAAGAATTGAAAAAGCTCCCGGGCAAGCCAGGAGTTTATATTATGCATGACGAGAAGGACAATATCATATATGTGGGCAAGGCCATCAGCCTGAAGAACCGGGTACGGCAGTATTTCCAGAGCAGCAGGAATAAGGGGGTTAAGATCGAGCAGATGGTTACGCATATACGGAGGTTTGAGTATATCGTGACAGATTCGGAACTGGAGGCGCTTGTTCTGGAGTGTAACCTGATTAAGGAGCACAGGCCGAAGTATAACACCATGCTGATGGATGACAAGGCTTACCCTTTTATTAAGGTCACGACAAATGAGCCGTTCCCGAGGGTCATGCTTGCAAGAAAGATGCTCAAGGATAAGGCCCGGTATTTCGGCCCGTATACGAGTGCACAGGCGGTGCGCGATACGATCGACCTGCTCCACAAGCTGTACCATATACGCAGCTGTAACAGGAGCCTGCCGAAGGATATCGGGAAGGAACGTCCGTGCCTGAATTACCATATTAAGCAGTGTGACGCTCCCTGCCAGGGGTATATTTCCAAGGAAGAGTATGCAAAAGCGGTTCAAGAGGTAATCCGCTTCCTGAACGGGAATTTTGACGTAATCTTAAAGGAACTGCAGGAAAAGATGGATGCCGCTTCTGAGGCACTTGAGTTCGAGAAGGCGATTGAATACCGGGAATTGCTGAACAGTGTGAAGAAGGTCGCACAGAAGCAGAAGATAACAGACAGCAGCGGCGAGGATCGTGACGTGCTGGCGGTGGCTTCAGAGGAAGAGGATGCTGTGGTGCAGGTCTTCTTTATCCGCGGCGGAAGGCTGATCGGGCGGGACCATTTTTACCTGCGCATTTCAAAGGACGAGCCGCACAGTGAGGTGCTGGACAGCTTTATTAAGCAGTATTATGCGGGAACACCGTTTATCCCGGGTGAGCTGATGCTTCCGGAAGAACTGGAAGACATGCACCTGCTGGAAGAATGGCTGGGTACAAAACGGGGCGGGAAAGTAAGCATCAGGGTCCCTAAAAAAGGAACAAAAGAAAAGCTGGTGGAACTGGCTGCCAATAATGCTTCGCTCGTTTTGAATAAGGATAAAGAGCGCTTAAAGAGGGAAGAGGGCAGGACGATCGGTGCGGTCAGGGAAATCGCAAAAATGCTTGATCTGGACGGCGTCAGCCGCATGGAGGCATATGATATTTCGAATACAAATGGATTTGAGTCCGTTGGTTCGATGGTCGTATATGAGCGCGGGAAACCAAAGCGTAATGATTACAGAAAGTTTAAGATCAAAGGGATCCAGGGCGCGGATGACTACGGAAGTATGAGGGAAGTCCTGACAAGACGTTTCACACATGGCCTCAGGGAGCGTGAGGAGAGTAAAGAACTCGGCGGTTTCACTTCATTCCCGGACCTGATCCTCATGGATGGCGGAAAAGGACAGGTGAATGTCGCACTGGAAGTTCTGGATGAACTGCGTCTCAATATTCCTGTCTGCGGCATGGTAAAGGATGATTTCCACAGGACGAGGGGGCTTTACTACCACAATGAGGAGATTGCGATCGACAAATCCTCCGAGGCCTTCCGGCTGATTACAAGGATTCAGGACGAGGCCCACCGCTTTGCCATAGAGTACCACAGGCAGCTTCGGTCAAAGGGACAGGTACATTCAATTCTGGATGATATAGACGGCATCGGGCCAGCCAGAAGAAAGGCACTCATGCGCCATTATCTGAGCCTGGATGCGATCAAGGCTGCAACGGTGGAAGAACTGTCGGCCGTTCCGTCCATGAATGAAAAATCGGCGGAGGCAGTGTATAAGTTTTTTCACGGAGAATAAGGCGGTCTGATATGGTATAATGCCCGCACTTGGCGAGGTATTATCGAGCCTAGTAAGACATACACCTAAATACTTAACGAGGTATTTCACGAGTTTAGTATTTATGGTATAATGCTCGAACTTGGCGAGGTATTATCGAGCCTAGTAAGACATACACCTAAATACTTAACGAGGTATTTCACGAGTTTAGTATTTATGGTATAATGGATAAAGAATTTGTGTTGAAAGTGATAATGATAAAGGAGATTATTATGGGACAAGGAGTAAAGTTAAGCGAAATTGTTGAAAAGATGGATTTAAAGAATCTGACTCCTGATGTTGAACTGATCGGACGTGAGGTGAATGTGCCGGATATTAACAGACCTGCACTTCAGCTGACTGGGTTTTTTGATCATTTTGACTCGGACAGGGTACAGATGATTGGATATGTGGAGTATGCATATCTTGAGACTTTGAGTGAGGAAAGAAAGCACCAGATATATGATGAGCTTTTGAGCCATCAGGTCCCCTGTATTGTTTTCAGCAGAGATATGGAGCCTGACCCGGAACTGCTTATCAAGGCCGTACAGCATCAGGTGCCGATTTTTACAACTTCGAAATCTACCTCCTCATTTATGGGTGAGATCATCCGCTGGCTGAATGTGAAGCTGGCTCCGTGCATTTCCATACACGGGGTACTGGTGGATGTTTATGGTGTTGGTGTTCTGATTATGGGCGAGAGCGGGATTGGTAAGAGTGAGGCGGCCCTTGAACTGATTAAGAGAGGACACCGTCTTGTTACGGACGATGTTGTAGAGATCAGAAAAGTAAGCGATGATACATTAGTGGGAGCTGCGCCAGATATTACGAGACATTTTATAGAGCTTCGGGGCATTGGCATTGTTGACGTGAAGTCGATGTTCGGTGTGCAGAGCGTCAGAGAGACACAGAATATCGATCTGGTTATTACTCTGGAAGACTGGAACCGGGACAAGGAATATGACAGACTGGGGCTGGAAGAGAATTATACAGAGTTTCTGGGCAACCGTGTTGTCTGCCACAGCATTCCGATCCGTCCGGGACGTAATCTTGCGATTATCGTAGAATCAGCGGCTGTCAACCACAGACAGAAACAGATGGGATATAATGCTGCACAGGAATTATATAAGCGTGTGCAGGAGAATCTGGCAAAGAACAGATAGGTTTAACGAACATAAAAGGCAGATAGGAGAAGAATCATGAAGTATTGTTTTGGCGTTGATATCGGAGGAACTACAGTAAAACTGGGTCTGTTTGAGGAAACAGGGGAGATTCTTGACAAATGGGAGATCAAGACCCACACGGAAGAGGAAGGAAAGGCGATCCTGCCGGATATCGCACAAACCATCCTTGCAAAGCTTGAGGAGAAGCAGATTCACAAAGAAGATGTGCTTGGGGCAGGAGTCGGCGTACCTGCACCAGTGACAGAAGACGGAATTGTCAATGGCAGTGCTAATCTTGGATGGAACTATAAAGAAGTGAAAAAAGAGATGGAAGAATTGACCGGACTGCGTGCAGAGATCAATAATGATGCGAATGTAGCCGCTCTGGGTGAGATGTGGAAAGGCGGCGGGGCAGGCCAGAAGAATATGATCATGGTTACCCTTGGCACCGGAGTTGGCGGCGGCGTGATCATTGCAGGCAGAGTCGTGACAGGGGCGCATGGAGCCGGCGGAGAGATCGGCCACATCTGTGTGAATTATGACGAGACGGAAGTGTGCGGATGTGGAAAACGCGGTTGTCTGGAGCAGTATACATCTGCGACAGGGATTGTTCGTCTGGCTAAAAGAAAGCTTGAGAATGAGACCCGTGATACGATGCTTGTAAGGGACACTGTGACAGCGAAGGACGTGTTTGATGCGGTAAAAGCCGGAGATCTCGTTGCCGCCGAAGTGGCAGAGGAATTCGGTATTTATCTTGGCCGTGCACTCGCAAATCTTGCAGCGGTCACTGATCCGGCTGTATTTGTAATCGGTGGAGGAGTGTCCAAAGCGGGAGAAGTTCTGATCCCTTATATTGAGAAGCCTTATATGGAGTCTGCACTATTTGCAAATAAAGAAGTGAAATTTACACTGGCAACACTGGGAAATGATGCAGGGATATGTGGGGCAGCCAAGCTTGTACTGTAAAGTCGTTTAGATCTATTCACAAGTGTTTATGAATTATAAAACAGCAGAGAAGATAAGGAATTGCTCTTATCGTCTCTGCTGTTTTGCTTGTATGGGCAGGTTTTTAACCTGCCTGTATTCATTTCTAAAGCCGATCAGGCCGGAGGAGTGGTCTCTCCGCCGCCTCCATCAGTCCCCGGATCAGGTGTCGGAACATCTCCACCGCCTTCGTCTGGGTTCTCGGTACCGCCTCCATTGTCAGGATTTTCGGTATTGCCACCGTCATCAGGATTCTCGGTGTTATCCTTCTTGTCATCATCCTTCTTCTCATCGTCTTTCTTTTCGTCTTCCTTCTTCGGAACATAATGTCCGGGACAGCTCTGCGTCGGTGCAGTTCCCTTTGCAAAATATTCTGTCAGCGGGGGACAGGTAGAAGTTGCAAGCAGGCCGGTCTGTGTGCAGATTGTTTTCTGTTCTACGGAAGTCGGCATTGTAAATGCTTTATAAGGAAGGTCTGCATGGACACGGTCCATGATGTTCTTCCAGAGGACTTCATGCCATGCCTGGTCCATATTGTCCATCGGCTTGTTGGAATCATACCCGCCCCATACACTGCATGTATAATAAGGAGTATATGCGGAGAGCCAGAGGTCGGTACTGTTCTCTGTCGTACCTGTCTTACCTGCCGCAGCCATGTTGTTCAGTCTGGCAGCCGTTCCGGTTCCCTTGTTAATAACATCTTCCATTGCGCTTGTAAGGAGGGCGGCAGTGGAATCTTTAATCACCTGGTGTGTAGCCGGTTCGGTATTGTCCAGAAGGACATTGCCGTCATGGTCTAAAACCTTTGTGTACAGAATTGGTTCTGTGTATACACCGCCGTTTGCAATTGCTGCATAGGCAGCTGTCATTTCCAGATTATAGGCACCCTGTGTGATACCACCCAAAGCAGTAGCCTGTGCCACATCTGTATATTCAGGAAAGTCGCCGTCAAAGTTAACAAGTGTTGTGAATCCGAAGTTTATGAGTGAATCATATCCGGTCTGTGTACCGATATCTGTCAGTGTCTTGACTGCGCATACATTCATGGAATGCTCAATAGCGTAACGGACACGTGTCATGCCGATATATTTCTTGTCCCAGTTTTCCACATACTGTGTGCTGTTCTCATACTGGAACGGCGCGTCATCGTCGATTGTTGATGCCAGAGTATATCCGGCAGAATCAAGTGCGGGCGCATAAGTGGAAAGTATTTTGAAACAGGAACCCGGCTGTCTCGGGGAGTCTGTTGCACGGTTCAGGGAAAGGCTTGTCTTCTTCTCGCCGCGTCCTCCGACAATGGCCTTGACCTTGCCTGTATACTGGTCCATTACAACGACAGATGTCTGCGGCTGAGGTGTGATATCGATATTTTCCGCTATCGTATCCTGTTCCGTAATGCCGAGAGTGCTCTTGTACTCTGCGATCGCCTGATTGGCTGCATCTTCCGATGAGAATACAAGTGGGTACTGGTCGCCGCGTGTATCTTTAATATACTTAGCCAGCATCTCTTTGCTGTAATTGTCGGACGTGCCGTCAGGATGTGTCACGGTCAATGCATATTCGAGACCATACTCCACGTTATATGGATAATTGTTCGGATTCGCTACCTCTTCGTCACAGATCTGCTGGATATTCAGGTCCTGTGTTGCAGTGATGGTGAGTCCGCCACTGTACAGTGCATTGTATGCCTGCGTCTCTGTATACTGCTTCCGGTTGATCAGATCTTTTATGATCTGCTGGGAGAGCCTGTCTATGAAATAAGAGTTCGGCTTGTCCTCCGGTGTTGCAGCCACGGTCTGCTGGATTTTTTCATAAACATTTTCAGCCTTGGCTTCATCATATTCCGCCTGTGTAATGTAGTTCTGCTCCAGCATGTTTTTCAAAACCTTGTTCCGTCTCTTTTCATTTGCCTCCGGATGCAGGACCGGGTCATAGTCGGACGGGCTCTGCGTGATGCCGGCGATGACAGCACTTTCGGAAAGTGACAGGTCTGAGACGTCCTTGCCAAAATAGCGCTGTGCGGCTGTCTGTACCCCGAGACAGTTCTGGCCGAGGTTGATCGTATTCATATAAGCCTCGACAATCTCTTCCTTACTCATCTGCTTTTCAATCTCTACTGCCAGATACTGTTCCTGAAGTTTACGCTTCAGCTTGTCATAGAATGTCTTTTCCTCAGTAAACTCAGGAAACACGTTATTCTTAATCAATTGCTGTGTCAGGGTACTTGCACCCTCTGAGAAGTTACCACCGGAAGTAAGTCCGACAACACCGGCCCTTAGGATTCCCTGAAGGTCAATTCCGTTATGCTTATAAAAACGCTCGTCCTCAATGGCAACAAATGCATGAGTCAGGTTGACAGGTATCTCGTCATAGTTTTTGTAAACCCTGTTAGAACCTTTTTGTACAAAGGAGTCCAGAAACTTTCCGTCCTCTGTATAAGCAAAGGATGTTTCATCGGACGGCTTGACATTTGCAGGAGTAACCTTAGGGGCGTCGTCGACAATCTTCTTAACAAACAGGCCAACCCCGCCGGCCCCGATAACTGCAATAAGTAGTATACAGATAAGGAGAGCCTTAAAAAAGCGGACCCCGACCCGCTTCTTTTTCATGTTCTTTTTTGATGAAATATTCTTCTTTCTCTTATCGAGATTCTCTTTTCCGTAATTCATGAATAATATCCTCCTTTATTCATTCCACTCATTATATCAAATTTACTTCTCTAAATAAAGAAAAAACGGTAAAAGTTCATATTTCTAAAAAAATCTTAATAATTTCTTGTGGTTTTCTACTGATTTGTTATATCCTATATTCATAAGCATAACTATTTTGCAGAAAAATCATTGACAGAGGTAGAAAACTATGGATTATCAAACAGTATATCAGGGCGCCGGTGCGGAAATTGTCGAAAAAAAGTCCCGTTTCATATCCAGTGTATTTCCTGTTTCTTCGGAAGAAGAAGCAATGGAGTATCTGGAAAAGATAAAAAAGCAGTATTGGGATGCCAGACACCACTGCTGGGCCTATGTAATCCGGGCGGACAGGACACTGGAACGCTTAAGCGACGACGGAGAACCGGGCGGCACGGCTGGCAAGCCTATTTTAGACGTTATAAAGGGTGCAAAGCTTGAAAATGTGCTGATTATCGTTACACGCTATTTCGGAGGCACCCTGCTTGGCACAGGAGGACTCGTCAGGGCATATACGTCCGCATCCCGTGAAGGCCTTGCCCATAGTACGATTATAACCAGAATTTACGGTTTTAAACTGAAAATACAGACCGATTATACAGGGCTTGGCAAAATCCAGTATATACTCGGACAGGCAGGCCTGCATATTACAGACACGGCCTACACAGATTCTGTAGAGCTGACGGTACTGGTTCCGGAAAAGGAAGAGAAAATGGTGGCTGCAAAAATCACAGAAGGGACAAATGGAAAAAGCATTATCCGGAGAGAAGGAACCTGCTGGTTTGCAGAAATAGATAACGAAATCAAGGTCTGGGAACAGGAATAAAAAAGAAAACAAGAATAAAGAAGGTACCCGGCTGCAGTCGGATACCTTCGCGTTCTTATCAATTCATTTAATCGAATTCTGGCTCGATCAATCCAAAAGAGCCGTCTTTTCTCTTATAAACTACGTTTACTTCATCAGTCTCTGCATTGCAGAATACGAAGAAAGAATGTCCAACCAGATCCATCTGGATGCATGCATCTTCCGGATACATCGGTTTGATTCCGAAACGCTTGGTCCTTACGATACGAATATCGTCGTCTGCCTGTCCTTCGTCATCGGATTCGAAGAACTCCTTCTTGAAGTTACTTCCGCTGGATGCTGCTGTCGGGTGCCCCTGGCTCTTTGCGACCAGTTTATTTTTATACTTGCGAAGCTGACGTTCAATGACTTCCTCAACAAGGTCGATGGATACATACATATCGGTGCTTGTCTGCTCGGAACGGATAATATTTCCCTTTACCGGGATGGTTACTTCAATTTTCTGCCTTTCTTTCTCCACGCTGAGTGTTACGATGATTTCTGTTTCAGGAGTGAAATACCTTTCGAGTTTTCCTAACTTTTCTTCGATAGTGTTCTTCAAGCCTGGTGTTACGTCGATGTTCTTTCCACTAATAATAAAATTCATGTGCTCAACTCCTTTTGTTCATATTATACAGACAGATTATAATATCCCGCCTGTATTATGTAAATATTATAGCATGGAAAAACTTTATTGTATAGAACGAATCACTTCAATTCTAGTAATTTTTCCATCTGTGATTTTGGCAATGCGGAGTCCGAATTTCTGGAAATAGATACATGCGCCGACACCAGCTTCTACTTCATCGGCTTTCATTTTCTTCATCATTACCTCCAGAAGAGTCTCATCGTCCTCATATGGGATGTTTGCATGGATGAGGCGGTTTACGTGGCGGACCTTCTGGCTGGACCGGAAGATGATTCTCTCGGATTCATCGAAAGCTACGAATAAAAATTTCCTTGTTGCAAACAAAATTGCAATGGCGATGACACCGAGGAGACTGTTGATAGGGGAGGAATGGTCGATTATGACCTGCCTCGCAATGGCAAACAGCAGTACTTCGAAAACGGTCATCGGCGTATGGAGATATAACATACGGATCATCTCCACGCCGATGATCAGGTTGAAGCATGTTGTCAATAGATCATCATAATTTGGATAAGCATTCAGGTCTGTCAGATTGCCGAAAGACATGATGAGCTGCACGGTCATGATAATAATACCGGCGGCCAGCAGTGCGGCAATGATTAATTCCAAGGCAGTTGTCAAGCTTTTTAGAAACGCATTTGCATATTTTTTCATGTGTTCTTCTCCTATTGGACTGTCTTATTTGAACCTGTGGTCTATCAAATTGTAACTGTTCAGAATCGTGGCTGACTATTTTAAATTACTTCTTTTACGCATTCTTGCATCCAGAATTTTCTTGCGGATACGCAGTGACTTCGGGGTAACTTCCAGAAGTTCGTCTGTATCGATGAAATCCAGTGCCTCTTCGAGACTTAAAATGCGCGGTGTGGAAAGCTTCAGTGCATCATCTGCACCGGAAGAACGGGTATTCGTCAGATGCTTTGTCTTGCAGACATTGAGCTCGATGTCTTCGGCCTTTCCATTCTGTCCGATAACCATACCGGCATATACCTTTTCCCCGGCTCCGATGAATAATGTTCCGCGTTCCTGGGCGCCGTATAATCCGTAAGTGACAGATTCACCTGTCTCGAATGAAATCAGTGAGCCCTGCTTTCTATACTGGATATCACCTTTATATGGAGCAAATCCGTCGAAGCTTGTGTTGAGGATTCCGTTTCCCTTCGTATCTGTCATGAACTCGCCGCGGTATCCGATCAGCCCTCTGGACGGGATTGAAAACTCGAGTCTTGTATAGCCGCCGTTGGATGTTCCCATGTTCTGGAGTTCCCCTTTACGCTGGCTGAGTTTGTCGATGACAGTACCGGTGAATTCATCAGGAACATCTACATACGCAATCTCCATAGGTTCCAGTTTCTTGCCATTTTCGTCTGTCTTATAGAGGACCTCGGCCTTGCTGACTGCAAATTCATAACCTTCACGCCTCATATTTTCAACGAGAACAGAAAGGTGGAGCTCACCGCGCCCGGAAACCTTAAAGCTGTCGGCGCTGTCTGTCTCCTCCACACGGAGGCTGACATCGGTGTTGAGTTCACGGAACAGTCTGTCACGCAGATGGCGGGAAGTCACGAACTTTCCTTCCTGTCCTGCAAACGGGCTGTCATTTACAACAAACTGCATCGAAATCGTCGGCTCGGAAATCTTCTGGAACGGGATAGCAGTCGGGTTTTCCGGTGAGCACAGTGTGTCCCCGATTGAAATAGAAGAGATACCGGAGATTGCAACGATAGAACCGATGGAAGCTTCCTTGACTTCTACTTTATTCAGCCCGTCAAACTCATATAACTTGCTGATCTTAACTTTCTGCTGCTTGTCAGGATCATGGTGATTCAGAAGCACCATTTCCTGATTCACGGCAATTCTGCCGTTATCTACTTTACCGACTCCGATACGTCCGACATACTCATTGTAGTCAATGGTACTGATCAGAACCTGGGTCGGGGCCTCCGGGTCACCTTCCGGCGCCGGGATATAATCCAGGATTGTTTCAAATAAAGGCTGCATGTCCCTCTCATCATCCGTCAGGTCGAGTACGGCGATACCTGATTTTGCAGAGGCATATACGAACGGGCAGTCTAACTGGTCGTCGGAAGCCTCCAGATCCATGAACAGTTCGAGCACTTCGTCAATGACTTCATCCGGCCTTGCTTCCGGACGGTCAATCTTATTGATACATACGATAACCGGCAGGTCCAGCTCCAATGCTTTCCTCAGGACGAACTTAGTCTGTGGCATGGCGCCTTCAAAGGCATCGACAACGAGGATAACCCCGTTCACCATCTTCAGAACACGTTCTACTTCACCACCGAAATCGGCATGTCCCGGTGTATCGATGATATTGATCTTTGTACCTTTATAATATACGGCAGTATTTTTAGAAAGGATCGTAATACCTCTTTCCCTCTCGATATCATTGGAGTCCATGACACGTTCTGCCACTTCCTGATTCTCACGGAATACACCGCTTTGTTTCAAAAGTTCATCGACCAGTGTGGTTTTGCCGTGGTCAACATGGGCGATAATCGCAATATTTCTAACATCTTCACGCTTTGTTTTCATAATTTCAACACTCTTTCTACTATAATATGTGGTTACAACTTTTTTATTCTATCACAAAACTTTCCATATGGGAAGGGGATATGTCAGACTTCGGAGGCGGCACGGCTTAAAAAGTATTCCCAGGATTCCTGGATTTATATAAAAACTTCCCGACAAAATCTTACAGTAATATAAAGGAATCGCCACTTTTCGAAGTGTTTAAAACAATAAAAAAACCAGAAAAAAAGTATCAGATTCATTCCCTTTATCCGGTCTTTTTAATCTGCATAAAAGCCTTGCAGAAGTGAAAAAGCAAACAGGTCATGCCTGCCTTTAAAAGCTGCTCTTTGTGGAGGGTGTTTTCAACCGCAAACCCGCTGTACCGCTATACCGCGCTATCATATTTTGTCGAACGAATTAGGTGGGAATTTTAGTCTAATGCCTATATCATGTTCATAGACTTAGTATTGACTCAAAAATACCACTCAGAGGAAGGGAGTACTAAAAATTATGTCAGATAAGATTATTGAAAACAATCAGGTAACAATCATGGGAGAGGTGGCATCTAAGTTTACATACAGCCACGAGGTTTTTGGAGAAGGATTCTATATGGTAGATGTGCTGGTAAAGAGGCTCAGCAATTCCGATGACCGGATCCCCCTTATGATATCAGAGAGACTGATTGATGTGACTCAGGATTACACAGGGGAATTCATCATGGTTTCCGGACAGTTCCGTTCTTACAACCGTCATGAAGAGCAGAAGAACAGGCTTGTTTTATCTGTTTTTGTACGTGAGGTTGAATTTATTGATGAGGAGTTGGACGGGGCAAAAACGAACCATATCCTTCTGGAAGGCTATATCTGTAAGAGACCCGTTTACCGCAAAACGCCGCTTGGAAGAGAAATCGCAGATCTTTTGCTGGCAGTGAACAGGCCCTATGGAAAGTCCGATTATATCCCATGCATCTGCTGGGGGAGAAATGCCCGCTATGCATCCGGATTTGAGGTAGGTGAACATGTACAGATCCTTGGAAGAATCCAGAGCCGGGAATATGTAAAAAAATTATCCGAGACAGAAACGCAGACACGGATTGCTTATGAGGTTTCTGTGAGCAAGCTGGAGTGTATGGAAGAATAAGTAAAATGTATGTTCTGGAAATCCTCTTTGCACATTCTGTACGTTGACATTAGGTGCATTTAATGTTAAACTTTGGAAAGATAAGTGTTTAAGATTAGGAGGATGTATATGTCAATTTTTAAAGGAGCCGGAGTGGCGATCATCACACCATTTCACGAGGATGGAAGCGTTAACTACGATAAGCTTGATGAACTGATTGATTTTCACTGCGAGAACGGCACAGACAGTATTGTCATTTGTGGCACGACAGGTGAATCTTCTACGTTAACAGAAGAAGAACATATGGAATGTATTAAGTTTACAATAGAGCGCACAAAGAAGCGTATTCCGGTAATTGCCGGAACAGGTTCCAACTGTACGCGCACAGCAATTGAGATGTCAAAAGATGCAGCTAAAGCAGGTGCGGACGGACTGCTCCTTGTGACTCCTTATTATAATAAAGCAACTCAGGCAGGCCTGGTGGCACATTATAAGGCGATTGCGGCTGAGGCGAAGGCTCCGATTATCTTATACAGTGTTAAGAGCAGGACCGGGATGAACATCGAACCGGCTACTGTGGCACAGCTGGTAAGCGAAGTTGACAATATCGTCGGTATCAAGGAAGCTTCCGGGGATATCGGACAGATTGCAAAGATTATGCAGATGACAGACGGTAACATTGACCTGTACTCAGGCAATGATGACCAGATTGTGCCACTGCTTTCCCTTGGTGGAAAAGGTGTAATCTCTGTATTATCTAATGTCGCACCTCAGGAGACACATGATATCTGTGAGATGTTCTTCAAAGGGGATATTGAGGGAAGCCGGGCTTTACAGTTGAAAGCATTGCCGCTCATCAACCAGCTGTTCAGCGAAGTGAATCCGATTCCGGTTAAAAAGGCTGCGAACCTGATGGGAATGGAAGTCGGAGGTGTGAGAATGCCTCTCACAGAAATGACAGAAGCCAATGCAGCAAAACTTGCAAAAGCAATGGCTGATTTCGGACTGAAGCTTGCTTAATTAAAGGAAATTTATGTTTGTTAAAGGGATATCATAAGTTGAGTAAAGTACTCAAATGTGGTATCCTTTTTTATATCAGAAGCAATCTAATGTGAAAAAAACATGAAAAATACACAGGAGGAGTTAAAAATGATTAAAGTTTTAATGCATGGATGTAATGGGAAAATGGGGCGGATGATCACAGGGCTGGTCAAAGAGGATGAGAAGCTGGAGATTGCCGCGGGGGTGGATGCGTATACCGGGACTGCCAATGACTATCCGGTTTTCGAAAGTATCAGTGCGTGTGACGTGGATGTGGATGTTGCAATTGACTTTTCAAACGCAGGGGCAGTCGATGCCCTGCTTGATTACTGCGTGGAAAAGCAGGTGCCGGTCGTACTCTGTACAACGGGCCTTTCAGAAGAGCAGCTCAGGAAAGTGGAAGAAGTTTCTAAAAAAGTAGCGGTTCTGAAGTCTGCAAATATGTCGGTGGGAATCAACCTCCTTTTGAAACTGCTGAAAGATGCGGCCAAGGTGCTCGGACCCGCAGGGTATGACATCGAACTGGTGGAGCGGCACCACAACCAGAAACTCGACGCACCGAGCGGAACAGCCCTGGCTCTGGCAGATTCCATGAATGAAGCATTAAACGGGGAGTATACTTATGTATATGACCGCAGCCAGGTACGCAGAAAAAGAGATGCAAAAGAGATGGGAATCTCGGCGGTACGCGGAGGAACCATTGTCGGGGATCATGAAGTGATCTTTGCCGGACCGGATGAGGTGATCGAGTTCAGACATACCGCATATTCCAGAAGTGTTTTCGGAAAAGGTGCTGTTGAGGCGGCTAAATTCCTGGCAGGGCAGCCGGCTGGCATGTATGATATGAGTGATGTGATTCAGTTTTAATCACACGGGGGATTTAGGAGGAAGTATTATGAAAAATCTGGAGACAAGATATCTGGAGCGTCTTTCTGATTTGTATCCGACGATCGCTGCGGCATCGACGGAGATTATTAATCTGCAGGCGATCCTGAACCTGCCAAAGGGGACCGAGCATTTCCTGACGGATATCCACGGGGAATACGAGGCATTTTCCCATGTGCTGAAGAACGGTTCAGGTTCTGTAAGAAGAAAGATTGACGACGTGTTCGGCAATACCTTAAGTTCAAGGGACAAGCAGTCTCTGGCTACGCTGATCTATTATCCGAAGGATAAGATGGCACAGGTAAAGAAGGTGGAGAGCAATATGGAGGACTGGTACAAGATCAATCTGTACCGTCTTATCGAGGTGAGCAAGCGTGCGGCGAGCAAGTATACCCGTTCGAAAGTGCGTAAGGCCCTGCCGAAAGATTTTGCCTATGTCATCGAGGAACTGATCACGGAGAAGGGGGAACTCAGTGATAAGGAATCTTACTATAATGAAATTATTATGACCATCATAAGAATCGGACGTGCGGAAGAATTTATCGTTGCAATATCTGAACTAATCCAGCGGCTTGTCGTGGACCACTTACATATCGTCGGAGACATTTATGACAGAGGGCCGGGCCCCCATATTATCATGGATAAACTGATGAGTTATCATTCTATTGATATCCAGTGGGGGAACCACGATGTACTCTGGATGGGGGCTGCGACAGGACAGCGCGGATGTATCGCCAATGTCATCCGGATCTGTGCCAGATATGGGAATCTGGATATTCTGGAGGATGGTTACGGGATTAACCTTCTGCCACTGGCCACGTTTGCAATCCGTACCTATGGTGATGACCCGTGTACCTGCTTTACTTTGAAGGGACAGGAGAAGGCGAACAAGGCCGAGATGGAGATGGACCTGCGCATGCACAAGGCAATTTCTATCCTGCAGTTCAAGGTGGAAGGACAGATTATTAAGAGGCAGAAGGATTTCCATCTGGATGACCGGGCGCTTCTGCACCGGATCGATTATGAAAAGGGAACCATCACCCTGAACGGGAAGGAATACCAGCTTCTTGATACGAATTTTCCGACGATAGACCCGAAGGACCCATATAAACTTTCGGCGGAAGAGGAAGAAGTCATGGAACGTCTGGAACGCGCCTTCCTTGGGTGCGAAAAGCTTCAGGAGCACATGCGTTTTCTGCTTGCCAAGGGCGGCCTTTACAAGGTATATAATAATAACCTCCTGTATCATGGATGCGTGCCGCTGAACGATGACGGCAGCTTAAAGGAAGTAGAATTGTTCGGAAGAAAGTTTAAAGGGCGTACGCTTTATGATGCCCTGGACCGTTACCTCAGAAAAGGATTTTTTGCACTTGACGAGGAGGACAGGGATAACGGCAGGGATATGATGTGGTACATCTGGCTCCATCCCAATTCACCACTGTTTGGGAAGGATAAGATGGCGACTTTTGAGAGATACTTCCTTGCGGAGAAAGAGACACATATAGAGAAAAAGAATCCCTACTACTTCCGTCTGGAGAAGGAAGAGGTTGTGGATAATATTATGAAAGAATTTGGCCTTGACCCGGACGGCGGCCACATCGTAAACGGACATGTCCCGGTGAAGCGCAAGAACGGTGAAAGTCCGATCAAATGTGACGGCAAGGTGCTGGTAATTGACGGCGGATTTTCCAAGGCATACCAGCAGGAGACCGGCATTGCCGGCTACACTCTGATTTACAATTCCTATGGACTGCTTTTAGTTGCGCATGAGCCGTTTGAATCAACGGAGGCGGCGATTCAGAAGGAAAGTGATATTCATTCGGAATATATGGTTGTCAAAAGAGTTATGGAACGGCGGCTTGTAGGAGATACGGATATCGGAAAAGATTTAAAAGAACAGGTGGAAGATCTGGAACGTCTTCTGGCTGCTTACCGAAGCGGTGAGATTATCGAAAAGATATAGGCGAAAGGTATTAGGGACAGTATGGAGAATAACGAAGAATTTTTGACAGATGATTTATCCATTCCGGAAGATGTGGAGGCAACAGAGCCGCTGAAGATTTATTTAAAAGAGATCGGGCAGATACCACTTCTGGATGCCGGACAGGAGCAGGAACTGGGAAAACGGATCGCAAAAGGCGACCCGGATGCGAGACGGCAGCTGGAGGAGGCGAATCTGCGCCTTGTCGTATCCATAGCCAGACATTATTCTGGGAGAGGTATGCAGTTTATGGACCTGATCCAGGAAGGTAATATCGGTTTGATGCGTGCGGTCGAGAAGTTTGACTACACGAAGGGGAACCGTTTCTCCACCTATGCGTCGTGGTGGATCAAGGAAGCCATTATGCGTGCGATAGATGAACAGTCCCATGAGATCCGGGTTCCGGTCCATGTGGCAGAAAATATGAGAAAAGTCCAGAAGACGGCTCAGTTATTAAAGCAGGAACTAGGAAGAGATGCGACTTCAGGAGAGATCGCTAAAAGACTTGGGGATAGGACGGCAGAAGAAGTAGAGAATATACAGGCACTGCTTAAAAACCCCCTGTCTCTGGAAACTCCGGTCGGCGAGGATGGTGAATCCAGCCTTGAGGATTTCATAGAGGATGAGGAAGAAAAGACGCCCGAGGATGCGGTCGCATCCCTGATCCGCAAGGAAGAAGTGGCACAGCTTTTGGAAAAACTCAGTGAAAAAGAGCAGAAAGTCATCCGCCTGAGATTCGGTCTTGAGGACGGAAAGGCCCATACACTGGAGGATGTCGGCGGAATGATGAATGTTACCAGAGAACGCATCCGCCAGATAGAAGAGCGCGCCATGCAGAAACTGCGGGAGGCGGCAGGAAATAATGCATAAAATATATTTATTATGTGTCTGCCTGTCTGTCGGTACAATAGCAGGAGTCATATGTGGTGCAATTAAGAGCCGGATAAGGAAAAAGGAATATACGGAGAAGCAGAAATTATTATATCAGAAATTATGGAAAGCAGGCTCACGTTTTTTAACATTTTTCACACTGCTGATCTTAGTATTGGGACTGATCTGGACCGTATACTTTTTTATTCTAGGAGCTGTGCAGCCCCAAATGACTGATTATGCAAATAATATGTCAGAACTGATTGTATCTGTGCTGACTGTAGTATCAATCATCTTTGCATTTTATGAATTTATCAGAAGAAAATAAAAATATAGAAATTTTTCCCACACATAAAGATCCCGAAATTGCAAATATTACTAACACAAGAATATTTGTGGAAAGGGAGAAACAAAATGAAAAAAATTAAAAAGTTTTTATTATTAATGATGTGTGCAGGAGTTCTCTGCGGTGTTACTGCATGTGGTACAGACAAGAATACAAATGATGGCGCAAACAATACAACAAACAGCAGTGACACAAATGATGCTACCGATGGTACTGGAACAAGGGATAAAAACGGTGATGGAGTTGTTGATGATGCAGTAGACGATATCACAGACGGCGTTGACAATGCAGCAGATGATCTGACAGATAACAACGGTCCTGAAAAGGATAACTTAAATGACAGAAACACAAACGACAAAAATGTAAATGACGACAACAAAGCAGACGATACAACAAATAACCGATAGAGAAAGCAGACCCCTGTCCCGCAGGGACGGAATGAGTCTGCAGGGTTAACAGCAGGGCGTAAGTCCTGCTGTTAGTTTATACCCGAACTACTTACATATGGATTTTTCAACTTTAATGTGGTAAAATATCAAAATGAGACGTTTGATAAAGCAAAGGAGTAATACATAGTATGAGTACTGAGAAAAAGCTTGTTATGGGCAATGAGGCGATCGGTCTGGGTGCTGTCCGGGCCGGTGTCAGGATGGTAACCGGTTATCCGGGAACGCCTTCCACCGAGATTCTGGAGACGATCGCAAAGCAGAATGACGGAAGTATCCATGTAGAATGGTCTACGAATGAAAAGGCGGCGATGGAAGTCGGGGCAGGGGCCGCATATGCGGGTGCGAGGACTCTTGTTACGATGAAGCAGGTCGGCTTAAATGTCGCATCTGATCCACTGATGAGCCTTGCCTATGTGGGGGTTAAGGGCGGCATGGTCATCGTGTCTGCCGATGATCCGGGACCGATTTCCTCCCAGACGGAACAGGATACGAGACATTTTGCACAGTTTTCAAAACTGCCTGTATTCGACCCATCTTCACCGGAGGAGGCCTATCTGATGATAGCGGATGCTTTCGAGTATTCCGAGAAGTACCAGACACCGGTTCTGTTCCGCCCGACAACGAGAATCTGCCATGCCTGTGTGAGTATTGAACTTCTTCCGAAAATAGAAGTGCCAAAGCCCGAAGGGTTTATCAAGGATACGATGCGCTGGGTCATCTTCCCGCGGCTTTCTTATCAGAACCATATTAAAATAGAAGCAAGGAACGTGGAACTGTCAGAAGTATTCTCTTCCTATCCGATGAACCGGCTGAGAAAAGGAAGCGAAAGAAAGGGCGTTGTATCAGGCGGAGTGTCATATGCTTATACGAGTGAAGTGATAGACGGGAATATTCCGTTTTTGAAGATCGGTACACCTCATCCGTTCCCGGAACGGCTCGCGAAGGAGTTTCTGGAGGATTTGGATGAAGTGCTTGTACTGGAAGAACTGGACCCGGTAATCGAGAAAGAACTTCTCCAGATTGCGGGTAAGTACCATCTGGATGTAAAAATATGTGGAAAACTCACCCATGATACGAAGAATGCAGGGGAAAACAGTGTAGAAAGTATCCGCGGTGACCTGAATCGTTTTCTGGGGATTGAGGATGATAAGACAGAGGGGGGCGAGGAGCTTGACAGGGCCCCGGCACTGCCGGTGAGACCGCCTGTATTGTGTGCAGGGTGTCCCCACAGAGCCTCTTTCTATGCCGTTAAGAAAGCGATGCGGGGCAAAAAGGCCGTATTCAGTGGAGATATCGGCTGCTATACGCTTGGAAATGCGAAGCCTCTTGATATGGTAGATACCTGCCTGTGCATGGGTGCAGATGTGACGATCGCCCAAGGGCTGCACATTATAGAACCGGATGCAGTGAATTTCTCGTTTATCGGGGACTCTACATTCTTTGCCTCCGGAATCACAGGAGTCGTGAATGCGGTTTATAACCAGACAGATATCGTGCTGGTTGTACTGGATAATTCCACAACGGCCATGACCGGACACCAGCCCCATCCGGGAACCGGAGTGACGATGATGGGAGATGTTGCGGCGAAGATCAGCATTGAAAATATTTTAAGAGGTATCGGACTGACATGGATCGAGACGGTTGATCCGCTTGATCTGGATAAAGCGGTGGATGCCGTGAAACGTTCTGCCGGAGAAAAAGGTGTGCGTGCCATCATATTCAAGTCACCGTGCATTGCCGTGTCAAAGCCCGGAACGTTATATGAAGTGAAACAGGATGCCTGTACGAAATGCAAGGTTTGTATCACACAGCTGGGCTGTCCGGCAATTGCAGTGAATGATGGCGTGGTCGTGATTGAACCGTCACTGTGTTATGGATGCGGCCTGTGCAGTCAGGTCTGTCCGTCTGGTGCGATTGGGGAGGTAGAATGTGATGAATAAAAGTTGTTTATTATGCGGAGTCGGGGGACAGGGCGTTGTTCTGGCTTCCAAACTGATTGCCTTTGCGGCTATGGAGCAGGGAAAGTTCGTGCGTACAACCGAGACGATCGGAATGGCACAGCGCGGGGGCTCAGTCGTAAGCCATGTGCGGATGGGCGGGGAAATCCACTCTCCCCTGATCCCAATGAAAACTGCGGATATACTGCTGGCTTTTGAACCTGCAGAAGCGGTGCGCTGCCTTCCTTACCTGAAAGAAGGCGGCACAGTGATTGTAAGCAGTAAGGCAGTAAAGCCGGTTACAGATACACTGGGCGGAAGTACATATGAAGGGGAAGACATGATTCAGTATCTGAAGAAAAACGTAAGTAATCTGGCGATACTGGATGGGGAAGAACTCTGCCTTCAGGCAGGTTCCGCAAAGGTACTGAATGTCGCGCTGCTTGGGGCCGCTGCTGCAAGCGGGGCATTGGATATTTCTTCGGAAGAAATGGAAAAAGCGGTCACCAGCAATGTTAAGGAGCGTTTCCTGGAGATGAACAAAAAGGCACTGGCACTTGGAAAAGCGGCGTACGAACATGCTGACAGGCTATAAAGGAGAACAGACATGAGAATGACAGAATTACAGCTTGAGCTGATTAGAGAGAATCTGAAGCAGCTGACATCGAAGGACTGCTTTTATAAAGAAAAGTTTAAGGAGATCGACATTTCCAAAATCCAGACACAGGAGGATTTTGAAACACTGCCTTTTACATGGAAGGGAGATCTTCGTGAGGCATACCCGCTTGGGCTCCAGGCGGTGCCGGATGAGGAAATTGTGCGGATACATTCTTCTTCAGGAACAACCGGCACACCGGTTATCATTCCCTATACAAAAAAGGACGTAGAAGACTGGGCAAAAATGTTTGCACGCTGTTATGAGATGGCTGGGATTACGGCACTCGACAGAATCCAGATTACACCGGGGTATGGTTTGTGGACGGCAGGGATCGGGTTTCAGGCAGGTGCGGAATATCTGGGAGCCATGACGATCCCAATGGGCCCGGGCAACACAGAAAAGCAGCTCCGGATGATGAAGGATATGAAGGCGACCGTCTTATGTGCCACATCCTCCTATGCACTGCTTCTTGCGGAAGAGATCGCAAAAAAAGGGATTTCGGATAAAATACACTTGAAAAAAGGTGTGATCGGTTCCGAACGCTGGGGCGAGAAGATGAGAAAACGCATCGCGGCAGAGCTGGGTGTACAACTGTATGACATTTACGGCCTGACTGAGGTCTATGGACCGGGAATCGCCATGAGCTGTGATTACGAATGCGGGATGCATTACTGGGATGATTACCTTTACTTTGAAATCGTGGACCCAAAGACTGGGAAAAATGTGCCTGACGGGGAAATTGGAGAACTGGCGATTACAACACTGCGCAAGCAGGGCGCCCCGCTTGTGCGCTACCGTACCCATGACCTGACCCGCTTCATTCCGGGAGACTGCAAATGCGGTTCCAGATTCCCGAGGATCGATACCCTGATCGGAAGAACAGATGATATGGTAAAAGTCAAGGGTGTCAATATATTCCCGAGCCAGATCGAAGAGATGTTAAAGGATGTTCCGGAGGCGTCCAGCGAGTACCAGTTTATGCTGGATCATATGAATGGAAAAGATGTCTGTACCCTGTTTGTAGAGATCAACAAAAACGTAGATAAAAAGCAGGCAGAGGACGCTGTGAAAAAGGCGTTCAAGGCCAAAATCGGAATCACGGTCAACGTCATGCCGGTATCGATCGGGGACCTGCCGCGGAGTGAAAAGAAATCCACGAGGATATTCGACAACAGATATTGATAAATACTTAACAAGCAGCTTCAAAGGGGTCTGACCCCTTTGAAGAAATGAAAGGATTGTTATGAAATTCAGACCTTGTATTGACATTCACAATGGGAAAGTAAAACAGATTGTAGGGGGCAGCCTGAAGGACCAGGGGGACCGGGCCGTGACGAATTTTGCTTCTGAACTGGATGCGGCATGGTATGCAAAGCTTTATGAGAAGGACGGACTGAAAGGCGGACATATTATTCTGCTGAATCCTGCGTCTTCCGAGTATTACGAGGCGACGAAGAAACAGGCGCTTAGTGCGTTGGAAGCGTATCCGGGAGGGATGCAGATCGGCGGGGGGATTACGGCTGAGAATGCGGCGGAGTATCTCCGCGCCGGTGCCAGCCATGTGATCGTGACATCTTATGTATTCCAGGACGGGCAGTTCCACAGGGAGAATCTGAAAAAACTGGTATCGGCAGTGGGAAAGGAACATGTTGTTCTGGATGTAAGCTGCCGCAGGAAAGATGCTTCCTATTATATAGTGACAAACCGCTGGCAGACATTCACGGATGTGTGCCTGACGCCTGAGGTTCTGGAAGAACTGTCTGAATACTGTGATGAGTTTCTTGTACACGGCGTCGATGTGGAGGGAAAATCATCGGGGGTCGAGATGAATCTCGTACGTATGCTTGGAGAATGGGCGAAAATACCGGTTACCTACGCAGGGGGCATCGGCAGTATGGAGGATCTTGGGCAATTCCGCTCAGCCTGCAGGGGAAAACTTGATTTTACGATCGGAAGCGCGCTGGACCTGTTCGGCGGAAAGATTCCGTACGATACACTGGTAAAGGTATGAATAAGTTATGAACAAATTGAACAAATCATTAATTTGTTGAATTCACTGGAAGATAGTGTTAGAATGAAGCTTAGAGTAAATTTAGACAAGGAGTAAATTACGGATTATGAGCTTAATAGAGAAAATTTTCGGAACACACAGCGAAAATGAATTAAAGCGTGTTTACCCGATTGTGGACCGGATAGAGTCATTAGAGCCAGAGATGGAGGCACTGTCCGATGCAGAATTAAAAGATAAGACCAGAGAATTCAAGAAACGTCTTGAAGATGGAGAGACAACCGATGATATCCTCCCGGAGGCTTATGCGGTTGTAAGAGAAGCTGCAAAGAGAAGCCTCGGAATGCGTCATTACCGTGTACAGCTTATCGGCGGTATCATTCTGCATCAGGGGCGTATTTCTGAGATGAAGACCGGTGAAGGTAAGACACTGGTTTCAACGCTTCCTGCATATCTGAACGCCCTGGTCGGGAAAGGCGTGCATATCGTAACAGTCAATGACTATCTTGCAAAACGTGATGCTGAATGGATGGGAAAGGTTCATGAATTCCTTGGACTGACGGTGGGAGTTGTCCTGAATTCTATGGATAATGATGAGCGCCGTGCGGCATACAACTGCGATATCACTTACGTAACGAATAATGAACTTGGTTTCGACTATCTGCGTGATAACATGGTTATTTATAAGGAACAGCTCGTTCAGCGCGGCCTTCATTTTGCCATCATCGATGAGGTCGACTCGGTTCTGATTGATGAGGCCAGAACACCTCTGATTATATCGGGCCAGAGCAGCAAGTCTACCAAACTGTATGAGGCATGCGATATTCTGGCACGCCAGCTTGAACGTGGTGAGGCAAGCGGTGAATTTTCCAAGATGAATGCCATCATGGGAGAGGACATCGAAGAGACTGGGGATTTCATTGTTAATGAAAAAGAAAAAGCCGTGAACCTGACAGAAGACGGTGTGAAGAAGGTAGAGAATTTCTTCCACATTGAGAACCTGGCAGACCCGGACAACCTTGAGATCCAGCATAATATCATCCTTGCACTGCGTGCACATAACCTGATGTTCCGTGATCAGGACTATGTTGTGACACCTGAGGGCGAGGTTATGATTGTTGATGAGTTTACCGGGCGTATTATGCCGGGACGCCGTTACTCAGACGGACTGCATCAGGCAATTGAGGCAAAGGAACATGTTAAGGTAAGAAGAGAGAGCAAGACCCTTGCAACTATTACATTCCAGAACCTGTTTAATAAGTATGAAAAGAAGAGTGGTATGACAGGTACGGCCCTCACAGAGGAGAAGGAGTTCCGTGATATTTACGGGATGGATGTTATCGAAATCCCGACCAACGAACCTGTTCAGAGAGTGGATCTGGAAGATGCCGTTTATAGTACGGAGAAAGAGAAATTCAAGGCAGTTGTCGAAGAAGTGAAAAAAGCACATGCGACAGGACAGCCGGTACTGGTCGGTACAATTACAATCGAGATTTCGGAACTGCTCAGCAAGATGCTGAAAAAAGAAGGCATCCAGCATAAAGTCCTGAACGCCAAATACCATGAACTCGAGGCCGAGATCGTGGCAGATGCCGGTGTACACGGTGCGGTGACCATTGCGACAAACATGGCAGGCCGTGGTACCGATATTAAGCTGGACGACAAAGCGAGGGAAGCGGGCGGACTGAAGATCATCGGAACGGAACGCCATGAGTCCAGACGTATTGACAACCAGCTGCGCGGACGTTCCGGACGTCAGGGAGACCCGGGAGAATCCCGTTTCTATATTTCCCTGCAGGACGACCTCATGCGCCTGTTTGGTTCGGAGAAGCTGATGAGTGTGTTCAGCACCCTTGGCGTGGAAGAAGGGGAGCAGATCGAACATAAGATGCTTTCCAGTGCTATCGAAAAGGCACAGAAGAAGATAGAGAATAACAACTTTGGTATCCGTAAAAACCTGTTGGAATATGACCAGGTTATGAACGAGCAGCGTGAGATCATTTACAGTGAGAGACGCCGTGTACTGGATGGGGAAAGCATGCGGGACACAATCTATAATATGATCACGGAATATGTTGAGAATTCTGTTGATCGTTTTATCTCGCCCGATGTAGATCCGGAAGAATGGGATTTGAAAGAACTTGATGTTGTGCTCCACGATGTGATCCCGCAGCTTCAGCTGCCTTCAGCAGAGGAAGCCCACGAGATGCAGCAGAAGGAATTGAAGCACCTTCTGAAGGAAAGAGCTGTCAAAGCTTACGAGGCAAAAGAGGCAGAATTCCCGGAGGCAGAGCATCTGCGTGAGATCGAGCGTGTGGTTCTTCTGAAAGTTATTGACGGAAGGTGGATGGACCATATTGATGATATGGACCAGCTCCGTCAGGGAATTGGACTCCAGGCTTACGGGCAGAGGGACCCCCTTGTAGAGTATAAGATGATGGGATATGATATGTTCGGTGAGATGACGAATTCCATCGCCGAGACAACGATCCGTACCCTGTTCCACATCCGTGTCGAGCAGAAGGTTGAGAGAGAACAGGTTGCCAAGGCAACAGGCACGAACAAGGACGAAAGCGCTGTACGTGCCCCGAAGAAGAGGGAAGAGAAGAAGATTTACCCGAATGACCCATGCCCGTGCGGAAGCGGTAAGAAGTACAAACAGTGCTGCGGACGAAGGTAATAAGAAAATCAATTTATGAATCAGTTAATATAAGAGAATCTGTGTTTACAGATTCTCATTTAAGTAAGAAAGAGGTGATGAAGGTGGTTTTGTTAGACGAACTGAAAACAAGACTGAGTGCTTATGAAGAACCGCTGAAAGATTTGAGGGATTCACTTTGACTTAGCGTCAAAGAAAGAGCGGATCGAAGAACTGGAACGAAAGATTGAAGAACCTGGATTCTGGGATAACCCTGAGAAATCAAGCCATACAATGAAGCATTTAAAGGGGCTTCAGGATTCAGTCAAACAGATAGAAAAGCTGTATGCGGATTATGAGGATCTTGGGCTGCTCATCGAGATGAGTGAAGAGGATGCGGACAATGAGACCGTGAAAGGGATCGAGGAGGAACTCGGGCAGTTTGAAGAAGAGTTCGAGGAGCTGCGTATCCAGACACTTCTTACCGGTGAGTATGATAAAAGCAGTGCAATTGTGACGCTTCATGCCGGGGCAGGCGGGACGGAGTCATGCGACTGGGCAGGCATGCTGTACCGGATGTACAGCAGGTGGGCCGAGAAAAAGGGATTTTCTCTTGAAGTACTTGACTATCTGGACGGTGACGTGGCAGGCATCAAAGGCGTAACCTTTGAGGTAGAGGGAGAGAATGCATATGGGTATCTGCGCTCTGAGAAGGGTGTGCACCGTCTGGTACGAATTTCCCCGTTTAATGCGGCCGGAAAGCGCCAGACGTCGTTTGCGTCCTGTGATGTGATTCCGGATATAGAGGATGAGATTGATATCGAGATCAATGACGAGGATCTGCGGATTGACACATACCGTTCCGGCGGTGCGGGCGGACAGCATGTCAATAAGACATCATCTGCCGTCAGGATTACACATCTGCCGACCGGGATTGTAGTACAGTGCCAGAACGAGCGCTCCCAGCACATGAACAAGGATAAGGCAATGCAGATGTTAAAGGCAAAGCTGTATCTTTTAAAAGAGCAGGAGCAGGCGGAAAAGGTTTCTGATATCCGCGGTGAGATGAAGGAGATTGGCTTCGGGAGCCAGATCAGGTCCTATGTCATGCAGCCGTATACGCTGGTAAAAGACCACCGTACAAATACAGAAATCAGCAATGTAAGCGGTGTGCTTGACGGGAATATAGACCCGTTTATCAATGCATATCTGAGTGAGTGTTCAGGAGGGAAAAGGAGGAAGACATGGTAAATATAGCGGTTATGGGATACGGTACAGTTGGTTCGGGAGTCGTTGAGGTTATTAATACGAACGGTGAGCGCATCAACCAGAGAATCGGGGACGAATTAAATATTAAATATGTATTGGATTTGAGAGAGTTCCCGGGAGACCCAGTCCAGGAGAAGCTGGTCCATGATTTTGATACAATCGTAAATGACCCGGACGTGCAGATCGTCGTGGAAGTCATGGGGGGCATCGAGCCTGCATATACATTTGTGAAGCGCTGCCTTCAGGCTGGAAAGAGTGTGGCTACATCCAACAAGGCCCTCGTGGCAAAACACGGGGCAGAGCTTTTGTCCATTGCTAGAGACAATAACATCAATTTCCTGTTTGAAGCAAGTGTGGGAGGCGGGATACCGATTATCAGACCTCTGAATTCTTCCATGACAGCAGATGAGATCGAGGAAATCACAGGAATTTTAAATGGAACGACCAACTATATGCTTAGTAAGATGTTCTATGAAGGCGCCGATTATGATGAGGTGCTCAAAGAGGCGCAGGACAAAGGGTATGCGGAGCGCAATCCGGAGGCGGATGTGGAAGGATTTGACGCATGCAGGAAGATCGCGATCCTATCCTCCCTGATCTCGGGGCAGCAGGTTGATTTCGAGGACATTTATACAGAAGGTATCACAAAGATTACGAAAGAAGATATGATGTATGCCAAATCACTCGGCATGACGATTAAACTTTTAGCCTCCAGCAAACGTGACGGGGATAATCTTCATGCAATTGTTGCGCCATATATGCTCCAGAAAGAACATCCTCTTTACAATGTAAATGATGTATTCAACGCAATCTTCGTACATGGGAATGTACTGGGGGATGCCATGTTTTATGGAAGTGGGGCAGGAAAACTGCCGACAGCCAGTGCAGTCGTTGCGGATGTGGTAGACGAGGCAAAGCACCTGAACCGCAATATCATGACTATGTGGAAGAGTGACAAGTTAAAACTGCAGCCGATCGCAGATACAAGCAAGCGTTATTTCGTAAGAATAAAAGGTGATGCCGAAGCGATGAAGGCACATCTGGAGAGTAAATTCGGACCTATAGAAATTGTAAAGGCAGAAGGGCTGGAAGGTGAATTCGGCTTCCTGACTGAGACGATGACAGAAGGTACTTATGAAAGAAATGCGGGAGAGTTTCCGAGTATTCTGCATATGATACGCGTAGAGGGCTAAAAAAGAAGGTTGAATAAAGACATGAAATATGTAATCGTATTGTGTGATGGCATGGCAGATGAGCCGATGGAAGAACTGGGCGGAAAGACTCCGCTTGAAACAGCTGCAACACCTAATATGGACAGACTGGCGCCTTTGTCCGAGATCGGCATGGTCCGGACCGTGCCAGAGGGGATGTCTCCGGGGAGCGACACGGCGAATTTGTCTGTCATCGGATACAATCCGCGTGAGTATTATACCGGAAGGTCTCCGTTGGAGGCATTGAGCATCGGTGTGGATATGGAACAGACGGATGTTTCTTTCCGCTGTAATATCGTGACCCTGACAGAAGAGCAGGAGCGTTATGAGGACAGAGTGATTGTTGACCATAGTTCAGGGGAAATCAGCACGGAAGATGCAGCCGTGCTTGTTGAGGCGCTCAAGGAGGGCCTGAAAAGAGAAGGATACGAATTCTATGCAGGAACGAGCTACCGGCATCTCCTTATCTGGAAAAATGGCCGGGTAGTGGAACTGACGCCGCCCCATGATATTCTGACAAGGAGAATCGGGGACTATCTGCCCCAGGATCAGGTCCTGAGGGAAATGATGGAGAAAAGCTATGAGATTCTCTCCGTCCACCCGCTGAATCTGGAAAGAAAACGAAAAGGGCTGAATCCGGCAAATTCCGCATGGTTCTGGGGGGCCGGAACAAGACCGATGCTCCGTTCTTTTGAGGAAAAAAACGGGAAGAAGGGTGTTATGATATCGGCAGTAGACCTTCTGAAAGGCATCGCAGTCGGGGCATCTATGCACAATATTTCTGTGGAAGGGGCCAATGGCGGCCTTAACACAAATTATGCAGGAAAGGCGAAGGCAGCGGCTGATGCGCTGATTCAGGACGGTTATGATTTTGCATATATTCATATAGAAGCACCAGATGAGATGGGTCATCAGGGAAATCTGGCTAATAAGATTCTTTCCATTGAAAAGATAGATCATGATATCATAGGGCCGGCCGCCGGTATGCTGGAAGATGCGGGAGAAGACTTCCGTATGCTCGTCCTGCCGGACCACCCGACGCCAATCAGGGTGCGGACCCATACATCAGATCCGGTGCCTTATATGCTTTATGACAGCAGAAAGGCGGAACATACGGCAGATGCATATAATGAAGCAGAGGCTTCCGAAACCGGAATCCGTGAGGACGAAGGATATACGCTCATTGACCATCTCTTTGAAAAAAGGTAATACATCTTCATTGAGCTTGGAAGACATAGGAACTAGGAGGATAACATGCTGATAGTTAAGAAATTTGGGGGCAGTTCAGTTGCTGACAAGGAATGTATTTTCCGGGTGGCAGAACGCTGCATTGAGGATTATAGAAAGGGAAATGACATCATCGTAGTATTGTCGGCAATGGGCGATACAACAGATGAACTGATCGAGAAGGCGAAGATGATTACGCCGGAACCGTCCAAACGGGAGATGGATATGCTCCTCACAACCGGAGAACAGGTTTCCGTATCACTCATGGCAATGGCGATTAATTCGATGGGAGTACCCGCAGTATCCCTGAATGCCTTTCAGGTTGCAATGCACTGTACATCCACATATGGCAACGCCCGTTTTAAGCGGGTGGATGCGGAGCGTATCCGCCATGAACTGGACTACAAAAAGATTGTTATTGTTACCGGATTTCAGGGAATCAATAAATATGATGATTATGCGACTCTGGGCAGGGGCGGCTCCGACACGACGGCCGTGGCAATTGCCGCGGCACTTCATGCGGACGCCTGTGAAATATATACGGATGTGGACGGCGTATATACGGCCGATCCGAGAATCGTACCAAATGCGAGAAAACTGGATGCCATCAGCTATGACGAAATGCTAGAACTTGCGTCACTGGGGGCGAGGGTCCTGCACAACCGCTCCGTGGAGATGGCAAAGAAATACGGGGTACAGCTGGTAGTACGCTCCAGCCTGAACAGAGAAGAAGGAACGGTAGTCAAGGAGGTAGTTAAATTGGAAAAAATGTTGATCAGCGGGGTTGCATCTGATAAAAACACATCCAGAGTTTCTGTGATCGGTGTGGATGACAAACCGGGCGTTGCATTTAAAATATTCAATACACTGGCAAAAAAAGGAATCAATGTGGATATTATCCTGCAGTCTGTCGGACGTGAAGGAACGAAGGATATCTCATTTACGGTTGCCCAGGATGACCTGAAACATGCGATGGAGATTCTGGAGGAAAACAAAGAGGCACTGACGATTAAGGAAATAACGCATCAGGATACAGTCGCTAAAATTTCTATCGTAGGTGCAGGCATGATGAGCAATCCGGGTGTTGCTGCAAAGATGTTTGAGGCCTTGTTTAATGCGGGTGTGAATATCAATATGATTGCGACCTCGGAAGTACGTATTACAGTACTGATCGATGAAAAAGATGTAGAAAGAGCCATGATTGCAGTACATGACGGATTTGGTCTGGCTGACTAATTGGAAAATGTTAAGAGCGAATCGCCGGGAGTACCTACTTAAGGGAACCCCGGCGATTTTTGCGCATTGCAGCGGCGTACAGGAACCCCGTCACAGAATTTACATGGATTGAACACAATGTTTTGCTATAGTTAAACCAGATAACTTGGTGATGCTGTCAAAACAGCATATGATTCTATATTTTTTTAGGATAAGGGTTGATGGTGTATGGGACGGATACGAGGGCGGTTTAAGAGGCAGGTTCTGTTTCTGATTCTGGGTGTGATTGTGGTTTTAGTGGGACTGAGTGCCGGGATGTCTTTCTTGTTTCTGGAAGATATTTATATCTTCCAGAAAAAGGCGGCTCTAAAGGGGATGTACAGTAAATTAACAAAAATTGAGGGGGATTCGGTACCGGAAGGGATTTATCGGGATTCAGAGAGTGGGAACCTGTCGTGGATCATCGTTACCGCGGGGCAGGAGGGTGACCATAACTTTGTAGGATATTCCCGGGACCCGGAAAAGCTCATGGATGTGGCTGAGAATGTACCGAGCAGACAGGCAGTATTTCAGAAGGATGAGTATGTGATTGAGATGAACCGCAGCGCGGTTCATGACGGTTATCTGCAGCTAATCGGGCTGCGGGATGGAAGATGTGTGATTATTCAGAGCCCGCTTGAGAGTATGAGGGAAAGCGTGTCTCTTGCCAACCGGTTTTATATTGCTGTGGGCGGTGTTATCTGCGTGCTTAGCTTAATCTTTATTAATAAAGTTCTGAAGGTTAAGACACAGCCGATTATGGAACTTGTTGACGTGTCACAGCATGCGGCATCTCTGGATTTTGAACGGATGTACCTCGGACAATGCAATAATGAACTAGATGTACTCGGGGAGAATCTGAACAGGATGACGGGGACCCTGAAGAAGACGCTGGAACAACTGAGAGAATCAAATATTAAGCTTCAGGAATATCTGATGTTTAAAACGCAGGAAGAAGAGCGCAGGAGGCGTCTGGTCACGGATATTTCCCACGAATTGAAAACTCCGCTGGCATTGATCCAGGGTTATACAGAAGGGATTTCAGCGCTTGTAAAAGAGGACCCGGAAGCCTGTGATATGTACTGTGAGATCATAGCAGACGAGGTGCAAAAGACTGACCGTATACTGAAACGTCTGTTTCAGATGAACCAGCTGGAACATGATGACATAAAATATGAGACATTTGATGTGGCAGGACTTGTCTATAAAGCGATAGCAGAACAGGGTCCGGAGGCTGCCATAAGGGAGGCAAAGATTCTTTTTGCTCCGGATGGGCCTGTGTATGTGAGAAGTGATCCGGATAAGGTGGAAGAGGTAGTCCGGCAATATTTGTCCAATGCAATCCAATATGCAGAAGGAGAGAAGGAAATCCGGATTCAGGCAGAAAATGCTGGAGATTTCATCCGTGTATCCATATTTAATACCGGCAGCCGGATACCGGAGAGTGAATTAGAGGATATCTGGATTGAGTTTTACAAACAGGACAGGGCGCGCACCCGGGATGCCGGCCATGCGGGAATAGGACTGGCTATTGTAAAGACGATTATGGAGACACTTGGCGGAGAATATGGGGCGCAGAACAAGGAAGACGGCGTGGAATTCTGGTTTACTCTGGAACTTGTAAAAGGAATACAGGAATAGTCTAATTTTCCAGAATTTTATCTACAAGCCTCTTGTTATCGCTTGTCAATTGTCTGTATTTCAGTATCACATCGACTTCCCCGGAAGTCAGATAGAGTGTATCCTTCGTATCAGCTTCAGTTGCCGTTATGTAGGGACCTTTTCGCTCACGGATAATATCGTCATCGTAAGGCGAGATCGTCTGAAGGAACAGCATATCTAAGGAAACATGGAAAAGTTCTGCAAACCGTATGACGATACTCATCTCAGGTTCCCGTTTATTCGTTTCATAATTGGAGTACGCCTGTCTGGAGATATTGAGGCGGTCAGCAAGCTCCTGCTGTGTAAGATTGTATTTTTTTCTCAGTGTCTTCATGTTTTTCACAAGCTGTATGTTTGCCAAAGCCGCACCTCCATTTACAGGGATTGAAAATTCTTTGTAAATTATATAACGTTTCCCTGTAAATGGATATTCTATGCCGCAAAACGAATCAAAATGCCACAATGCCACGTTTAGTTGCAAATGCTAAGCGTGCTGTTATGATACTGGGAAGAGAATGTGACATCCTCCCCGAACCACAAAGGCGGTTGGAAGGTTTCTGCTGATTCAGTATCTGGAAATTCTACTTCCGCCAGAATCAGGGGGGCCAGATCCCCGCCAAAGATATCCAATTCGATTGTAAGATCTCCTTCCAGTGGAATCATATAACGGTCCTTTATGATCAGCCGTCCGTCGGTCTTTTCCTTAAGATGTTCATAAGCCTCAGCTGTAAGGGGGAGATTATACTCCTCCCGGACCATGTGCCCCTTGGACTTGTAAGTGAGGAAATAGCGATCATTATCCCGCCGTACCCTCACGACAGGTTCCCGGCAGAGATATCCCTGCTCAATATGCCGGCAGGGATATGAGGAAAATCCGGAGGGGAGGTCCTTTTCTTCTATTAAATACTTGCGTTCAATTTCCATTATAATAATCCTTTCCTAAAAATTATTTTATCTATAGTTTCCAGATTTATACAGCTTCATCATAATACACTGCCGCCTAAAAGTAAATCATTGGCCCGCTGCATTTTTAAACACCGGTAATTGCATTTTCTCCCTGCTTTTGTTACACTGTTGTTCAGTAGGTATCAAAGCCCATTTATCTTGGTCGTCAAAGGAGGAGTTTTTATAATGAAGCGTGTCAGTGTTTTTCTTGCAGATGGTTTTGAAGAGATTGAAGGTCTTACGGTTGTTGATTTACTGAGAAGGGCGAGAGTGCATGTGGATACAGTATCTGTATCAGGCAGCCTCGTTATACATGGCGCCCACGGGATTGGTGTGAATGCGGATGTACTGTTTGGGAATATGGATTTTTCCGACGTGGATATGCTTGTACTTCCGGGCGGGATGCCGGGAACGGTTCACCTGCAGGAACACGCAGGACTCGAAGAGCTGCTGAAAGAATTTTATGAGAAACAGGCATATATCGCAGCTATTTGTGCCGCACCGAGCATACTTGGGGCATTGGGATTCCTGAAAGGCCGTACCGCATGCTCCTATCCTTCTATGGAGGGGACACTCACAGGTGCGGATGTGGTGAGAGAATCTGTGGCAGTGGATGGTCATATTATAACAAGCCGTGGGATGGGGACTGCCATTCCTTTTGCACTCACGCTGATCTCCATACTATGCGGACAGGAGAAAGCAGATGAAGTAAGTGAATCGGTCATATATGCATAGAAAAGCACGGCATAGCATATAAAGACGCCGGTATCTGCCGTAAAAAAAGACGGATGCCAGTGTAAAACAGCAGAATCATGACAAAAAAGTGACAGATATGAAAGTAAAATAGCATAAGGAGCCTTAAAAAGCCCAAGAACCCGTAAAAAGTACTGGAAATTTACGAACTTATGTGCTATACTGTTTCAATGACTGCGAGGGTATATTTTCAGATGAAGAAATTCTGGAAGATACGGATTAGCGTTTGAATGGTACGAATCAAGGAGGAAAATAAAAAATGAGTTTACAGGTAGAGAATTTAGAACATAATATGGCGAAACTTACAATCGAAGTTCCGGCAGAAGATGTGGAGAAAGCACTCCAGGCAGCATACTTAAAACAGCGCAAGCAGATTAACTTGCCTGGGTTCCGTAAAGGGAAAGTCCCGAGACAGATGATTGAGAAGATGTACGGACCGGAAGTGTTCTATGATGAAGCAGCCAACAAGATGATCCCGGAAGCATACTCAAAAGCTTATGACGAGTGTGAACTGGAGCTGGTTTCCCAGCCTCAGATCGACGTTGTCCAGTTAGAGAAGGGCAAGCCGTTTATCTTCACAGCAGAAGTAGCAGTGAAGCCGGAAGTGACTCTTGGTGAATATAAAGGACTGACAGTAGATAAGGTATCTACAAGGGTTACAGCAAAAGAAGTTGACGAAGAGATCGAGAAAGAACGCGAACGCAATGCAAGAACTGTTGATGTAACAGACCGTGCAGTTGAAGACAAGGATCAGGTAACACTGGACTTTGAGGGATTCGTTGACGGAGAAGCATTCGAAGGCGGAAAGGGTGAGGATTACCCGCTGACAATCGGTTCCGGTTCTTTTATCCCGGGATTCGAAGAGCAGCTGATCGGCGCTGAGATTGACAAGGAAACAGAAGTAAAGGTGACATTCCCGGATGATTACCAGGCAAAAGAACTGGCAGGGAAAGAAGCTGTTTTCAAATGTACCGTACATTCTATTAAGGCAAAAGAGATGCCTGAATTAGATGATGAATTTGCATCTGAAGTATCTGAGTGCGAGACACTGGATGATTACAAGGCAGAAGTAAAGAAGAACATCAAAGAGCGCAAAGAGCGTGAAGGAAAAGAACAAAAAGAGAACCAGGCAGTAGATAAAGCGATCGAGAATGCACAGATGGACATTCCGGAAGCTATGATTGATATGCAGGTAAGACAGATGGCAGATGACTTTGCACGCCGTATCCAGCAGCAGGGCCTGTCTGTTGAGCAGTACTTCCAGTTCACAGGAATGACAGAAGAGAAGATGATGGAAGAACTGAAGCCACAGGCTGAGAAACGCATCAAGACAAGACTTGTACTTGAGGCTGTTGTAAAAGCTGAGAACATTGAAGTATCAGATGAACGTCTGGAAGAAGAACTCCAGAAGATGGCTGAGTCATACCAGATGGAAGTTGATAAACTGAAAGAGTTTATGGGAGAGAATGAGAAGAACCAGATGAAGGAAGACATCGCTGTACAAGAAGCAGTTACACTGATTGCCGAGGCAGCAGTTGAGGCATAATCCTTTTAACGGAATTCAGGTTTGAGGGGAGATAACCCGGTGAGACTGCTGCACAGGTGTGGCAGATTTGATTCAAATTAATTAGGAGGGACATCGATGAGTTTAGTACCTTACGTCATTGAACAGACGAGCCGTGGAGAACGCTCCTACGACATTTATTCAAGATTATTAAAAGAGAGAATTATATTCCTTGGAGAAGAAGTGAATGATGTTTCAGCAAGTGTCATTATTGCACAGCTTCTTTTCCTCGAGGCAGATGATCCGGATAAGGATATACAGCTGTATATAAACAGTCCGGGAGGTTCTGTAACAGCAGGCATGGGGATTTATGATACAATGCAGTACATCAAGTGCGATGTATCTACAGTATGTGTCGGAATGGCGGCCAGCATGGGGGCATTCCTGCTTTCAGGCGGCCAGAAGGGCAAACGCTTTGCACTTCCGAATGCAGAGATTATGATCCACCAGCCTTCAGGCGGTGCACAGGGTCAGGCTACAGAAATCAAGATTGTTGCAGAGCATATCCTGAAGACCCGTGAAAAATTGAACACGATTCTGGCAGAGAATACAGGACAGAGCCTGGAAGTGATCAGGCGCGATACAGAGAGAGATAACTTTATGTCCGCCCAAGAGGCAAAGGAATATGGATTAATTGATGAAATACTTGCCAGACACTAATGGCAATATGAGGTGAAATGTAATATGGCAGGAAAAGTAAGTGATGATACAGTAAGATGTTCCTTCTGCAATAAGACCCAGTCACAGGTCCGCAAGCTGATTGCGGGCCCTAACGGGGCATATATCTGCGACGAATGCATCGATGTGTGTGCTGAGATTATTGAGGAAGAATTCGAATATGACGAAAGAAAAGAGTTCGATGACATCAATCTTCTGACACCGGAAGAGATGAAGACATTCCTTGATGAATATGTGATCGGACAGGATGAAGCCAAAAAGGTACTTTCAGTCGCTGTATATAATCATTACAAGCGGATTATGGCAGAACAGGACTTAGGGGTTGAACTGCAGAAGAGTAATATATTGATGCTGGGACCGACCGGCTGCGGTAAAACGCTGCTTGCCCAGACACTGGCCAAGATTCTGAATGTGCCGTTTGCCATCGCAGATGCGACGGCGCTTACGGAAGCAGGCTATGTAGGCGAGGATGTTGAGAATATCCTGCTGAAGGTGATTCAGGCTGCGGACGGGGACATTGAACGTGCGGAGCATGGAATCATTTATATAGACGAGATTGATAAGATTACGAGAAAATCAGAGAACCCGTCCATCACCCGTGATGTATCAGGGGAAGGTGTACAGCAGGCTCTTTTGAAGATTGTTGAGGGAACCGTGGCTTCTGTTCCGCCACAGGGCGGCAGGAAGCATCCTCATCAGGAACTGATCCAGATAGACACGACGAATATCCTGTTTATCTGCGGCGGTGCTTTTGAGGGGATTGACAAGATCATCGAGACACGTCTCGACAAGAAGTCAATCGGTTTTAATGCGGAGATCGCTTCCAAACATGAATATGATGTAGATGTACTGCTTCATCAGGTACTTCCGCAGGATCTGGTCAAATATGGCCTGATCCCGGAGCTTGTAGGCCGTCTGCCGGTGAATGTTTCACTGGATATGCTCGACGAGGAAGCATTGATCAGAATCCTGACAGAACCGAAGAGTGCGATTGTGAAGCAGTATCAGAAACTGCTTGAATTAGACGGGGTAAGACTTGAATTTGATAAAGAAGCCCTGTATGCAATCGCAGAGACATCTCTTGCCAGAAAGACCGGGGCCAGAGGTCTCAGGGCGATTATGGAGAACATCATGATGGATACGATGTTTAAGGTGCCGTCTGATGATACGATCAAGGGATGCCGGATAACAAAAGAAGTAGTAAAAGGAACGGGAAGGCCATTGTATGAATGCGATGGAGAAGAACGCAGATCGTTCCTGAACTCAGTGAGCGCGTAAAGATTCGGGCGGGTGCAATGGAATGACCATGTATCCGCCCTTTTAGCATGTCTGATAAAAAGGCGGAAAGCTATTGAAACATTAAGAAAAGACATACAGGCAGGAGGAGACGTAATGAAAAGTGAGAGGCGAAGCCTTCCGATGGTTGCGCTGCGCGGCATGACAATTATGCCGGAGATGATTGTTCACTTTGATGTGAGCCGCCAGCGTTCCATAGCAGCTATTCAGGAGGCTATGGTAGAAGACCAGAAGATATTTATGGTAACACAGAAGGATATAGAGACAGAGAATCCCAAAAAGGAGGACCTGTTCGAAGTGGGGACAGTGGGGACGATCAAGCAGATCATCAAGCTGCCCAAGCATATTGTAAGAGTACTTGTTTCCGGAGAGACAAGGGGCATACTAAGCACAATCGAGTATGAGGATCCGTATATGCGCGCTGAGGTGGATGTCATTGATGAATCTGACATCACGATTCCCGAGGACCTGAACGGACAGGCGATGGAGCGCGGACTGAAGGATATGTTTGTTGACTTTGCGGCAAAGAACGGAAAGATGTCCAAGGAGGCTGTGGCACAGGTGCTGGAGATACAGGGACTGAAGAAGCTTGTAGATGAAATTGCTGCAAACACTCCCCTTTATTATACAGACCTGCAGGAAATCCTGAACGAGACGGATTTCTGGAAACGGTATGAGGCGCTTGCATTCAAACTGGTAAATGAAGTCCAGATCATGGATATCAAAGAAGAGATCCAGATGAAAGTAAAGGAAAGGGTCGATAAACACCAGAGGGAATATATTCTGAGGGAACAGTTAAAACTAATCCGTGAGGAACTCGGCGAGGATACAACGATATCCGATGCAGAAGAATTTGAAAAAGCGGCAAAAGCGCTGAAGGCGCCGAAGGAAGTAAAGGAAAAGCTGGAGAAGGAGATCGGCCGTTTCAAAAGCTCCCTGAACAGCCCTGCCGAGAGCGGGGTCATCAGGACCTATATCGAGACGCTGCTGGAAATGCCCTGGAATAAGGCGGTAAAAGACAGCAATAACATTGAGTTTGCACAGAAGGTGCTGGATGAGGACCATTACGGGCTGAATCAGGTAAAAGAGAGGATTCTGGAATTCCTTGCAGTGAGATCTCTCACGAAGAAGGGGGAAAGCCCGATCTTATGTCTGGTTGGGCCGCCGGGAACAGGTAAGACATCTATTGCAAAATCGTTGGCAAGGGCCCTGAAGAAGCCATATGTAAGAATCTCTCTGGGAGGTGTGCGTGACGAGGCAGAGATTCGCGGACACAGGAAGACCTACGTGGGGGCAATGCCGGGAAGAATAGCCAGTGCGATGAAGACTGCCGGTGCAAAGAACCCGATCATGCTTCTGGATGAGATCGACAAGGTAAGTACAGATTATAAAGGAGATACATTTTCCGCACTTTTGGAGGTGCTTGACAGCGAGCAGAACAGCAAGTTCCGTGACCATTATCTGGAAGTACCGCTGGATTTGTCCGAGGTCTTGTTTATTACAACTGCGAATACGCTTCAGACAATCCCGAGACCGCTTCTGGACCGGATGGAGGTCATCGAGGTCAGTAGTTATACGGAGAATGAAAAGCTGCACATTGCAGTGGAACACCTGATTCCAAAGCAGCTAGACAAACACGGCCTGAAGCCGGAACAGCTGACGTTTAGTAAGCACGCAATCTGGAAAATGGCACGCAACTACACAAAGGAAGCCGGCGTCAGACAGCTGGAGAGAGAGATTGGTAATGTCTGCAGAAAAGCGGCAAAAGAGATCCTGACAACGCAGAAAAAGGGAATTGCGGTGACAGAGAAGAATATCCATAAGTATCTGGGAAAAGAAAAATATACGTACCAGATGGTCAATGCAACAGACGAAGTCGGTATTGTAAGAGGGCTTGCATGGACCAGTGTAGGCGGGGATACCCTCCAGATTGAAGTCAATGTCATGCCGGGAAGCGGAGACATCATGCTGACAGGACAGCTCGGCGATGTGATGAAGGAATCCGCACAGACGGGCATCAGCTATATCCGCTCTGTCAGCAGAGAGTACCAGATTGCAGATGATTTCTTTGAAAAGCATGATATCCATGTACATATCCCGGAGGGAGCAGTTCCGAAAGACGGCCCTTCTGCGGGTATTACGATGGCGACGGCTATGATTTCCGCGATTACCGGACATAAAGTAAGGGCGGATCTGGCCATGACAGGTGAGGTGACACTGCGCGGAAGAGTCCTTCCGATCGGGGGGCTGAAGGAGAAACTGCTTGCTGCAAAGAATGCCGGAATCAAGACAGTACTGATCCCGAAGGAGAATGTGGCAGACGTGGAAGAATTGTCTTCAGAAATTACGAAGGGACTGGAGATTCTTCCGGTAGAGCATATGAACGAAGTATTAAAGACCGCCCTGTTGGCAGACGAACAGGAAGACAGGAGAGATGTATGATAATCAGAAGTATCAATTTGGAGACGGTCTGCGGGATCACAAGCGTACTGCCGGACAATGACAAGCCTGAGATTGCATTTGCAGGCAAATCAAATGTCGGGAAGTCCTCCCTGATCAATGCCCTGATGAACAGGAAATCCTATGCAAGGATTTCCCAGACACCGGGAAAAACGCAGACAATCAATTTTTATAACATCAATGAGGAGATGTATCTTGTAGATCTTCCGGGATACGGGTATGCAAAAGTATCAGAGAAGGAAAAGGCACAGTGGGGAAAGCTGATTGAAAGATATCTTCATGGTTCCAGCCAGCTGCGCGCGGTATTCCTGCTGATTGATATCCGCCATGAGCCATCCGCAAATGATAAAATGATGTACCGCTGGATTGTGGACCAGGGATTTGCCCCTGTTATAATTGCCACGAAGCTGGACAAACTAAAGAGAAGCCAGATACAGAAACATGTCAAAATGGTAAGAGAAGGACTGGATCTGGTTCCGGGAACAAAAATCATTCCTTTTTCCTCCGTTACCAAACAGGGCAGAGATGAAATCTGGGAATTCGTTGAAACGGAGTATTTGGACAGACAAGAGGTGGAATAAGTATGGAGAAAAAAAGGCCTTACTGGCAGGTAGCTGTAAGCCTTATCTTCAGCCTGATTGCAACGGCTGCGTTTGTTATAATCGGAATCAAGGCGATTGGTTTCCTGATGCCGTTTGTAATAGGCTGGATCATTTCTGCAATCGCCACACCGCTGGTCAACTGGCTGGAGAAGCGGTTAAAGATTGTAAAAAAGCTGGGGTCTGCGCTTATTGTCATCATTGTGCTGGCACTCATCGTGCTGGTTCTGTATTTTGCCATTAGCCGTATAACAGCAGAGATCGGAGATCTGGTCAAGAATTTTCCAGAGCTGTACGCACAACTGGAAAAGGGACTGCGGCAGATCGGGGATACATTGTCCGGCGCATTTTCCAGACTTCCGGAAGGCATTCAGAACGGCTGGAACACAGTTGTGCTGAATCTGGATGAATATATGGGAAATCTGGTTTCAAAAATCAGCCAGCCGACAGTGACTGCGGCGGGCAATTTTGCCAAGAGCCTTCCTTCCTGGCTGATTTCTTTTATTGTGGCAATTATGTCAGCTTATTTCTTCACCGTACAGAGAGAGGAAGTCATAAGCTGGCTGAAGAAAGTATCACCTCCGTCTGTTGAAAAGAGGATGAGTCTGGTCATGGACAATCTGAAATTTGCGGTGGGGGGATACTTCAAGGCGCAGTTCAAAATCATGGGAGTTGTGTTCCTGATACTTTTTGCAGGTTTTGCGGTTCTCGGTGTCCATTATTCCGTGCTGGTGGCATTTTTGATTGCATTTCTTGACTTTCTCCCGTTTTTCGGGACAGGGACGGCCATGATTCCCTGGGCGCTTTATAAGGTCCTGACAGGGGATTATAAGACAACGGTAATGCTCCTTGTCATCTATGCAGTGACCCAGCTCGTGCGCCAGCTTCTGCAGCCGAAACTGGTCGGGGATAGCATGGGGATGAACCCTCTTGTAACGCTGCTTCTGCTTTATATCGGCTATAAAGTAAGCAGTGTACTGGGAATGATCCTTGCCGTTCCGATCGGCATGGTGCTGATTAACATGTGCCAGGCGGGCGCGTTTGATTATATTCTTGACGATGTGAGAACTCTTGTAGAAGGGATACTGGGACTCAGAGAGACCGATTAAAAAAATACCGCAGAATGAAGTTCATTTTCATTTTGCGGTATTTTTGTATGTCAGGATTTCTTATTCTTCCAGAGCCGGTGCATGAACAACATCAGCCAGACAGGAAGTATGATACCTTTTATAATACTGGATATGGTAATACTCCACCAGATTCCGTTCAGTTTCAGCACAGTTGCAGAGAGCAAGACTGCCAGGGGGATACGCAGCAGATTGAACGTGATCCCGGTGAGGGAAGGCGGCATGGATTTGCCGAGTCCCTGAAAGGTTCCTGCAGAGGCAGCCTCTGTACACATGAAAAGCTGGGACAGTGCAAGGATACGGAGGTAATCGACGCCCATCGGTATGACATCCGGCTCTGATATGAAGAGGCGGAACAAAAATTCAGGGAAGAGCAGCAGTGCAAGTGTGGTGAATACACCCCAGATTCCCATAATCCTTAGTGCCGTAAAATAGCCTTTCCGGACTCTTTCATTTTTTCCGGCCCCGTAATTCTGGGCCGTGAATGCATTGACCGAACTTCCGAACCCTTCCGCGGTCATCCATGAGATAGATTCGATCTGGCTGCCGACCTTCTGTACTGCCACGGCTGCATCGCCCCATCCCGCGATCAGTCTTGCTATGATCATCGAGATGGCTGTGAAGAAAATATTCTGTACGGCAGCAGGCAGACCGATCAGCAGAATCTCTTTGATATAACGGAAATCAGGCCGGTGGAAAATCTTAACCTTTGAAAAAATGACAGGGTCTTTTCGAATCCGCATGATATAGATCACAAATACAATAACCTGTGCGAATACCGTTGCAATGGCGGCTCCCTTTACACCCAGTACAGGAAGCGGGCCAGGGCCAAAGATCAGGATCGGATCCAGAACCAGATTAATGAGGAGCCCTGTCGTTGTAGACCAAAATGTGGTGATACTGTTGCCCATCGCAGTCAGCAGTCCGGTCAGGATCTGGTTGATGAAGTTAAAAACAATGGCTCCACATGTAATGATCAGATACCATTGTGCATTGCGGATGACCTCCGGGCTGTTCAGCCGGAAGAAGGCGACAAGCGGCACATGAAAAACAATAGAAACGGCACCGTACAGAAGCCCCAGAATAAGGCCCATCCAAAGCGCGGCAGATGCATAGCGTACAGCCTCTTCATTCTTACCCGCACCCAGCGACTGGGCGGTCAGGACCTGTCCCCCCATGCGGGCAAGCATAGTAAAACCGGCCGAAAGCCATATATACATGCCGGCAGCCCCCACTGCGGCAACGGCATTGCTTCCCAGGCGCCCGATCCAGAGCATGTCCGTCAGGTTATAAGCCATCTGGATCAGCGAAGTCCCCATAATCGGGAGCGCGAGCCGGGCAAGTGAGCCGGCGATCGGCCCGTTCAGTAAATCAACATTTTTTCTCACTGTAGTAAATCCCCCTAAATAATAAATATTGACGAATAATATGATGCCAGGGTCAAAAGGTCATACAATGCATGCTCGCATGCAATTGGATGACTTTGGGACCCGTAAAACATGAGAAAGTAGCCCGATCAGGGCGGATTTCGAATGTTTTTAGAATTTCGGGAGCACGAAGTGCGGAGAAATTCGTAAGCATCAGGGGTCAAAACACCTTTTGACCCCAACATCATAATATTATAACACCATATATCCAGATAAGCATAGCTTTCCCCAAAAAGATTTTGTATAATAAAAATAAAAACAGAAAAATCAGTAACGGAATCTCTATGAGAAAGGCGGAAAGTGCTATGAGAATCGGTTGTGTGAAGGAAATCAAGAAACAGGAATACCGTGTAGGAATGACACCGGATAATGCAGGAAGTTACGTCAATGCCGGACACGAGGTATATGTAGAATCCGGACTGGGCGTGGGATCGGGGTTTCCAGATTCGGAATATGAAGAGGCCGGGGCAAGAATTATGGGTACGGCAAAAGAGGTCTGGGATATTTCTGAAATGATGGTGAAGGTAAAAGAGCCACTTCCGGAAGAATATCCACTGTTCCATGAAGGATTGATCCTCTACACATACCTCCATCTTGCGGCGGATAAACCATTGACGGAAGCACTGCTGGAATCAGGAGTAAAAGGGGTGGCTTATGAAACACTCATGGAAAGGGACAAAAGCCTGCCGCTCTTAGCGCCTATGAGTCAGATTGCAGGACGACTGAGTGTACAGGAAGGGGCTAAGTATCTGGAAAAAATGTATGGAGGGGAAGGGGTGCTTCTGGCAGGGGTCCCAGGGACTCCAAAGGCAGATATTGTCATTATAGGCGGAGGATCCGTTGGAACAAACGCGTGTAAGATTGCAGCCGGTATGGGGGCAAATGTTACCATCATGGACGTGAATACCCAGAGACTGCAATATTTGGATGATATTTTCGGTGCCAGAATCCAGACACTGGTTTCCAATGATAGAAATATAGAAAAAGCATTGAGAAATGCGGACCTCGTAATCGGATGTGTACTGATCCCCGGAAAAGCTGCCCCAAAGGTCATTAAGAAGAAATACCTTCAGCAGATGAAAAAAGGTGCCGTGATTGTAGATGTGGCAGTAGACCAGGGCGGATGCTGCGAGACGACAAAGATGACTTACCACAATGACCCGATTTATACAGTGGACGGTGTTGTTCACTATTGTGTCGGAAACATGCCGGGAGCGGTGCCGAGAACTTCAACCATCGCACTGACCAACGCCACCCTGCGTTATGGGCTGGAGATTGCTAAGAAGGGTCTGGAAGAGGCATGCAGGGAGAATGAAGTGATTTATTCTGCTGTGAATACTTATCTGGGGAAGGTGACATATCAAAATGTGGCGCTGAGCCTTGGAATGGAGTATACAGATATAAAATCACTTTGCATGAACCCGGGCCGGTAACAATTGAATATTCGCTTTTCAGACGGTTATGAGAGCGGCCGGATTTACAAATTTAATGTAAATCCGGCTGCTTTTATAATGAGCTAGTCAGATTATCAATAAAAAGGAGTGGTACAGTGACTTTATATTTTAATGACTGGGGTAACGGATATAGCTCCCGAAATATCGATATTTCTGACCGTAGGCGGATACGTCAGATGGAAAGAGAGCGCTGCTTCCTGTGTAAGAGCCTCATTGGTAGTAAAGCTTCCCGAAGCCGTAGCATTTCGGCCCACGCTTCCGGCCGGCGCATAGGAGGCGTAAAGCAGGCGGAGGGAGTTATTAATCTTAGGAATGATCTGCATATATCCATCGGCTTCCGGTATGGCCAGGAATAGGTAGTTTATCAGGTAGAGATAGCCGGGAGGGAGGATGATCTGGCTGTCCTGTTCCAGACGAATCTGCTCCCCTTCCTGAAAATAAACCAGCATAGGGAGTTCAGAACCCGAAGGCGGGCTGGACTGGACCGCAAACTGGGCGAAAAAGCGGCGTCCATCATCTTCCCCACAGGGAGGTTCGGGCGGATTTGGACAACAAAATTTCATAGAAATACTTCTTTCTTTTTCTTTTTAGTATATTAGCCTAGATATAGAATGTTACGTGGAGGAAGGATATGATTGTGTGTCGTGATTATTTTATAGTATAGATTTAGAAAATCAACTATGATTTCTTAACAAATCTACCGTTACTAAATTGTGAATTTTGACGAAAAGTAGTATTAATACATAAATTGATAAAAAATATATTGTAAAATTACTACTAACATGATAAGATTCAAATGTAGTTAAATTACATTTTAAAAAGTGAGGTAGAGAAATATGATTACATTAGTCAGAAAATTTGAAGGAATCATTGTTGCAAATTTAACACCGTTTACTGAGGAAGGCGTGTTAGATGAGACTGCTTACCGGGAACATATTGAATTTATGATCGAACGTGGTATCCACGGATTGTTTCCGATAGGAACGATGGGGGAGGGAATCAACATTCCTCTGGAGGAGAAAAAGCATATCATTGATGTTCTGGTGGATCAGGTAAAGGACCGTGTAGATATCATCGTACAGGGTACCTGTGTAAATACAGCTGAGAGCATAGCATTTGCCAGATACTGTTATGAGAAAGGTGTTCATGCAATGGCACTTATCACTCCGTGGTTCTATCCTTATGATGAAGAAAACCTGTATCAAAATTTTTCAGCCATTGCCAGTGCAGTTCCTCAGATGCCAATCTTCATTTATAACAATCCGGACAGGGCAAATAATAAGTTGTCAGTGAAGTTATACAAGAGACTGGTACAGACTTGTGAGAACATTGTTGGTGTAAAAGACAGCAGTAAGGATATGGTCTTGTTTCAGGATTACATAAATGAGCTTCCAAAAGAGGCAATCGCCATCAGCGGATCAGATGGACTATTTTACCTTTCCTTGTGTGCAGGTGCAAAAGGAATCGTGACAGCGATTGCTAATTCTCATCCCGAAATTTTCGTTGCTCTGTGGAACGCATACAATGCGGGAGACAAGGATCACGCATGTGAAATCCAAAAAGAAATTAACCAGATGAGAAGTATCTTTAAAATCGGGCCATATGCATCTGGTTATAAATATGCAATTGAGAAGAGAGGACTTAAATTCGGTGGTTTCCGACTCCCGGTCAGAGACTTGAACGAAAAGGAGAAAGAAGCATTTGAAAACGCATATAGTTCTGCGGAATTTATCAAAAAATGGGAGAGATAAGAATGAAAAGATGGATTGTGTGTTTGTTATCAGCTTCTCTGGCGATTAGTATGCTCTCAGGATGTGGAGTGTCAGTAAAGGGAAAATCCTATTCAATCAAAGTAGGATATGGAACTAACCCCGGCCATCCAATTGATCTGGCATCAAAGGAATTTGAAAAAAGGGTGGAAAAGGAAGCAGGGGAGATGGGATATGATGTAGATGTACAGCTTTTCCCTTCCTCACAGCTTGGCTCGGAAAAAGAAATGATAGAACTGTTACAGATCGGAGCACTGGATATGTGTCCGACAACGACTGGCCCGCTTGGACTTTTTGAACCTTCATATCTTGCATTTGACCTGCCGTTCCTTTTCCTCAATACCGATCAGGCCGACAGGGTGCTGGATGGCGAAATCGGAACCGAGATGCTCTCTAGCATGGAGGATATCGGTATAGTAGGACTTTCCTGGTGGGAAAACGGGTTCCGCGAATTGACGAACAATAAACGAAAAATTGTAAAACCTGAGGATTTGAAAGGAATCAAACTGAGGACCATGCAGAATGATGTGCATATTGATTTCTTCCAGAAGCTTGGAGCCGCACCGACCCCACTTGGATTTGGTGAAATATACACTTCACTTCAGTCGAATGTTATTGATGGACAGGAAAATCCACTTTCAATTATTGCAACGAATAAGTTCTATGAGGTCCAGCCATATACAACGATATCAGATCATGTATATTCGCCTGTCCCGGTCTTGTACAGTAAGGCGCTTCTTGAGGATCTGCCGGAGGAACTGCAGGAAATTGTAACGAAAGCCGCATATGATGTCCGGATTTATGAGAGAGAAGCGGGGCGCACACAGGAGCAGGAATATATTGATGAGATCGCTCAGAAATCTGATATTTATATACTTACAGATGAAGAAAAGATGGCCTTTCAGGAGGCCGCCCAAAGCACATATGTGAAATTTGAATCGGTAATTGGAAAGGAATTTATGGACAGAGTAATTGAAGAAGCACAAAAATAAAACGGGGAGCAGCCGCTTCAGGAGCGTGAGCCACAGCGGCAGATCCGGGAAAGGGAAGCAGGGTTAAAAAGTGAAAAATCAGGTAAAAAAGGTTGAAAATATAATGTTAATGATTTTGGGTCTCTCCATGACACTGATTATGTTCATAAATGCATTGGGACGGTACATACTAGGGGATACATTTCTCTGGGCAGAAGAAGTCATACGCCTTCTTTTTGCATGGGCAATGTTTATTGGAATCACCGATCTGTTTATAACGGGCGGTCATATCGGGTTTGATGTTGTTTCTAACAGGAACAAAACGACCAGAAAAGTCTGTGCAGTGGCTGCGTATGCTGTACTGATTATCATAGGCTGGAATTTGATGGTATATGGTGCCGGAATTATCTCTGTAATCGGAAAGATTCCGCTGCCTGCCACAAAACTGCCGGGAGCCATGTTTTATATACCGGGAGTAATTGCAGGTGTAGTCTGGATATTTATTGGAATTTGGGGAATCGTTAAGACATTGCGTAAACAGGAAAAGGACAGGCAGGAGGAGTAAAAAGATATGAGTACACTGTTATTATATTTGGGCATTTTTGCAGTATTTTTTGTGATTGGTGTACCAATCGTATTGTCACTGTCTCTATCTGCAATTATACTGCTGTATTTCAGTGATGTACAGGTACTGGTATTTGCACATCAGTTTATTAAATCAATGGATAACTATTCTCTGACGGCTATTTTCTTTTTTATTCTGGCAGGCGAGATTATGAACTCAGGCGGGATGACAAAACGAATTATTGCCGCAGTTTCAAAAAAGCTGGGAAATATTCCCGGAGGGCTTGCAATGGTTGCAGGTGTCAGCGCCATGATATTTGCAGCGATTAACGGTTCTGCCATCGCTACGGCAGCGGCTATCGGTGCAATTATGATTCCGGCCATGCAGAAACAAAAATATGGATCTGCATACAGTGGGGCAGTGGTGGCAGCAGGCGGTGTTGTAGGGCCCATCATTCCGCCCAGCATACCGGTTATCCTTTATGGCTCTATTACCGGAGCCGCAATACCGAGCCTTTTCGTAGGGGGGATGATACTGGGTCTTCTGATTACTGCCGGCCATGTGGTCCTGAGTTATATTATTGGGAAAAAGCGCGGATACTATGTTCCCAAAAGTGCAGTAAAAAATATGGGAAATGTTATTGATGTGGAAGAAAATGAATCAAAAGGCGTCATCTGGGCAATTATGCTTCCGATATTTATCATGGTGACAATCGTAGCAGGAATCTTTACTGCAACGGAAGCAGCAGCCTTTACTGTAGTTTATGCATTTATTATTTCAAAGTTTGTATATAAAGAACTGAAGCTTGAAGGCATCACACAAATCTTTGAAAGATCCATGAAGTCTACAGGAACTGTTATGGCAATCGTAGGAAGTGCGTCAGCAGTTGCCTGGGTACTGACATATAACCGTGTACCACAGCAGGTTGCTGACTATTTATTAAAATTTGCGGATTCTCAAATGGTGTTCATGTTGATCGTATTTATACTGTTGGTTATTGTCGGGATGATCATGGACCTGACACCTGCAATCTTGATACTTGCACCGATTTTTATTGCTCCGGTGACTCAGTATGGAATTGATCCGGTGTATTTTGGAGTGATTTTCCTTGCAATTCTGACAACAGGGCTTATTACACCTCCGGTCGGGACACTGATTTTCACGGCGTGCGGAATGACCAAGAAGACATTTAGCGAGGTGAGTAAAGAACTCATCCCCTATACAATTGTCACATTTGCGGTTATTTTGATTGCAGTATTCGTCCCACAGATTATAACATTCCTGCCAAATCTGCTTTATCAGTAAAAGCAGTCTGGATGAGGTAAGGTATTCTTTTTACTTTAAAATATGTGCCCTTTCAAGAAAACTATTGTAAATTTATGAAAGATATAGGAGAATGAAAATGAAAAAAGAAGAAATATTAAAAAAAATAAAAGAAAATGGATTAGTTGCGGTCGTGCGTGCGGAACACGCGGATGAGGCAAAGAAGATTACAGAAGCCTGCATCGCGGGAGGCTGCGCCTCAGTAGAGATTACATTTACAGTGCCGGGAGCACATCGCATCATTGAAGAACTGGCAAAAACATATAAACCGGAAGAAATTCTAATCGGTGCAGGAACCGTTTTAGATGCACCTACGGCAAGAATTGCAATATTAAGCGGAGCCCAATATATCGTAAGCTCCAGTTTTGACAGAGAAACTGCGATGCTCTGCAATTTATATAAAATTCCCTATATGCCGGGGTGTATGACCCTGAAAGAGATTTCTGAAGCGTTAAAATATGGTGTGGACATCGTAAAAATCTTTCCGGGCAATGTCTTAAAAGTTGATTTTGTGAAAGCCGTCAAAGGTCCCATGCCACAGGCTGAAATGATGCCGTCGGGCGGTGTGGATGTTGATAACGTAGAAACATGGATTAAGGCAGGCTGTGTTGCTGTTGGCGCAGGCGGAAGCCTGACAGCAGGAGCAAAGACAGGTGATTATGGGGCAATTACTGATCTTGCGAGGCGGTTTTCGGCCAATATCAGAGCAGCACGCCAGAGTTAGGTAACCATAAAAGAATCCGGTCAGGAAGAGAGGTAAAAAATATATGAGTACAAATGTCCTTGCGTTGGATATCGGAACATCAAGTGTGAGAGCCATGATTATCGATGAAGAAGGAAATATCCTGCATAGAGAGCAGACCAGATACGATGTCATTCTCGTGAGTAAGTATATGCAGGAACAGTCTCCGGGTGAAATTGAGAAGTATTTCAAAGATACAGTCAGGGCCTGCGTTGAGAATGCCGGAGTTGACAGACAGAGTATTAAAGCGATGTCATTCAGCAGTCAGATGTATAATATTTTTCCAGTCGATATAAACGGACATCCACTGTATCATATGATTCTCTGGTCGGATTCCAGAAGTGACGAACAGGCAGAAAGACTTTCTATGATCTATGGAAAAAGTTATCTCTATGAGGCAACCGGCTGTCCTTTGAACTCGATGTATCCTTTATCCAAGATTATGTGGCTCAGGGAGAATGAACAGGAGATTGCAGCGAAGGCTTATAAATACATTTCGATTAAAGAGTACATTATGGAAAAAATAATTGGTGAGTATGTTGTAGATTACTCGATGGCATCAGGAAGCGGGCTGTTCAATATTCATCAGTTGGAATGGGACAGCCGTGCCCTGAGTATGATCGGAATTTCAGAGGAGCAGTTATCCTGCCCTGTTTCAGGTGCAGCAGTATTTGAGTTCAGAAATCAGGAATTGAGAGAAGAGCTGGGGCTTCCATCAGGAATAAAAGTTGTACCGGGCGGAGGAGACGGGCCACTTGCAAATCTGGGGAGCGGAGCTTCAAAAGAAGGAGTCATCAATATTGACTTGGGTACCTCCGGAGCTGCAAGGGTTCTGACATCTGTCCCGGTGGTGGACAGTGAGCAACGGATGTGGACTTATGCCGTGACAGATCATATGTGGGTATATGGTGGGATCTTAAGTAATGTGGGAAATGGATATCAGTGGATGATCCGGAATATTGCAGAATTTGCGTATGCAAAGAGCTTTGATGAGATTTTTGATGTGGTAGACAAAAAGCTGTATAAACTTCCCCCGGCCTGCGATGATCTTTTATTCCTGCCCTATCTGATTAAGTGCAGAAGTCCCTACTGGGATGATAAGGTGAAGGCAACGATTTACGGGCTGACTCATGAGCACACTCTTGTAGATATTGTAAAGTCATATCTGGAAAGTATTGGGTTTGATCTGTTTTCGCTTGTAAATATTATTCATGAACAGGTGAAAATATGCCCGGACTTGATTCTTACCGGTGGTCTTTCCAGAACAAAAACGATGTGCCAGATGCTTGCAGATATACTGGGGAAAAAGATTATTACGCTCAATATGGCGGAAGGTTCTATTATGGGTGCGGCTATCTTTGCCCTCTATGGGATTGGTGTACTAAAGGAACTGTCACTTGAAAAAGAACTGGCTGTGGACTTTGTATATCAGCCGGATATTGACAAACATATTTCATATCAGAAAAAATATGTGAAATACATAAGACTCAGAAATGCAATGTATAACATTGAATTATAGAAAGTTTAATGCCTGGCAGAGCCAGGAGGTAAATATGTATAAAGTGTTAGTAACTTCAAAATCATTTGCAAGATATAATCCTGAAATTATTGAGGAACTTAAGGAGAAAGGAATTGAAATTGAAAGAGCATCTGTGAGCAATATGTCAAGTGAACAAATAGCAGAGGCAGTTCCAGATTATGATGCACTGGTCTGCGGAATAGACAGGATTGATAAAACGGTTCTGGAGGCAGGAAAGAAGCTGAAAGTCATACATATGAACGGTACCGGGGTGGATCATATCGATGTTGCGGAGGCATCAAAGCGGCATATCTATGTGGGAAACTGCCCGGGAGCCAATGCGCAGGCAGTTGCAGAACTGAATCTGGGGATTTTGCTGTGCGAGGCAAGGAAAGTTGTAAAACATTCCCGCCTGATTGATCAGGGGAGATGGGAAAGAGAGGTAGGGGTGGAGATTTCCGGGAAAACGATCGGAGTGCTTGGACTGGGAGCTATTGGAAGGCGGTTTGTAGAGCTGTTGCAAGGATTCCGGATGCGTGTGCTAGCCTATGATGCAGCTCCTGATCTGAAGTGGTGTAAGGCGTTTCAGGTGGAATTGGTAGATGACGTTAATCAGATTTACAGGGAAAGTGATTTTGTCAGCCTTAACCTGCCCTTGTTGGAAAGTACACAGGGCATAATCAATGAAACAAGTTTAAGACAGATGAAAAAAGAGGTCATTATAGTCAATACCGCCAGAGGGGGCCTTATAGAGACAGATGCGCTGATTGAGGCGCTTAGGGAAAAAAGGATCCGCGGGGCGGCACTGGATGCTTTTGCAGAGGAGCCTCTGGATTTAGAATCTCCGCTTCGGGAACTAGACATAACAATGACTCCTCATATAGGGGCTTCTACCATAGAAACAATGAAGAATGTTACCAGAATCGTATCAGAACATCTGGTTGAAGTTTTGATTGAGAAGAATCCCGAACACATGCTGAATGTCTGAAATTAATTGTACTTGACAGTTTCCTGTGGTAAGATAATTGTGTAATCCCGGAAAACAGGATGACTTTGGGGAGGATTCACTTATGATCTTACATTCAAAAAATGAAGTATTACTGCGTATTCAGGAGTTGTTTGATATGTTAAGCAAGGCAGAACAGAAAGTGGCAGGATACGTTCTGGAAAATTCAGATGAGACGATGCGTCTGTCAATTGCGAGCCTTGCAAAGCAGGTCAATGTTTCAGAACCGACAGTTGTACGTTTTTGCCGAAAGCTTGATTTCGACGGCTATCAGGACTTCAAAATTGCTCTGGCACAGGGAAGCAATTATACAAATGAAACATTAAAGATTATACATGAAGAGATTTTGGAGTCCGATTCACTGCAGGAAATCTCGCAGAAGGTTGTCAACTCCCATATTCTTGCATTGCAGCAGACATTTACTTATATAAACTATAAGAATATGGAAGAACTGCTCCAGCTTTTGTGCAGGGGCGGAAAAGTAGAGTTCTACGGACTGGGTGGATCAGGTACAGTTGCCATCGATGGAGAAAATAAGTTTTTAAGGACGGGCATCAATACCTGGGTGTGTATAGATTCCCATATTCAGCTAATGCGTGCGGCGCTGCTTGGAAAGAAAGACCTAATTATCATCTTTTCAAATTCAGGGACTACAAAGCATTTTGCGGAAGTAATAAATATTGCGAAGAAAAATAAAACCAAGACAGTACTGATTACCTCGTTCAAAGAATCCCTTTTGGGGAAAATGGCGGATCTGGTCTTTGAGGTGAGGGCGAGAGAAACCTCTTACAAGCAGGAACCTTCAAGTTCCCGCGTTGCCATGCTTGCCATCATAGATGTAGTTGTAACTGCAATTGCACTAAAGAACCAGGAGCAATATATCAGGAATATCCATGAGACAAGGCAGGCATTATCTGCCGAGAAAGAAATTAAGAAATAAAGATACTGCCCATGAAGCTGAGAATTCATGGGCAGTATTTTTATTACCGCTTTGTTCATATGGATTGGTTTATTCAAATATATACCTTGACAGGCGAGGTATCATATGTTTAAATGTAAGTATAAGAAAGGAGGTATGTATATGTCAATCGCTTCAGATTTAATACGCGGGCATACAGATACTATCATCCTGGCACACCTGACAAGGGAGGACAGCTATGGCTATAAGATTAACAAGGATATTCAGGTGAAGACAAATAATAATTATGAATTAAAGGAAGCAACACTGTATACCGCCTTTCGAAGGCTGGAGGGGGCAGGGTATATCTGTTCCTATTGGGGAAACGAGAATACAGGGGCAAGGAGACGCTATTATACAATCACCCCGGAAGGGCGTCAGGCATATGATCAGATGAAGAAAGAATGGGACGAAGCCAAAGAGCTGATAGATATTCTGATCAAAAGTGGAGAGGAGAGGCAAGATGGAAGATAAACTGAGGGCATATATGGACCACCTGTTCAGGGATGTGAAGCCAACGAGAAAGACAGTGGAGTTAAAGGAAGAGATTCTGCAGAATCTGGTCGACAAATACCATGATCTGCTAAAAGAAGGAAAGACGGAGGAGGCTGCCTATAACATTGCAGTTGCAACTATCGGAGATATGGATGAACTGCTTGCAGGGCTCCAGAATGAGAATACGGATATGCAGCCTGTATATGACGAAAAGATGGACAAATGGAGGAGGAAGTCAGCACTTCGGATTTCCGTGGCAGTTGCATTGTACATTATGTGTCTGTTACCTCCGATATTGATGTCAGGAAGCGATTATGAGAACAGCATTGCCCCGGCCCTGATGTTTAGCATGATTGGTGTGGCAACAGCAATCCTTATTTATAATAATTTGACAAAGCCATATTATCACCGCGCGGATGACTCTATTGTAGATGAATTCAGAGAGTGGCAGCAGCAGACAGATTCCGCCAGAAGGGCATTCAGGGCGATCAGCAGTGCATTGTGGGCACTGATCGTTGTGATTTATATACTGATTAGTTTCTGGACGATGGCATGGCACATCACATGGGTGATTTTCCTGATTGGTGTTGCAGTTGAAGGAATTCTGAAGGCTGTATTTGAATTAAAAAGGTAGGGTGGGGACATGGATAGAAGACAATCAGCAATCATTCGGATTATAGCCTGGTCTGTTGCGGCAGCAGCGCTGGTCACCATACTGGTACTCGGTTTGACAGGTAATTTCCATTGGTTCAACATCGGATTCAGCAGCGGGTATTATTATCGGGATTCCGGAAAATATCAGGCAGGGGCCGGAAAAATAGACGGAAGCGAGATAAACGATCTTGATATTAACTGGATGGGTGGAAGTGTCAGGGTTGAAGTATATGATGGCGATACGGTTCAGTTTTATGAGAAAGCTTCAAGAGATTTGAAGGAAAATGAGCAGCTTCACTATTACAACAAAAATGGAAGGCTGATGATACAATACCAGAAGGCACAGAAAAAAATGCTGTCAATGGGAAAGAGCCTGAGTAAAGAACTGACAATAAAGATCCCGGAGGATACAGGGAAAAGGCTGGGGTATGTGGGAATAGATACCATTTCCTCAAACACACGCATCAAAGGGATTACGGCAGACAGGTTTAATCTGAATTCAACTTCCGGCGATTTCGAACTGGAAAAGTGCAAAACAGCAAAACTGGAGATGGACAGCACCAGCGGCTGCCTGACAGGACTTGACGTGACAGTGGAGGATAAGCTGAACACAAGCACCACAAGCGGAAGTGTAAATGTAAAGGGCAGCTGCCGGAAGGTAGAATCCGATACAGTATCCGGTGATGTTGTGATAGAATCCAGTACCTGCCCGGATAAAATCAGAACGGACAGTGTAAGCGGAGAGTTTATGCTGACGATACCGGAGAATGACGGATTTACTTACCATCTGGATACCGTAAGCGGGTCATTTAACTGTGATTTTGGAGTGACACATGCGGATGAACGGGGAACATATAAAGATGGCGGGGCATCCTTTAACCTTGATTCAGTGAGCGGGGATTTCACGATAAAGAAAAAATAAAGAGGCGGAAGAGGCCACTAAATAGGATGAAAGCTGAGATGAGAATATAAGCTTTCATCCTTTTTTGTGCGTTCTTTTTCCTATGAAAATATTTGAATTTTTTCATCGGCAATTTTACCAGAAACTATGGAGCGAAAAATGTTTCGAAAACCAGTGGTTTTGTTGAATGTGTCGGAAAATACTTTCGTTTAATGGAAATATTGATTTAAAATTCATAAAATGATAAGATTCAAACAACAAAAATAATTTACTAAACTTGTTGAATAACAAAATAAACGAAAGGAGGTAAAGATGAATATAAATGATATTGCGAAACTTGCCGGAGTATCAGCATCGACGGTTTCAAAAGTAATGAACGGCAAAGATAAGGATATCAGCGAGGAGACTAAGAGGAAGGTCCTGAAGGTAATAGAGGAAGAGAATTATGTACCGTATTTAAAATACCGGGAAAAAGAGGGACTGAAGAATCATTTGCTTGGTTTTCTGGTAAGAAAGGATAACAGAGAGCGGGAAGCACTTGTGATGAGCGCCGAGAAAGCAGCCCGGGAGGCAGGATTTAATCTGGCTGTCAGCTATGTGGACGGGATAAAGGAGATGAAGCAGGGTGTCGATGAGATGGCACGCAGAAAGATTGCAGGTATTCTGCTTGATTCTGAACAGCTGATCACAGGCACAAAGTTTGAAAATGCATCGGTGTATCTGTCCTGTACCAAGGAGTTTGATGAACGGCAGAAAGCAACTTTCTATTACCGGCTTTCAGAAGCGGGGAAGCTTGCGGCTGAACGTCTTATCAGGGCAGGGCATCAAAAAATAGCCTGTATTATTTACAAAAACGAAAGAAGTATTCTGAATGGATATAAACAGGCAATGCAGGATAACAATTTTCCTGTACAGCCGGTATGGATATATGAAGGAGAAACAGTTAAAGAGATTGAAAAATATGGTGTCAGCCAGTGCATGAGCGAGAATGTGACAGCGGTTGTCTGCGGGTCACAGGAAATTGCCTGCTGTGTCTGCAAGGTTCTGGAGAGAAGCCGTACGGTGATTCCGGATGAACTGTCCGTAATTGCAATCGGTGACGGCAGGCTGATGGAAATGCTTGGAAATGGAATAACCACAGTGAAGCTTCCTGCTGAAAACATGGCAAGAGATGCGGTTGAGTACCTGACTGAAATGATTCAGAATGAGAAACAAATTGAGGTTATGAGGAGATATCCGCCCTCAGTTACAGAGCGGGGAAGCATTGCAGAACCGGCCCAGACAAAGCAGGGGGAAAAGATCATCGTGGTAGGCAGCATGAATATGGACGTGACGATTGAGGTATCCAGAATTCCTGTCAATGGAGAAACGCAGATTGCCGAGAGGGTCTATGTATATCCGGGTGGAAAAGGCGGAAATCAGGCTGTCGGCGTCGGCAAACTGGGCGGTCAGGTTTATATGATCGGGTGTCTCGGAAATGATATGGACGGCAAACAGCTTTATACGAGCCTGACGGAGAATCATGTGCACATGGACGGAGTACTTTTTGATACCTCCATGCCAAGCGGCAAAGCATACATCAATGTAGAGCGGTCCGGGGAAAGCACGATTGTGGTATATCCGGGGGCAAACCGGAATTTAAGCATTTCCCATATCAACCGTTATAAATATCTGTTTGAGAGTGCAAAATACTGCCTGCTGTCTCTGGAAATCCCGGGAGACATCGCGGAATATACCATGAAATTCTGCAAGAGAAATAAAACAGAGGTGATACTGAAACCATCAGCAGTTGAAAAAATTAAAGAGGAACTTCTCCTGTATGTTGATTATTTTGTACCGAATGAGCATGAATTAAATGTATTTGTGCCAAATGGAAACAGTCTGGAGGAAAAGGCCGAGATGCTGCTTGAAAAGGGAATCGGCAATGTAATCGTTACGCTTGGGGCAAGGGGCTGTTATTTCAGGAATGCAGGGACGTCCATGTATTTTGAAGGGACAGGGTTCGAACCGGTAGATACGACAGGGGGTGCAGATTCCTTCATAAGTGCTTTGGCGGTTTATCTCAGCGAGGGCAAGAACATCATACAGTCTATAGGATTCGCGATCTATGCATCCGGCCTGAGTGTGACCAGATATGGAGTCCAGCCTGCACTGCCGGACAGAAAAGCGGTGGACATCTATGAAGAAGAGATTTATTCAAAATATTTGAAAAAGGATGAAAGGGAGGCAGGTTAAATGGTAAATGAAGAATTGAAGAAGGAATGGGAGGAGTTTGCAGGACTATCTGAGGGCGGAGTGTTTCAGAGTGAGCGCAATATCCGGATTCTGAAACGGCTGGAAAAACCCGGTGAGATCGTGGATGCTGTGCTTGATACGGATACTTACAATGAAATAGATGACCAGTATGCACTGGCATATATGCTGAAATCTGAAGAATCGGTCCGGGTAAAAGCTATCTACGCAGCACCCTTTACAAACTGTAAGTCAGACGGGCCGAAGGATGGCATGGAAAAGAGCTATGAGGAAATCAGACATGTGCTGGAACTGATGGGACGGGAGGATATGTACGGGAGTGTTTATAAAGGTTCAGAAGACTACCTGCAGGATGAACATACACCCGTGGTTTCAGACGCAGCCAGAGATCTCGCCAGGCGTGCCATGAACTATTCCGAAGAGCATCCCTTGTATGTGGTAGCGATTGCAGCCATAACAAATGTTGCATCTGCAATTCTGATGAACCCGGAGATTATCAATCGGATCGTTCTTGTCTGGCTGGGCGGAAATGCCCATGACTGGCCCAATAACAGGGAATATAATTTGTATCAGGACATTGCAGGTGCAAGGATTGTATTCGGATGCGGGGTCCCTCTCGTCCAGCTTCCGTGTATGGGTGTGGTTTCTGCATTTACCGTCAGCGGGCCGGAACTGGAAACTCATTTGCGGGGGAAAAATCCACTTTGTGATTATCTGGCAGATTTTACGGAACAAGAGGCTGTCTCATGCGGTGCAGGGAAAACCTGGAGCAGGCCGATATGGGATGTGACGGCAGTCGGCTGGCTGATTGGGAAAGACCTGATGAATGACCGGATCGAATATGCCCCGGTTCCGGAATATGACAACCGGTATTCAGTCAGGAAAGACGGCCACTTTTATAAGTATGTATATTATATCAACCGGGATAATCTTCTGGAGGACCTGGTTGAGAAGCTGACAAGATAAAAGGAAAAGGAGAAAATCAATATGAAAAAAATGGACAAATTATCAGTATTTCTGATCCCTATCGGCGTGGCACTTAACTTTATCGGAGCACAAATCGCGATGCTCCTGAAACTGCCGGTGTATCTGGACGCGATAGGAACCATCGTGGTGGGTGCCCTCTGTGGGGGACTGCCCGGCGCAGTAGTCGGTGTTATTTCTAATACCATCAATTCGATTACATATCCTACATATATCTGGTACGGGGTCATCAGTGCAATCTATGGTGTACTGGCAGCATACCTGTCTAAGCGGAAAGTATTCTGTACCTTATGGAAGTCCATCCTGGCCGCATTCTTATTTGCACTGATCGGGGGAGTCATGAACTCCTGCATTACATGGATTCTGTTTGGTTTCAACTTTGCAACGGATACAACAGCGCTTTTTGCAATTCCGCTGCATTCTGTAGTCGGGCTGCCGAAATTCCTGGCAGAAATGGTCGCAGCGATCTGTATGGATGTTGCGGATAAATTCCTGGCAATTCTGGCAACCTTCTTTATCCTGAAGAGTATGCCAAACCGGTTCCTTGTGAAACTGCGTCTTGGAAATGTTTATATCAAAAAATAAGGAGTGAAAAGCGTGGAGAAAAGTTTTATTGATTCATTTCGGGAATATCAGAAGTTTGACAATTGGTTTATCAATTTTAATCCTTTGTCAAAACTGAATATATTGTTGGCCCTCGGATTTTCCAGTATGCTGCTGAATAACTGGAAATATGGATTCAGCCTGTGTATCCTGTTCTGTATACTTGCGTTTGCAGTTGGACGGGGAAAACAGTTTATGAAACCATTCAGTGTGATTGTACTGATCTTTGGATTTTTCACACTGGTCATCCGTCAGTTTTCCGTGTCCGGAACGACGGTATTATTTGAACTGTTCGGGGTGCTTCCTGTTACAAAGGAAGCGCTCATCAACGGTTTGAACACAGCTTCCTACCTGCTTGGATTTTCCGGTGCAATCGTTTTGTTCTTTGTAACGACAGAGATGCGGGACCTGATGTATGCGTTGGAAAAAAAGGGCGTTTCGCATGAAATATCGTATATTGTGCTGGCCTCATTCCAGACAATTATTGACTTGAAAAAGAACACGGACCTGATCATGGAATCCCAGAAAGCCCGCGGCATTGAGACAGAAGGGAATGTCCTTAACAGAATTAAAGCATTTTTCCCGATTCTGGGACCGCTTGTCCTTGGAGCTATTTCAAGTACGGAAGAAAAATCAATTGCGATGGATGCGAGAGCTTTTTCCGTGAAATGCGGACACACCTTTTTAAGAGAACTGCGGCCGGTGCCGTTCCCAGAAAAGGTTGTCGTGATTCTGACAGATATTTGTTTTGTACTTCTGGTTGTATTTAAGATTTATCAGGTATTCGGATAAGGAGGATTGAAGATGGTTGTTGCAGAATTTAAGAACGTAAATTATAAGTATCCTCTGACGGATGAATATGCCCTGAAAGAAATCAATTTCCAGTTTGAAGAAGGGAAATTTTATGGCCTGATTGGCGAAAACGGCGGAGGAAAAACAACATTGTGTAATCTGATCAGAGGGCTGATTCCCCACTTTTATAATGGTGAGCTGGAAGGCAGCGCGAAGGTTTTCGGGACAGATATTAAGGAACATAATGTAGAAGAACTGGCAGTAAAGATTGGCTATGTTTTTCAGAATCCATTTAATCAGATGAGTGGGATTAAAAGTACTGTATTCGAAGAAGTGGCGATGGGACTGGAAAATCTGGGAGTTGAAAAAAATGAGATCATCCGGAAGGTGGAAGATGTGCTGGAACTGCTTGGGATAGAGGATCTGATGACAAAAAACCCGAATGAACTTTCCGGGGGCCAGCGGCAGAGAGTTGCATTCGCATCCATCATAGTGATGGATAACGATATGCTTGTTATTGATGAGCCGACCAGCCAGTTGGACCCGCAGGGGACGGAAAATGTGTTTGAGATTATCAGAAAGCTGAAACAGGCAGGAAAAACGATTATTCTGGTTGAACATAAAATCGATCTGATTGCAGAATATTGTGACGAGATTATCGTGATGGAGAAGGGACAGATTGTGTGCTCCGGCGAGACGAAGGATATCCTCTCCAGAATGGAATTACTGGATTATGGCGCCTTAATTCCTCAGGTCGCAGTCTGGGGGCATGAGATGGGCAGGGCAGGGATGCCGCTTCAGGAGATTCCGATTACAGTAGAACAGGCGGTCAGGCTTGTCAGGGAAAGGGGGAGTATGGCTGATGGCAATTGAACTTAAGGATGTTTCCTTTGCCTATCCGAATGGATATGTGGCAAATGAGGATTTAAATCTTGTTATAAAGGACGGAGAACTTCTGTCGATCGTCGGGCAGAATGGCGCGGGTAAAACGACAGCCGTGAAGCTGATGAACGGTCTGAATAAGCCATCGAAGGGGGATGTGCTGGTTGACGGCGTGAATACGAAAGAAAAAAGCTGTGCGTGGATTTCGAAAACGGTGGGATATGTCTTCCAGAATCCAGATGACCAGATCTTCAACAGTACAGCTCTTGCGGAGATAGAATATATGCCGCGTTATATGAAACTTTCAGGAGAAGAGGTGAAGAAGAGAAGCAGCAGGGCGATAGAAATGACAGGAATCAGTCATTATCTGAAAATGAACCCTCTGGATATTCCTTATGCAATCCGGAAGTTTGTAGCAATTGCCGCGATCATTGCGACACAGCCAAAATACCTGATTCTGGATGAACCTACGGCTGGTCAGGATAAGCGGGGGAATGAGATTCTTGAGAATATTATCAAAGAACTAAAAAGGGATGGAACCGGTGTCATTGCCATTACACATGACATGGATTTTGTCGCAAAAAATTTCCCGAGGATTGTAGCAATGGCACACAAAAATATTATAGCGGACGGAACTGCCAAGGAGATTTTCTGGAATTCTGCGATTGTGGAAGAATCCAGAATCAAAAAGCCGCAGATTGCGCAGGTTGCAGAGCGGCTGAACCTGCCGGGCAGCATCTTGTTCCGGGAAGAACTTACAAATGCACTAAGATAGGAGAAGAATATGGAAATAGCTGTAGTAGGAAGTATGAATATGGATATGATCGTTCATGCGGACAGGATTCCAAGGAAAGGAGAAACAATCGCGGGCGGCGGGATAGAGTACCAGCCGGGAGGCAAGGGGGCAAACCAGGCAGTTGCGATGGCAAAACTCGGGGCCAGTGTTACGATGTACGGCTGCACAGGAAATGATGCGGTTGGAAAAGAATTGATTGACCATATGTCATCGTGTGGAGTAAATACAGAAAAAATACAGACTGTGGAGGGGGTGCCAACGGGACAGGCTGTCATAACTGTCGGTGAGGGTGATAACACGATTGTGATTATAGCAGGGGCTAATGACTGTGTCAGTACAGCTTATGCAGAGGCCAACAGGGAAAGTATACTGAAAGCCGATATCATTGTCCTACAAAATGAGATACCGGAAGAAACGGTAGAGTATGTGATCCGTATGTGTCATAAATGCAATAAGAAGATCATCTGGAACCCTGCGCCGGCGAGAACACTGGACAGAGAGCTTCTGGATATGATCACCTATATGACACCAAATGAGCATGAAGCAGGAGTAATCTGGGGAGAAAAAGCAGAAAGCATGGATGACCTTCTTATGCATTACCCCGAAAAACTGGTCGTGACCCGGGGAGAAAAAGGGGTCAGCGTAAACCTTAAAGAAGAGGGGATCATTACCATTCCGGCCATGAAGGTGGATGTGAAGGACACAACGGGGGCAGGGGATACTTTAAATGGCGCCTTCTGTGTGGGGCTATCTAAAAATATGAGTGAGAAAGAGGCGCTGAGATTTGCCAATGCGGCAGCAGGGCTCTCCGTACAGAAATACGGGGCCCAGTCGGGAATGCCGGCATTGGCTGATGTGGAAAGGGTTTTGGAAGAAGCCTGACAAGAAGCAGAAACAATGATTAGTTTTATGGCTCCGGGGTCCAGATATTCATGTCTTTCAGTATAGAATATGTGATATCGGAGGCCCTGCTTCCCGTAGCTTCTTCCTCATCCTGTATATAGCAGGCGAAGAAGACCGGATTCTCGGACCGCTCAATGAATCCAATGAACCAGCCCCGGATTTCCTGCCCGTCGATCTGCCCGGTGCCTGTCTTTCCATACAGGGAGCCCTCAGGGCCGGAGGCAGTGAGAATTGCTTTCTTCACTGCCTCAATGTTTTCCGGGGCGAACCCGAATTTGTTATAATAGAAGTTTCTCAAAAGAGCCACCTGTTCAGAAGGCGAAATTTTTAGATCAGATTCCAGCCAGTAGGTGGTAAGGTCCCCGGACACCTGTTCATTACCATAACCGATTCTGTGGAGGTACTCTTTTACGGAAGCTCTGTCCAGTCTGCTGTCAATGGACTGGAAATACCAGTTGACTGAGTTATGCATGGCAGTATCCAGATTCTGGTCTGCCATCCAGGAATCGAATGGGTACGTGCTTCCATCCCATGCCATCTGCGAATTTCCGGGTGTGATGATCCCGGCCTCCAGACCCTGCAGTGCATCATATATTTTATAGGAAGAGTCCGGTGAAAAACGAGTATGTGCAAGGTCCTTATTATAAATTGTCCAATGCTCAGAAGAGGCATCAAAAAGCACGAAGCTTCCATCATATGTTCCAAAGTGGGAACGCAGGTCTGCATAGGAGATGTCTTCTGTTCCTGCCGGGACCGGGGCGTAATCGCTGCTTTCGGCATGGGCAGGGAGCAGCGGGATAAAGATAAACAAAAGGGCAGCTGCCAGTATACAGATGCAGATGCCTTTTACCTTTTCCTTAGTGCTGCACCGGTGGTAAGAGGCAATATTTAAGATACGCTCCTTTATATGACTCTTGTTTCCACCCATTTCTGAAACAAAAGGAATGGTTCTTTCAGACATCTTCCGTGCAAAATTCAATAGGACCATTCCATAATTCTTATACTCATCTTCCCCAAGCATCTGCAAAACGGAAGAGTCACACGCCACTTCCCGTTCATCGCGCATACGCTTTAAGGCAAACCACACGAGCGGATTGAACCAGTATACGGTGAGTGACAGATTCATAAAGAAATTAAGGATGGAATCCTTGTGCTTATAGTGCTGGAGCTCGTGCAGGAACATGTACCTCATATCACTGCCGCAAAAGTCTGAAACCAGATGGAGGGGCAGGTAAATGCGGGGGTTTAGGATTCCGGCCGTAAAAGGTGAGCTGATATAGGCAGTAGTGTATACCGGTATTTCTCTGCGGATAAACAGTTCCTTCCTACAGTCCTCATAAAGTCTTTTGGCCTCTTTATTCTGAAGAGGAAGTGCAGTGCGTTCTATCCGGTGCATATGTATCTTCATATAAGAAAAATATAGAATCATGACACCTATTCCGAAAAGCCAGAGACCGAGTATTGCCGTTCCAAGATGGTCAGGATTACCAGTGACGGATACACTGAGATCTCTTGTCAGTTCCGTAGCAGCAACGTTCAGGCCTGTAACCGCGGGCTGCCCGGAAGCTGCATTATGCAAAGAGGTCCTCTGCAGCGAGGAAATCCATGAGGAAATCCTGAAAAAACCGGCAGGTTGAAAAGGCAGGAAAGGAAAAGGCAGAAGAAACAGCATGAAGAACCAGAGCCGGTACTGCGTACGTCCGGATAACTGCTTCTTCATGAGATGTTTCACCATATACAAGATGGCAATAAACAAGGCAATATAGAGATTGCTGATCAAAAACCGGATGCTGAATGCGGCCAAATTATTTTCCTCCTTATTCCTTTTCCTCAAAGAGGAGAGAACGAAGCGAGTCGATTTCACTTTCTGTCAGGTGTTCATTTTCCAGATAAGAGGATACCATAGCAGTGATATCGCCGTGAAAAAAACGGTTCAGGAAGGTACTGCTTTCCTGGCTGATATACTCATGTTCTCCAACTAAAGGGGTGTAGACGAACACCCGGCCCTGCTTCTCATAAGTCAGGGCGCCCTTGTTTACGAGACGTTTCAGCAGTGTCTGGATCGTCTTCGGCTTCCAGTCGGTTGTCCTTGTCAGATGTTCTGTCACATCATTCGTGCTGATCGGCGCGCAGGCCCAGACAACTTTCATTACTTCGTATTCTGCTTCGGTAATCTGAGGTAAAGATTTCATAAGCACCCTCCAAATCTTACATATGTAATAAAAATATTATACCGGCGGAAAAGCTTTCTGTCAATGTAGATTAGATTGACGCGGCTGGCAGAGAGGGAATATAATTAGGGTACTATTTACAGAAGTCTGTGTAATCGAAATGGAGGTATACGAATGACAAAAGTCAAGATTCAGCCGGGACCGTGTAATTTAGAAACAAGAGTAGAGGCCGTGTCAGAGGACGGGATGGAAGTACAGGTGAAAATTTCATCTGCCTGCGAATCTATTGCGAAGATGACAGAGGTATTGGGTGACACATGGGATGCATATGATGTCTGTCTGGGGAAACCGGGAACCGGACCGTTGTATGAATATGCAGAAGAGCACATGCCGGGACATGCATCCTGCCCTGCTATCGCAGGGGTTATCAAATGCATTGAAGTGGAATGCAGACTGGCGCTGCCGAAGGATGTGTCTATTACATTTATGAAGGATGAATAAAAAAGAAAAGCTATCGTATTCAGTACGGATACGATAGCTTTTCTGATAAAAATAAGTTCTTATGTATTCATTTCTATTCTGACTACGAATTCTTCCCGATATGGTAGTCTCTTTTTAAGAGTTTCATTACTGACCTCGATAGGATATCTACGATGTTGAATCCGAAAGCGATGGCCAGACAAGTGACAAGCAGAATAATCGTTTCGTCAATTGCCATATTATAGTCCCTGCTCACACATCCGTACATCATATAATAGAGATTGGGTCCCGGGATCAGCGGGAATACGGAGGCGGTCAGAAAGATTGTGGACGGCGCCCGGTTAATTCGGGACATGATAAACGCATAAAGTGCAACGAAGACGGATGCCACCAGTGTTGCTAAAAAGTTGCTTGGCCAGAAATAATAGACTGCCACATAAATCCCCCATGTGATGAATGCACCTACACCTGAGTAGACAACCTGCCTTCCGCGGATTTTAAACCAGAAGGCAAATCCGATACAGGCAACCGTACAGGATATCAACTGAATGGTAAGGTTATTGTTCAATATATAGCCTTCCGGTGATACCTCTTTGAAAAGAAGAAGGGCAAGCGCAGTACCACATGCGATACCGGCAGCACCGAGTATCGAATTCATGATATTGATCGAGCCGGAGATGAAATCCCTCTGGAGCACATCCCGAATCCCGTTCGTAGTACTAAGCCCGCTGATCAGCAGCATAACGATACCGATCATAATTCTCTCAGGATGGCTCCCTAGTCCGAGATGGACCGACAGAAGAATGATAACCTCCGAGAAAAAAGACAGGATCAGGTTATATACCATCAGGTTTTCTTCCCTTTTGCTAAGCCACCCTCCGACGATAACGATCATAAGCGATACAATTACTGCAACAATTGCATCCTGAAAATTACACCCAAAAAAGACCGCAAACCCGGTACCTCCCATTACAGCAGCAAAATATTTTGTATATGGCTTTTGCGGCGGCCTGTTCATGACCTCTTCATACTTTTCGCGCATCTGCTTTTCATCCGGTTTATTCTGACAGACAAATCTGGACAGATTATTCAGATAGTCCAGCCTGTCGAAATCAATGTCGGTCGATTCAATGTGCCGGATCTGGGTAATGATTTCACCTTCCGGCGTTTCTACCGTTATCTGGATGTTGCTGGGGATGGCAAACACATCATACTGCTTAAATCCATAACTCCTGCACATCCTGTAAAGACTGTCTTCCAGTCTGAAATTCTCTGCTCCGCACACAAGCATCGCTTCTCCGATATCAAGAATACCCTGTACTATCTTATTATAATCCATCACATCGCCCCCTGCCTTTTTAATATCACATGATGTAATCATAGCATTGTTTTCGCAGGTGTCAACAAAAATTTCCTTTATGTTTCAAAAATCTGCATAAAATATTATATAATGAGGAGTCATGCTGCCGCAGATGTGGCTTTTGTTTACATTTATAATATAAAAAGGTATAATAATACAGGAAAGTGAGGGGATAAAGGGGCACATAGTATTGAGTTAATTTAGAAAAAAGAGGGTAGTTAAAATGAATGAAAAAGAGAGAATGTTTGCAGGAAAAATTTATAACCCATGTAAAGTGAAAAGCCAGTGGCCAAAGATCAGAAAAGCAGTAAAAGAATTTAATGATTCGGAGTTCTGGAAAGATACTTCTGCATTGGAGCGGCTTAAAAGTTTATTTCGTTCCGTGGGGGAGGACGTGATACTCACACCGCCTTTTTATTGTGACCACGGAGACAGAATAAGCATCGGGAATCATTTTTATGCAAATACAGGACTTACTATCTTAGATGAGAATTATGTAACAATAGGCAGCCGTGTCTTTCTGGCACCGCATGTTAGTATCTATACGGCGACACATCCGATTGATGCTGAGGTACGCAGCATGGATCTGGAATGTGCGAAACCTGTTACGATTGGAGATGATGTATGGATCGGCGGGAATACGGTCATCAATCCTGGGGTTACAATTGGAAATAATGTTGTTATTGGTTCTGGGAGTGTAGTTACGAAAGACATTCCTGACGGAGTTGTTGCGGCAGGAAATCCTTGTAAAGTGTTAAGGAAGATTACTGAGGAGGACAGCCGGTACTGGAAGGAACAGCTTCAGGAATATTTAAATGACAGTGATTGTCAGGTGATTAGGGAATTTTAACAAATTTACGAAGAAAAATGTAAATGCATCTTGTTTGATTTTGGTGGTTTTTCCTGAAAAAGAATGAATGTTTCGTTTATTGTTGACAAAACAATGAAACGAAAATATAATATGAATATATCAAGCGTATTACTATTAAATTAGGTACAACCTTGCACTATGGTGTAATGTTGTGCCATTTTTTTGTTATAAAGAAATCTGCATGTCCATTTAGCGTAGGAGGAAATCTTGATGAAGATTAAAAAGCCGTTAGGAAATAATGCAATATTAACAGAGGATGAAAATGGTATTGAACAAGTCGCCATAGGTAATGGGATTGGATTCAAGAAACGGGAAGGCGATGAAGTAGACCAAAGTAAAATCCAGAATATTTATGTTGTCAAGGACGAAGACACAAAATATTCTAATCTGGAAAAGGTAATTCAAAACATCCAGCCGGATAATATTGTACTGGCCAGCAAGATTATTGAGGCAGGGGAGAAAGAATTAGGCTATAAATGTAATGATTCTATTTTATTGGCGCTTGCGGACCATTTGGATTTTGCAATTTCGCGTGGAAGAAACAATACGTTTTTCAGTACACCGTTGGAATGGGATATACGGGTCATATACCCGAAGGAGTATGAATTTTCATTAAAAGCGGTCCAATATATAGCTGATTACTGCAAGATTAAGATGCCTAATGAAGAGGCACCTTTCATAGCTTTACATTTCATCAATTCGCAGGCAAATGAATCCAACAGCTTGAATGATATGACAGAAACAATCCTCTATACAGGAATCATCCAGAACATTTTAGATATAACGAGATATCATTATGGATTTAAAGTGGACCAAAATTCTTTTGAATTTTCACGTTTTGTGATCCATGTCCGTTATTTTGTGAGGAGACAGTTAAAAGGAATTGATATGAAAAGCAATTCTGAATTACTGGAAATTGTTGCGGAGAAATGTCCTTTTGATTATGCCTGTGCAAAAAAAATAGAGAAGTTTCTTGTTAAAGCCTATAAATGGGAAATTGATAAAAGTGAACTTTTGTATTTGACATTACATCTCAATAGAGTCTCAGCATCAATAAAGGACTGAAACGATGTAAAATCAGAAAGGAAAATATTATGAGTATTATTGAAGAAAGCAGGAAGCTGATCGGACTTCTTGGCGGTGAAAAAAATATTCTCTCTTTAGTACATTGTGCCACAAGATTACGTTTTCAATTAGCAGACGACGGTAAGGCAGACACAGAAGAGATTGAAAAGTTGGGATTCGTCTTATCTGTAGTGAATAAAGGCGGGCAGTACCAGATTGTAATTGGCCCGCTGGTTTCAAAGTATTTTGAGGCAATTAATGACCAGATAGATATAAAAAAGAGTAAGGAAGCAAATAAAAAAATAAAAAAGGGCGGGGCAGCCGACTTTGTGATTCGCTGTATTTCTGGTTCTATTACGCCATTACTGCCGGCTGTCTGCGGCAGTGCCCTGATCAGGGCCATTCTTTCGGCACTGGTTAACTTCGGGGTCCTTGCCGAGACTGGTTCTACCTGCCTTGTCTTAACAGCGGCGGCAAATGCTGTTTTTTATTTCCTGCCTATTTTAGTTGGTTTTACACTTTCTCAGCAGTTGAACGTAAATCCATATGTGGGTGCGGTAATTGGTGCAGCTTTGCTTGAACCAAACTTCCAGAGCCTGATTGATGTACCGGGCAGCACTTTTTTTGGCATTCCGTTAAAAGCAATTGATTATGGCTCCTCACTGCTTCCGATATTTATTATCATTTTGATATATGCCGGACTTGATAAATTTTTAAGAAAGCATGTGCCTGACGGAATCGCCTTCTTTATGGTGCCATTTCTGGAATTTATTATACTCGTGCCGTTGGGTACTATAGTTTTTGGACCTTTTGGGACAATTATATCGGAGGGGATTGCGGGTGTTGTTTCATATCTGTTTAGCTTAAATACAGCTATTGCCGGAGGGATTCTGGGTATGTTTTATCAGATTCTTGTTATTTTCGGAATTCATTGGGGGCTGGCGCCTATCTGTTTCGACGCTTTATCCCGGACAGGACTTGACCCATATGAAGGAACCGGTGGTATTGCCTCGAATTATGGATGCGCAGGGATTGCATTCGGTGCATACCTAAAAGCGGAGAAACATTCCAAGATGAAGGCTGTTGCGGCTTCCTGCCTGTCTTCACAGCTTCTGGCAGGTGTGGGGGAACCTACACTGTACGGTATTGTTTTGAAGCATAAGCGTCTGATTCCAACGATCATGATTGCAGGCGGTATCGGCGGATTCATTGCCGGATTATTCGGATCAGCAGAGAAGGCATATGTGCTGCACAATGTATTTTCACTGGCCTTTATGTCCTACACCCCATTACATGGGATTTTGATTGCTGTTATTGCCGCTTTCGCAATTGCAACTGTCTTAACCTATTTCTGGGCTATTCCGGAATCCGAGATGGAAGATTACAGAGCCAGTCATGAGGCTGTTCCGATGGCAGAGAATATTGTTCCCATAATGGAGGCAGGTTCAAAAGCGGTACAGGAATTAGATATATGCTCTCCATTAGAAGGGGAAGTGATGGAACTGGAAAAGGTAGAGGATGAAATATTTTCAAAGGGAATTGTGGGGCAGGGCTGTGCGGTGCTCCCTCAGAATAATGTAGTGACGGCGCCCTGTGACGGTGAGGTTTCTGTGCTGCTTCCGTCAAAGCACGCAGTAGGAATCAGGGCACAGAATGGATCGGATATTCTGATTCATGTTGGACTGAATACTGTGATGAATGAGGGGAACGGTTTCAGGAAATTTGTAGATGTCGGTGATCATGTCCACATGGGGGACAAATTAATTGAATTCGATAAAGAAGCTTTGGAAAGTAAGGGGTATGACCTCGTAACCCCCGTCATTATAACGAATGAAGAGTCTTATCACAGCATTACACTGGCGGCAAAAGGCAATGTAAGGAGCGGGGATATTATTTTCAGTATTAATTAAAAGAACAAAAATGAAAAGGAGTCAGGATTATGAAAAATTTCCCGGAACAATTTTTATGGGGCGGCGCGGTTTCTGCCAACCAGTGTGAAGGTGCCTTTCAGGAAGACGGAAAAGGGCTGAGTACCGCGGACCTTCTGTGCAGAGAAACGTATGGCAAAGATGAGATGAAACTGGAATTAAATCAGGATTACTATTATCCGTGCCATACAGCAATTGATTTTTACCATACTTATAAAGAAGATATTCAGTTATTTGCAGAAATGGGATTCAAATGCTTCAGGCTTTCCATTCCCTGGAGCAGAATCTTCCCAAACGGAGATGACGAGCTGCCGAATGAGAAGGCACTCCGTCATTATGACAGTGTATTTGATGAATGCCGGAAATATGGAATCGAACCGCTGGTTACATTATCGCATTGCGAGATGCCGGTGGCTCTGCTGAAAAAGTATGGTGGATGGAGAAACAGAGATTTAATTGATATCTTTGTGCGGTATGCAGAGACGATGTTTACCAGATACCAGAAGAAGGTGAAGTACTGGATTACTTTTAATGAAATCAATTTTATTTTCATGAAAGGATTTCTGTATCAAAATGGCGGTGTTATTCTGCATGAGAATGATAACATCAAACAATTGCAGTATCAGGTTGCACACAATCAGTTTGTCGCAAATGCAAAATGCGTGAAACTGTGTCATGAAATCATTCCGGATTCCTGTATCAGTGCCATGATGGAAGCGGCAATTGCCTACCAGCCCACCTGTAGCCCAGATGATGTGTTCAGGACCCTGTGTTCTAATCAGGAGTATACCTATGCGTATCTGGATGTATTGCTGAAAGGCGAGTACCCGTATTTCTGGTTAAACAGAATTGAAAGATTAAACTTGAAGCTCGATATGAGACCGGAAGATTTTCAGGTTTTAAAAGAAGGAACCGGGGACTATATTCCCTTTAGCTACTACATGAGCAGAATGCCTGTAGAACTGGACAAGGTAGATCTTTCAGACAATAGCGGGACAAAAATGTTCGAGAATCCTTATCTGAAGACAAGTGAGTGGGGATGGTCTATTGACCCGGTTGGATTACGTATTGTAGCCAATGAATTTTATACAAGATATGGAAAGCCGCTGTTTGTTGTGGAAAATGGCCTTGGAGCGAAAGATGTATTGACAGATGACCTTCAGGTTCATGACGATTACAGAATCAGTTATTTGCGGGAACATATCAGACAGCTTCATCTGGCAGTCGACGATGGGGTGGATGTACTAGGTTATACAACATGGGGATGTATTGATTTGGTTTCCCAGTCTACGGGAGAGATGAGTAAAAGGTATGGTTTTATCTATGTTGATTTAAATGACGACGGGACGGGTACAGGGAACCGTTATAAAAAGGACAGTTTTTACTGGTACAAAAGGGTAATTGAGTCTAACGGGGAAGTTTTATAATTATGTTCCGGTATGAAAAACAGGAAGGCATATTTATAGGATCATTGAAGAAAGCAGAGTCTGCTGCTATCTGGACCGATGTATCCCAAGACATGCAGCCCAAAGGATGTTGTCCTTGCCGAGAAAACGGAAGATGAAATGCTTTTTTTCAGTGATGCACAAAGATTGAGGATGATTATCCCCTCTGGAAATTTAAATGCTGTGAAAGCATCAATTCCAGAGGGGATCCTTCATGCCCTATTGATATTTATTGATCCTTTTGATATACTAAATAGCATATAAATATGTATATGAACAATTAGAGAGTTTTTGGAAAAAGCTATTTTATCATAGCGGATAGTAATCCGGTAACCGTAATGAGAGCGGCAGGCGGATTTAGGATCGTGAGGAGGCAAACATGAGAAGACTGCTGAAAGGGCTCAGCCCTGAATGTGAGGCCCTCTTAAATCTTATTCCCGGCGGAGTCATGCAATGCAGGAATAACAGCGTTTACACCATTATTGAGGTCAATGATGGTTTTCTTAGTATGTTCGGATTTACCAGGGAAGAACTGGATGAAAAGTTTCAAAATCAGTTCCTCAGCCTGGTTCATCCGTCAGACCGGCAGAATTTTCTTATAGAGGTCGACCGGCAAATGAACAAAGGAAATAAACTTTCCTTAAGCTATCGTGTCTTGTGCAAGGACGGTACCTACAAGTGGACAGCCAATAGTGCCCAGCTTTTTGGGGACGAACAGGAAGAACGTTTTTTCTGTATTTTTCTGGATCTTACTGAAGTACGGGATGCACAGGAGAAACTGCGCCTGTCACTGGAACATCTGGAAATTATTATGAGCCAATCCTCCGATATTATTTTCGAATGGGATTTTACCTCAGATTCTATATCTATTTCTCCTAATTGGCTGGAAAAGTTTGGATATGCCCCGCGCTATGATGGAAGTCTGCAGAAGGAAGAAATTCTGCATAACTTTTATCCCGATGATATTGATCCTATGGCTGCGTTTATGGAAACAGTCAGAAAGGGTGCACCCAACTCATCTATTGACGTCCGCATCCGGGCATTGGAAGACAGGTACATCTGGTGCCGGATAAGGGCTACTACCCAGTTCAGTACAGAAAATGTCCCCTTCCGTGCAGTAGGGACCATTTCTGACATTGATGAAGAAAAAAGGATGGTGGAAGACCTGCGCAGACGCGCGGAGCTGGACGCCCTTACCGGACTTTATAATCATGCTGAAACAGAGCAGAGGACAAAGCGGTATCTGGCAGGAAATCCCAAGTCGGTTGGGGCTATGTTTATCATTGATGTGGATAATTTCAAATCAGTGAACGATGGACAGGGACATCTTTTTGGAGATGCCGTACTGACAGAACTGGCGGCGGGGATGAAGAAGCTGACGCGAAAGACAGATGTGATAGGCAGGATCGGCGGGGACGAGTTCGCGATGTTCCTGAAAGACCTTCCTTCCGCTCAGGTTGCAGAGGAAAAGGCAAGGAAGCTGTTAGAGATGTTCCAACAGCTTTTTCAGGGAGAAAAACAGCCCATTAAGGTGACCTGCAGTATAGGACTGTCAATTTATCCTTTAGATGGTACTGATTATCAGACCCTTTACCACTGTGCGGATCTGGCACTTTATCAGGCAAAAAGCCTGGGGAAAAACCGGTATGCCCGGTTTGATGCCAAGAGTATGGAGGCTGTGGACAGGATCGGATACTCATCTTTGGGCGCAGCCATTGATTCAGATGAAGCTCCAAGGGGTAAACGTGGGGATCTGGTTAATTATGTATTCCAGATCCTGTATGATACAAATGATATCGATATAGCCGTGGATGCGATTCTGGAAATTGTAGGCAGACGGTTCGATGTGAGCAGGGCCTATGTGTTCGAAAACAGCGATGACGGAGAATATGTCGACAATACATACGAATGGTGCAATGAAGGAATTAAGCCCCAGAAGGAGTTCTTACAGCACTATCCCTATGAAAATGTGAAGGGGTATAAGGAACTGTTTCAGGATCAATCTGTTTTTTATTGTCGGGATATCCGATCCCTCACGCCTGAACAAACCCGGCTTTTTGAGAGTCAGGGTATCTGCTCGACACTACAGTGTGCGCTGTATGACGGGAAAGAATTCCGTGGCTTCATTGGGTTCGATGAATGCACGGGACTGCGGATGTGGAATAAGGAGGAAGTAGGCACACTCTCGCTGATTGCCCAGATTCTGACTACATTTTTACTGAAAAAGCGTGAGTCGGACCGTAATGAACAGATTTTGGTCCAGCTCAACACGATACTTGATATGCAGAATGCCTATATTTATGCCATCAGGCAGGACAACTATGAACTGCTGTATCTGAATCAAAAGACACTCCGGCTTGACCCGTATGCCAAAACAGGCATGACCTGCTATCAGGCCTTTTTCGGCAGGAGTATTCCATGTGAAGCCTGTCCCCTGACCGGTGCAGTGGAAGTATACAACCCACAGTATAACGTCTGGACTAAAGTTCAGTATTCCACCATGAAATGGGGCGGCAGCAGCGCGTATCTGATCAGTTGTATCGATATTACAGAATATAAACGGATACAGGGAAAAGAGAATGACTCAAAATAGATTATATGAAAAAAGACCTTGCGGTAAAAATGAACCACAGGGTCTTTTTTCTCAGTTAACGTTTGTATCCGGGACCAGAATATTTTCAACTCCCGGTATACCAAGCCGGGACATAGTACTTAAAGTTCTGCGAAGTTCAAAAACAATAAGTGCCTCCAGACTGGCAGAAAATTGAGAATAATCCAAGTTTTCTAACGACCCGATTAATGAATCAAAATAAGGGGCGTACATGGTATTGATAATATTCTGGTCCTTTTCCATTCCGCGTAGTGCATAGGCCCAAAAGAATTGACGGAGCAGCTCGGAATAAACGGTGCGGATAGCCTGACAGGGTGCCGATTTTCCGATTAAGTCTAATATAAAATAGGATAGGGTTTCACCGCGCTGAAACTGTCTGTGTTCTCTTAACTGCCGGCACAGTACTTCTGCTAAATCGGAGCCGGAAGACGAGAGCGTGAGCAGGGAGACGTTTTGACAGGACAATGCGAACATTTGAATGCTTTCAGCCATATCGATTAGACGTCTCTGGAGGACCGGCTTAGTAAAATCACTGTTTTCTGTTGCCTGATCAAAGGAAAGGACCTGTGTTCCCACATATTTGGTGGATTTTATCGCCCCGACGCTGCCAAGGAGTTCTAGTGCCCTGCGCATGGTACTTAATGAAACACCCTTTTGCCTTGCAAGTTCCTTCTGCGATGGGAGCAGACTTCCGGCCGGATAGACTCCCCGGCTGATTGATATGAGCAGTTCCATGGCAATGGAATAACAAAGCTGCTGGCTTTTTTTATAGGAGCTCCATGTAAAAGCAACCTCCGTTTCCGGTGGGGACATAGTAATCCTGTTCTCGTAAAACCGTGAAAGGGCAGATGACAATCTTTCTATAGATTGATTAACCTCAATACGCAGTGAGTACCAGTCTTTATTACGGCAAAGCGACAGGACCTTAGGCAGATAACCGTTCGACTGATCAAAATACTGGAGATTTTCTTCTATACCAAAAAAGGGATCATACAGAAACATGAAAATCTGCCAGACAAGACGCATGAGCAGGCTGTTTCCAAGGGAACGGTATTTTTGATTGAGGTGCTTCAACATCGCATAAGGTACTACGGGATTTTCATGATGAAAAAGCTGCTCCATTGCCAGCAGTGTCTCAGGGGATGCATTCTTTAAGCCTGTCCACTGGGCATTACCTAATAAAGGCAGTATGGAGTTTTTCAGGTCGGTCATGGCTTTTTCCCGTGCAGAAAAAAAGGTCTGGATAAAATGCTCAGTTTCGTTGGCATCATAGTTGACCTTAACCGTGGCACCGATATTTTTCGACAGGGTTATATACCCTTCTTCCTTAAGTTTGAGGTATGCCGCACGCGCCGTATCAATCGATACACAGAGGCGTGTACTTGTTTCTTCTATATTAGGAAGCTTCTCCCGGTAATGATAAATACCGAATTGTATCTGGGTAAGCAGGACGCTGTAAACCACCCTGCGTAATTCTACACTGTTTTCCAAACTTATTCCTCCGTTTTCAATGGCCATTCAATAGATAGTGAATTTAGTATAACATTTTTTATGCTGTGTTTCTATAATCTCTTTAAGTTTACATGTGATTAAGCTTACATAGAGAGTTGCTATTTCCTTTTGTATTTGCTATACTCAATTATATATGTATATGAACAATGACATATGTATGTGAGCAATAAAGACAGGACCAGATCAGATGCATTCTGTGTAAAGAGGTGAATTCTGTGACAGTAATGGTAAAAAAACAAATTCTTGTTGTAGAAGATAACGCACTCAATCGTGGTCTCCTGTGTGAGATACTGAAGCCTGACTATGACCTTGTGGAGGCGGAAAACGGGAAGGTAGCACTTGAATGTTTACAGCAGTATGCGGGAAGTTTTTCTCTCATCCTGCTGGATCTTGTCATGCCTGTTATGGACGGATATGAGTTCCTTACTGCCGTCAAGGACACACCGGAATTCTCGTCAATCCCGGTAATTGTTACGACACAAAATGACAGGGAATCTGAAGAGGTAACGGCTTTGTCCTGTGGTGCCGCCGATTTTGTGCCCAAGCCCTATAGGCCGCAGATTATCCTGCACCGGGTTGCAAATATTATTCATCTGCGGGAAACAGCTGCGCTGGTGAATGAGTATCAGTATGACCGGCTGACAGGACTGTACAGTAAAGGCTTTTTCTGTCAGAAGGTGGAAGAACTCCTGCGTCAGAACCCGGATAAAGAGTATGATATCATCTGCTCGGATATTGTTAATTTTAAGCTTGTCAATGATGTATTTGGTATTCCTGCAGGGGACCGCATTCTTTGCATGGCTGCACAGATGTATACTGAGATGACCCGTGGAAAGGGGATTTGCAGCCATTTCCATGCAGATCAGTTTGCATGCATCATAGAGCATAAGTGGCAGTATACAGTCAGTATGTTTCAGGATGCCTGCGCCCGGCTCAATGCCATGTCCCAGACACAGAATATAGTGATGAAATGGGGTATTTACCGGGTGGAGAACAGGGAGGTTCCCGTAGAACATATGTGTGACCGTGCACTGCTGGCTGCCCGGAGTATCAAGGGACAGTACAAGAAGTATTTTGCATATTACGATGATGTCCTTCGCAGAAAACTGTTAAAGGAGCAGGAAATCGTTGATAGCATGGAGTCGGCCCTGAATCTGGGGCAGTTTGAGATTTATCTTCAGCCGAAATACAATATCAGGTACAGCCGGATGGATGGAGCCGAAGCTCTGGTCCGCTGGAACCATCCGCAGTGGGGGCAGCAGTCCCCGGCTGTGTTTATACCGCTGTTTGAGCGTAACGGATTTATTACAAGGCTGGACCAGTATGTCTGGGAAAAAGCATGTGCTGTTATGCGTGACTGGGAGAATAGGGGGATGCCTCCCCTGCCTGTTTCTGTAAACGTGTCCCGGGCGGATATCTATAATGTAGATCTGGCAGACATTTTAACGGGGCTTCTGCGAAAATACGCCCTGCCGGCTGCAAGGCTTCATTTGGAAATCACCGAGAGTGCCTATACTGAAAACCCACGGCAGATTATCGAGACTGTCAGCAATCTGCGGGAATTGGGGTTCGTCGTGGAGATGGATGATTTTGGAAGCGGATATTCATCTTTGCATATGCTCCATAAGATGCCGGTCGATGTTTTAAAGCTGGATATGAAATTTATCCAGAATGATCCGGTAACTCCGGTCAATCAGGAGATTATGCGTTTCATTATAAACCTTGCCGACCTGATGTCACTCGATGTGGTGGCAGAGGGTGTCGAGACAGCGGAGCAGTTGGAGCGCCTGCGGGAGATCGGCTGTGACTGTATGCAGGGATACTTTTTTTCTAAACCGCTTCCCGTGAAAGAATTTGAACTGCTTATGGAATCTGCAGATTCTGCGGTGCAGAATGCCTATGCAGGTACCCATTTAGATGATATGGACTTAAAGGTAAAAAAATGAATGGGCGGCAGATATTTGGAAAGGAATAGTATGCAGCCGGAAAGGCAAGGAGTTAAGACAGATGCAAAAAATTATGGGGGATAAAAAGAACTCTGTAGGGCGGAGCCAGCGGATGAGTGTGGTTAGTACGGGAATTCTGATTCTGCTGATGCTTTGCTTTCTGGCTATGACTATCAGTAATTCCGCTAAGCTGGCGGCGCAGACGGAGATCATATCGAACCATCCCTTCGAGGTGGTGATTTCTGCCGGTGATGTGAAGCTCTATGTATCAGAGATGAGCCTGCGGACCGGGCGGCTGGAGCGCCATCATAACAGTGAGGACGTGGAAATTGCCGGCAGCAAGCTGGAGGAACTTTCAGTTCTACTGGAAGAACCGGTTTCACGGATTGAGGAATTGTATCTGGGCGATGCAGAAGATGTGCGGGAGCTTAAGAACGCACTGGCAGTTTTGCGGACAGAACAGATGAAGTATCTGACATTTTGTGGACAGCAGGACCTTACAGAGGAGAATATAGAAAAATACGCTCAGGAACATCTGCAGCCACTCTATGATCAGGCGCTCCGTTATACAGAAGATATTATAGGAATTGCCCAGGCAAAAAAAGTGGGGTATGGTGTAACTTCAGAGAAACTGCGAATCACCAATCTGGTCGGATCTATTGTGCTGATGGGGCTGATGATTGTCGTGCTGCTTGGTTCCCAGTATGTTCTGCACCGACAGCGGAAGGAGCTGGTTTACCGAAGTAAGCTCTTTGACAATTTATCACTGAGTATTGACGATGCATTCATTATCCGGGATGCAAACACTGGTATTATCAATTACCGGGGACTCAATCTGGAACGGATTCTGGGGATCCATATGCCAGATGTTGAGACTCTTTACAAGGGGCTGACGGAAGAAGATACCCTGGCGTTTCAGGAAGGGATCAAAGATCCAAACTTCGCTTCCCCGTTTGAAAGACTGGTGGAGTATACAAAACCGGACCATGAAAAATGCTGGATGCTGATCCGTGTCTACCGGATCGAAGATTTAAATACTCCTCAGTTAATCACGGTGTTTTCTGACCGGACAGACGAGGTACGGTCGCGTCAGGCACTGCAGGACGCTATGCTGGCGGCGGAACGTGCCAACATGGCAAAGAGTGAATTCCTGTCCCGGATGAGTCATGAAATACGTACCCCTTTAAATGCAATTATTGGTATGACAACCATTGCGGCAGCTTCGGTCAAAGAGCCTGCCAGAGTGGAGGACTGCCTCTCCAAAATAAATATTTCCTCCAAACATTTACTCATGCTTATCAATGACGTACTCGATATGTCAAAGATTGAGAGCAGTAAGATGGTGCTGCAGAAGGAAACTTTTGATATTTTTGAGGTTGTCAATGGTTTTGTATCCACCGTTTATGCGCAGACAAAAGAAAAGGGTATAAAGTTCGAAGAAACAATGGAAGGATTTGGTGCAGACACTATCTTTATCGGCGATTCGCTGCGGCTCAACCAGATTCTTTTGAATCTCAGCTCCAATGCAGTGAAATTTACTTCACCGGGAGGAACCATCCGGCTTGATGTCTCGCGTCACAGGAACGGAAACACGACGGATATTCTTCGATTTATCCTGTCTGATACCGGAATCGGTATGACGAAGGAGGCTGTCGCGAAGATTTTTCAGCCATTTGAACAGGCAGATGCCTCTATTGCAAAACGTTACGGAGGAACAGGACTGGGGATGTCCATTACCAGCAACCTGATTACTCTGATGGATGGACAGATTCAGATAGAGAGTGAACCCGGTGTGGGAACGACCTGTATTGTAGATCTGCCATTTAAGAAAGGGGAAGAGAGCAGTCTGCCGGAGCCTGATTTTGCACAACAGGGACTGCATGCGATCATTGTAGACGACGAGCAGCAGGTTTGCGAACAGACAGCGGTCCTTCTGAATAAAATAAAGATTGATGCGAAGTGGTACCAGTCCGGTACCGAGGCCATAGAACAAGTGAAAGAGACACACCGGAAGGGCCGGGATATCGACCTTTGCCTAATTGACTGGAAAATGCCGGATATGGATGGTATCGAGGTGACACGGCGTATTCGCCGGGAAGTAGGAAACAACGTTCCTATTGTGATGATTTCAGCATATGATATTTCAGAAATGGAAGAGGAGGCGCGTGCTGCAGGTGTGAACGGATTTCTTCCAAAGCCCCTCTACAGGTCTTCTGTCTATGCGGCGATCAAGTCTGCGCTGGAACAAAAAGGGCGGGTGCCTGCAGAAGAAGAAAACTCTGGCGTAAAACCTCTGGATGGCTTCTGCCTGCTGATGGCGGAGGATAATATACTTAATCAGGAGATTGCGGCAACACTGCTTCGCATGAATGGAGCCGAGGTTGACTGCGTGGAGGATGGAAAACAGGCGCTGGATACCTTCCTTGACTCTGACCCAGGTGATTACGATGCCATTTTGATGGATGTCCAGATGCCGGTCATGGATGGGCATGAGGCTGCGAGATGCATCCGCGCTTCAGACCATCCAATGGCTCTCACGATTCCGATTATTGCCACAACCGCCAATGCGTTTAATGAAGATATCTCCGCGGCCCTTGCAGCCGGGATGGATGCCCACGTCAGCAAGCCGCTGGATGTCCTGCAGCTCTGCAGGATACTTACGGAATGTATTCATAAAGCGAATGCCTGAAAATAAATAATTTTCTGAATTATTTACTTATCTTGAAATTTAAGTTAGAAAATGATAATATATGTTCAAACATGTAAACCTGTATTAAAAGGAGAACCTATGAGCAAGAAGACAATGTTTTACATGAAGGAATGCGCTCCTATATTTTCAATGCTTCAGGATGAGAGACGTCAGGAGATAACGCAGCTTTTGTTTGAGAACCGTGAATTAAGTGTTTCTTCGCTCACTGAGAAGTTATCATTATCCCGCCCGGCAGTGTCACACCATCTGAAATTACTGCTGGATACCGGACTAGTAACGGTCCGCCAGGAAGGAAAAGAAAGATACTATCAGTTGAATTTGAAGACAGCGCTTGATCAGTTGAAAAATCTGACTGCATCTATCGAAAAGGATATTGAGCAAATGAAGTAAATAACACCTCCATTGTGAGGTGTTATCTTTCAGATGATAGGTTTATGTGTTTAAACTTATAAAAATAAAGAAGAACATTATATGGATTATTTAGAACAAAAAAACTGGGAAAGAATTATGTCTTACCTTCCGGAGGAGTTTCATTTTAAAGGAAAATTTCTGCCTCGGGAGGAGCACTGGGACTGGCATGGAAATATCGTTCATATGGATGCATACAGAAACCCGGATGCCAAAGTTAAAATCATTTTATTTCATGGAGTCGGAACGAACGGGCGTCAAATGACGACAATCATAGGCAGACCGCTTGCCAAGAAGCTGGAAAACGGAAGTCATTATCCTGTCGAAAAAACGGCTTTAGAGCAATTGCATACATATATCATAGAATTTGTTGAGAAAAACAAAGTATAGTTAATTCAGGATTCTCTTCACATAGGGCACCTTCGTTTACTTTACATATGAAACATAGTATAATTTGGATATGTTAATGCTATGAATAATGGTATATTGATTGGAGGTGCCTGTTATGAAAGATCAGGAAGTCAGCGGTTTGTGGATGTTTGAAGAGAAGGGGAAGCCCGGCATCGAAAAGGATGCAGTAAAGGTTCTAAAAGGAGGCGGGATTGAAGGAGACCGCCACTGTTTTGACAAAGACAGACAAATCAGCATTATGACGAGGAATGCATATGAATGGATACAGGCACAGGAAGTGGAGGGCTTATGTTTCCGAAGGTTTAAGGCTAATATCGTAATAGATACCAAAGGAGGCAGCATACCGGGACCGAGATTAAAAGCCGGAGGGGCAGTGCTTGCAGTGGAAGGTAAAAAGCACTGTTTTAAAGAGTGCGCACGCTGCAGGGAACATATGGACTGTATGCTGAAAGATTCCTGTTGGTATGCATCGGCAGTCTCAGATGGTGAGATACATATTGGTGACAAAGTTCAGTGTGGTTACAATTGGAACCGCTATGAAAGACAGATGATGGTTCCTTCCATCGGAAGGAAAGAACAGGACGCCTTTTGTAATTCTTCCGTCCTTGTTATTGGAGCAGGAGGTCTTGGCTGTCCGGTACTGACAGCGCTTTCAGAAGCCGGTGTGGGGCGGATTGGCATTATGGACGGGGACGTAGTGGAAGAGACCAACCTGAACAGGCAGTTTCTTTACAGCCCTTTAGATTTAGGAAAAAACAAGGCAGAATGTGCCGGAAGATGGGTAAGTGCATTCCGTCCGGACTGTCAGACGGACATCTATCCGGAATGGTTTACAGAAGAAAATGGAAGTTCTATTATAAACAATTATGATTTGGTGATCGCGGCAGTTGACCGTATATCGACAAGGCTTCTGATTAACAGAACCGCTGTTTCTTCAGGGAAGCCTTTGATTGACGGGGCTATCGATGGTTTTTATGGTACAGTAACAGCAATTTTCGGGAATGAATGCCCCTGTCTGGCGTGTATCAACCCGGAAGGAAAGGAACCCTCCCGCACAAGCAGCTCCCTTGGAACGACCACAATGGTTGTGGGTGCCCTGGAAGCACAGTTTGCACTGCAGCATCTTGCAGGGATTCCGATAAAAGGAGGAACAGTCTTAAGCTATGATGGAATATATGGAACACTGGAAGAACTTCCTGTAAAAAAGAACCCAGAGTGCGCAGTGTGTGGAAATGTGTATAATTGACAAAAAAATAACGAAAAATAGTTAAAAATACATAAAATTATACAAAAAAAGAAGTTTTTTGATGGCATTTTCTGTGAACATATATTATACTATGTATAAGAACAAATTAATAAACTCCGAGTCCTGCATTTCCGACGCATGGAGCCGAAAACCATACGGGAAAGCAGGACCAATGGGTATCGCTGGGAACAGGGGTGCCTGCCTGATTGCGAAGGAGTCCATTATTATATCGGGTAGGTATGATAATGGATTTTTCTATGTAGTAAAGGAGGTATTTGAAACATGGGGAAACAGTTATTGATTAAACCCGAAAAATGCCTGGGGTGCAGAACATGTGAACTGGTCTGTTCCTTTGGCCATAACGGTGCGTTTAATCCGAGATTTGCCAATGTAAGTGTCATGTCATATGAAGAGGCAGCTATCAGCATTCCTGTTATGTGTATGCAGTGTGAAGACCCCTGCTGTCTGGAAGTATGCCCGGTTGGCGCTATCTCACGGGACGACAAAGATGCAGTTGTGATTAACGGAGAAAAATGTATAGGTTGCAAGATGTGTATGAATGCGTGCCCGCTCGGCAATATTGGATTTAACACAGAACGGCGGCAGGTACATAAATGTGACCTGTGCGGCGGAGAACCAAAATGTGCGGAATTCTGCCCTACCGAAGCTATTACATATGAAGACCCGGAAGAAGGGATTGACAGAAGGCGTGCAGTTGCTGACCACTTTAAGGATGTATTTGGAGAGGAGGCAAAAGCATGATGAACGGATATATGGGACAAATATTGAGAGTGGATCTGGCATGTGGGAAGATAACGAAAGAACCGCTGAATATGGCGGCGGCCAAAGATTTTGTAGGAGCCAGAGGATTGGGGACAAAGTATTTCTGTGACGAGGCAGACCCAAAAGTAGAACCCCTTAGCCCGGATAACAAGCTTATTTTTATGACAGGGCCTTTGACCGGAACAGCGGCTTCCTGCGGCGGCCGGTTCGAGGTAGTGTCTAAGGCACCACTCACGGGTACAATTGGTGCAGCCAACTCGGGAGGGCATTTCGGACCTGAACTAAAGTATGCAGGATATGACGGCATTATATTTGAAGGCGCCAGTGACCACCCGGTTTATCTGTATATTAATGACGATACAGTGGAACTTAGAGATGCCAGAGATCTGTGGGGCAGGACAGTTTTTGAGACAACAGATGAACTGAACAACAGATGCGGGGCTTCCTTCCGGGTATCCTGTATCGGGCCTGCGGGTGAGAATCTCTGCCTTTATGCAGGAGTTATGAATGATAAACACCGTGCAGCCGGAAGGGGCGGCCTGGGGGCTGTAATGGGAAGCAAGAAGTTAAAGGCAGTTGTAGTGAAAGGTACAAAATCTATCCGTGTAGCCCGCCCGGAAGGTTTTATGGATGCAATTACCAATGCACGTAAAATGCTGAAGGCACACCCGGTAACAGGAGAGGGGCTCGGAGCTTACGGGACAGAGATTCTGGTCAATATTATTAATGAGTCCGGTGCACTGCCTCTGCGCAATGGCCGCGATGGCTCCGTATTTGCAGATGCAGACAATATTTCCGGCGAGACGCTGGCAGAGAAATATCTGGTTCGCAATAAGGGCTGTTTTGGCTGTTGTATAGGATGCGGGCGTGTTGTTGATATTCCTGACGGTCCGTTTAAATCAAGGGGAGAAGGGCCGGAATATGAGGCAGGATGGTCATTTGGGGCAGACTGCGGCATTGATGATCTGGAAGCAGTATGCAAAGCGAACTTTATCTGCAATGAATATGGTTTTGACCCGATTACACTGGGTGCGACCATAGCCTGTGTTATGGAATTATTTGAAGCAGGCCACCTTACAGAAGCAGATACCGGTGGAATTGCCATCCGCTTTGGCGATGCCGCCACTATGGTGAAGCTTGCAGAGCTGACCGGCAAAAACGAAGGCTTTGGAGCGCAGCTGGCACTAGGTTCTTACAGGCTGGCAGAAAAATACGGACATCCGGAACTGTCAATGTCTGTAAAGAAACAGGAAATGCCGGCATATGACGGAAGGGCAATGCAGGGAATCGGTCTGGAATATGCAACGTCCAACCGGGGCGGCTGCCATGTACGCGGATATATGACATCGCCGGAAGTATTAGGCCTTCCAACAAAGATGGATCCCCTTGTGACAGAGGGAAAAGCAGGAATGCTGAAGATTTTCCAGGACCTGACTGCCTTAATAGACTCTGTAGGAATCTGCCTGTTCACTTCCTTTGCAATTGGTCTTCCGGAAGTTGCAGCCCAGTACAGGGAAGCAGTTGGAAGTGACGAATCAGATGCGGATATCTTATTAAAGGGAGAACGCGTGTGGAATCTGGAGAAGAAATTCAATCTGGCTGCAGGTGTAGAAAAGGATACTCTGCCGCCACGGCTTCTAAGGGAACAGCTTCCGGAAGGACCGGCACAGGGTAAGGTAAATGAACTTCATACCATGCTGGAAGAATACTACCGGGTAAGAGGCTGGGATACAGACGGTGTTCCCACGGCTGAGAAAGACCGGGAACTTGGGCTGTAATCCAGAATGCCGGATCGCTGTATTTGGGGAAGGCTGTCCTTCCCCAAAAAGAAAGGACAGAAGATGCAGATAAAATTTTTTGCATATCTACGTGATTATACAGGCTGTAAGATAACGGATTTTCCTTATCAGGAAGATATTTACCAGCTTGCACATGCACTGTGCGATAAATATGGAGACAAACTTCGAGGGAAGATGCTTTCGCCGGATGGGGAAGATTTAGGAGAAGAGATTATTATCCTTGTGAACGGAAGACATGTGGCACATCTGGGAGGAATCCATGCAAAACTGGTGCCTTCAGATATTGTGTCTATTTTTCCGGTTGTAGCAGGGGGATAAAGGTGGTGTAAATATTGGAGGTATCCAGAGAGAATATTGAAGAGTTAATCCACTCTTATGAGTGCAGTCAGAGACATGCCCTGGCAATCATGCAGGATATGCAGAGGAGATACCAGTATATTCCGAGGGAAGGCCTAAATGCGCTTGCCAAGTACCTCGGTTGTCCGGTGTCTTCCCTTTATGCTATGGCTACTTTTTATAAAGCATTAAGTCTTATGCCGAAAGGAGAGCATATTATTAAATGCTGTGACGGGACTGCATGCCACATCCGCGGGGCATCCACACTGATAGACGGGGTGGAGAGGGAACTTGGCATTTCACCGGGAGAGACGACCAGTGACGGTCTTTTTTCTTTTGAAACGGTAAACTGTCTTGGTTCCTGTGCGATGGCCCCGGTACTGGTGGTGGATGATGTGTATTATGGCAGGGTAACACCGGAAAAGCTCAAAGGAATCATACAGACGGTCCGGGAAGGTGGTGCGAAGTAAGTGAAAAAACAGATCTTAATCTGCTGCGGCACCGGCTGCCGTGCCAATGGAAGCATGAAAGTGGCTGAGGCCCTGAATCAGGCTGTGAAAAGCCATAATGGAAATGCTAAGGTTATAGCAGACATCAAAACAACAGGATGTCACGGTTTTTGTGAAAATGGCCCAATTGTTAAAATTCTGCCTGATAATCTGGTATACTATAAAGTAAAGCCGGAGGATTCAGACGAGATCGTCGAAAAAAGTGTACTGGGGGAAGAAGAGATAGGACGCCTGATGTATAAAGACGATTCCGGCAGGCCGGTCCGCTCTCAGGAAGAAAATCCTTTTTATGCACATCAGTACAAAATGGTGCTGCGCGATGTAGGGGAGATTGACCCGGAGAATATCGGAGATTATCTGGAAAGGGGGGGATATGAAGCATTAAGGAAAGCAGTGTCCATGTCCCAGGATGAAATTATTGATGAGGTGGAAAAATCCGGAATAAGGGGAAGGGGCGGTGCGGGATTTCCGGCAGGACGGAAATGGCGGACTGCGAAAAGGTACAATAATTTTCCCAAATATGTGGCATGCAACGGGGATGAAGGAGATCCGGGAGCGTTCATGGACTGCTCCATACTGGAAGGAAACCCCCACTCCGTTATTGAAGGCCTGGCAATTGCAGCCATTGCAGTGGGGGCCAAAGAGGGCTTTTTCTATATCAGGGATGAATATGACCTTGCGGTAAAGCGTATTAAAAAAGCCATTCAGGATGCAGAAGAAAGGGGGATCATTGGAGCATCCGTAATGGGCTCGGAATATTCTTTGAAGCTATCGGTAGTCCGGGGCGGCGGAGCGTTTGTCTGCGGGGAATCAACGGCCCTTATGGCCTCTATTGAAGGCAGGGTGGGGGAACCGAGGGCAAAATATATCCGTTCTGTCCAGAGGGGGCTCTGGAACCAGCCCACCGTGTTAAATAATGTGGAGACGCTGGCAAATATTCCGAAAATCATTCTGGAGGGCGGAGAAAAATTTGCCGCTACAGGAACAAAGGGGAGCACTGGCACGAAAGTATTTTCCCTTGTTGGTAAAGTGAAAAGGACGGGGCTCGTGGAAGTGCCTATGGGAACGACCTTAAGGCACCTGATTTATGATATCGGCGGTGGGATTATTGGAAACCGGCCATTTAAAGCGGTCCAGACCGGAGGCCCTTCCGGGGGATGCATCCCGGAATCCATGCTGGACCTGGAGGTTGATTTTGATTCTCTGGCAAGTTATGGTGCCATGATGGGTTCCGGCGGCATGATTGTCATGGATGACAGGAGCTGCATGGTGGAGGTAGCCAGATATTATACAAACTTCCTGTGTGAAGAGAGCTGTGGAAAATGCACGCCTTGCAGGGAAGGTTTAAGGAGGATGCTGGAAATCCTTACAGATATCTGCGAAGGCAGGGGCAGGGAAGGAGATATTGAACTGCTTGAACGTCTGGGCCATACGATGCAGGAGGCATCCCTGTGCAGTCTGGGCAAGACGGCAGCCAATCCGGTGCTGACAACAATACAGTATTTCCGGGAGGAGTATGAGGCACATATCAGGGAAAAGAGATGTCCGGCAGGGGTATGCAAAAATCTGACATGTTTTGAAATTGAGGCAGAAAAATGTACCGGATGTGATATGTGTGCCAGAGGATGCCCAGTGGATGCGATCAGTGGCGGGAAGAAAGAAGTACATATCATTGACGCATCAAAATGCATTGCCTGCGGAAGCTGCCGTGAAACTTGTAAATTTGACGCGGTCAGGACTGGTGCCCGGCAGAATGTGATAGAAGGGAGGCAGGCTGTATGACGGAATTTCAACCGGATAACCAGATACAAATTGAAATCAATGGAAGGGCCTGTACCTGCACAAAAGGGGAGTTTCTTCTGGAAGCAGCGAGGAGGAACGGTTTCTATATCCCCACACTCTGCCATCATCCGGGAATCGCAGAACAGGGGTGTTGCAGGGTGTGCCTCGCAGAAGTGGTGGAAAACGAAAGGAGTAAGATTGTAGTATCTTGTGTCTACCCGGTAGAGAAGCCCTGTAAAGTATATACAGACAGTGAACGGGTGAAAGAAGACCGGAAAGTAGTGTTGATGCTCCTTGCCCTGCGGGCCCCCGAAAGCACGGAGATACAAGCTCTGTGCAGACAGTACGGGGTCATGGACGGAAGCCGTTTTAAACCCATTGAGGGGGAGAAATGCATCATGTGCGGCCTTTGTGCAAGAGCCTGTGCAAGTCTGGGGACCGGGGCTATTTCAACGGTTTTAAGGGGAACGTCAAAAAAGATATCTACACCCTATGATGAACCTTCAGATGCCTGCGTGGGATGCCTTAGCTGTACCAGGGTGTGTCCTGTGGATGCCATTCCCTATACAGAGGATGAAACAAAGAGGAGCATCTGGGGAAGGGAGTTCCCTCTTGTACACTGTCAGGAATGCGGGGCGGTTATAGGGACCAGAGAAGAGATTGCCCTTGCTGCAGGGAAAAGCGGGGAAGAGGTACAGGACCTGTGCCCGGAGTGCAGGAAGAAAAAGATGTCGGATGTGATGGCACATACCTATGGCACAGAGTGAAAAATAAAATAACATATTGATTGCAGGAATTCGAGCTTTGCCATCTAAAGTATCCCGGAGGATAATATCCGGGATGCCATGATGGAAAGCCAATGGGTATGTTCCGAAAGGAGGATGCCTTCCGTATTTGAAAAGAATATCCGCACTGAATCCCTATGGGGATAGTATTGCGTGGTCTTCTTTTTCAAGAGGCCATTTTTTATTCCCGGTAGCTTTGACTTTATATGATGGCCTGCTGTAAATATTACATGGAATTTGAAAAGGAGGAAAATTTATGAAGAAGAAAGTATTAGCAGTTTTAGTTGCTGCAGTGATGTGCGTTTCTCTGGCAGCTTGTGGAGGAAACGGGGAAGAGAAGAAAGAAGAGAAAAAAGAGACAAAAGCGGCGACAGAAGAACAGAAGGAAGAAAAGGCCGGGGATAAGGGGCGTCTTATGATGGCAACCACGACCAGTACGGAAGATACCGGGCTTTTAGATTATCTGAAGCCTATCTTTAAAGAAGATACCGGCTGGGATCTGGAATGGAATGCAGTAGGAACAGGAGAGGCGCTTAAGATGGGCGAAAATGGCGATGTGGACGTAGTGCTGGTCCATGCAAAAGCCAGTGAAGAAGAATTTGTTGCCAATGGGTTCGGAGTAGAGCGGTTCCCTGTCATGTATAATGATTTTGTAGTAATTGGTCCGAAAGAGCCAATTGCAAAGACAGATGACATCAATGCAGTATTCACGCAGATTATCAATGACCAGCTTCCATTCGTATCAAGGGGAGATGATTCCGGTACGGATAAAAAGGAGAAGAAAATCTGGGAGAACTTAAGTCTTGATCCGGCATCGGATCCGAATTATATAGAATCCGGACAGGGCATGGGGGCAACCATTACGATGGCAGACGAGCAGAAAGCGTACTGCCTGACAGACCGGGGAACATGGTTAAAGCAGAGCAAAGATGCAACGCTGGAAAGTGAACTGGAAATTGTCTGTGAAGGAGATGCCAATCTTTTAAATCAATATGGTGTCATTGCAGTCAGCCCTGAAAAATATCCGGAACTTAATAATGAAGGGGCAAATGATTTTATCGAGTGGATTTGTTCAGATAAAATCCAGAAGCTGATTGGCGAATATGGAATTGATGAGTATGGACAGGCATTATTCACACCAAATGCAGGTACAGATTCTTAGTTACTGTTTACAACGTAATATGATTGATTGCAGCGGGGGAAGGATAATATGTTGGAATGGCTGAAAAGTGTAGTATCGGATGCAGGAATAATAAGTGCGGTCAAGGTGACGTTTATCATGGCAGTTTCCTCGACTGCCATCTCATCTGTACTGGGAATCTTATTTGGACTTTTGCTGGAACGTTTTTCCTTTCCCGGCAAAAAAATCATTGTCCGGATTAACAGGACGCTTATGGGAGTGCCTCCGGTTGTGGCGGGGCTGGTCGTGTACCTTCTTATTATGCGGAGGGGGCCTTTAGGCCCTCTGTCGCTTTTATTCACCATTAAGGGAATGGTAATCGCCCAGGTTCTGATTATTACCCCGATCATAAGCGGCATGATTTATTCTTATGCCAGAAAATCGGCCCCGTCAATCAGGGTGTTTGCTGTCACTATGGGGGCGACAAGATGGCAGACGGCAAAACTGATTATCAGGGAATTGAGAAAAGAAATCTATTTCTGCATGGTAACCGGATTCGGCAGATCAATCAGTGAAGTAGGGGCTGTGATGCTTGTAGGCGGGAATATTAAAGGCCGGACCCGTACCATGACTACGACGATTTCTCTCCTAAAGAGCCAGGGGATATTTACGGAAGGGGTAGCCCTGGGGATTTTGCTGCTTGTAATGGCATTTATCCTGCAGTGGATTTGTGACCTGCTTCAGAAAGAAGGGGAGGAAGATGAGAATTACTAATCTTGAAAAGACGATCGGGAAGTTCCATATGGAAGTGAACGATTTTTATATAGAGCCGGGAAAAATACATGGTATTGTAGGGCCTAACGGCTGCGGGAAAACGGTATTCCTGAAAATGCTGGCCGGAATTATCACGCCGGATAAAGGGATACTTGATTATGAAGGGCTCTCATCCCGGGATATTACGATGATGTCCCAGCAGCCCTATCTGATGCATACTTCTGTGTATGAGAACCTGGTATATCCCCTGAAAATCAGGGGGACCCGCCCGGATGAGGATGAGATTGATGAAATGTTAAACCGCGTTGGGCTTAGGGAACAGAAAAACCAGTATGCCAGGTCATTGTCCAGCGGAGAACGCCAGAAGCTGTCTTTCCTTAGGGCTGTTATATTCAAACCAAAGCTGATTATGGTGGATGAGACATTGTCCAATCTGGATTCAGAGAGTGAAGAGATGTTTGTAGGAATAATCAGTGAGATTCAAAAGGAAAGGCCTATCACCTGGCTGATTGTGAATCACCAGATGGATCATATATACCAGCTCTGTGACGAGATACACTACATGGAAAAAGGAAGGTTTGTAAAAAAATGAAGCTGCTTAAGGTTGATACGATTGATGAGGCCCGCAGGAAAATTGCTGATGCGGTAAAGGAAAAGGGCAGGAAAACGGTAAAGAAGGGGATACTGGATGCAGTGGGGTATGTACTGGCGGAAGATATCTGCTGCAGTGAACCGGTACCTGCGTTTCGCAGGTCTACAGTAGATGGTTATGCGGTGAGGTCTCTGGACACAGGAGGGGCGTCGGAAAATATGCCGGTATTCCTAAAGATTACCGGTGAAGTACAGATGGGCTGTCCGGCAGAAATGAAACTTCATGCAGGGGAGTGTGTCTATGTCCCTACCGGTGGCATGGTCCCGGATGGGGCAGATGCTATGGTTATGGTGGAATTCTGCGAGCTTTTCTCAAGTGAGGAAGCAGCGGTGTACAAGGCCGCGTCTTGCGGGGCGTATGTAGTACAGGCAGGAGAAGACATGAAGGCGGGGGAAGCTGTCTTAAAAAGGGGAAGGAAAATAAGGCCTCAGGAAGCGGGAGCCCTGGCAGCACTTGGAATTACCGGGGTACAGGTATATGAGCCCTTTTGCATCTCTATTATATCCACGGGAGATGAACTGGTATCCCCGCAGGAAGTACCGTCTCCGGGACAGGTCCGGGATATTAACACTTATGGCCTGCATGCCCTGGCTCTAAAGTTAAATTTCCGCATACAGCATGAGGCAGTCTTAAGGGACGACCGGACCCTTCTCAAAAACACAGTGAAAAGTTTTATGCCGGACAGCGATATCGTGGTGGTATCGGGAGGAAGCTCCCAGGGAAAAAAGGATGTGACAGCATCTGTCATAGAAGAGATTGCAAGTGAAGGCGTGTTTACCCACGGTCTTGCATTAAAACCGGGGAAACCGACAATTACCGGCTATGATGAACCATCCGGGACATTACTTTTGGGGCTGCCGGGGCATCCGGCTGCCGCGATGATGGTATTTGAGATTCTGGCAGGATGGCTCTGGCGGGAACTAACAGGGGAAAAAGAAGCCTTCGGGATCACGGCGGTAATGTCTACCAACCTTCCGTCAGCGCCCGGCAGGCAGACATGCCAGCTTGTAAAACTGAAAAAGGAAGAAGACGGACAAAATCTGGCGGTTCCCGTACTGGGCAGTTCCGGGCTTATAACGATTCTTACAAAAGCAGACGGTTATGTCATGACCGGGGAGCATGCAGAAGGACTGAAAAAGGGAGAACAGGTAACGGTATACCTGTTTTGATAGACGAAGGGAAGGGGAAGGAATATGGGCAGGAGAAATTTATATTTGAATACGATCCCGGCAGAAGAAGCGGCGGCTATTTACAGAAATGCTGTCCTTAAGGTGATGCACCGGGAGACACAGATGGTTAAGACAGAGGAAAGTCTGGGGAGGATCACGGCGTCGGCAGTGTATGCAAAGTACTGCTCCCCCCTTTACAATGCGGCGGCTATGGATGGTATTGCAGTCATATCCGCACATACGGTGACGGCTTCAGAAGTGAACCCTCTCGTTTTGAAACAGGGAACGGATTATCAGATTGTCGATACAGGCGATCCGGTGCGTATGCCCTATGATGCCGTGATTATGGCGGAAGACCTGCTTGATGCAGGAGATGACAGTGTGAAAATCACAGCCTCGGTTCCGGCCTGGCAGCATATCCGTCCCGTGGGTGAAGACATTGTGGCCGGAGAGATGCTGCTGGCAGGAAACCATAAAATCCGCCCCATTGATATTGGCGTTCTCCTGAGTGGGGGAATTGTGGAGATAGAAGCCATAAAGAAACCTAAGGCAGGCATTATCCCTACAGGTACAGAAATCATAGAGGCAGATCAGGTGCCCCGGGAGGGAGATATTATTGAATCCAATTCCCGGATGTTTGCGGCAATGACAGAAAGCTCAGGTGGGATTCCGAGACGCTATCCGCCCATCCCGGATGACTATGAAAAAATAAAGCATGCGGTACAGGCGGCAGTGAAAGAAAATGATATTGTGATTGTAAATGCAGGCTCCAGCGCAGGGACAGAGGACTATACGGTGCATATCTTAAAAGAGCTGGGCGAGGTACTTGTCCACGGGGTGGCAATCAAGCCCGGTAAACCCGTAATTCTGTCCATTGTAGAAGGTAAACCTGTGATTGGACTTCCCGGATATCCTGTATCCGCATATATTGATTTTGAAAATTTCGTCCGTCCGGTTATGGACCTGTATTCCGGGGAAATGAACTCATCAAGGAATGTGATGAAAGCCGTTTTGTCCAAGCGTCTTGTGTCCTCCTTAAAACATAAGGAATATGTCCGTGTGAAAGTGGGAAAGGTGGATGACCGTTTTGTGGCATCCCCCCTTGCCAGAGGCGCAGGTGCCGCGATGAGCCTTGTCCGCGCCGACGGGTTCTGTATTATAGAAAAAAACAGTGAAGGATATGAGGCCGGGGAGACGGTAAGTGTTGAGTTATTCAGGGATATTGAAGAAATCAGTAATACGGTGGTAGCGATCGGAAGCCATGACTTAATTCTGGATATTCTGGCAGACAGGATGCCCCTTGCCCATCCGGGAATATATCTTTCCAGCACCCACGTAGGCAGTATGGCCGGCCTGATGGCATTAAAGCGAAGAGAAGCGCACATTGCCCCCACACATCTTCTGGATGAAGATACAGGTGTTTACAATATACCTTATCTGAAGAGGCTGTTTAGTGACAGAGATATGGTGCTGATCAAGGGCGTCAGGCGAATTCAGGGGATCATTGTGAAAAAAGGCAATCCACTGGGAATCAAAGAAATCCGTGACCTCACTAGGGTAAATTACGTGAACCGCCAGCGGGGGGCGGGTACAAGAGTTTTCCTTGACTACAAATTAAAAGAAGCGGGAATTGCCCCTTCAGAAGTCAACGGGTACGACAGAGAGGCGGCAACACACATGGCAGTAGCCGCCCTGGTGAAAAATGGCGGCGCAGATGCAGGTATGGGAATTTATTCCGCTGCTAAAGCAATGGACCTGGATTTCATCCCGGTGGGAGAGGAAGAATATGATTTTGCCACGGAAAAGAAAAATCTGGAGCTGCCGAAGATGCAGGCATTCATAGAAGTGCTGAAAAGCAGCGGATTTAAAGAAAAGGCTATGACAATAGGAGGGTATGAACTCAGCATGGCAGGGGAAGTCATTGAAGTATAAAGGAGACAAAGTTTGATGGAATACGTAAACAAAAGAAACCCTATTCTTCCTCCCGGATACCATGTGCCGGATGGAGAAGCGCATGTGATGCCAGATGGGAAACTGTATGTGTATGGCAGTTATGATGCGCTGGATATGGCATACTGCAGCCAGGAGTATCATGTTATATCTACTAAGGATATGGAGCACTGGACGGTTTATGATGTGGCATTTAAGGCGCAGGATGTGCCGTGGATGGGAGATCCTGAGGCGGAACATTATCCGGGGATCGACTGGTATCATCCGACTCCGTTTCTTCAGAAGATGATCGATGCAATGCCAGAGGAGGCGAAGACAGAAAACGTTGAAGCACAGTATACAGATGCAGGGGAACGAGAGCAGGAGCTTCTGTTCGCCCCGGACTGTATCAGCCGCGGCGGAAAATATTATTTATATTTCTGTTTATCTGATGACAGTGAAGGTGTTGCGGTATCTGACAGGCCGGAAGGGCCATTTAAAGATCCTGTCCGGCTTCCCTGCGGAGGGATTGACCCTGCGGTTTTTATTGATGACGACGGGCAGGCATATTATTACTGGGGACAGGTTTTCGCACATGGGGCAAAACTAAATGATGATATGGTATCCATTGACACAGACAGTGTCGTGGATGATATCGTAACAGAGGAAAAGCACTGTTTTCATGAGGGATCATCCATGCGTAAAATCGGTGATACCTATTACTATGTCTATGCGGATATGGAGAGGGGAAAGCCCACCTCTTTGGGATATGCTACAGGGAAGAATCCCCTTGGACCGTTTACATACAGGGGCATCATCATTGATAATGACGGATGTGACCCGCAAAGCTGGAATAACCACGGCTCAATCGAGTGTGTGGAAGGGCAGTGGTATGTATTCTACCACCGCTGCAGCAGGGGGACACAGCAGCACAGGAGGCTGTGCGTTGAGAAACTCACAGTCAATCCCGACGGCTCGATTGATGAAGTAAAGATGACCTCCCAGGGGATCGGAGAACCGTTCGCGCCTGGAGAAAAGATTATGGGATATCAGGCATGCTCTCTGAAAGGAAACTGCTATATTGATGTTGACAATGACCACGGTTATGAAGAAAAACTGACGAATATATGTGATGCCGATGAGGCTGTGTTCCGCTATGTAAAAAGTGAAACCTCGTGGAACAGGATTGAACTTACCTGCTTTGGAAATGGCACGGCCGCTGTATTCCTGAATGGGGAAAAGGCGGGAGAAGTAAGTATTTCAGGGGAAAAAGGAAATGTGCATACGGTCAGCGCTCCGATTACTATGGACGCGGGAGAGTATGAGCTCATGCTGCGGTTTGAAAATCCGGAAGGGATGGAATTACTGGAGGTCAGATTATTTTCGGATAAAAGAGGAGATATATGATTTACCAAGGAAAGGCACGGGGGATTCCTCCGTGCCTTTCCTGTCCTATAACATGTTAAAGTGGTGCTGCCACCTTAAATTTTCCGTTTCCGAGTTCATTCACTGTTCCATCCGGCAGTTTCAGCCCAGCAGATGTATTGGCCGGGATGCTGCCTGTGACGAGTACTTTATCCCCGTCTTTCTCCCATTTCAGTTTGATCGTGCCGTGCGGACAGTGATAACTTCCCTCTGCCCACTCAAACGGGCATCCATATTCCGGTGAGATCAGAATTCTGTCATAAGCAGTTCCGGCGTTCTGAAGTCCGAGCACCCTGCGGTATAGGAAGTCGCCGACGCAGCCGAATGCGTAGTGGTTAAAGGAGCATCCCGCCAGTTCCCCGTCCGGGCGGACGGCATCCCAGTTCTCCCATATGGTCGTCGCGCCCTGTCGGATCTCATACAGCCAGGAGGGGCATTCTGTCTGGAGGAGAACCTTCCATGCAGTGTCCTGATATCCATATTCACATAAAATATCCAGCAGGTGCGGCGTGGACATGAATCCGGTATCGAGACGGAAACGGTTTGCCGCGACCAGTTCATCCAGGCGTGCAGCCAGCAGCGGCTCTTTTTCGGCAGAGACCATATGGTGTTTCAGGGCCAGAATGTAATTGCCCTGCATTTCCTGACCGAGACGTCCGTCCGGGGATACATATTCCTCCTCGAACGCCTGACGTACCCTTGCGGCGTAAGCCCAGTATTTCTTTGCATTTTTCTTGTGTCCGAGCAGTTCGGAGATCTCTGCATACATATCTGCGTCGGCAGCGAGAAGGCTGCTTCCTACATAGTTCATCGTCAGGAATGCGGAGGCAGGGCCGTCCGTAAATCCCTGTTCGTTTACGACACTTGGGATAATCCAGTCACCGAAGTGGAAGCCGCTGTTTATCAGGTAATGCTGATTCTCAAGGCTGCGCCCGCTTTCAGGAGTATCCGAAGTGGGAGCACCGAGTGTATTGGAGGGCATCGGGAGTTCGTCGGCAGCCTGAACCATCGCTTCCATCCATTTTCCCATTGCTTCATAATTAGCGGCAAGGACATCTTTGTCTCCGCGCAATCCGTAAAGCTGAAGAGGCAGGGTCATTATCACGTCTCCCCATCCGAGAGACCCGGCGTAGGCCTGCTGTACATAGTTTTTGATTTGTGGAACAGTCCCGAGGATGTGTCCATTCTCCATCTGCTCTGCGCGTATGCTTTTCAGCCAGTCCTCATAGAATGCAGTCATGTCCTGATTAAAAAGGGCGGTCGCTCCGTAAACGAAGACGTCCCCGGTCCAGCCGGCCTTTTCACGGGTAGGGCAGTCGGTCGGGATTGTGATATTGTTAGAGCGCTGGCTCCAGTAAATATTGCTCTGCAGCTGGTTTATCTGCTCATTTGAACAGCAGAAGGTTCCGGTTACCTCGTTATCCGTGCTGACAGCGAGGGCAGTAAAATCCTCTTTCTTCCAGTCAGTGCCGCCTGTTACGCGTACATAACGGAACCCGTGGTATGTAAAATGCGGTTCAAATGTCTCGTATTCTGCTTCGCCGCAGATGTAGGTGTCTTTCTGCTCTTTGTTTGTTCCCGAGAAACAGTAGAAATAATTTCCGTCTTTATCAAGTTGTTCTCCGTGTTCAAACGTAATCTCTGTTCCTGTGGGTTCATGAACCTGTACACGGATCACTCCGGCAAGATTCTGGCCGAAATCAATGATTGTATCGCCGTTTGGAGCAGTCAGGATTTCCCGGGCAGGAACCTCTTTGAACACACGGGCAAGGGGGCTGGCCTGTGCCTCCAGAGTCTTGTCGGGAGAGGACTTCACCTGAGCTGTTTTCCATGCAGAATCGTCATATCCTGACAGAGAAGGGTCTCCGTCATCCATACGTGCATCGAACACTTCCCCGAGGAAGAGATCCGCGGTGCGGACCGGCCCGTCAAAGGAATATTTCCAACCCTCACCGGAAGTAACAATTTGCTGTGTACCGTCCGGACCCGTGAGTTCCAACTGCAGAAGTAGTCCAGGAACTTCTCCATACTCGCAGCCTCTTCCGATCGCAATCTTACCCTTGTACCAGCCGTCGGCGACAGTAGCCGCAATAGCGTTTTGACCGGGGCAGATCAGGCTGTCCACATTGTAGACCTGATATTTCAACCGTTTGTCATAAGTCGTGAATCCGGGATTAAGCAGACTATCTGTGACTGGTTTTCCATTGATTTTTACTTCGTACATGCCGTGGGCTGTGACATACAGACGTGCCTTTACGGCGGGAGATGCAGAGACGTAAGTATGGCGCAGGCGGACGGCGGGATCGTAGGGTTCAAGTGGGAGCCCGTCCAGAATATCGCCCTCCAGCTTCATTTCCACCGGCTCACCCCTCATCATAGCGGCCAGGGAGGTCTCCCACTCCTGCCGGGCGGTCAAAAGCGGATTAACAGGAAGCTGCGGGAGTGGGTCTGGCTCGATCCAGCGGGACTTCCAGCCGGAGAGATCGAAGAAAGCCGTCTCAAAAGCATGTTCCCCGCTATCGGCCGTTTCTCCGGTATTTGTCCGGATAGAGATCTTGTAGGTATAGACAGAAGCGGACTTGAGTTCTGTTCCGTCATAGGGGATCCCGGTCGAATCAGAGCTGTTTCGGACGCCGCTGTCCCACATAAGATTTCCGCTTTCGTCACGGACGATGATCTGATATGAAGCCTGAAAGATATTGTTTTCCTGTGCTTCAATCTCCCACGAGAAACGAGGATGCCTGCAGTCTAAAGAGATGGGGTGATGTGTAAATTCACAGGTTACATTTTGAATATTCATGAAAGATACCTCCTATATTATGAATGATGACTGTATTTTAACAGGACAGAGACGATTGTTATTGTAAATATGGAGATAAAATTGTAAATATTGAAAAGCTCATACCTGAATAGATATCCTCTATACTTTGTGTGTATGATTGCGGTACTGAAGCGGCGTCATACCATACATTTTCTTGAATACATTCTGGAAATAAGACTGGCTGGAGAAGCAGAGGTAATTACTGATCTCGCTCAGTGTCTTATTGGAATAAGTGAGCAGACTTTTCGCCTCTTCAAGACGGCATCTCATGATAAAACTGCTTACATCAAAGCCCAGTTCCTTTTTAAATTTACCGGTCAGGTAGGATCGGCTCCTGCCGATATGTTCCGCGACATCGCCAACCTGGATTGGCTCATTGACGTGGTGGGAGATGAACTGGATGCATTTAAAGATCTCCGGCGACATGTCCTGTGGGATCTTATTTTGTGCAACACGCTCCGTGAAGTCGGTCAGCATGCTGTAGTTCAGTGCAGAAACCTGTGTGATGTTCTGGGAACGCTCACATTCCTGAATATAGATGTCGGATAACATGTAAGCCTGCTCCATATCCATGCCACCGGCGATGGCGCTGCGTGTTGCAAGTGTTGTCATGCTAATGAAGATATTTTTTTCCTGACGCAGGGAATTGTCGGCTACGATCCCGCCGGAGAGCTGGGGAGTCGCTTTGAGGATTGCTTTCAGCTTTTCCGTATCGCCGCTCTGGATGCACTGTGTCAGCCGGCGCTCGAAATCCCATGTGTTGTGGAAATGCTGGTTTTCCTTTGCATTTATGACCTGATCAGAATGAAGCGTGGAAAATTCTCCGATGGCATTCGTATTCTCAATCCCGAAATGTTCTCCCACATCGATCTCCTCATCATTGACAGACAGATGTAGATACGCCAGAGTGTGCAGAAAGCGGTTGAAGGAGATCAGCGGCGTATTGGACAGAAAGCGGGAAATCTCTTCCCTGTATTCAGGATCAATGGCCCATTCCTGCATGAAATGACGGATGGTAAGTTCTGATACCGGAGTACTGAAGACTGGGCCGACCGTAAAGAAGCTCCCGTCCCTGACTGACCGGATAGAACCAAAATAGCCGAACGACTGTGAGATATAATATTCCGGATTTTTTTGAAAATGAAACAGGCTGGACAGGTCATTTTGAAAGAGTGACTGGTTTCCAAGTATGGAGGGAAATGAGAATATATTCCCGGATGGAGCCTGATAACAGGTGATGGGGACGGAGGTGGTGGCATAAAACAGGCGGCAGAATGCTTCTAAATCTGTGATCATATCGGATGCTCCTTTGTTTTTCCTTTTATTATAGTGCAGAATTGTCGACCCGTAAAGCCAAAATTACAATATTAAAAACGATATCATAATACAAAAGACATATAAACTGATATGTTATAGAAAACAAGTTAAAAACTGATGCCGATAAAGGCAGCAGGGCATAAGGAGGATAAAAATGGTTTACGATCTTACAATCGAGTACAGAGACAATCCGGTCGGGCTGGATGAGAGGCCCCGTTTTTCATGGAAAATTGAGAATACGGGACAGGACATTATACAGACAGACTATCAGATACTGGTCATAAGCGGCGGCAGGATGATGTGGGACAGTGGAAGGGTGAAGAGCAGCCAGTCTGTTCTTGTGCCATACCGGGGAGAAGCATTAAAGCCGTTTACAGAGTATCAGGTTCAGGTGAATGTATGGAATAATTATGGCAGGTTCGGCCAGATGTCAGGATGTTTTGAGACAGGCATTATCGGGGAGGAGAACTGGAACGGGGAGTGGATCACACATACGCTTCCGGCCGGAGAGACTGCGTGCCCAATCTTTGTGAAGCGTTTTAAGGCAGAGAAGCCGGTTAAGAAGGCGAGGCTGTATGCAACGGCGTGCGGCGTGTACGAGGTATGCGTCAACGGAGAGAAAGCGGGAGACCAGTTTATGGCTCCGGGATGGACGTCCTATCACAACCGCATCCAGTACCAGACGTATGATATTACAGAACTGCTTGGACCTTCAGAAAATGAGATCACTATTAAGATTGGAAACGGCTGGTACAGGGGCGAACTCGGATTTGATGTGAAACCAGATCATTATGGAAACAGGACGGCGCTTACGGCGATGGTCCGTGTGGAATATGAGGATGGAGAGGTGCTTAAGTTCGGCACGGATACCGGTTGGGAGGTTGAAACAGGAGAAATCCGGTTTTCTGAGATTTATCACGGCGAGACACAGGACTTTACGGCCGGGAGAACTCAGGCGGGACAGGCGGTCCTCTTTGAGGAGAAAAACCGCATTGGGCACATCACTGCACAGGAGTCAGAGCCTGTCCGCGTGACGAAGCGGTTTGAAGTGAAAGAGAAGATCGTGACTCCGAAAGGGGAAGTGGTATTTGACTTTGGACAGAACATGGCGGGACTTGTGGAAGTGAGGCTTCCAGAGACTGAGAGTGGAAAGCTGGTGATCCGGCATGCGGAGACTCTGGACAAGGACGGGAACTTCTACACGGAAAACCTGCGCACGGCAAGATGTACGGATACCTATATTTATGGAAGCGATCAGGTGGGAATGACAGTGATGCCACATTTTACATTCCACGGTTTCCGTTATATCTGTGTGGAAGGAGCGGGGACTGAAGTGGGAGCGGAATATTTCACCGCATGCGCGATGTGCACGGATATGCCGCAGACAGGAAAGTTTTCCACAGATAATGAGCTGGTGAATCAGCTTCAGAGTAACATTCAGTGGGGACAGAGAGGAAACTTTCTGGATATCCCGACGGACTGCCCGCAAAGAGACGAGCGCCTTGGGTGGACGGGTGATGCACAGGTATTCTGCGGTACGGCTTCCTACAACTTCAATACAGCGCTGTTTTTCCGGAAATGGCTGCGTGACATGGCGGCGGAGACAACGGACGAGTGGGGCGTACCCCATGTGGTCCCAAACATCCTTGGCGATCAGGCAGGAGCCGCGGCATGGAGTGACGCCGCGACTATCATACCGTGGACGCTCTATCAGGTTTACGGAGATAAGGAGATGCTAAAGGAACAGTATCCCATGATGAAACAGTGGGTAAATTATATTCATTCGAAAGCGTCGGACAACGGATTGTGGCAGAACGGGTTCCAGTATGGGGACTGGCTGGCGCTTGATATTGAGTCAGGAAGTACGGACCGCACGGGCGGTACGGACAAATATCTTGTCGCAAACGCGTACTATGCATATTCTGCGAGGATTGTCCGGGATGCGGCCAGAGCACTGGAATATAAAGAAGATGAAAAGACATATGGAGATTTATATGAAGAAATCGTAACAGCTATTAACAGGGAATTTGTGACAGCGGGCGGACGGCTCGTAAGTGAGACGCAGACAGCATGTGTGTTGATGCTCTACTTTGATCTTGTGAAACCGGAATTCCGGGAACGTATCCTGCATATTCTGGAGACAAATATCGGAGCACACCACAATCATCTGACGACGGGATTTGTAGGAACGCCCTATCTGTGCCACTGTTTGTCGGAAAACGGACTGCATGATCTTGCAGATGAAATCTTTATGAAAGAAGATTTTCCAGGATGGTTCTACGCTGTGAAGAAAGGCGCGACGACGATCTGGGAACGCTGGAACTCGGTACTCCCGGAGGGGGACTTTGATAAATCAGGCATGAACTCTTTGAACCACTATGCGTATGGCTCTATTGGAAGCTGGCTCTATGAGAAGGCAGCGGGGATCCGGTGTGCGGAGCCGGGGTACAGAAAGATCCGTATACAGCCGATCCTGACGAAGGGCATGACGGAGGTGTCCGCTTCTTTTGAGTCCATGTACGGAACGATCCGGAGCTCATGGACATGCAGAGAAGGGAAGATCTGCGTAGATGTGGAGATTCCCGCTAATACGACTGCTGTGATCTGTCTGCCGGAGAAAGAAGAGGAGATCGAGACCGGATCCGGACGGTATCACTACGAATATGAGACGGTGACAAGTCTGGAACTGGAAAAATATACGGTGGAGTCGACCTTCGGGGAACTGATGGCGGAGGATCTGGGACGGCAGATGTTCGAACAGATGGCGCCGGGAATTCTGGACAGTCCGATGATTAAATTCGCATACGGGATGACAATCTCGGAGCTGCTTGTGCAGGCTCCGGACGCGAAACCAATGTATATCGCGGTCATTAGCGCGCTGAACGAGAAATATAGAAATGAAAACCAGATTACAAGTATTTAATCAAAATTACAATACGGAAGCGTGAGACTGTGGTAAATTGATACCATCAGATCTGAACCGGAGAAAAAGGAAAGAGGAGAAATATAATGAGTAGGAAACCATTAGGAAAAGATAAAGACGGCATCCAGAAAGTGATGCGCTTTGGTGATTATCTCGGAGATGCTGCAGGGCAGTTTACGCTGAACGCAATCAGCGGTCTGGTCGGACAGCTTACATATTTTTATACCGATAAGGTTGGCTTGGCAGCAGGGGCAGTCGGTACAGCCTTTCTGATCGTTAAGTTAATAGATGCATTTACCGATCTTATCATGGGATACATTGTAGACCACACGAAACCGGGGAAAGAGCGTTACCGCCCGTGGCTTCTTAAGATGTCGGTACCCGCAGCGGTTATGATTGTACTTTTGTTCACCGTGCCGGCGAATGTTAGTTCAACGATGCAGATGGTTTACATGTTTATCACAAACTTTCTGCTAACGGCAGTGATCTATACGGCGCTCTGTATTCCATACGCATCTCTTATGGTCGTCAGGACCGCCAGTCAGCAGGAGAGAGGAAACATGGGAACATGGCGCGCAGGGGCGGGTTATGTATCCGGTATGATCATCGCGGTGGCAATCATTCCAATCACGAATATGCTCGGTGGTGATCAGGCAGCATGGATCAAATTCAGTGCAGTGCTTGCCGTTGTCGCTGTAATCTGCCTGCTGATTACATGGAAGACGGGCAAGGAGACAAACCCCGTCATGGAAGCGGAAAATAATGCAGGAGTGCAGGATGAGGCACTTCCGTTTAAAGAAGCAATTACTAACCTGTTTCACAATAAATACTGGGTCATGGTCCTTATCATGGGACTGGCGGTAAATATTACATACGGACTTGCAAACTCAGCCGGAACTTATTATGCGAAATGGATCTACGGAAACGATAATCTCGTCGGTATTCAGGGAGCGATCGGTATGATCCCAACAATACTTGGGTTTATACTCGTAGGGCCGATGATCAAAAAGCTGGGCGTCACAAAGACTTTGAAAGTGTCGTTCTTTATCGGAATGGCGGGGAACGCCCTGCGTCTGCTTAATCCGTACAATTTTGTATACAACACAGTGCTTGGATGTTTCGGAACATTTGCCAACATCCCGATGATGTGCCTTCTTGGAGTCCTGACAGCGATGACGATTGACTACAATGAATACAAATTCAACAACCGTATGCTGGCGTCATCTCAGGCGGCCTGCGGTTTTGGAAGCAAAGTAGGAAACGGACTGGGTGCATCTCTTGTTGCATGGTGTCTAGCAATCGCATCTTATAATCCGGAGGCTGCAGTGGCTTCCACGGCGGTAAAACAAGCGGTTTTTGCATTCAATATTTATGTGCCGCTGATCCTGTTTACGGTGCTGTTTATCCTATCAATCAAATTTGACCTTGAGAAGAAACTGCCGCAGATCCATGCAGAGATTGCCCAGAGGAAAGATCAGGCAAAATAATGGGAAAATCAAATCGCAAAGAGAGGGAATGGATTATGATCAGAGAGCGGTATAACCTATGGAAAGAAGGGGAAATCGTTGCTAAGAAATTCTATGAGAAAGGTTATCAGACATTCGTGTGTACATACACCGTCAATATAACGGGAGCTGCACCCCTGAAAGACCAGCCTGCAAAAGATCTTGCACGGGCGTCACGGGCTCTCCCTTGCGGATCAGGACTGGGCGGAGGAAAACTATGGGGAGCCGTATACACTGGAACAGGCATTGGGTCTTGTGAAGATGGTGAAGAGCGGGCAGATTCCGTGTGCAGAGGAAGAAAAAAGGCAGCTTTTGGAGGCTTTTGACTTTAATGATGAGAGCAGAGAGATTCGCTAATACGGAAGTACCGCTCCTAAGCTATGGCAGTAGGCATTAGCTATGACAGGACAGAAAAAAAGCATCAGTGTAAAGTTGAAGTTTTAAAGGAGTCCGAAATATAAAAGGACCGGTAAGAAAAACAACGGAATTGATTAGATTGTACAAAAAAGAAGCTGTGTCACGCAGCTTCTTTTTCTGTATGGCCTGATACCTTCAATGAAGATTTTAATATAATAGTAAATTCCCCTTTTTCTTAGAAAATTTTATGAAAAGGCCAAAAACTATGTATCCAAGGGCAAACCAAAAAATACTTGTTAATAATAGTAAGACAAAAGAAGAATAGATATTTTCATTTGAAAAACTTAATCGTAAAACTGTATTACACATAGTCAGGGGTAAAATTTTTGAAACATTTGTGATTATTGATGCTGTTGGTACCGTATTAGTGACAAAAAGCAGAAATAGCTGGATTAAAAATATAATCGAGCCAATTCTTTTAAAATAAATTGATAATCCAGCGACAATAAGTCCTATTCCATACATACCAAAGGTACAGATTATAAGAGATACTAAAACAGCAGGACTTACAAAATAATCCACGCCAAATGCAAAATGTGTTACTATGGAGTATATAAAAATAATAAAAAGTTGTATGATACTTGCTGATACGAGATCTCCAATATATACAATTTGTAGTGGAAGTTTACAGTTGAGTTTAAAAAACAATGTACCGCGCTGTAATTCACTGGTGATTTGATTCCCAATGGTGGAAATTGCAGAAACAGCAAGAGTCCAGGCAATGTAACCTAATAACAACAAGGTTTTATAGTTATTTGTTCCATATACTTTTTGAAATGAAGCACCAGTATTTGATATATAAAAAAAGCATAGTAGTATAGTGAACACAACAATGTCTGATACTATCCCCATTTTATATCTGATTGTTCTTAGAAAATCCATTTTGAATTCATAGTAAATAATTCTCATTCCCCTGCTCCTCCCCATATATTGTTTCATAAACTTTTAGAAACTGCTCTTTTGAAAGTGATTTTGAAATATTAACAATTTTAGCATTGTTTATAAAAACGAGTTCATCTGAAAGAGATGAAACAAAATCCAAATCATGAGATGTAAGCAAAATAGTCTTAAATTGTTTGATTAAAGATAAAACTGAGGCTAATTGCTTTTTGTGAGCTAGATCTAACCCCTCCGTTGGTTCATCTAAAAACAAATATTGAGAGTTGGCGACTAATGCGGCGAAAATAGTAGTTAATTGTTTTTGGCCAAAAGAAAGTTCTTCGAATAAAGAACCCTGTATTGAGTCATATAGCGGGAAATAGGTGTGGTACTTTTCTATATTGGACTTTATTTCTCCTTTTGATAAACCACGAAGAGTGGAGAGAAAATAAATGTTTTCTTTAACTGTATTTTTTGCATACAAATGTTGGGTTCCTGACAAAACTGTAAATATTTTTCTGGTAAAATGAGGGGTTTCACATTCAATGATTCCCTGGTCTGGAGACAAAACACCACAAAGTATATTTAGAAGGGTAGTCTTGCCTATACCATTGGGACCTATCAAGGATGTAATTGCATTATCGCCAATGCTAAAAGAAACATTATTAAGCACAGCCTTATTATCAAATGATTTTGATATGTTTTTTATATGAATCATTTTGATTTTCAACTCCTTTTGTTTAATAGTATAGTAAAAAGCACAGCAGAACTCCAAATAAACACTAATAATATAGAGGAAATGGCTTACTTATTTATTATATGTCATTTGTAATAGCAAGTCAAAGCACTATGGGAAAAATATAGGCACACCTCCCTTGAGAATACTGTGGGATTAAAACTAATGTCATGAATTTAAAGAAAAAAGGAATACTATTTTGATTGACTCTAACGCTTATCTGGAGTAAAATAAAAAAGAACATTTGTTCTTTGGTGTATTATATTAGAATCAATGGTACTAGTGGAGGCATTTCATTATATGCGTATTGTAGAAGCGTGGGGAACTGGAATGCCGAGGATTATTAATAGATGTAAAGAATATGGATTACCAGAGCCTGCTTTTGAAGAATTTGGTGATGGCTTTAAGGTTACGATGTTTAGAAAAGTAAGCAACACTCTGGGAAAAGTAAGCAACACTTTTGATAATTATTTACCTTTATTTAAGGAAGCAGAAATAACTACAAAATTTGTGGAAAATATAGGATATATATTTAAAGAAGTTGGAGTTGAGAAACCATTTGGACAGGCAAATATAATGAGGTGTTTAGGGGGGGCAAAATCAAAAGCAATGAATATTATGAATGCAATGAAAGCCGCCAAAGTAATTGAAAAAGTTACCGGTCTTGGTGCAGGCAAATATAAATTTACAAAATTATAGAGGAAAGAAAAATGGATCATTTTAACCTAGTATCAGATTACTCCCCAACCGGCGACTAGCCGTGAGCCATAGAAGCCCTCGTTCAGGGCTTCAAGGAAGGCAACCAATGCCAGACTTTGCTTGGCGTCACCGGTTCGGGAAAGACGTTCACAATGGCGAACGTGATACAACAACTGAATAAAACATATAATGCTATCTTAGAATTGAAGAAGCCAGAACGGAAAGCGGTTTGCGATGAGTTAGATAAAATTGCAAATGGAAAACTAAATGAAAATTATGAACGTGAAGTCAAAGAAACATCAAATTATATCGAGTTTTGGAAAAAATATTGTGTGCAGAATATGATTGAAATGGAAGCAAAATGGGATTTCGTAAACGCGACATAAGTCTAGAAGTGTTTGAGGGTTATCCATAAGACATGTAATATAATGATTGCAAAAAAAGATTCGCTACACGCGTGTATCGAATCCACAAGGGAGGAACTATGGATAAGAAAGAATTAATACAGCATACTGAAGATACATTGCTAGGATTACAAGAAGAAAAATTTTATCAGGATATACGAAATATATTAAAGTAAGCACGTGAACATGCATATGAAAATGCAAGTGCTATAGTGAAGCATGCTTATTGGAATGTTGGAAGAAGACTGTTTTACCAACAGTAGAGGAATTACAAAAATAATTAAAACGAAATCAATTGATATATAATCCAAAATAGAAAAGGATCAGACTATGGATAAATTCATACTTTATTCAGAATAATTACAGCAACTGGAGAAAGTGATGTGAACGCCATATATTGCGATAAAAATGTATGGCTGACACAAAAAATGATGGGTTTTCTTTACAATGTAGAGACGCATACCATAAACTATCATTTGAAAAAAATATTTTCAGATGGAGAGTTGGATGAGAATTCAGTTATTCGAAAATTTCGAATAACTGCTGTTGACGGGAAAAGTTATAACGCGAATCATTATAATTTAAAAGCAATTATTGCTGTAGGGAATAAGGTTGAATCACTGAGAGCAGTTCAATTCCGGAAATGGGCGAATGGTATTATAGAGAAATTTACAATAAAAGGTTTTAAAATGGATGATGAACGGTTAAAGAATTTCGGCACTATACTGACAAAGGATTATTTTGAAGGACAGTTGCAGAGAATTCGGGAGATTCGCTTGTCTGAACAGAGATTTTATCAAAAGATTACAGGTATTTATGCAACGAGTATTGTTTATGACCCTAAATTACAGACAACTAGATTGTTTTTTGCAAAAGTTCAAAATCTATTGCATTGGGCAATTCATGGTGAAACAGCGGCAGAAGTAATGTGAATGCCTATTTAGATATTGCAGAAATGCGCGCAGAAGAGCATGTTCCCAGGACTATGGAGGACTGGGCAGAACAGTTTGAGGGGATTTTAAGTTTGTCTAAAAAAGAAATCTTGACACATTCAAGAACTATTTCTACAAAATAGCGGAACAGTATGTGTTGAGTGAGTTTGAAAAATATCGTGTGAAGCAGGCTAGGTTATATCAGAGTGATTTTGACCGTGTATTGCTGGAAATAGAAAGTGAAAACTAGTATTTAATTATTAATGTCAATTCAGTATGTCGTAAATTTTGACATACTGGTTTGAATTTAGAAATGCAGTAAAGGGGAAAGAAAAATGTGGAGACAAGCTTTAGAGATAGCGATATTGTTTCTATTAGGAGGATTTACAGTACATATAACTTCTTGGATAGGGAGTGTATTACATAGTGTACCTAGTGTCGGCGGGAGTCAATATGCAGTTTTCACCTTTCGTTATGATCAGAATAAACCAATGACAACGAATATGCTTATAAATATTTTGATGCCAAATATTTGTCTGGTTTTTATGTATGCATTTTGTTATAAAAATCAAATATTAAAAAATATAGACATATTAATCTTATATGTCTGTTTTTATTATTTTTATAGAGTGATACTAATTTGTTGGATTCTGAACCGTAAGGAATTGTTTTGCGCAAGATATGAGCTCTTAAATTGTACAATTGGAATAGGAATAGCTGTCTTTTTAGTAAAAGATTTTTTGAGAAATACAGAGCAGATTTTTATTCCAATAACGGAACTGGTGAATGAATTTTGGTTGATTATAATCCTGCTTGTTTATAAATTTGCAGTGTTAGTTTGTGATAAGATATTTAAACAAAAAACGGTTGTAAGTGAGGAGATGTTAGAACAATATATTATTCATAAGTTCGAATTTTTTTACAAGAAATTTCGAAATGAGGTATATATTAAAAGGGAAGATAATGGTATATGGATATTGCTTTTTTCTATTATGCTTTTTGAAAATTATAATAGAGGAAAATTTGTTAGAAAAATAGAAAAATTAAAGATGTTGGTGGGGAGGAGCGCAACTGTAGGAATCATGCAAATTAAATCCAAATGTTCGTTAACAGACGAAGAAAGCATTGTGTTGGCTTATAATAAATTAAAAAATGAAATAGTTGACGGCAATATTAGAGGTGGAGATGAACAAGAAATTCATAGATGTGCGTTTCAATATAATCCAGATGAGGATTATTCCCAATCAGTGACATTTATCTATCATTATCTTTATAAATATTTGAAAAAATCGCCTAAATATAATGCGGAGTTTTTTTTGGAAGAAAATAGTGATAGTATATATGAATTGGTTAATTCTGTTTCGGATAGCGGGGATTATATGCAGAATGAATATATGACTATAGATGATTTAACAATGCAAAGTGGCTTGAGCAAAGAAAAAATGTGGAAGAAGATTAAAAAGAAGAACATGACAATCTATTTGCAGGCTGAGGAGGCTAGAAAATTACTGGAAAAGTATACAACGCCCAAGGGATAAATATATACTATAGTGTGGAAAGAATGGAGTTGCTTCGCCAACTGGAAACACAGCAATTAAAGATATTGGAGGCTGTAAGACTAGAAAATTTGCCTGAATTAGAAGTAAAATAATAAAAGGTCAACTGTTCCAAAGGGGAAATAGTTCAATAGACGGAATAATACTAATGAAAAAGAATAGGGTAAAGGAAAAGATTACATTTCTTATGTATAAAGTTGAGATTAAGTTTAGAGAAGATAAAATTGAGCCGGAAAGTGCAAAACTTTTATGTGAACAAATAGATCGGATTTTTGAGAAAGAAGATTTGAAGTGTAGTGGTAGTTGTTTGGAAAGAAGAATTTATAGTGATAAAGGAAGAAAAGATGATTAAGGAATGTTCTGGGCAGCACTTTTGGAATTGAAAAATTTAACTGATGTTGTAGAAATTCTGGAAGAGTGCTTCTGGCATAACGGAAATGATAAAGAGGATTTACTTAGGGATTTTATAAAAATATGTTAAAAGGTATTCTTGAATTTCTAGTATGATATATGAAAGGAAGGGAATCTTATGGCAATACCAACAAATATAAAAACGTTGTTAGCAGGAGATGTTGTTGAATGGGCAAGAATTGAATTTAAGGAAATGTGGAATGCAGAAACAACTTTGAAATCAGTATGTGCCTTTGCGAATGATTTAGATAACTGGGGTGGCGGATATATTGTTATAGGTGTAAGAGAAAATGAAGGACAACCAGTTTACCCTCTTGAAGGTATACCTGTAGATAAAGTCGATGCTTATCAGAAAAGTATTTTAGAGAAATGTAAGTTGATTAGACCTGCGTATATGCCAATAGTGGAAGTTGTAGATTATAAAAATAAAAAATTTATTGTTCTTTGGTGTCCGGGTGGAGATAGCAGACCATATTCATCTCCGAAAACAATGGCAAAAGATAATAAAGAACGTATTCACTATATTCGAAAAATGTCTAGTACGGTGGAACCAACGGATGATGAAGAAAAAGATTTGTTTTCTTTAGCAAATAGAATTCCGTTTGATGATCGTGTAAATCATCAGGCAGAAATATCAGATTTAAATATTACACTTATTCAGAATTATTTGAAGGAAGTTAAAAGTTCGTTGTATGAAAGATCAAAAACGGGAGATTTTGTTGAAGTATGTAGCGATATGAATATTATCAGTAATCTTCCTGAATATACGAAACCCAAGAATGTGGGATTAATGTTTTTTAGTATGGAACCTGATAAGTTTTTCCCATATACACAGATAGATGTTGTTCAGTTTCCAGATGGACTAGGTGGTAATAGTATTATTGAACAGACTTTTAAAGGACCGATACAGCAGCAACTTAGAGACGCGTTACAGTATATCAGAAATACAATTATTACTGAAAAAGTTGTAAAACATCCGGAACGTGCGGAAGCAGATCGTTTTTTCAATTACCCATTTGCAGCAATTGAGGAGGCATTATCTAATGCTGTGTATCATCGTGCTTATGATGAAAGAGAGCCAATTGAGGTTCGGGTGGAAAATGATCGAATAGAGATTTTAAGTTTTCCAGGGCCGGATCGTTCTGTAACAATGGAAGGATTAAAATCTTATCGTGTATCAAATCGTCGGTATCGAAATCGTAGGATTGGAGATTTTTTAAAAGAACTACATTTGACTGAGGGCAGAAATACCGGATTTAAGAAAATTCTTGATGCATTAGAGGCAAATGGCTCACCAAAACCAGAATTTGAAACAGATGAAGCAAGAACCTACTTTATATCACGGTTTTACATTCATAATGGGTTCAAGAATAGAGAGACATATGATATATCGGAAAAGGAGCCGAAAAGGAGCCAAAAAGGAGCCGAAAAGGAGCTGAAAAAAGGAACTGAAAGAAAGCAGGCAATTTTAAATCTAATAGTTGAAACACCTACTATAACTCAAAAACAGTTAATGAATGAATTAGCCTTAACCCGAAAGCAAATCCAAACAGATATAAAAGAGTTGCAGGAGGAAGGAAAACTTGAAAGAGAAGGTTCAAACAGGAACGGCCGTTGGGTTATAAAAAATATTGATTAGGTAGAAAATAACAGAGGAGTATAATTATGAACCACTTTAACTTAGTATCAGAGTACTCCCCAACCGGCGACCAGCCGCAAGCCATAGAAGCCCTCGTTAAAGGCTTCAAGGAAGGTAACCAGTGCCAGACCCTTCTTGGTGTCACCGGTTCGGGAAAGACGTTCACAATGGCGAACGTGATACAACAACTGAATAAACCAACATTAATCATCGCACATAATAAGACGCTGGCGGCACAGCTATACGGAGAATTCAAAGAATTCTTCCCAGATAATGCTGTGGAATATTTCGTGTCCTATTATGATTATTACCAGCCGGAAGCTTATGTCCCTTCATCCGATACTTACATTGCGAAGGATTCTTCCATCAATGATGAGATTGACAAGCTCCGTCTTTCTGCGACGATGTCGCTGTCGGAGAGACGCGATGTTATCATTGTAGCCAGTGTTTCCTGTATTTATGGCCTGGGAAGCCCGGTCGATTATCAGAACATGGTAATCTCGCTCCGTCCGGGCATGGTCAGGGACAGGGATGAAGTGATGGCCAAGCTGATCGAGATCCAGTACGACCGCAACGAGATGGATTTCCACAGGGGAACCTTCCGGGTGCGCGGGGATGTACTGGAGGTGATTCCGGCTAATGCGGAGGAGAGTGCAATCCGTATCGAATGGTTCGGGGATGAGATAGAAAGGATCACGGAGATTGATATCCTGACAGGGGAGATTAAGGATGAGCTTAAGCATACAGCGATTTTCCCGGCTTCCCATTATGTTGTTGATAAAGAGAACATCGCACGTGCGGTAAAAGATATAGAGGTAGAACTGGAAGAGCGGGTGAAGGAGTTTAAGCGTCAGGACAAGCTGATTGAAGCCCAGCGGATTGCAGAGCGTACGAATTTTGATATTGAGATGCTCAAAGAGACCGGATTCTGCTCCGGAATCGAAAATTATTCGAGGCATCTTTCGGGGCTGGCGCCGGGTCAGCCACCGTATACACTGATTGATTATTTCCCGGATGACTTCATTATGATGATTGATGAGTCACATAAGACAATTCCGCAGATAGGAGGCATGTATTCCGGGGACCAGTCGCGTAAGTCGACGCTTGTGGATTATGGATTCCGCCTTCCGTCCGCGAAGGATAACAGGCCCTTGAATTTCGGGGAATTTGAGAGTAAGATAAATCAGGTCATGTTTGTTTCGGCCACACCCGGTGTGTACGAGGCAGAGCATGAACTGCTCCGTGCGGAGCAGGTAATCCGGCCTACAGGACTTTTGGACCCAGAGGTGGAAGTGCGCCCTGTGGAGGGCCAGATTGATGACCTGATCGGAGAAGTGAATAAAGAAGTAGCAAAGAAGAATAAAGTGCTTGTTACTACGCTTACTAAGCGAATGGCAGAGGACCTGACCGATTATATGCGTGAGGTCGGTATCCGTGTGAAGTACCTGCATTCGGATGTGGATACACTGGAAAGAACAGAGATTATCCGTGACATGCGTCTGGATGTATTTGATGTGCTTGTCGGGATTAACCTGCTGAGAGAAGGTCTGGATATACCGGAGATTACGCTGGTTGCGATACTGGATGCAGATAAGGAAGGATTCCTCCGTTCTGAGATTTCCCTGATCCAGACAATCGGGCGTGCCGCGAGAAACTCCGAGGGGCATGTGATCATGTATGCCGATAAGATTACCGATTCCATGCAGACTGCGATGGATGAAACACAGCGTCGCCGTGGGATCCAGATAAAGTATAATGAAGAACATCATATCACGCCGACCACGATCCAGAAGGCAGTGCGGGACTTAATCAGCATATCTAAAAAAGTGGCTGCGGAAGAGATGCAGATGGAGAAAGATCCGGAGTCTATGAGCAGGAAAGAACTGGAGAAGCTGGTTGCAGATCTGTCTAAGCAGATGAAGAAGGCAGCAGCAGAACTGAACTTCGAGGCAGCGGCAGAACTCAGGGACAAACTGGTGGAACTGAAGAAGAGTCTCAATGATATGGATGACTAACGAAAGCAATCCGATATCGGTGAATAATTTACAGAAAATACAGAAGAATAGAATAGACAGGAGTACAGGAAGGGAAGAACATGGCTAAAAAGATGGATGCCCGCAAGTACATTAAGATACGCGGTGCAAATGAAAATAATCTGAAGAATATCGATCTTGATATCCCGAGGAATGAACTTGTGGTACTGACCGGGCTTAGCGGGTCCGGCAAGTCCTCTCTGGCGTTTGACACGATTTATGCAGAAGGCCAGAGGCGGTATATGGAATCACTGTCCTCTTATGCAAGACAGTTTCTGGGACAGATGGAAAAACCAAACGTGGAGAGCATCGAGGGACTTTCCCCGGCAATCTCCATTGACCAGAAGTCTACCAACCATAATCCGCGTTCTACCGTCGGGACGGTCACGGAAATTTATGACTATTTCCGTTTGCTTTACGCGAGAATCGGAATCCCGCACTGCCCGAAGTGTGGGAAAGAAATCATGAAGCAGACGGTAGACCAGATGGTGGACCAGGTTATGGCGCTGCCTGAGGGAACGAAGATCCAACTGCTGGCGCCGGTTGTAAGAGGCAGGAAAGGAACCCATGCAAAGCTTCTGGAAAGGGCAAAAAGAAGCGGCTATGTGAGAGTGCGTGTTGACGGGAACCTTTATGAATTGACGGAAGAGATTACACTGGATAAAAATATTAAGCACAATATAGAGATTATTGTCGACCGCTTAATTGTAAAACCGGGAATAGAGAAAAGACTGACGGATTCTGTTGAAAGTGTGCTGAGTCTTGCGGAAGGACTGCTGATCGTGGATATCATTGGCGGGGAGCCGATGAATTTCAGCCAGAGTTTTGCATGTCCGGACTGCGGTATCAGCATTGACGAGATCGAGCCAAGAAGCTTTTCTTTCAACAATCCATTCGGGGCATGCCCGGTCTGCTTTGGACTCGGTTATAAGATGGAGTTCTCCGAGGACCTGATGATACCGGATAAGTCACTGAGTATTAATGAAGGGGCTATCACCGTGACCGGATGGCAGTCCTGCACAGATAAATCCAGCTTTACAAGAGCGATTCTGGATGCCCTCTGCAAGGAATATAAATTTGATCTGGATACTCCGTTTGAAAAATACCCGAAGAAAATACATGATGTCATTATGCACGGTACAAATGGAAAGTCTGTAAAAGTTTATTATAAGGGACAGCGCGGGGAAGGCGTGTATGATGTTTCCTTCGAGGGACTGATCAAGAATGTGGAGAGACGGTACCGTGAGACAGGCTCCGAAACGATGAAGGCAGAATATGAGACCTTTATGAATATCACCCCGTGTTCAGAATGCGGCGGCCAGAGACTGAAGAAGGGATCTCTGGCAGTTACTGTCGGAGGTAAGAACATTGCGGAAGTGACGGCATATTCAATCGACAGGCTTCACGATTTTCTGGTAAATCTCCAACTGACCCAGACACAGCAGATGATCGGAAACCAGATTTTAAAAGAGATTAAAGCGAGAATCCAGTTCCTAATGAACGTCGGTCTGGATTATCTGACACTTGCTAGGGCGACAGCATCTCTGTCAGGCGGGGAGGCCCAGAGGATCCGGCTTGCCACCCAGATCGGTTCAGGTCTGGTCGGTGTCGCCTATATTCTGGATGAACCGAGTATCGGCCTGCACCAGAGAGACAATGATAAGCTTCTGGATACGCTGAAGCATCTGCGCGATCTGGGAAATACACTGATCGTAGTCGAGCATGATGAAGATACCATGCTGGCGGCTGATTGTATCGTAGATATCGGACCCGGTGCAGGGGAACACGGCGGCGAGGTCATTGCGGTTGGTACGGCCCAGGAGATCATGAAGAATAAGAACTCTATAACAGGGGCATATTTAAGCGGAAAGCTTCAGATACCCGTGCCGGAGAAGCGGGAAAAGCCAAGCGGGTACCTGAAGATCGTGGGCGCCCAGGAGAATAATCTGAAGAATATTGATGTAAAGATTCCTCTGGGAGTCATGACCTGTGTGACGGGCGTGTCTGGTTCGGGAAAGAGTTCACTCGTCAATGAGATCTTATATAAAAAACTGGCAAAGGAACTGAACCGTGCGAGGACGATTCCGGGCAGGCATAAGAGGATAGAGGGGCTGGAACAGGTGGATAAGGTTATTGACATTGACCAGTCTCCGATCGGACGTACACCGCGCTCCAACCCGGCCACGTATACCGGTGTATTTGACCTGATCCGGGACCTGTTTGCATCGACTCCGGATGCAAAATCAAGGGGATATAAAAAAGGAAGATTCAGCTTCAATGTCAAAGGTGGACGATGTGAGGCGTGCAGCGGTGACGGAATCCTGAAGATAGAGATGCATTTCCTGCCGGACGTATATGTGCCCTGTGAAGTCTGCGGAGGCAAGCGTTATAACAGGGAGACGCTGGAAGTGAAGTATAAAGGTAAGACGATTTATGATGTTCTGAACATGACAGTAGAAGAAGCACTGACATTCTTCGAGCACGTGCCGAGCATCCGCAGGAAGATGGAGACGCTTAATGATGTCGGGTTATCCTATATCCGTCTGGGACAGCCTTCCACGGAGCTGTCCGGAGGTGAAGCACAGCGTATCAAGCTTGCGGCAGAACTGAGCCGGAGGAGCACGGGAAAAACGGTATATATACTGGATGAGCCGACCACAGGGCTTCATTTTGCAGATGTCCATAAACTGACAGAAATACTGAGAAGGCTCTCAGCCGACGGAAATACGGTAGTCGTAATCGAACATAATCTGGATGTTATAAAGACGGCAGATTATATCATAGATATCGGTCCCGAAGGCGGCGATAAAGGCGGGACTATTGTGGCGACAGGAACACCGGAGGAAGTGGCGGAGAATCCGAATTCTTATACAGGCAGGTATATCACGGAAGCACTTGCAAAGTGCAGGGTCTGACAGAGAAAACTCCAGCCCGGTCTCCCTTGGGATTCCGGGCTGGAGTTTCATATAAAAGGCGTACCGGCGGAAAAAGTCGGATTTTGCGGGGTTAATTTTTATTCCTTAAGAAAAAATAAATTATAAAAAAAGGGTTTCCATTTTTGGAAAAGTTTATTATACTATTTGTGCAACTTAAGGGAAAAGTGTCATATAAAAACAAATGAATTGTTACTATACCAGGGAGAATTCCTGCCATTGGCAGAGAAACGCAGAGGAACAGTGATTATGATAAGGATTAATAAGGGTTTTGGAAGGGAGAGTCATTATGTCTGTAGATATCGGGATAGATTTGGGGACGGCCAGTGTGCTTGTGTATGTGAAAGGCAAAGGAGTGGTACTTAAGGAACCATCCGTTGTAGCGTTTGACAGAGATACGAATGTGATCAAAGCGATCGGAGAAGAGGCACGCCTGATGCTGGGGAGAACACCGGGCAATATCATAGCTGTCCGCCCGCTTCGTCAGGGTGTGATTTCAGATTACACGGTCACAGAGAAGATGATCAAATATTTTGTGCAGAAGTCACTCGGAAAAAGGACATTTAAAAAGCCGCGCATCAGCATCTGTGTGCCCAGCGGGGTAACAGAGGTCGAGAAGAAAGCAGTGGAAGAGGCTACATTTGCAGCCGGGGCAAGAGAAGTACATCTGATTGAAGAACCGGTGGCGGCGGCGATCGGTGCGGGGATAGACATCTCCAAGCCGTGTGGGAATATGATCGTGGACATCGGGGGAGGGACTGCGGACATCGCGGTTATTTCACTCGGCGGTACGGTTGTGAATACTTCGATCAAGATCGCGGGTGATGATTTTGATGAAGCGATCGTTCGCTATATGCGAAAGAAACATAATCTTCTGATCGGTGAGCGCACCGCGGAAGATATCAAGATTAAGATAGGAACAACATATCCTCTCGTCGAGGAGGAGACAATGGAGGTCAGGGGGCGTAACCTTGTGACAGGGCTGCCAAAGACCGTCACGGTGACTTCGTCCGAGACTGAGGAGGCGCTGCGGGAGGCCACTGGGCAGATTGTGGAAGCCGTTATCGCAGTTCTGGAACAGACGCCGCCGGAGTTGTCCGCGGATATTCTGGACCGCGGAATCGTTCTTACAGGCGGGGGCGCAATGCTTCGGGGGCTGGAGGAACTGATTGAAGAAAAGACGGGGATTCATACAATGACTGCGGAAGACCCGATGAAAGTCGTGGCGATCGGGACAGGCCAGTTTGTAGAATTTATGAGCGGCAGAACAGATTTCTAAAGGCAGATAAAAGGGATGGGACAGACTACCTCGGGGAAATATAGGGAGGAGTCTGTCTTAACTTATGTTATACCTGATGTGTGGCGTCAGGGTACAGGAGGAGAATTTACATAGCCAGTTCTGGTTAGGAGGCAATTGTGGAAGTAGTTACCGGATATGTGGAGCACATCGTGTTTCGGAATGAGGAGAATGGTTATACCGTATTCAATCTGGACAGTGAAGACGGAGAAGTAACTTGTGTCGGGAGTTTTCATTATATAAATGAGGGGGAAATGCTGGAGGTTCAGGGGGATTATGTGAATCACAGCGTATATGGAAGCCAGTTAAAGGTGAATTCCCATAAAGTCAAAGAACCGGAAGATCTGGTTTCGATTGAACGTTATCTGGGATCCGGCGCAGTCAAAGGGGTCGGTGCTGCTCTGGCAGCAAGGATCGTCAGAAGGTTTAAAGAGGACACATTCCGGATCATTGAAGAAGAACCGGAACGGCTGGCAGAAATAAAAGGGATCAGTGAGCGCAAGGCAAGAGAGATTGCGGAGCAGGTAGAAGACAAAAAGGATATGCGCAAGGCCATGATATACCTGCAGAATTACGGGATTTCCACGACCCTTGCCGTTAAAATTTATAAACATTATGGTTCAAAGCTCTATCAGGTTCTGGAAGAAAATCCCTATCAGCTTGCAGATAACATTGAAGGTGTGGGATTCAAGACTGCAGATGAGATTGCTTCCCGGATCGGAATCCACACGGATTCAGATTTCAGAATCCGGAGCGGAATTTTTTATACCCTGCAGCAGTCTGTGGGCGAAGGCCATATCTACCTTCCCCAGCACATACTCGCCGCAAGGGCGGGACAGCTTCTCGGGGTGCAGATTCAGGACGTGGAAAAGTATATTATGGACCTCTGCATTGAGCGGAAGGTGGTCAGGAAAGAAGAACAGGACGAGATCAGGATTTACCCGGCGCATTATTACTATCTGGAGCTGAATGCGGCACGCATGCTCCATGACCTGAATATTGATTGTAACATGCCTGAAGATATGATGGAAAAGCGGCTCAGAAAGGTTGAGGAGCAGGAAGATATCTCACTGGACCCGATGCAGCACCGGGCGGTTATCGAATCCATCAAGCACGGCCTTCTCGTCCTGACAGGAGGCCCCGGAACCGGGAAAACGACGACGATCAACACGATGATCCAGTTCTTTGAGAGCGAAGGGATGAGCATTCTGCTTGCGGCCCCTACAGGGCGCGCGGCGAAGCGAATGACTGAGGCAACCGGATATCAGGCACAGACGATCCACCGGCTTCTGGAAGTTAGCGGGAATCCGGAGGAGGAAGGAAATGTCAACGGATTTATGAGAAACCGGCAGAACCCTCTGGAGACAGATGTGCTAATCATCGATGAAATGTCAATGGTAGACCTTCCGCTGATGCATGCACTGCTGTCTGCAGTTGTGGAGGGAACACGCCTGATTCTTGTGGGAGATGTAAACCAGCTCCCGTCCGTAGGACCCGGGAGCGTGCTGAAGGATATTATCGCATCCGGCAGTTTTCCTGTGGTCACACTGACAAAGATTTTCCGGCAGGCAGGGGAGAGCGACATTGTCGTGAATGCACATAAGATTAATGCAGGGGAAGCTGTCATATTAAATAATAAAAGCAGGGATTTCTTTTTCCTGAAGCGTCAGGAAGCGGATGTGATCATCAGTGTGGTGATTACATTGATCCAGAAAAAGCTTCCAAAGTATGTAGATGCGGCACCGACCGATATCCAGGTCATGACGCCGACGAGGAAAGGCCTGCTGGGAGTAGAACGGCTGAATACCATTCTTCAGAAGTATTTGAATCCCCCAGGTCCGAAAAAGGCTGAAAAGGAGTTCGGCCAGAAAATTTTCCGTGTCGGGGATAAAGTGATGCAGATCAAGAACAACTACCAGCTGGAGTGGGAGATCTGTACGAAGTTTGGACTCACAGTAGACAAAGGCACCGGGATTTTCAACGGTGACATGGGAATTGTAACAGATATCAATACATTTGATGAGACGATAGAAGTGGAATATGATGAGGGGAGAAAGGTGAAATATCCATATGAGCTGTTGGAGGAACTGGAACTGGCCTATGCCATTACGGTTCATAAATCACAGGGAAGCGAGTATCCGGCAGTTATCATTCCTCTTCTTCCGGGACCAAGGCTTTTGTATAACAGAAACCTCTTGTACACCGCAGTCACACGTGCAAAAAAATGCCTGACAATCGTAGGGAGTGATGCAACATTTCAGGAAATGATACAAAACAAAAACGAACAGAACCGTTATACAAGTCTGGCAGAGCGTATACAGAAATTTTAAACCTCCTTTACCCGCCGGTCTGTCCGTTCTGTGGGGAGATCAGTCCGGACGGCATCTGTCCGTCTTGCAGAAAGAAGGTCAGGTACATCAAAGAACCGCGCTGTATGCGCTGCGGAAAGCCCGTGGAAAAAGAGGAGCAGGAATACTGCCGTGACTGCAGCGGGCATGAAGCCTCCTTTGAGCAGGGGCGCAGCATCTGGCTGCACCGCATGCCGGTATCTGGTGCTGTTTATCAGTTCAAGTATAAGAACAAGAGGAATTTTGGAAAGGTATTTGCACGGGAGATGGCTTTGTGCTATGAAGCACAGGTCAGGAGATGGAAGATTGACGAGATTATTCCGGTTCCGCTGCACAAAAGCAGGAAGAGGAAACGTGGGTATAATCAGGCAGGCATTGTGGCGGAAGAACTTGGAAAACTGCTCCATATCCCGGTGAATCACAGGGCAGTCTTAAGAATCCGGAACACCAGACCACAGAAGGAGTTAAACGATACACAGCGCATCCATAATCTGAAAGGTGCCTTTGCAGTGCCGGAAAATCAGAAAATAAAGCCGAATATACTGATTGTAGATGACATTTATACGACCGGAAATACAATAGAAAGAGTGGCTGAAAAGCTAAAGGCTGCAGGGGCTGAAAAAGTGTATTTTTTAACCATAAGCATTGGACAAGGACTCTGACTGTATGCTATACTAAAAATGATGTTTATTAACATCTGGTGAAAACAGAAGAATACTTCGAGGTGAAGACATGTTAGATAAGAACCGTATCAGGCTGATGACGAAGATGGCGCAGTATGAGAAGACAATGGCGCCGGAGGATTTGAAAATCAGCAGTTATTATAAAAAAGATTACGCGAGTCTGAACACCCTGATTACAGCAATCTGGGTTACCATAGGGTATGCGCTTGTGGCGGGGCTGGTGATATTATGCAATGTAGATGCCCTGTTGAAGGACCTGACAGTGACCAAGCTGATTTTTATTATTGCCGTGGCACTGGGGGCATATGTTGTGCTGCTGGTTATATATTGTGTCTGCGCAGGCAGTTTTTACAAGTCCAGACATAATAAGGCAAAGCAGCGTGTGAAAAAGTATTACCGAGATTTATCCCGTCTGGGAAAGATGTATATGAAGGAGAATAATTAAAAAATGAGTACTTTACTTGTCTGGAAAGAGCAGCTTCAAAAGATATACGCCAGGTATTCCACATATATAATGAAAGCACTGCAGTTTGTTTTAGGGTTATGTGTTTTCGGTCTTATTAACTCAAACATTGGATTTATGAAAGCCGCTTCTTCGATACTGTGTACAGTGGGACTTTCGGTGATATGTGCATTTCTGCCCCTGGTCGTGATGGTTATTGCGGCAACCGCACTAGTCCTCGTACATTTTTACGCGCTGTCGATGCCGATTGCGTTGGTGTCTGCCATTATCTTTCTGATTATGTATATTTTTTACTTCAGATTCACACCGAAAAAAGCATGGCTTGTTCTGCTGACTCCGGTAGCATTCGCATTAAAGATACCTTTCGTGATACCGGTAGCATTCGGGCTGCTCTCAGCTCCGATCTGTGTTCTTCCGGCGGCATTCGGGACGATTGTTTATTATATGATACATTTTGTGAAGATGTCTTCCTCAGCATATAAAGGTGACGATGCAAAAAGTCTTGTGGAAGGACTGATGGCATTTACAAAACAGTCCCTGACAAACAAAGAAATGTGGGTGATGGTAGCTGCACTTTCAGTCAGCCTCCTCATCGTATATGCGGTACGTACCCGTTCCGTGGACCATGCATGGAAGATCGCTTCTGCATCGGGGGCTGTTACGGCTATTATTATCGGGGCGGCCGGGAAAATTGCACTGAATGTACACCTATCCTACGGGCCTATGGCCCTGAGTGGTGTGGCGGCTATTGCTGTCGGCCTGATACTCGAATTCCTGTTTTTCTCAGTGAATTATTCACGGACGGAACGTATGCAGTTTGAAGATGACGAATACTATTATTATGTGAAGGCAGTTCCCAAAATCGGAGTCTCTGCACCCGAGATGAGTGTAAAGCATATTAATGAAAGAAAAGAACAGACAGATTCACAGGAGACAGTTCTGATTGATTCAAGGGATGTGAAACAGGCATCAGAAGTAAGGCGCCAGCCACAGCAGAAAAAACGGCCGGTTCCGAAGCCAAGGAATCAGGTGAGAAGAGTGGACCATGCCAGGGCCGCGGATGAAATTCTACTGACCAGAAGCCTCACAAAGGAACTTGGGTTAGAGAATCTGGAAGATGAATTAAATAAGTAATTTTGAAAATGATATAAGGGAGTTATAATAATTAAGACAGGAGGTGGCAGTATGGAACAGTGGATAAGAAACTTTTTTTCAAATTACGTGAGCGATATGTACTTTCCAAATGTACACCTGACCGATATCATAGAGATATTGATTGTATCAGTGATTGTTTATGAGATCATGCTGTGGATAAAGAATACAAAAGCCTGGATGCTTTTAAAGGGAATGATCGTCCTTGGACTTTTCATTCTGGTCGCGGCAATATTTCAGATGCATACGATCCTGTTTCTGGCAAGAGAGTCGATCAATGTACTGGCAGTTGCTGCCGTCGTTGTATTCCAGCCGGAACTGCGCCGGGCTTTGGAGAAGCTTGGCGAAAAGAACCTGCTGAGCAATATTAATTTGTTCGACAGGAATAAAGAGAATCAGCGTTTTTCAGATGAAACAGTGGAGAGCCTTGTAAAGGCGTGCTTTGACATGGGAAGTGTCTGTACAGGTGCGCTGATTGTCGTGGAACAGGCAATACGTCTTACGGAATATGAGATGACAGGAATTGAACTGGATTGTAAAGTCTCATCTCAGGTTCTGCTTAATATATTCGAACACAATACTCCGCTGCATGATGGTGCGGTGATCGTACGGGGCGACAGGATTACATCGGCTACATGCTATCTGCCGCTGTCTGACAATATGCAGATCAGCAAAGACCTGGGAACCAGGCACAGGGCCGCTCTGGGAATGAGCGAAGTGAGCGATGCCCTTATCATTGCGGTGTCGGAAGAGACCGGGCAGGTGTCTGTTGCAATGGGCGGGCAGCTGGCAAGAGGAGTTACACCAGAATATCTAGCTACAAGGCTGAGCCAGATCCAGTATAGAACTTCGGAAGGGAAGAAATTTACTATACGGAAAGGACGGCAGAGACATGAAGAAGTATAAGTTTACGAACAATCTGGGACTTAAGATTATGGCACTTGTTTTTGCCGCGCTCCTCTGGCTGATCGTTGTAAATGTAGATGACCCTGTAGAGACTGCCACTTTCAGAAATGTTCCGGTTACAATGCAGAATGTGCAGCTTGTAACAAACGACGGGCACACGTACAGGGTGCTTGATGATACAGAGTCCGTCAGTGTCATTGTAAAGGCAAAACGTTCCGTTCTGGCGAAGATTACGGTTAGTAATATTGTTGCCAATGCCGATATGGCCGAGATGCAGTTTGAAACTCTGGTTCCAATCACGCCGACGATTCCCGGTTATGAGGGCAAGTATACGGCAGAAGCAGTACCCGGGAATTTAAAAGTAAAGGTAGAAAAGCGTATACTCAGGACACTTCCCCTGACGGTCAGCGTCTCCGGAACCCCGCGTGATGGTCATGTTATAGGGGATATTACGACGAATCCGGATAAGGTTCAGGTCAGAGGTTCGGAGTCGCTTGTTAACAGTATAGACAAGGCTGTGGCAAAGGTTGATGTTTCCGGTATCTCGAAGACAGGGGTCCTGCCGGCCGAGCTGGAATATTATGACAGCAGTGGCAATGTGGTTGGCCGCAGTCAGCTTACAGATAACATTGGTGAAGAAGGAGTTACTGTAAATGTGACGGTGCTGGATACGAAAAATCTCGCATTGAACTTCAATGTCACAGGGACGCCGGAAGATGGCTATGTATTCAGCGGTCTGACCTGTGAACCTGAAAAGATACAGGTCTGCGGAACGAAGGAAGCACTCGCTGAAATTTCATCTCTGGATATAACGGATGATGCGCTTGATATAAGCGGGGCAACTGGAAAATTTGAGAAAACGGTAGATATCCTGCCTTATCTTCCGGAAGGTATTGAACTGGTAGATGAGACGGCCAATAATATCATTGTGACGGTGAAGATTGAGCAGATCGATGCAAGGACGATTGAACTGCCGGTGGAATCTATCCGTGTGGATAACTTGAAGGATAACCTTCTGATATCTTATGAGTCTGAGACAGAGATTGAAATGCAGTTCAAAGGTCCTCAGGATGTGCTTAAGAAGCTGGATATGGAAGATGCAGTATCGATTGACATGAAGAACCATACAAAGCCTGGTAAATATGATGTTCAGGTAAGTGTAACCTTACCGGATGATATAAAAAATGAGGTAAAACTGACGAAAAGGCCTGTCATTAAGGTAACTGTCACTGAGAAGGAAGAACAGACAGAGCCGTCAGAACCAAAGGAAGAACAATAGGGAGGGGCACTCAAAGATGGTTAGTGAAAAAGTGATTATCAAGAATCCGACAGGTCTGCATCTTCGGCCAGCGGGGTTGTTCTGTAAGACGGCCATGCAGTATGGCAGTAAGATTACAGTAGAGAAAAAGTCGAAGTCCGAGGATGTGACTGCGAATGCAAAGAGCGTCTTAAGCGTACTCGGTGCATGTATTAAAAGTGGTGATGAGATCCGTATTGTCTGTGAGGGCGAGGATGAAGAAGCGGCTCTGAAGGAAATGGTACGCATTGTAGAGGATGGTCTTGGAGAGTAGGATTTGATAAAAGATAAGGAAAAGGAACAAGGAGAAAAAAATGAGTAAAGCTACGTTAGTGATTATGGCAGCCGGGATAGGAAGCAGATTCGGGGGAGGTATCAAACAACTTGAGCCTGTAGGGCCGAATGGAGAGATTATCATGGATTATTCCATCTATGATGCGATGGAGGCCGGTTTTGACAAAGTGGTCTTCGTGATTAGAAAAGATCTTGAAAAGGACTTTAAAGAGGTAATAGGCAACCGCATTGAAAAAGTCATCGAAGTGGGGTATGCATATCAGGAAGTAAACGATATTCCGCAGCCATATAAAGAGCGGTTTCAGGAGAGGACCAAACCCTGGGGAACCGGACAGGCAATTCTATGCTGCAAGGATGTGGTGGACAGCCCATTTTTGGTCATCAACGCGGATGATTACTATGGAAAGCAGGCATTCAGGGAAGGATTTGAATATCTGACAGGCAAGGCTGCTACAGACCTCATGGAAATCTGCATGATTAGCTTCGTCCTGAAAAATACACTCAGTGATAACGGTGCGGTGACCAGAGGAATCTGCAGCGTAAATGAAGCAGGAATGCTGACAGAGATTGTAGAGACACACAATATAGAGAAAGTAGACGGCGGCGCCGCAGTACAGAAAGAAGACGGTGCAGTCAGCATAGATGTTAATTCACCGGTTTCCATGAACATGTGGGGGCTGAGGCCGGACTTCTTCCAGATACTGGAGAGTGGATTTGAAGAGTTTCTAAGCAAAGTAGAACCAGAGAACCTGAAAGGCGAATATCTTCTTCCGACAATAATAGGGGAGCTGCTGGAAGAGAAAAAGATAGCTGTCAAGGTACTGAAGTCAAAAGACAAATGGTTTGGGGTAACTTATAAGGAAGATAAAGAAGCTGTTGTTTCAGCGGTAAGGGGACTGATCGATGCGGGAGTATATCCGGAGAAGTTATTTTAAGTTGAGTGATAATGGAGGGCATGTGCATCCTTGATTAGGGTGCATGTGCTTTCGTGCGTTTTTGTGGGAACGGTAAAAACTGGAAAAATGAAAGGGCAGCGGAATAAATTATGAAGTGGAAAAAAGGTGCATGTCTGCTTACAGCCTTACTGCTTGGTGTTTCAAATATCAGCTACGCGGAAGAAGCGGACAATGTTTCCGGAATGAATGAAAGTGTTGAAGAAGGCACTGATCATGTAGATTCTGAGGATAATGCAAATCAGAATAATGATACAGACAGTCAGGATGCAGAGGATGATTCATCCCCAAATGGAGGAGAGGATGGAGTATCAGAGGTCACAGACCCTGCAGAGAACAGCCCTCTAGATGATGATAATAAAAGGGTTATTTGGGGGCGCGGGAAAGGCATTACACCTGCCACATTAGAAAGCGATGCCGACAGGTTTGGCATGCTGCCGACAGCTTCGGCTGACATTGAGGTTGAAGCTGCATTAAAAAACAGGATCGAAAGATATAAGACAGAAAATCAGAAAGATATAGAGTTTGGTCAATGGGTCAGGGGAGGACAGATACAAGGGACAAAGACGGCGTATTATGAATATGAAAATACAATGATTGTTACTTCAGATTTGGGAACTTTTAGTGTGCGGCAGCCGATATTGAATATTCTTCTATCAAGTGGCGGAGTGGAAAGCCTTGGGGCACCGGTTGAAGAGCAGTTAACAGTGAATGGCCACATTTCCCAGAAATTTGAGAATGGGACATTAACTGGTGAAATGGATAAAAAATCAGATACTCTCGTTGTCCGCAGAGGTAATGTATACTATTTTAAGAATACATTAAGTAATGGTGTGGCAGATAAAGTGGTTACATATGGCTGGTCAAGTGATGAGGTTCTGGTAGGAGACTGGAATGGAGATGGCAGAGATACCCTGTGTGTTCGGCGGGGAAACCTCTATTATTTTAAAAACAGCATAACAGGCGGGGTGGCAGATTACGTGATCCGCTATGGAAGGGTTGGAGATGAAGTGATTGCCGGAGATTGGGATGGAGATGGAAAGGATACTCTTTGTGTTAGGCGTGGCAATGTCTATTATTTCAAAAACAGTATAGAAGGCGGAGTGGCGGATTACGAAATCCGTTATGGAAGAACCGGTGACAATGTACTGGTAGGAGACTGGGATGGAGACGGAAAGCATACACTCTGTGTAAGAAGGTCCAATACTTATTATTTTAAGAACAGCATTTCGGGCGGTATTGCTGATTCCGAGATAAGATATGGCAGAGTTGGGGATGAGGTGCTAACCGGGGACTGGAACGGAGACGGCAGGGATACACTTTGTGTTAGGCGGCAGAATGCTTATTACATAAAAAACAGTATCAGCGGAGGCGTGGCAGATGCGACTGTAGTTTATGGCCGGGCTAACGATATTACGTATTCAGGGAGCTGGTCTTCGAATCCCAAAATGGAAGTAGATGGCGAAGAAGATTTAAGCTTTAATTTATCCCGGGGATTTGAATATACCCAGCTTAGTCAGGCTTTTGCGGGAAATTGTGTGAACGGTGCATCCTTTAGAAAGAGCGCATTGACAACACATACGGATAATGCAGGCAATCAGGTACAGTATTGTGCTTATTATGATTCCTTTGGCACGATCGTACTTGCCAGAAGGCAGAATGAAGGTAGCTGGGAATTTCAGTGGACCGGTTTCAAAGGAGATATCAGTGACGCTCATAACGCGGTTTCACTGGCTGTTGATGGTACGGGCTATCTGCATATGTCGTGGAGTCATCACTCAGGTAGATTGATGTATGCCAAATCTGTATCCCCGGATTCTATGGAAATGAAAGAGGTTCAGATGATAGGTACCCTTGAAGACCGGGCAACATATCCTGAATTTTATGTGCAGCCATCAGGAGATATGTTCTTTTTATATAGGAATGGCAGCTCTGGTAACGGTAATATTGTGTTGAACAGATACAGTGTGTCATCAGGATCCTGGCAGAGGGTTCAGGATAATCTGATTTCCGGAGAGGGCCGCATTTCTCCATATTGGCAGGCATGTGTTGACAGTAAGGGCAGACTTCATATATCATGGGTATGGCGGGAAACCGGAAATGTTACAACAAATTATAATATGTCGTATGCGGTATCGACAGATGCAAGCGGCAGCACTTTTGTGAATTCTCTGGGGGATGCACAGCTTCTGCCTATTACAGAATCTACATCCGAAGTTATCTGCGAAATCCCGAAAGACAGTGCCCTCATCAACCAGACCTCTATGACTGTTGATAATGATAACAAACCATATATTATTTCTTACTGGCGTGTGAATGGTGTAGTCCAGTACAATATTATCCGTTTTACGGGAGAACAATGGATTATATATAATACAGATATTAGAAATACTAATTTTGATTTATCAGGAATAGGTACAAGACAGCTGCCATGTGGAAGGCCGCAGATTCTGGTTAACGGATCCGGAGATGAAGCCGATATATATGTACTGTTCCGGGATGATGAAAGAGATGGTAAGTCATCGATTGCAAAGTTAAGTATGCAGGGTATGGAAATTACCACAGAAAAAATGATCGATATTACAGCTTCATCATTAGGGGAGTGGGAGCCTAATTACGATATTGAGTTATGGAATAAAAACAGACAGCTTCACATCTTTTTGCAGAAAGAATACTATCATGCGGATGGGGGACAGATACAGTATAATACAGAAAACATCTATGTGATTAATGCAACTTCATTTATAAAAGAATAGACGTATATAAATGTCTGTTCAGATTAGTGCAGTGAGCACGGAAGGGACTAGAGATAAAAGGTGAGTATATGAAAAAAAGGGTTTTAGCAATTACACTCAGTTTATGCCTTAGCATAGGGTTATTTTCTGTACCAGGCATCAGGGTGTCTGCAGGAGAACTGGACGGCACTGAAATGCAGGGGACAGGGCAGGAAAGTGTGGAAGGAGAGGACCAGTCACAGGATGCAGGACAGGAGACTGGGCAGGATACTTCAGAGAATCAGGATACTGAAAACAGAGAAAATAATGTGGATGAGGGTAATGATGGGGAACAGGTTCCATCAGGAGATAGAGTGACGCCAGTCGAGATTCAATGCATGGATGAAGAGGGGAATATCTATTACATTACAGATGATGTATCTCCATCAGTCAAGTCAGTGGAGTATAGGTCACGGGCGGCGAATGACTACATTGTGAATCTAAGGGTTATGAAAAATGGTACGGTAGTAAGTGACGTTACCGAGTATACGGAATATGGAACTGGTGAAGCAGGTTATCTGTATGGATTATCCGGAACGGATGCTGCATATCTTGGAACTGAAAACGGTAAGGTCAAGTTCATGATCAGTGGTGTAGTGGGACTTGTGGACGCGTCCAAAGTACAGATTGTCACCAGAAATAGTGTGGGAACAGTCAGCAGTTATTACGCTGATGGCACAAATATAGTACATAAAATATGTTTAAATATGAATTCAGGTGCGTCTAGCTCACTGAAGGTCGGACCGCAGCAGTCCTATATGACAACAGGAACAACATACTACAGTTATGACGGTCATTATTTTTACACAGATTATTCGGTGATGCTTGCGGATTACAAAAATAATACAAGAAAACAGTCAATTAATCCAAACAGTCCTTATTACAATTATTATCAGTATCTTCCGCTTAGAAGTACGACGACTTATACAGGGGCACAGTTGAACAGTAAAATCAATGCTAAGACAGACAGTACCTCTAAAATGTGGAATATAGGCAGCAGTATGGTTACCAATCAAAATGCATATGGTGTGAATGCATTGTTGATGGCTGGTCTGGCGGCAAATGAAAGTGCCTGGGGGAAAAGCTCTATTGCACAGCAGAAAAATAATCTTTTTGGTTTGAATGCCGTTGACAGTTCGCCGGGGGCAAGTGCCAATACATATACAACTCCAGATGCCTGCGTAAGAAATTTTGCTGAAGGATGGATGTCAAAACGGTATTTTAATCCGAATAACAGTCTTTATTATGGCAGTTTTTTTGGAAACAAGGCAAGTGGGATCAACGTGAAGTATGCATCTGACCCGTACTGGGGCGAAAAAGCTGCTAATATTGCATGGAATCTGGACTCCGATGGAAGTGACAGGTATAAATATACAATTGGCGTAAAAAATGCCGATGGAATCGGACATACAGATTTGAATGTCAGAAAGGAAAGTAGTGCTTCTTCTGCCAGTCTTTTTACGACAGGCTCACAGTCAAGCCATGCATTTCTTCTTTTGGGAGAGTCAAACGGGTTTTACAAAGTCCAGAGTGATCCGGTTCTGAATAGTGGCAGAACAGCCGTTAATGGAAATTCCGGTGAATATAATTTCGGTTCTATGTATCTGTATGTAAGTAAAGATTACGTCAGCGTAGTTTCCGGTAATAAGGATTATGCAGCCCCCGGCATTTCGAATGGGTCAGGAAGCACAGGCGGCTCCGGAAATTCCGGTGGTTCCGGTAATTCCGGTGGTTCAGGCAGCGGAACACCAGAAACGATAGCAGATACGTTAGTAGTGCGCAGGGGGGCCACTTACTATTTTAAGTATACATTATCGAATGGTGCAGCAGATCTTACATACTCTTACGGTCAGGCAAATGATGAAGTGCTCATTGGGGACTGGAATGGAGACGGCATAGATACGCTGTGTGTCCGCAGAGGCAACCTCTATTACTTTAAGAACAGCCTGTCAAGTGGTGCAGCGGATTATGTAATACGCTATGGACGGGATAATGATGAGGTTTTAGCCGGGGACTGGAATGGGGACGGTGTTGATACATTGTGTGTCCGCCGCGGGAACATATACTATATTAAAAACAGTATGTCCGGCGGTGTGGCTGATATTACAATCCCGTATGGCAGGACAAATGATAAAGTTCTTGTAGGAGACTGGGATGGGGATGGTATTGACACCTTATGTGTCCGCCGCGGCAATACTTACTACTTTAAAAATAGCTTGACAAGTGGTGTTGCAGATTCTACAATTCCTTATGGATATGCCAGTGATAAGATTCTTGCCGGAGACTGGAATGGGGATGGCAAAGATACCTTATGTGTAAGAAGGGATAATGCATATCATATTAAAAATAGCATTTCAAGCGGTGGTGCAGATAAAATAGTGCTATATGGAAGAACTAATGATATTACTTATGCAGGAACTTGGAGGAAATGATTCTGACTTTTTTCTGTCATGTTAGAGGTGAACAGACATAAAAGAAAAACAAGAAATAAAAGCAGGCATAGCAGGCAATAAAGAACGGGCATCGAATTTTGAACTGCTTCGTATTATTTCGATGATATTAATTGTTATGCATCATTTTTCAGTACATGGAGGTTTTGATTTTACAGAATCAGGAATTACGTTTAATCGGATATGGGTTCAGATTTTGTCCGGTGGGGGCAGATTAGGAGTAGACCTGTTTATATTGATATCTGGATACTTTTTAGTGAATTCGGAGTGTAAGCCTAAAAAACTTTTGAAACTAGTACTGCAGGTAACTGAATATGCAGCATTTTGCACGGTGTTACTGGTTCTGACGGGGGAAATACAGGTTAACTCGGTGACTGATGCCATCCAGTTGGCAAAAACAGCCTTACTGCCTATCCCATTCGGGGAATACTGGTTTGCTACTACATATTTTCTGTTATATTTATTCTCACCGTATCTAAACTGCCTCATAAAGAGCATGGGGAAAAGGATGCATTTCAAATTTGTTGTAACAGGACTTATCATATGGTGTATATTTCCAAGTTTTACTGGGGCGTCATTTAGTTTTAACTATCTGGCATGGTTTATTGTATTGTACTTTATTGCAGCATACTTTAAACTTTATCCGGTTCAAATGGAAAGTAAAAGGATTTGGATACGGCTGTGTGCGGCTGGTAGTTTTGTGTTGCTGCTTGTGCTTATCATCGTTGTTGACTTATTGAGTACAAGATATCCATTCTTCAGAGGTATGGTCGAAAATGTCAGAGAAATGAACCGTGCAGTTACGGTAGTATGTGCAGTCCTTATGTTTCTGGCATTTCAGACGCTGCATATACAAAGTAAGTTTATAAACAGGGTTGCGGCAACTACATTTGGGATTTATCTGTTTCATGATAATCCCCAAATTAGGAATTTACTGTGGATAAAGATATTTCATGGAAATACCCATTCCGGGAGTCCTTACTTTATCCTGTATTCGGCCGCAGTGATAGCCGCAGTATTTTGTGTGGGGAGCATAATAGAGGCTGTCAGATTGTATCTATCAAAGGTTATAAGGCAATTTTATTCAAGGCTTTCTCTGAAATCAGAGTAGTCTTTCAACGGGAGGGTTCATACAATTGAAAAATAAGGGAAAAATACTGGCAGGAATATTGGCAATAGGGATGATGACAAACAATATAATGTCTCTGACCACGGTCTATGCAACAGATGTACAGACACAGGTAACGCAGGAAAACTCTGCAGAAGAGATGGGAGAAAATACCAATTTAAATGGAACAGATGCCGAATATGAAAACAAAGACGGGCAGGGAACAGATACTGCTGATGACGCTTTAGAACAGCAGGATCAGACGGAGAACAGTTGGAGGTACCAGAATGGTGAGGTGATTCAAAAGTCACAGTTCTATAGATCGAGGGCAGCAGAGTATCCGTATGCATGGCAGAAGGTGGATGGCGTATATATGAACAGTGCAGGTGAAGTGATTGAGGGTGCTGTTAAAAAAGGGATTGATGTCAGTGAGCATCAGGGAAAGATTGACTGGGAAAAGGTCAAGGCAGACGGGATTGATTATGCAATCATCCGCTGCGGATTTGGAAATAACTATACTTCACAGGATGATAAGCAGTGGCTCAATAATGTATCCGAATGTGAACGGCTGGGAATACCTTATGGTGTTTATATTTATTCCTATGCGAAAACTACGGCAGCGGCAAAGAGTGAGGCAGAGCATGTGCTGAGACTGGTTCAGGGGAAAAGTCTCGCATATCCAGTTTATTTTGACATGGAAGATGATTCTACAGCAAATTTAAGTGAAAAATTAAAAGGGGAGATTGCCCAGACATTTTGCGATACAATAACGGCAGCCGGATATCGGGTGGGGATTTATGCAAATCTTCACTGGTGGCTGAATCATCTCACCAGTTCGGTTTTCGATAACAGCTCCTGGTCAAAATGGGTTGCACAGTATAATGCAAGCTGTGATTTTCCGGAAAGCTATGATATGTGGCAGTGCACTTCAAGTGGTACGGTTAAGGGAATCAATGGATATGTAGATGTGAATTTCTGGATGAATGGAGACAGTGGAAATATGAACCCGGACAGTGGGGGGAATGAACCGGATAACAATCCGGATGACAAACCAGACAGTAATCCGGATGACAAACCAGACAGCAATCCGGGTACTTCGCAGACGGCAGGGGCGACTCTTGTCGTCAGAAGAGGGAATGAATATCATTTCAAATACTCTCTGAGTAACGGAGGTGCTGATTTGATTATCAGGTATGGATATGCTAATGATGAGGTACTTGTAGGAGATTGGGACGGAGACGGGATTGATACATTGTGCGTGCGCAGAGGAAATACTTATTATTTCAAGAACAGCCTGTCCAGCGGACCGGCAGATAAAGTGGTGACTTATGGAAGAACCGGGGATGTTGTCCTGTCAGGAGACTGGAATGGAGACGGAGTAGATACTCTATGTGTACGAAGGGATAACACATATCATATAAAAAACAGCCTTTCCGGGGGTGTGGCGGATAAAGTGGTTACATACGGACGGGTAAATGACTCCGTTCTTGTGGGTGACTGGGATGCCAACGGTACAGATACACTGTGTGTTCGGAGAGGGAATACCTATTACTTTAAAAACAGCTTATCGAACGGAGCTGCGGATTCAACAATCCCATATGGTTATGCTACAGATTCTATCCTTGTCGGTGACTGGAATGGGAATGGAATGGATACACTGTGTGTGAGAAGAGATAACGAATATCATTTCAAAAACAGTATCCAGAGCGGAGGTGCGGATAAGATTATCTTATATGGAAGAAAAGATGATGTTACCTATGCCGGAAAATGGAAATAAGGTAAGAAGGAGGCAATGTTTTTGCGAAAAAACATTGCTTTTTTCTTATTCAGTATTCTGCGGTTGCCTGTGAGAGAAATTAGTGTTATACTTTACGAATGTGAAAATGTATTTTTTCAGGTTTAATAAGGAGAAAAGTGAATGAATTATGCAGTAATATTTGCGGGAGGAACCGGGACCCGGATGAACACTAAGACACGTCCAAAGCAATTTCTTACCCTGCATGGCAAAGAGATCATTATATACACACTGGAACATTTTGAAAAGCATCCGGAGATTGATGGGATTTCGGTTGTTTGTATTGCAGAGTGGATAGGATATTTGAAAGAACTTCTGGAGAAGTATCAGATTAAGAAGGTGAAATGGATATCACCGGGAGGCAGTACAGGCCAGGAGTCTATTTTTAATGGTTTGGATGCAATGCGCCATGACGTGGACGGAGATTCAATCGTTTTAATCCATGACGGAGTCCGGCCACTTATAGATCAGAACCTGATTACAGAAAATATCAGGGCAGCCAAAGAAAAAGGCTGTGCAGTGACTGTTGTGCCTGCGACAGAAACGGTGATGCTTGTAGATGAACAAGAACAGATCGTACAGAGTGTCGACAGAAACAAATGTAGAGTCGTGAGGGCTCCGCAGAGTTTTGTCTATGAGAATCTGCTTAAGGCGCATGATAAAGCAAGGAGCAGGGGAATCAATAACTTGATTGATTCAGCCACGATGATGTCTGAAGAAGGATATACTCTGTATCCGGTTATCGGAAGACCTGAAAATATAAAAATAACAACGCCGTCTGATTTTTATACATTCCGGGCGATTGTAGAAGCTGAAGAAAATTCACAGATTTTTGGATATGAATAAGTGGTGGTAATTTATGGAAGAATTTTATGATCAGGAAACATTAAAAAGAGTTCAGCAGACTCAGGCGGATATATTAAGGGATGTTCTGGATTTATGCGATAGACATGTGATTGATACATTTATCATATTTGGAAGTGCACTTGGTGTAGTACGCCATCAGGGCTTTATCCCGTGGGATGATGATATTGATATTGGAATCTTCAGAGAGGACCTGCCCCGCTTTACAAAAGCGGCTAAGGAGGAACTTGGCAGTAAATACGAATTCCTAACTTGTGAGACGAATCATAATTATGCATGTACGGTTACACATTTTCAGAAAAAAGGAACAAAGTTTGTCTCAAGAGATGTGAAAAATTGTGATTATACGCCAGGTATTAATATTGATATCTTCGTTTATGATCATCTTGCGGATGGAGCGATAGCAAGGAAATATCAGTTTTTTATGACATGGTTTTTAGGGCGTCTGTTGTACCTGAGTGGAAAAGGAATCCCATTTATTCCTTATAAGGGAATCAAAAAGAAGGCGTCGGAATTCATCTGCAGTATGGTTCGGCTTGGACTGAGAATGCTGCATATCACACCGTTAAAAGTTTACCGCCGGTTCCAGAAAGAATCACAGCGGTATAATAAAAGGCATACGGAATGTTATGCCGCGTTTGAAACACCGAAACCCTGGCTGAATGCGATGAAGAAGAGTGATGTTTATCCTATGAAGAAGATGCCATTTATGGACTTTACAGTATATATTCCCAAGAATACTGACCAGCTGCTGACCAGAATTTTCGGGGACTATATGCAGATGCCACCAGAGGATAAGCGCGTGAATCACAGACCATACATTATCGACTTCGGAGAAGAATAAGTCTGTATGGAGAAGAAGAGTATGCGTCAGAAATCAATTACATTTAATTTAATAGCCAACGGGATTAAAACGCTGATGAGCGTTTTGTTCCCTTTAATAACATTTCCTTATGCATCTAGAATTCTTGGATCCGCCGGTATAGGAAAGGTAAGCTATGCCAGTTCAATTATATCTTATTTTGCCCTGCTTGCTTCGCTGGGGATCAGTACTTATGCAGTGAGGGAAGGCGCCCGTATCCGGGATGATAGAGAGAAATTCAATAAGTTTTCAAGAGAAATTCTCAATATTAATTTATTTACAACAATAATTTCTTATTCTTTACTGATTATATTTCTAAAGCTTCCTATCCTTCATGGATATAAGACGCTGATGGTTATCTCCAGCGCAGGCATCGTTTTTACTACAATAGGTATGGAGTGGCTTTTCATTATAAAGGAAGAATATGCATATATTACGAAGCGGGCTGTTTTATTTCAATTCGTATCATTGATACTGCTCTTCATGCTTGTCAGGAGTAAAGATGATTATTACTGGTATGCCGCGCTGACGGTGATTTCTTCAGGTGGTTCGGCTATTCTGAATCTGTGGCATTCAAGAAAGTTTGTCGACTGGAGAAATAGGCAGGTTCTGGAGTATAAAAAGCACTTAAAACCGATTATTCTGATTTTTGGTACAAGTCTGGCATCCAGTATATATATGACAATGGATACGACTATGCTTGGGGCGATGAAAGGGGACTCTGCTGTTGGTATTTATACAGCGGCGGTTAAGATAAATTCAGTGGTTAGTACCCTGATTGGAACGATATCCTCAACGATACTGCCGAGGGTTTCTTATTATATCGGGAATGGATTGAAAAAGGAATATGAAAAACTGTTGAAATCCTCGATGGATGTCCTTCTCATGATATCTGTGCCGGCATCAATTGGTATGATATGCACTAGTGATATTTTAATTCTATTATTTAGTGGAAAAGAATTTCTGGCTGGTACACTGGCGGCAAAAATTTTGTCTGCGAAGGTCATTGTGGGTGCGATTAACAGAGTGCTCGCGTATCAGATATGTACGCCTTACAAGAAAGATAAAGAAGTATTGATCTCTACTTCATCGGGGGCGGTTTTTAATCTGGTTGCAAATGCTGTATTGATACCACTCGCAGGTGTTACAGGGGCATCTATAGCAACACTGCTGTCAGAGACAGTGGTATTTCTGGTTTTAACAAAACATGCCGGAAATATAATGGGAATGAAATCCCTCTATACAAGGTTACCGGTTTATCTGGGGGCCAGTATCTGGTTTTTCGCCGCAAGGTGGGGCGTTAACAGGTTGTTTCAGGATCAGATTGTCCGTCTCATCGTCACTATGGCAGTTTGTTTGTGCGGCTATTTTTTGATCCTGCTGCTTATAAGGGATCCATATATAAATGAATACAAAAATAAATTATTCAGTAAATTAAAAAGAAGATAGTTTTTTTGCAAATGAGGAGGTAAAAAATGAATATTATAGTTGCCGGAATTGGTTATGTAGGTCTTTCAAATGCAGTATTATTGTCTCAGCATCATAAGGTTTTTGCATATGATATTTCAGAAACAAGGGTTGAGCTCGTTAACAGGCGGAAGTCCCCGATTCAGGATATCGAGATAGAAGATTATCTGGAACACAGACAGCTGAACCTGAATGCCGGAACAGACCTCAAAGAGGCACTGAAAAGTGCTGACTATATTATCATTGCAACCCCTACGAATTATGACCCTGAAAAAAATTATTTTGACACTTCTTCAGTAGAGGCTGTGATCACGCAGGTACTAGAAGAGAATCCAGAGACTACTATCGTAATAAAATCAACAATTCCTGTCGGTTATACCAGTAAGCTAATTGAGAAATATGGGGAGCATAATTTCCTGTTCTCTCCTGAATTTTTAAGGGAAGGGCGTGCTTTGTATGATAATCTGTATCCTTCACGAATTGTAGTGGGAGTTCCAAAAGGAAATGTGCTGCTTCATGAAAAAGCGAAAGAATTCGCAGGACTATTAAAGGAAGGTGCAATCAAGGAAGAGATACCGGTGCTCATTACAGATACAACGGAAGCAGAGGCAGTCAAACTTTTTGCAAATACGTACCTTGCCCTGAGAGTTGCATATTTTAATGAGCTGGATACATATGCAGAATCGAAGGGGCTTGATACAAGGCAGATTATCGAAGGAATAGGTCTTGATCCGCGTATTGGCAATCATTACAATAATCCTTCATTTGGATATGGCGGTTATTGTCTCCCAAAAGATACAAAACAGCTCCTTGCTAATTATAATGATGTACCGAATGATATTATGGGGGCTATAGTGGAGGCAAACCGTACAAGAAAAGATTTTATTGCTTCACAGATCATGAAGAGAAATCCACACACTGTGGGGGTTTACAGACTTACAATGAAAGCTGATTCAGATAACTTCAGGCAGTCTTCTATCCAGGGGGTTATGAAACGGCTTAAAGGGGAAGGTATACGGGTAGTTGTATATGAACCCACAATTAAGGAAAAGGAATTTTATCATTCTGAGGTCATTCAGGATCTGGAAAAATTCAAGGAAACAGCCGATGTCATTATCGCAAACCGATATGATAAGATACTGGATAGTGTGAAAGAAAAAGTATATACAAGAGATATCTTTTACCGGGATTAGGAGCAGACATCATGGATATAGTATTTGTGATATTGCATTATCTGGCAATTGATGAAACCAGAAAATGTGTGGATTATATAACTGAGAATATAGATACAGAGAGTTATCAGATTATAATCGTTGATAATGCCTCAGCCAACGGAAGTGGTGCGGTGCTTAAGGATTATTATAGCCGGCAGGCGGGAATAACCGTTATTCTCAACGCAGAAAATCTGGGATTTGCGAAAGGAAATAATGTCGGTTTCTTATATGCGAAAAAGCGTTGGAATCCGAGATATATAGTGCTCTTGAATAATGATGTCTATCTGTTGGAAAAGGAACTGTTACACAAACTTGACGCAGAATTTAAGAAAAGTGGATTTGCGGTATCGGGTCCGCTTATAATGACAGCAGATGGAAGGTGTGACATTAATCCGATCAGGACGACACCTATGACAAAGGATGCAATCATAAAAGATATTCAGATTTATAAGCGCAGGCAATTTCTGTATAAATACCATCTAATGGGAATGAGAAATAAGATATTACAGCTTTTGAAAGGAACAGAAAGAAAAAGGGCTGCTAAAAATTATATTCAGGGGTGTAAGAACGTTCAGCTTCATGGCTGTTTTCTCGTGTTCTCAGAAAAATATACCGAGCGTTTTGACGGTCTGGATGATAGGACGTTCCTTTTCCGGGAAGAAGCAATTCTTTATAAACATATGCTGGAGAACAATATGGTTACTGTTTACCAGCCTGAGATTACCGTGTTCCATGAAGAGGATGCTGCAACCGATCAGTTTAGGAAGACGGAAAAGCAGAAAGCCCTCTTTGAGTTAGACAACCATATCAAGTCTTTGAATATTTTATTAGATGTTTACAGCGAATATGAAAAACACTAGAAGGAGCAGAGATATGAAGCAGCATTTTGAATTAAAAGGAGAATGCAGTGAGGGATCCATGCAGCAGGAGGATCTTGAACTTATTATGGAAAGTGATATTTCGTTTGAGAAGTATCAGGGGAGTACGGTGTTTATTACCGGCGCAACAGGGTTGATTGGTTCATCTCTGGTCAGATGTTTTCTGTGCGGGAACCGTAAAAAGCATCTGGATATCCATATTGTGGCCGCTGTAAGAGATGAAAATAAAGCTTCAAAACTTTTCGGGGATCTTTTAAAAAGAACAGAATTGGAGATATACATTGATGATATTACAAAGCCAGTCTGTTACGAGGGCCGGATTGATTATATTTTTCATACGGTAAGCGTAACTGCATCAAAAATGATGGTGGAACATCCGGTGTGTACACTGGAGACTTCGTATCAGGGTACCCTTCATATGCTGGAACTGGCAAGAGAGAAGCATGTGAAAGGGATGGTTTATGTTTCGTCAATGGAAGTATATGGTATACCAGATGTATCTTTAAAAGAAGTGACGGAAAAAGATCTGGGATATATCGATATAGAAAATGTCAGAAGCAGTTATTCAGAAGGAAAGAGAGTATGTGAGTGCCTTTGTACGGCATTTGCCGCCGAGTACGGGGTGCCAGTGAGATCGGCACGGCTTGCACAGACATTTGGTGCTGGAATTTTAGAGAGTGACAACAGGGTTTATGTTCAGTTTGCCAGAAGTGCTATCAATAGAGAAGATATCATACTCCATACCGAAGGCACATCCGAGGGAAACTACTGTTATATCAGGGATGTCTTAAAAGCTCTTCTTATATTGGGTTACAGTGGTAATAATGGGGAACCATACAATATTGTGAATGAAAATTCCCACATGCAGATCAGAGAGATGGCCAGACTGGTGGCGGAAGAAATATGTGACGGAAATATCAGTGTAAAATTTGATATTCCGGAATCGGCACTGACCTACGGTTATGCTCCTGCTGTGAAGATGAGGCTGAGTGGTGAAAAGATGAGGGCGCTGGGTTGGAGTCCGGAAGTAGATATGATTGAGGCATATCAGAGAATGATCTATGATATGCCAAAAGATAAATAGAGGTATGAAGTATGAATAAGATAAGTGTTATTGTACCTATATATAAGATCGCAGAAGAGTATCTGCATGAATGTATGGAAAGCCTGTTGGAGCAGACTTATAAAAATCTGGAGTTCATTCTCATTGATGACGGATCACCTGATAATTGTGGGGAAATCTGTGATAGTTATGCGGGGAAAGACGAAAGAATCAAGGTGATTCATCAGGAAAACCAGGGATTATCTAATGTGAGAAACAATGGAATTCAGGCAGCGTCCGGTTATTGGATCGCATTCGTTGATCCGGATGACTGGATTGAAAAAGACGCTTTTGAAAAAGCGGTCCAGATTGCAGACAGGGAGCAGGTCGATATGATGGTCTGGAATACATATTTAAATCCCCCAGGCCGTGAAATCATAAGAAAGAATTACGGAAAGGATCTTATAGTAAAGGATCCGGTTCTTTTAGAGGAGATAAACCTTAATTTTTTACGCACAATTTCCGTTAAAAAGGGTGAAATCAGGATACAGACCCTGGAAAGTACAACATGTCATCTGTATCGTAGAGATATCATTATAGATAATCATCTGCTATTTGACAATACGCTGAAGCAGGGAGAAGATAAGCTGTTTAACTATTCATATCATATGCATATTAAGTCCTTTGCTTATCTAAATCGCCCGATGTATCATTACAGGCTGCATTCTGAATCTACTACCCATACATTTTTCCCGGAAAATGTGGATACTTCTAACAGAATATTAAAAAAATATTATCTGATGGAACCAAAAATAAAGGATAACCCGAGATACAGGAATACTTATTACATGCGGACAGCATATATAGCATGGTTTTTGATTGGAAAGTATTATCTCCATCCACAGAATAATCTGACTGATGAGAGAACCAGATTAAAGCAGTTTAAACATATGGTTTCAGAAGAACCATATGCAACATCTATAAAACAGATGAAATTAACCGGAATGCGGATTTCTGTTACCCGTCTGCGCCTCATGTTATTAAAAGCACATATGTATGGTGTCCTGTTTGCTGATGTGAAGTTGGAAAGGGCACTGCGGAGTTTATTAAAAAGGAAATCATAAGGTTACAAAGGGGAAAAATATGGCACAGGTTAGTGTTGTGATCCCGGTTTACCGGGTGGATAAGGAATATCTGCGTAAATGTATAGAAAGCCTGAGGAATCAGAGCCTTGAAGATATTCAGATTATAATCGTGGATGACGGGACAACAGAAGAATGTAAAGAACTCTGCCGGGATTATGCTAAAAAGGAATCGCGTATTCTATACCTGACGCAGTTAAATGCGGGGGTTTCGGTGGCAAGGAATAATGGAATTCTGCATGCTTCAGCTCCAATTATAACATTTGTGGATGCAGATGACTGGGTCGAACCTCATATGTGCAGAACACTGAAAGAGGAGTTTGACCAGAACAGGGACATTCAGATATGTGTCTTTGCTTCTTTTTTAAATAGTCAGAAAGAAGAAAAAAAGAATCCTTTCTGGAATTGTAAAAGGAAGATTTTTGAAGGGAAAGAAAAGGAACAGCTGCAGCTGCAGAGTATTTACAGGAAGGCTGCTGATTTTATACCGGAGTTTGCAACGTTTGGAACTACATGGTGCAAAGGATATAGAAGGCAGTGGCTCATTGATAATCAGCTCAAGTATGAGCCGGAATTGAGAAGGGGGCAGGATACGATATTCAATCTTTATGCATTTGAGAGGGCAGATAGAGTACTTTATATTGATGCGTACCTATATCATTACCGACTGAACGATGCCTCGGCAGTACACAAGTATACAGATGGAGCAATCATATATCTGACCCGGATTTTGAAACATATATTAAGATTTATCAAAGAATATCAGAAACCAGATTATTTTTATCAGGCATATTACAGAAAGTGTGCATCCCTCTTAGTAACTGCTATGGAGAATGACTGCTTTCATGAGAATAATCCAAAGTCCCGGAAGGAGAAACGTCAGGAATTGGAAGAAATGATTAGCAACGAAATTTATGCAGATGCATTCTCCAGAATTGATATGAGTGGTGTACCGTTTCAGACAAAAGTATTCTGGACATTGATAAAGAGAAAAAAAGTACGGTGCTTATTTTGGGTGAATAAGTTATATAAGCTGATTCATAAATAAGCACATAAACAGAGGAAGTATTTATGAAAATTAAACAACGAAGTGAATTGAGTTGGAAAATACTGAGTTCATACAGAAGCCAGATTATGGGTATTGCAATAATCTGGATTATGCTCTTTCATTGGTCCGAATTATTTCATTCAATACCTCTTGTTAGTTTTATAACTAAACGGGGGATGACCGGAGTAGAAATGTTCCTGCTTGTGTCAGGAATTGGCTTATTCTTTTCTATGACGAAAAATGAAAATATAAAAGAATTTTATTCTAAAAGAGCATTACGTGTGTTGGTTCCGTATTTGATAATCTCTCTTCCTTATTGGATCTGGCAGGATATCTGGGTGAAAAGAGATATTGTTAAATTCTTTTTAGACTACAGTCTTATTGCTTTTTGGAAAAGTGGGGACCGAAAGGTATGGTACATAGCTCTGATACTTATTTTGTATGCAGTCTATCCTTTTATTTTCAAAGGATTCCTGAAGGGGAAAGAAGCTTATAAGAAGGCTGCACTGATGGCTTTGAGTTTGATTTTGCCGCTATTAATTTATGCGGTGAATCCATCCTACTTTGCTTTAACAGAGATTGCGTTTTGGCGTATCAGCAGTTTTATTCTTGGAAGTCTTTTGGCTGTCTGGGTGATGGAGGGGCACAAGTTCAGCAGGATGCAGTTTCTGGGGAGTGCAGCCGCAGTGATCGGAACCATTGCCATTGTAATTGTAATAAGCCGTATGGTAAGTATTCCTGGCATATTTAGAACGGCATATCTGCCAATCGGATTCATTTGCTGCCTTCTGTCAGCGGTGATCCTATGGCTGTTGGATTGTGGCTGGCTCAATCGTCTTTTGAGCAAGTTTGGAGCCTGCTCATTGGAATTATATTTGATCCATATATTTTTGAGGTCTGTTTATGAATATTATATACAAGAAGATGGTAAGGTTTCATCCCCTTTGTATTCTATTGTAATACCCTGTATAACGATTGCTCTGAGCATCGTCCTCAGTATGCTTGCTCATTCATTGATTGATAAAATAAAATTTGGATCAAAGTAAGATACTTGCATGGAGATTATTTCATGTAAGAATATTATTTTTAATAAATTACGGGGAGCACGGCATTTTGCTGCGCTCCCCATTCATGTTATTGATTACTTTGTAAATATTCAAAAACCTTTTCCGCTGACTTTCCGGATTCCTGATTTCCCAGACCGTCAAGATGTTTTTGGATATCAGCCAGATACTGACTTTCATCAAAATGTTCTATGGCTGCAGTCAGTTCCTCGGTATTCTCTGAGAGGGGGAAAGGCCATGTATGGATATCCGTGTAGAATCCCCTGGAAAGGTCATAGTGGTCCAGATCTGTTGCAAAAAGGAAGCACGGTCCCTTCTTTAAAGAAAAGTCCCACAAGGAGGAGGAATAATCTGTAATCAGGACATCAGAAGCATATAACAATTCCTGCATGTCAGGATATCCGGATGCGTCGATATAATCGTCAGATTCCGGAAGCTGGTTCATGACAAAATAATGCATCCGGTAAAGGACTGACCAGCTGCCCCCGAAGCGCCTGCTCAAGGCCTGTTTTACTTTTGGACAGTCAAACAGATATTCGGAAGCCTTTTTTGAATCCCGGTAAGTCGGGGCATATAAAAGGATGTGGTTTTCAGCAGGAATATGATAGAAATCTTTGATTTTCATGTACAGGTCATCACGGTCCTGCCGTACAAGCATATCATTTCTCGGCATGCCGAAGGAGAGAACTTTTCCGGTATGCTGAAAGCTTTCTTTCAAGGTCATTTCAGTGAAGGCTTTTGAACTCGAGAGATAGATGCAGGGGTTTTTACGTGCTATTGCGGCCCGTCTCTGCTTGCCGGAAGTTTCCTTCTGGTAGGCGGCTCCGACTTTTTTGTAAGCGCCTCCGCCATGCCATGTGTTGATCAGCGTCTGTTTTCCGGTGAGCGGGAACCATGCTGGTATCTCAGAGTTTGTAATAATATATCTGGAAGTCAGGCAGATTCTTAAAAAGGGAAGGGAAAGGTACTTTGTAACTTTAATCCCTTTTTCTTCCAAAAATAAGAATTTTTCAGGCTGTACAAAAGCCCATACGATTTCATAATCAGGAGCATGCTCCAGCATGTATTCACAGATGTATTTGGGGTTGCATGAGTACTGCGACCCAAAGTAGCTGAAGAAGACCACCCTTTTAGCATGCTGCCTGCCAACGGAGAGTATTTTAAGAAGATGGCGCAGAAGACATGCTATGATAGTTTGTAAATAATCGGACATTTATGATTTCCTTTCTGAACGGTATCTGAATTATAGTGTATTGTCGTGCCCTTCGTGGTTTCAGTGAGGCTTAAGTAACGATAAAATTATACGCCTATCATACCATATGTTCAAAGGAATTCTCAAATATTTGAGAAATTATTTCATGGCAATTGTGTTTTTAAAAAGACACATTTAAGCGGTAATTACAAAAAGGGGTAGAAAAAATCGACCACAAATGATAAGATAAACCATGTCTGATCTATATGTCTGAGTCAGGAAAGGAATGTAGCATGTCCAGAAAATATTGTTTTTTTACAGCGAATTACCTGCCTAAACTGGGCGGTGTTGAAATATATACAAAATGTCTCGCAAAGGCTTTGGTAAAGAGAGGGGATTTTGTCACTGTTATTACTTGCGGAGAAGGGAAAAAAGTTGAGAATGTAATGGAAGAAGGAATCAGGCTGATTAAGCTTCCTAGTTTTCAGACTTGTAATGGGAGACTGCCTCTTATAAATTACAACAGTCATTTTCGCAGTTTTTATAAATATATCATAAAATGCCAGTTTGACTTAGTGATTGTACAGACGAGATATTACCCCTTATCACTGTTTGGTGCAAAATACGCAGCAAAGAAAAGGATACCCTGCATTTTATTAGATCACTCAACGGCCCATCTTGACTTCGGGAAGGGAATCGTGAACAAGGGGTTTGAACTATACGAACATATCATGACATCGGTCATAAAGCGTTCACAATGCAGTTTTATGGGAGTGTCACAGGCCTGCAATGAATGGCTGCTGCATTTTGGGATTACAGCAGAAGGTGTCTTATATAATTCAGTAGAAGAATCTGTCTGCAAAATGGAACCACAAAATATTTATGAACAATATAATATTCCAAACAAAGCACAGATTATTTTATTTGCGGGAAGACTGTTAAAAGAAAAAGGGATTGAAAAACTAGTAGAAGCAGTTTCAAAATTGGAGGACAAGTATCCTGACCTGTATCTGGTTGTTGCGGGTGACGGGGAATTGTACGAGAAACTTTCTAAAGCTAAGAATAGTCACTGCATATATCTTGGAAGGCTGAAACATGAGGAGGTATTAAAGCTCATGAAGGAAGCCATGATTTTTTGCCTCCCAACAGATTATCCAGAAGGATTTCCAACATCTGTTCTCGAGGCGGCGATTTGTAAATGTTATATTATAACGACAACGGCCGGAGGGTCAAAAGAGCTGATAACAAGTCTGGAATATGGTACCATAATTCCGAAGGGACAGAGCGCTGATGTTTTGAAATCTTCTATCGACAAGGTTCTGGGAGATCCAAAGATGAGGCTGGGTGCAGTGGAAAAGAGTTATAATAAAGTATTAGATAGATTTACCTGGGATGACCGTGCCAGAGAGGTGGAAGAAATAACAAAAGCAAAGAAAGGGATTTAAGATGCAGAATGAATTGTTGATCGTGATACCTGCGTACAATGAGGAAGAGAATATAGAAAGTGTAGTGACTTATATTACAAATAATTATTCAGAGTATGATTATGTCGTTGTAAACGATGGTTCTAAAGACAGAACAGCAGAAATCTGCAGGGAAAAGGGATATGAGCTTTTAGATTTGCCTACCAATCTGGGACTGGCAGGTGCATTTCAGGCGGGACTTAAATATGCTTATGTGAAGGGCTACCAGTATGCAATACAGTTTGATGCTGATGGACAGCATAGGCCTGAGTTTATCAAGGCTATGTTGGATCGAATAAAAGAAGGATATGATATTGTGATTGGATCTCGCTTTTTAAATCAGAAGAAGGGGAAAAGTTTGCGGATGGCCGGCAGCAAGATCCTGACAGTTGCTATTAAAATGACAACAAAAGTGAGGGTTTCAGATCCAACTTCAGGTATGAGAATGTTCTCACGCCCAATGATAAAAGAGTTTGCACAGAATCTGAATTATGGGCCGGAACCGGATACAGTTTCCTATCTTCTGAAGAACGGAGCGAAGATTTCAGAGGTTCAGGTAAAAATGGAAGAAAGACAATTCGGAGAGAGTTATTTGAATTTGACGGGATCTGCGAAGTATATGCTGAAGATGTTGATATCTATTCTGTTCGTGCAGAATTTTAGGAAAAGAGGTTAGATTATGACTTTTTTAATTAGAATACTATTGATTATCAGTGCAATATTGATGCTCGTTTTTATGCTGAAAAGAATTCGTCAGTCGAAACTTAAAATTGAGTATACCATATTTTGGATAGCCTTCTCAACGCTTCTTGTTTTGATGGGGATATTTCCTAAGGTCTTTTACAGAATATCCGGCCTGATCGGATTCCAGTCTCCAATCAGCATGGTATTTCTTGTGATTATCTTTGTGCTGATTGTTAAGATGTTTTTCATGACAATACAGATATCACAATTAGAGAACAAAGTGGATGCGCTTGCACAGCAGATTGCAATAGACCGTAAGATTGATAAGGATGCGGAGAAGGAATAGAAAATGCCATGAAAGAATATATCGTTTGTTTTATATTTTGGATGTTATTCACTGTATTTTTAGTACTATTGGGAAAAGCTGCTGCAGGAGAGAAGAAAAGTGAGTCACATTTCCTGACAACCGGATATCTGGTTTATAGCTTTCCTGTTGCTGTCTGTGGGCTTATTGTACAGTTTTTAAACCTTCCCTGGATTGTATTTGCAGGCTGTATGGCTGTAATATGGGTTGTATTGTGCGGATATATTATATACGTCCGTAAAAAAAAGGATGCAGAATTATTTCGCGTTAAATTAGGGCTTTATATAAGAGAAAATTGGATTCTCTATGTGATACTGGCAGCTTTTACAGTAATGCTGTTTTTTTATTTTAGAGGGTTCTGGCTTGGAAATCATTTGGATGATGGTTATTATATTACTAAAGTGGCGACTCTACCATACACAACAACTGGCTATGCATCGAATTATGCGGTAGGGGTAGAAAGGTGCGGCTTTGATTCTTACATTCTGAATACATGGGAATTGGAGGCATCCGTTTATGTGAAGCTGCTGGGAGTAAATCCCGCACTTTTTTTAAGACTTTTTCAGTCTGTCTTTTATTACTTCCTATTTCTAAACGTTGTAAAAGGCTTCGCCGAAAATATACTAACGAAATTAAATGTGAAGATAAAATCCTCACTTATTCAATTTTCTGTATTGATTACACTGTTATTTGGAATGTACTATATTTTTCTGTTTTCATACAATATACTGCCGCTTCGTGACACCTTTCATTTCAATACAGGAATGTTTTTGGGCGCAACTATGCCCAAAATGCTTGGGATTATCCTATTGCTGTTCTATTTTACAGAAGTTTCCCGGATCAATTTAAAGATGATCCTAAGTGTTGCAGCAATCTCTCTTGTCATGATTTCAAAAACTACGATTGTTTTGCCGGTTCTCATCGTTACTGCGATTTCTTATTTTATTGTAAGCCTTTTGATGAACTATGGAAAAAAAGAAAAAGTTTTTGCAGTGGCTGTACTGCTGCTTTATTGTGTGGCTGGCTTTATTCTGCCGGGCTCGGCAGGATGTCAGGAGACACTATATGCAGATGTTCGGCAAAGCCTGCATTCCCCTGTGGTGGTTGTCAGTCTGGTTATCTTCCTCGGCAGTTTCCTGTTAAAAGAACGGGTGATAAACAAAATAAACGGGGTTATGATACTGATTGCGGCATGCATGATAATCCCGCAAGTGAATGATATTTTTGAACAGGCATCTGTATATCGCTTTGTTTCCGGGCGGGCATGGACAACGTGGATATATACGCTTATCATCCTGAGCTCCATATATTTGTGTGTGGTTTTTTTAAAGCTGAAGGCAAAAGAAAGATTCATTAAAGCTGGATATCTTGTTATTGGAATGATTCTTATGGCAGGAATTCCTTACGGGTTTAATAAAACCGGAGATACACTTGTGCCCGGAGATCCGGTAGCGGAAACCGATGTGAAAAATAGCATTAAAGTAATATTGGGTAATAAATATTTTATGCCTGAATCTACAATAAAATTGGGAGAAGAACTGGAAAAACTGACAAAGGAGTCAGGAGAGAAATTGTATGTGGTAACGCCAAACTGGGTTTACCCGAATGGAGCCATGCATGGTCTTTCAGTTATGATCAGGACCTATGCCCCGGATATTGTTTCGGTTTCTGCGGTGGAACGTTTTCCGGTTAATAACGGTTCTCCGGCAGCATCATTTGAGCAGGAGAAATATATGCAGTTTTCGTCGGATCCAAACGAGGAGAGCAGTGAAGCATTTAAGGAGCAGGCGGATGCGGCTGGTGTGAACTGCATTGTCAGCCAGAATGAGGCGTGTACAGAATGGCTGGAAGACATGGGATATGTATTGTACTCGGAAATAGAGGAGGGGCCGTATTATATATGGTATAGATAGCACCGCCCCGGATATTGCCTTTATCCTTGCTATTTTCAAACTGCAATGCTATACTATATCAGGATATTTTGTCGATGGGCAGGGAGGATTATTGTGTCAGGTTATATTAAGAATTTTTTGAAATTTCAGCCATTGCTGTCAGAGCTGGTGGCGAGAGATATAAAGATAAAGTACAGGCGGTCCGTACTTGGAGTATTGTGGACTTTATTGAATCCACTGTGTATGATGATCATTCTGTCTATTGTTTTTTCGAACATTTTTAAGTTTGATGTGGAAAATTTTCCATTGTATGTATTGAGCGGACAGGTTATATTTAACTTCTTTAATGATTCGACAACCAGTTCGATGTCATCAATCATCAGCAGCGCATCGCTGATTAAGAAAGTGTATGTCCCGAAATATTTGTTTGTATTATCAAGAGTTGTATCTAGTTTTATAAATCTGTTGGCATCGTTCACGGCTCTTTTACTTGTTATGGTGGCAACACGTGCAGAACTGCATTATACTGCATTTTTATCTGTCATACCTCTTATGATGGTGGTAGGTTTTTCACTGGGGGTTGGACTGATACTGGCGGCGTTAACTGTTAAGTTCAGGGACATTATACATCTGTATTCTGTATTTACAACTGGCCTGATGTACCTGACACCTGTCATCTATCCGATGTCCATCCTGCCGGAGAAAATCAAAATCATTGTAATGATCAATCCGCTGACCAATTATCTGATTATGTTCCGTGATCTTATGATGGGAAATACACTGCCGTCTCTGTCATCATTTTTGATTGGACTGGCAGAAGTAGCAGCAGCGCTTTTACTGGGCGTTTACGTGTTTTATAAGAATCAGGATGAGTTTATTTTAAATTTATAGGAGCTGTGATATGGAAAATGATACAATTGTAAAAGCCGAACATGTATCTATGAAATTCAATCTGTCTTCAGAAAAATTTGACAGTTTCAAAGAATATGTGATTAAGAGTATTAAAAGACAGGTTAGTTACGATGAGTTCTGGGCTCTGAAGGACGTTTCTTTTGAAGTAAAGAAAGGAGAGTCTCTTGGCCTGATTGGTTTGAACGGTAGTGGGAAGAGTACAATGCTCAAGACAATCGCCGGTGTTCTCAAGCCTACGGAGGGTAAAGTGTCAGTGAATGGGAATATTGCTCCATTGATTGAACTTGGTGCCGGATTTGATATGGATTTAACAGCAAGAGAAAATGTATTCCTGAATGGTGCGCTTCTTGGATACAGACGTTCTCAGATGGAAGAGCAGTATGATGATATTGTAGCATTTTCTGAGCTTGCTGAATTTATGGATGTTCCCGTTAAGAATTTCTCATCTGGTATGGTATCCAGGCTTGCATTTGCAATAGCAACCATCGGGACACCGGATATCCTGATTGTGGATGAGGTATTATCGGTTGGTGATTTCCGTTTTCAGGAAAAATGTGCGGACCGCATTCAAAAGATGCGGGATCACGGCACTACGATTTTATTTGTATCTCATAGTCTGGAACAGGTGCTGAGTATATGCAACAGGATAGTATGGCTTGAAAAAGGTCATTTGAAAATGTTTGGGGATGCTGAGGAAATCTGTAAAATTTATGCGGAATCATAAGTAAAGGAACACGTAAAATGAAGAAAAAGATAAAAATGGCCGTTTTATTTGTCGTAATTACAATATTGGTTTTTTTATACGCACATATTGATAAGAACAGGTATTTGTATGACACGGATACTCCATCTGAGGATTATGTAAGTACAGGGGTACTGCTGGAGGGAGATCTCATCACCCAGACATTTGTGTGTGAAGAAGAAATACTGGATGGTATCAATCTGAAATCGACCATCGTTGGCAGCGCGGAAAATGTTGCTTTGGAATATGCTGTGCAGGATAATGGGACGAATGAGATTATAGGTGGTACAATACAGGGAACGGAAATAAAAAACAATAAGTTCAATAAGTATAAATTTCAACGTATAAGCGGTACAAAGGGAAGAGAATATACGATTATTCTGAAAGCAACCGGTACCGATGAAAACAATGGAATTAGTTTTTATGTGGACCCGGCAGAAAACAGGCAGGATACTTTGTTCATAAAGGATCAAAAGAGTCAGGGGACTTTGGTGGCTAGAACGTTAAGTCATAGATTTGATCTGGAGACATTTATTGTATTGTTGGGATTTGTAGCATTTGTCACTGGATTTATAAAGGTACTGTATAAATTATTTAAGTAAGGAGTTAAAATGAAGAACAGATTTGCAGTCACTGCATGTAGATTTCATGCGAAACATAAAAATAAACTACTGATTATGGGGTGGTTCTGGAATAATCTGAAGAATGATAATAAATTATATGTACTGTTGGATAAAAAAAGGCTGCGGGTTGATATAGAAGAAAGGGATATGTTTATGAGCGAACTGCGCAGCAAAGATGGAAAGCTCATAACGAAGCAGTATTATCTTTGGGTGGATCTTCCAAAGGACTGGAAAGCAGCGAAAAAATTGCGGGTTATTAATGACTATGGCACCAAAAGAGATGTTTCCTGTATGCTCACAATTGATCGGCTGAAGAGGATTGAAGGAAAGCTCCCGAAGTACATTGACAAAGGAATCGTTACAGAAAGTGGGTTTAGCATTTCTGGCTGGTACATTGACACGGATCATGTAAAGATTGGTTTTTATGACATGGATGGGAAGCAATATCCAGTTACAATGGTTTCTAAAAGACGCAGTGATGTACTTCGGCTCTATCCAGAAGTTGAAGAGGAAGATGTCGTAGGATTTACTGCATCTTATAAAGGTGAAGTGCCCAAGAAAGTAAGAGTACATCTTCAGTCAGACTCAAAGAAGACAGATTATGTTATGCCACTGCGTATGTCAGCCTTAGAGAAAAAGGGGGCTGGGCTTAAGAAGGGATTTGAGAAGGCAAAAGGCTATTACCATCAATATGGGGCAGGGTCTACAATTAAGAAGATTCTTGGGAAGATTACAAAGCGTGATAATATCAGTTACAGAGAATGGTATAAGGCACAGACTCCTTCAAAAGCGGCTCTAGCAGAGCAGAAGAGAAAAAAATTCTCCTATATGCCAAAGATTTCAATTGTTGTCCCATTATACAAGACACCTGAAAACTATCTCAAAGAGATGATAGAATCTGTAAAAGAGCAGACATATTCCAATTGGGAATTATGTCTTTCAGACGGCAGCGGGAGTGATTCACCAATTAAGAATTTGCTGAAGACTTATGAAAAAGAGGATAAGCGAATTAAGGTGGTTTATCATAACAAATCCCTTCATATTTCAGATAATACAAATGCAGCACTGGAGATTTCCACAGGTGACTATATTGCATTTGCGGATCATGATGACCTGCTGGCCCAAAATGCACTGTATGAATGTGTATCTGAATTGAATAAGGATCAAAATATAGAAATTCTATATACAGACGAAGACAAAGTGGACATGAAGGGAAAAGAACATTTCATGCCACATTTTAAGACAGACTTCAATATCGACATGCTTAGGAGTGCAAATTATATTTGCCATCTGTTTATAGTAAAACGGGAGATATATGAGAAGGCAGGTATGCTGAATCATGAGTTTGACGGGGCACAGGATTATGATTTTGTATTACGTTGTGTAGAGCAGACAGACAACATCCGGCATATACCAAAGATCTTATATCACTGGCGCGCGCATAAGAATTCAACGGCCGAGAATCCGGAAAGTAAGAAGTATGCATTCAGAGCCGGAGCGAAGGCGATTCAGGCTCATTATGACAGAACCGGAATACAGGCAGAAGTGAAGATGACGCCATATGACGGGCTGTACCGCACCAGGTATATTTTGAAAGACTCCCCCCTTGTTTCCGTAGTGATACCTAATAAAGATCATACGGAGGATCTGGACAAATGTATTCGTTCATTGGAAGAAAAAAACAAATATACGAATATTGAGTACATTATTGTTGAAAACAACAGCACGGATCCAGAGACATTTGTATATTACGAGAAACTGGAAAGTAAGTACCCGAAGGCAAAGGTCGTTAAATGGGATAAAGAAGGTTTTAACTATCCGCTGATCAATAACTTTGGCGTAGAACATGCAAACGGTGACTATATCCTTTTCTTAAATAATGATACGGAGATTCTGGTGGAAGATTGTATAGAAGAAATGATGGGATATTGTATGCGTGAGGATGTCGGGGCAGTGGGAGCAAGGCTGTACTACGAAGACAATACCATACAGCATGCAGGTGTCATAGTAGGGCTTGGTGGTATTGCCGGTCACGCATTTGTCGGATATGATCAGGATGATCCGGGATATTTCAGAAGAATCGTGACTGCACAGGATTACAGCGCTGTAACAGCTGCCTGTATGTTGGTGAAACGGAAGGTATTTGAAGAAGTTGGCGGTTTTGATGAGAAATTTGCTGTAGCATTTAATGACGTTGATTTTTGCCTGAAGATACGAAAGGCTGGATATCTGATCGTCTATACTCCTTATGCAGAATTAAAGCATTATGAATCCAAGTCCAGAGGATATGAGGATACGGATGAAAAAGTGAGGAGATTTAACTCAGAGATCGAACTGTTTTCGAAAAGATGGGCCGACTTTCTGGAAAAAGGAGATCCATACTATAGTCCGAACCTGACATTGGATAAGAACGATTTTAGCATTAACGTGCATATGCGGTAGAATTGAAAAGAAGGACAGGATGACTCCGATAGCGAGTCATCCTGTCCTTCTTATTTCCTGAAAAGCTTTCGCGTAAACCAGTCTCTGGCATAGGAGAATGTATTTATGATCAATTCCAGTTCTATCATAAAGTAGTTCGGCAGATGCAGAAAACGGAAAGGAACCTTTTTCTGCTTTTTTAATGTCTGAAGACCTTCTGAAATTCCTTCCCGGTAATCTTTCCCAAACCCTGTCTTTAAGAAAAAGAGGTATTTGATACAATAACCGGCCGCCAGAGGCAGAATGTTAAGCAACAGCTGTAAAAACGGCATGTTTTTGTAATTCAGCCAGACACTGTTGCGGGCGGATAATTTTACTTTGAAGGAATTATACTTGGAGCCGCTTGTCCCGCTTCCAACATGATAAACAAGTGCTGTCGGGGAATAAATATTACGGTAGCCGTAAATTCTGGCACGGTAGCCGATATCGATATCTTCCAGATAGGCAAAGTGGTTTTCATCAAAATAGCCGATCTTATCAAATACGGACCTCCTGTAGATGGCAGCACCGGCGCAGGCGGTAAAGATTACGGACGGTTCCGTGTAGTTTGTGACCGGGCGCCCGCTCCCCCGGCAGATTCCCCAGCCGATCAGGGTATACAGGTCCCCGGCGCTGTCGATCAGATCCGGGTGGTACATCTGTACCATCTTACTGCTGACCGAAAAGATGCGGGGTGAGCGCCGGATGGCCCTCACCAATTCCCCTACGTAATGGGCATCGACAGTGGTGTCATTATTCAGCAGGATGACATATGGGGTGTCCGCATGGCGGATTCCTTCATTGACAGCCCTGCTGAACCCGTAATTTTTGTTCAGGGCTATGACCTCTATATCCGGATAATGTTCTTTCATATAGTCAGGACTGCCGTCAGTAGAGGCGTTATCAACAACCAAAACCTTAAAATCAGTGAATGTCTGGCAGGCTAAAGAATCCAGACAAGGCTTCATAAAATGCTTTCCATTATAATTCGGAATAACGATAGTAACTTCCATGAGTGTATATCCTCGGTTTCTATAATATCTGCTTATTATATCAGAGAACGGGGTGGTATGCAATTACAGACTCGGGGTTATCTTGAATTGCGGTGCCCAATATGGTATAATGCTCGCACTTGGCGAGGTACTTTCGAGCCTAGTAAGACATACACCTAAATACTTAACGAGGTATTACACGAGTTTAGTATTTATGGTACAATGATTCAAGTTCTTAAGAAAACGCAGGAGAAAAAGATGAATATAAAAGAGTACATAAAAAATTATAAAAAAGTATTTTTATCAGCATGTCTGTTTTCGCTGCTTTGTTTTTGTTACATGCTGGTTAAACCGGGGATCTCGATTGATGAGGAAACATGGATCCAGATTGAAAAGCCGTTTGCCATGTGGCTAGTCCAGGGACGGTGGGGTATTGATATTTTTAATTTCCTTTCTATGGATCAGGGGCGTTATGCCCCGGTTATGTGGGACATACTGGCTATCCTGTCATGGAATGCGGCGGGGGTTCTGTTCAGCTATACTCTGTTTGGAGACAAGGTGAAGAAAGTCCCGTTGTTTTTCTTTCAGGCATATTTGTGTTCACTGCCGTTTGTATTGGGGGAGATGTTCTCGTTTTCCATGTTCAGCTTCCAGATCGCTCTGGGGATGCTGAGTGTGGCTGCTGCATTTCTATATAGTGTCCGGGCAGCGCAAGGCGGGGGAAAAAGGGTGTGGGTGGCTGCGCTTTTGTTTTTAGTCTATGCGTTTGCCGTATATCAGGCATATATCTGTGTCTATATCACGGCAGTGGCCGTATATTGTTTCAAGGCATATCTGGAGAAGGAAGACCATCTGGTATACCGTATCTGCTCCTGGGCGTTGCTCTGCCTTCTTGGGATAGGGATTTACTATGGTGTACATATCATATTAATGAAAGCTGTCGGGACCTCCAGTTATCTGACGGATAACTATGTCGGCTGGTTTGAGGAAGGCGGGATATTAAAGGCTCTGTTTATGGCTGTTGCCAATATTGCAAGAGTATCATTTGCAGTGCCGGTTGCCGGGGAAACGATATATGGAGGTGAAGTGATCAGAATTGTCACACTTGCCTTCCTTATCTTCGTTATATGGCAACTGGTAAAAGAAAAGGGCACTGCAAGAAAGGCAGGAGTTCTATTCTATGCTTTTGTCCTTACAGCAGCCCCGTTCGCATTGTTTCTGGCATTAGGAACTTATAAGACCCACGGCCGTGTACTTCTGGGACTGTCCCTTGCAGGGGCAGCAGAATTATATATGATGCTTATATGTATAAAGCGGGAAAACTTAAAAAAGGCTGGTATTGCAGCCGCGGCGTATCTGCTGTTTTTAAATGCAAAGAATATGAATATGCTGTTTTATTCTGCAAATGTCGCATATGAACATGACAGAACCGTAGCAAATCAGGTTATGTATGATATCAAAAAACTTGGATATGATTATCACAGCAAACCCGTTGTCTTTTTAGGAATGGAAGATATGGATGAAGTGGGCCTGCCTGTTTCGGATACTGTTGGAAGTTCTGTATTTGCATGGGATGACGGCAATATTGCAAGGATGTGCAATTTTATGAAGACAGAAGGCTACCGCGTAACAGCACCGGAACCATCTGTCATTCAGTCAGCCTTGGAACTAAAAAGCAGGATGAATATCTGGCCGCAGGAGGGAAGCATTGCAGAGACAGAAGAGTCCATCATTGTATTCTTTTCTGAACCGAGTGAAAAGTGGTATACAATTAATCAGGTGGAGAGAAAATGAAGGTGAACAGGGACCACGATTCCTGCCGTATATTGTGTTCCTATATTACGAAAATATTAAGAGAATGTTAAGCGTCTGGTAGATTTTGCTTGTCCTTTTGAAAAAAGTATTGTATCATATAACAGATAATGCAGGATATAATAAATATGTTAGATGAATGACGACAATATAAAAAACAAATATAGACGTTAGAAAAGCGGGTGAATTTGTTGATTAAGGATAATCAGAAGTATTTTAACCGGATACAGGTCATTGTAGACGGTTTTATTGTAATGATTTCGTATGTGATTGCATGGTACTTACGGTTCAGGAGCGGGTTCTTTGAATTGGATGCATGGTATCTCCCTCTGGAAGTATATATGCAGGCACTTATTTATATTGTACCGGGATATTTGGTGCTGTATGCAGTATTTTTGCTGTATACCCCCAAACGGGTGCAGGGAAGACGGCTGGAAGCGTGGCATATAACACAGGCCAATGTCATAGGCCTGATGAGTTTCATTTTAATTTTATATGTGACGAATGAGCCTAACTTTTCAAGACTGATGATTTTTGTGTTCTTCGTTGTGAACGTATTTCTGGAAGTTCTGGCCCGGAATCTGATCCGTTACTTCTTACGTAAAATCAGGCGCAACGGGTACAACCAGAAACACATGATTCTGGTAGGATACAGCCGTGCAGCGGAGCAGTATATCGACCGCATTGCGGCTAATCCGGAATGGGGATATTCTGTAAGAGGAATCCTTGACGACCATCAGCCCAGAGGGATGGAGTACAAGGGTGTGAAAGTAATTGGGAGCATTGATAACCTTCTTATTATACTTCCTCAGAACAGAGTAGATGAGATAGCTATCACTCTGGGGTTAGATGAGTACCATAAATTGGAGTATATCGTGAATATGTGTGAAAAGTCCGGTGTGCATACAAAGTTTATTCCTGACTATAATAACATTATTCCGACGAAACCTTATACAGAAGATTTACTGGGACTTCCTGTTATTAATATCAGGCATGTCCCGTTAAACAGTACGGTTAATAAAGTCCTGAAAAGAGCAATGGATATCTGCGGGGCTGTGTGTGCACTGATCTTATTTTCACCGGTCATGCTGTTCACGGCAGCAGCGATAAAAGTGACATCTCCGGGACCGCTTATCTTCAAGCAGGAGAGAGTGGGGCTTCAGAACAGGCCATTCTCAATGTACAAATTCCGCTCAATGGTTGTACAGGACGCTGATAAGGAAAAAAATAAATGGACGACAAAAGATGATCCGAGGGTTACAAGAATTGGCAGGTTTATCAGAAAGACGAGTATAGATGAACTTCCCCAATTGTGGAACGTATTAACAGGCGACATGAGCCTTGTCGGTCCCAGACCGGAGAGGCCTTTGTTTGTTGAGAAATTTAAAGAAGAGATCCCGAGATATATGGTAAAGCATCAGGTGCGTCCCGGCTTAACCGGATGGGCACAGGTGAACGGATATCGTGGGGACACTTCTATAAAGAAGCGTATCGAGTATGACCTATACTATATTGAGAACTGGACGATTGGTTTTGATTTTAAAATCTTATTCCTGACAATATTCAAAGGATTTGTGAATAAGAATGCTTATTAAGAGCGAGTAAATAAGGGGATATAATATGGCAAGAAAGAAATCCAAAGTGAAAATGACAAAGCAGCAGCGTGCTTTGTTACATAAGAAGAAACTCAGAAGAAGAATTGTACTTCTGGTGGTGGAAATCATTCTGCTCGGGGTTTTGGGCGCGGCGGCATATGCTATGTCAAAACTGGACAAACTGGATTATAAGACAATTAATGAGGATAACCTGGAGATATATCAAGATACAGGTGAATTTACCAATATTGCTCTTTTCGGCCTCGATTCCAGAGAAGGAGAGCTGGACGGGGGTGTGCGCAGCGATGCAATTATGATCGCCAGTATCAATAACAAGACAAAAGAGGTAAAAGTTGTTTCTGTGTACAGGGATACGCTGACGCAGCAGGCTGATGGGACTTATGACAAGGCAAATGCGGCTTATTCTTATGGAGGGCCTGAAGAGGCAATTTCACTTCTGAACCGTAATTTTGATCTGGATATAAAGAAATATATGAGTGTTAATTTTAATGCTTTGGCTGATGTGATTGATCTGCTCGGAGGCATAGAACTGGAATTGACAGACGAAGAGGTGTTTTGGACGAATGGATATTGTACAGAGACCTCAAGAGTGGTTGGAAGGGAAACAACAGAACTGACAAAGCCCGGAAAGCAGACACTGGATGGTATACAGGCTGTTGCCTATGCCCGAATCCGTAAAACAGAAGGCAGTGATTTCAAGCGTACGGAACGACAGCGTCTGGTTCTGGAACAGGTAGCTAATAAAGCCAAGACGGCAAATATATCTACACTAAATAAGATTATTGATCAGATATTCCCACAGGTATCGACGAATCTGTCAGCCAATGACCTTCTTGGCATGGCGGCCAGTGCAGTCCAGTATCAGATCGGGGAGATGAGCGGATATCCGTTTGATGTTGCTACACCTGATTCAGTGATCGGACTGGAAGGGTCATTTGTTGTTGCGATTGGTGCTGCTGACAATGTCAAACAACTGCACGAGTTCTTATTCGGCGAAAAGGATTACCAGGTTTCCGATAAAGTAAAGGAAATCGATAACGATGTTGCCTACCTCTCGGGAATCAGCGGCAGTGATTATGAGACTCCCGTAGATGACGGCAGTTATACGGATGACAGCGGCTATGTTGATAATGGATATTCAGACGATGGCTCAGAAGAAAATTATCAGGACAGTACCTATACAGATGGGGATGCTCAATGGTAACAGAAGAAAATATGAAATTAAAAACAGTAGATATTATAATCCCTGCATATAAGCCGGGTGGAAAGTTCGACCTGCTGATTCAGCGGCTGTTAAGACAGTCTTATCCGATTCAGAAGATTATAGTGATCAACACGAAGGCGGGCCCGTTCCCGTGGGAGACAGTGGGACTCGATCCAAAGATTCTTGTCAGGGAAATAAGCAGCCGGGAGTTTGACCACGGCGCCACCAGAAACATGGCTGTTGGTATGTCGGACGCAGAGATTGTTGTTTGTATGACACAGGATGCAGTACCGAAAGATAATAAGCTGATTGAAAACCTCATTGCAGTATTCGATGATGAAACCATTGGATGTGCCTATGCGAGACAGCTGCCGGATGATAAATGCGATGTGATCGAACGTTATACAAGAAGCTTTAATTATCCGGTCAAAAGTTTTATAAAAGACAGCAGTTCTATTGAAAAAATGGGAATAAAAGCGTACTTCTGTTCAAATGTCTGTGCCGCATATAGGAGAGCCTATTATGAGGAAGCGGGCGGTTTTGTGAAGAAGGCAATCTTTAATGAAGATATGATCATGGCAGCGCGTATGCTGAAGCTGGGATACAGATGTGCTTATGTTGCAGAAGCGGAAGTAATACATTCTCATAATTATACGTGTATACAACAAATGAAGCGGAATTTTGACCTGGCCGTCTCCCAGGCTGATTATCCGGATGTATTTCAAGGGGTAAGATCAGAAAGTGAAGGGATAAAGCTGGTCAGTATGTCTGCGTCTTATCTGGTTAGAATCGGGAAACCGTGGCTTATTGTGAAGCTTATAATTAAGAGTGCTTTCAAATATCTGGGTTTTCTTCTTGGAAAGAATTACAAAAAACTGCCACAAAACCTTGTACTAAGATGCTCTTCAAATCCTAAATATTGGATAGATGTGAACAAAGAATCACAAAAATGTGATTGAAGTTTATGCAAATTTATTGTATGATAAAGTGTAATCGTGAGTAAATAATTTATCAGGAAGGGTTTACAATGGCGAAAAGAAGATATGAAAAGCGCAGAAGAAGATCACGCCGTGGATTTATGGCATGGGCCATGTGGAAAAAAGTTCTGGCGATAGCAGGTGGGGTATTGGTACTGCTTATGACAGCAGGAGTGGCTTTTGCGGCATCGAAGCTGAATAAGATAGAGACAACGCAGTTAGATACATCGAAACTGAATATTTCAACAGAAGTTGAGCATAATGAAACCGGATATTTAAATGTTGCACTTTTTGGGCTGGATTCAAGAGACGGAACACTGGGGGCAGGAGAACGGAGTGATACTATCATTATTGCCAGCCTGAACAGGGAGACAAAAGAAGTCAAGCTCTGCTCCGTATTCAGGGATACCGTCCTGGAACAGCCGGATGGTTCATATAATAAGGCAAATACGGCCTATGCGACGGATGACGCAGAGGGAGCGGTGGCAATGCTGAACAAGAATCTGGACATGGATATCAAGCACTATGTTACAGTCAATTTTAATGTGCTGGTAGATGTGATAGATGAGCTTGGCGGGGTCGAACTCGATTTGACGGATGAGGAAGTATTCTGGACCAATGGATATTGCACAGAGACTTCCAGAGTTACAGGGAAGACAACGACAGACCTGACAAAACCTGGTAAACAGGTGCTGGATGGTGTTCAGGCGACTTCTTACTGCAGGATCCGTTATACGACAGGAGACGATTTTAAGCGTGCCGAGCGCCAGCGCAATGTTTTGGAGCAGATAGTGATAAAGGCACAGAAAGCAGACTTGTCAACGATTAACCGTATTATAGATAAAGTATTTCCAAAGGTAGCTACTAATTTTACACTGACTGAGATCCTGGCTTATGCGAAGGATGCGTTTGACTATAAACTAACAGAGATGAGCGGTTTCCCGTTCGATAAATCGACATCGACGCTGACAGGTGTGGGAAGTTCTGTTATCGCTGACGATCTGGAAGATAATGTGAAGCAGCTGCATCAGTTTTTCTTTGGCAGTGACGGGTACAGTCCATCGTCGACGGTGACATCACTCAGCAGTTCCATACAGGCATTCGCATCTGGAAGTTATACGACAGAAGACCCGTCTGTTTATGAGACGCCGGAAGAGAATTATTACTATGCAGATCCCGGGACAGGGACAGACAACGGATATACGCCGCCAGCAGATACTACAGATACAGGGAACACAGATCCGTCCACCGGTGGTGAGAATGGAGCAGCAGACGGTGGTAATGCAGGAGATACCGGCGGGGCGGATACCGGAGGAAGTGGTCCGGCAGATACCGGAGGCACTGCTGACCAGAATACGGCAACAGAATAATAAGACAAGTAAAAGAGGTAGGAACAGATGGAGAAAATAATAAAAAAAGCAGGGGCCCTATTATTAGCAGTATGTCTGACGGTATCATGTTTCACCATGCAGGCATTTGCCGCGGAAGGTACACTTCAGTTTTCAGATCCGTCCGGGGCAGCAGGGGATAAAGTAACTGTTACATCCAAGGTAAATGCTGGCGGAAGTGCACTCGGGGATATTGATGTTACGGTAACATATGATGCGTCAGTCCTTAGGTTCGAAAGTGGTACGAATGCGACAGGCGGGGATGGAACGGTAAAGCTTTCATTCAAGGGTGACGGTAATACTTCAGAGGCTGCTTTCTCAATGGAATTTACTGCTTTAAAGGAAGGTACGACCAAACTTCAGGCATCAGATTATACGGCATACCTTTACAATGATGAGGCACTGAATCTGGACACAGGTGATTCTACGGTTACGATTGAAGGCGGAACTCCGGTAGAAGATGGTGGTCAGGACTCAAATAAGGAAAAAGCGGCGTCAGGAAGCCTTCAGGTAGATGTTGACGGGAAATCCTACACTGTTAATGCAAATTTTTCAGAAGCAGCGGTTCCGAAGGGATTTACTGCGGTAGATACAGAGCTTAACGGAACAAAAACAAAAGCTATGTATCAGGAAGTAAGCGGACAGTATATTTATTATCTGGAGGACAGCGAAGGAAATTCCGATTATTTTCTATACAGTACAGATGACGGTTCATTTACACAGACAGAAGTGATTGATGTTAATTCAGATATCTCCATTTTTCTGATGAACCACAAGGATAAAGAGGGACTGCCTTCTATTTATCAGGAGACAACAACAGATATAGGCGGCAAGGTGTTCACTGCATGGCATAATTCAACAGATGAAGCATATTATCTTGTTTATGCCCTGAGCAGTGAAGGAACACAGGGATATTATCAGTATGATGAAACTGAAAAGACATATCAGAGGTACACAGTCCCGGCGGCAGAGAAGCAGGAAAGTTCATCTAATACACTGACGGATAAGATCGTGAATTTTATAGAAAAGCATCTGACGATTGTCATGTGTGCAGTGTGGGGGCTGATCCTTCTTCTGTTAATCATCATCATTGTGGTTGCGGTAAAACTTTCTCACAGGAATCAGGAACTGGATGAACTGTATGATGAGTATGGACTGGGAGATGACGAGGATGATAATATGCCCCGTGTCAAGAATAAGTCCAGAGACCAGTTCATTGGTTTTGACAATGAAGAAGAGGACGACTTTGAAGATTACGAAGAAGGCAGTGACTATGAGGAAGACGATGACTTCGAGGAATATGATGACGAATACGAAGATGAGTATGACGACGGCTTCGAGGAATATGACGATGATGAGTTCTATGATGACGAAGATGATTATGAGGCAAAACCGTCAAGAAAATCAAAAAAAGGTGATGATGACGATTTTTCAGTAGATTTTATTGATCTTTAGAATCGGGATAAAGTGTTCTTATAAGCGTATGAGAGATAAAATGATATAAAGAAACCGGGAAATTTTCTGGACAGATAACAGCGTTCCGAAAAATTCCTGGTTTTCTTTGTTTATGTGTGGTTTGAAAATGGGAATTTACAAATTGTTAAATATTTGTTACAATACACGCTGTAATGTAATTTTTAACTTGATATTTTAACTGTAAGAAGGGAGTACGATATGTGCGGAATAGTTGGATACGTTGGTGAGAAGCAGGCAGCTCCGATTCTCTTGGATGGTTTGTCAAAACTGGAATACCGGGGGTACGATTCAGCGGGAATCGCTGTATACAACGGTGAAGAAATCGGGATGAAGAAATCCAAAGGAAGATTGAAGGTACTAAGCGAACTGACCCATGACGGAGAGATGATGCCCGGTACGGTCGGGATAGGACATACAAGATGGGCAACTCACGGAGAGCCGTCGGATATCAATGCACATCCTCATTTTAATAAAAATGAAACGATTGTTGTCGTACACAATGGAATCATAGAGAATTATCTGAAGCTTAAGAAGAAGCTGACAGGAAAAGGGTATGAGTTTATATCTGATACGGATACGGAAGTGATCGCACATCTGCTGGATTACTATTACCACGGGAATCCGCTTCAGACGATCACAAAGATCATGCATCGTATGGAAGGTTCTTATGCCCTTGGGATCATGTTCAAGGATCACCCGGATGAGCTGTATGCAGTCCGCAAGGACAGTCCGCTGATCGTAGGTGAGTCTGACGGGGGCTGTATCATTGCGTCCGATGTACCGGCTGTTTTAAAATATACAAGGGATGTCTACTTTATAGAAAATGAAGAAATTGTCAGAATGACAAAGGATTCTATGGAGTTTTTCAATGTAGACGAGGAGCCGATTGAAAAGAGTGCAGTACATATTGACTGGGATGTTGATGCGGCAGAAAAGGGCGGATATGAACATTTCATGCTAAAGGAAATGTATGAGCAGCCGAAAGCCCTGACAGACACATTTTCGCCCCGCATAAAAGATCATGACATCGTGATTGAAGAACTGAATATGACAGATGAGGAAATCAGGGACATCCGTAAGATTATGATTGTAGCCTGCGGTTCTGCATACCATGCGGGTGTGACAAGCAAGTATGTATTCGAGGGGATGGCAAGAATTCCGGTAGAGGTGGACGTGGCTTCGGAGTACAGGTACCGTGACCCGATTATTGAAGACGGGACACTTGTCGTGATTATCAGCCAGTCCGGAGAGACTGCGGATTCCCTTGCAGCACTCCGGGAGTCTAAGGCAAGAGGGGCAAAAGTCCTTGGGATCGTCAATGTAGTGGGAAGTTCTATTGCGAGAGAAGCGGACAATGTTATGTATACATGGGCCGGGCCGGAAATTGCCGTTGCTACGACAAAAGCTTACTCCAGCCAGCTGATCGCCATGTACCTTCTTGCAATGAAATTTGCCGGAGTGCGCGGTCAGATCACTGACAGCCAGATGAAGGAATATATTGAAGATTTAAAACGCCTTCCGGACCAGGTGGAAATGCTGCTGAACAATAAAAACAGAATCCAGAAGTTTGCAAACAGATATCTGGCGGCGAGAGACGTATTTTTCATTGGTCGTGGAATTGATTATGCAATCTCGATGGAAGGTTCACTTAAATTGAAAGAGATTTCTTATATCCATTCTGAGGCATATGCGGCAGGTGAATTGAAACATGGAACCATTTCTCTGATTGAAGAGGGGACTCTGGTTGCAGCCGTGCTGACACAGGAGGACCTCTATAAGAAGATGATCAGCAATATGGTGGAAGTGCGCACCAGAGGTGCATTCGTACTGGCTGTTACGAATGAAGGCAACGATGAAGTAGAAAGAGCGGCAGATTACGTCATTTACATACCAGAAACGAATAAATACTTTACTAATTCGCTGGCAATTATCCCATTGCAGCTGTTTGGCTACTATATCTCTGTGGGCAGGGGATGTGATGTAGATAAACCGAGAAATCTCGCGAAATCTGTTACAGTTGAATAGAAAAATGACAGTTTCAAAGTTTGTTAAATAAATGAACACAATTCTATCACAAAGAGCGGCTATTATATCAATATAAAATACAAGAGAAAGAAGGAATTTGTATGGAAAATCAATATAATTATTACAATCCCGAAGGACAGCAGGGAAGTGCTCAGTATAATAGCCAGCAGAATTTTAACGAACCAAATAACAAAGGTCCAAAACAAAAAAAGAAAATGCCGAAAGCTGTCGCAGTAACAGGATTTGCGCTGCTCTTTGGAGTTGTATCAAGCGCAACATTTTTAACATCAAGCATTGTCGGCAGCAGGCTTCTCGGCCTGAATGAGACGAAGTCAACAGCTAAGAGCACGGCACCAGTGAACAGTAGTTCACTGACAAAGACATCAAATGTTGTTACATCCGATGTATCAGGAATCGTAGAAAATGTAATGCCGTCTATTGTATCCATTACGAATATGAGTGTCCAGCAGGTACAGGATTTCTTCGGCGGTGTTTCGCAGCAGCAGAGTGAAAGTGCAGGAACCGGAATCATCATTTCACAGAATGATTCAGAACTGCTCATCGTAACAAATAACCATGTAGTAGAGAACAGTGAGACTCTGACAGTTACCTTTAACGACAACACAAGTCTTGAGGCGAACATCAAAGGAACAGATGCATCACATGACCTGGCAGTAATTGCAGTGCCGCTTAATACGATTTCAGATGATACAATGGATGCTATTGCAGTTGCAACACTGGGCGATTCCACAAAGCTGAAAGTAGGAGAGCCTGCAATTGCTATCGGTAATGCATTAGGCTATGGCCAGTCTGTTACAACAGGTGTTATCAGCGCGACAGACCGTGAGAGTACAACAACAGATCAGGCAACAGGCCAGACAACGGTAAATGACGTCAGCCTGATCCAGACAGATGCGGCAATCAATCCGGGCAACAGCGGCGGAGCGCTTGTCAATGCAAGCGGAGAGGTAATCGGAATCAACTCCTCCAAACTGGTAGGCAGTTCCGTGGAAGGTGTAGGATATGCAATCCCGATTAGTGATGTATCCGATATTATAACAAACCTGATGAACCAGCAGACAAAAGCAAAAGTATCCGAGTCTGAGAGAGGGTACTTAGGCATCACCGGTTTTGATGTAACATCAGAATATGCCCAGAGGTTCAGTATGCCTCTCGGAGTATATATTACAGACGTTACAGACGGAGGCGGAGCAAAGGCAGCCGGACTGAGCAAAGGCGGGGTTATTACAGAATTAAACGGTACGACAATTGACAATATGGAAACATTACAGAAAGAGCTCAAGTACTATGCCAAAGGTGAGAAGGTTCAGGTAACCGTCCAGACACCTGACAATAATGGTGAGTACACGGCGAAAAACTATGAAATAACATTAGGGGCAAAGTCCGAATAATCTGAACAGTGCCGGATAATATAATAATTGAAAAAGGAAAGAAAGCCGATCCGCGGAGGACCGGCTTTCTTTTCTTTACAGCAGTTGCCTTGCCTGATTTTCGCTATTTGCACCCACAGTCCTGATTTGTATCGAATTCTGGGTTGATTGCATAGAAGTTCCTGCTGTCCAGATGATCCTGTACGATGCGGAGGCTTTCCCCAAATCTCTGATAATGAACGATTTCACGTTCCCTCAGGAAACGGATCGGGTCACATACTTCAGGGTCCTTTACCAGTCTCAGGATATTATCGTAGGTAGTTCGTGCTTTCTGTTCAGCGGCCATATCCTCATGCAGGTCCGTGATCGGATCACCCTTGGACTGGAAATAAGTTGCCGTCCACGGAGCACCGCTTGCGGCCTGCGGCCAGAGAGCGAGCGTATGGTCTACATAATAAGTCCCGAAACCGGATTTTTCAATTTCCTCTGGAGTCAGATTTCTTGTGAGCTGGTGTACAATGGCGCAAACCATTTCCATGTGAGCCAGTTCTTCGGTTCCAATGTCTGTGAGGATTCCGGTCACTTCACTGTAAGGCATCGTATATCTCTGGGAAAGATATCTCATAGATGCTGCCAGCTCGCCGTCAGGTCCTCCAAACTGTGAAATGATAATCTGGGCGAGTTTTGGGTTGGTCTGGGTAATCTTTACAGGATACTGCAGTCTTTTTTCATAATCCCACATATATCAGCATCCTCCTTCCTGCCACGGCCACGGCTCATTGACCCAGTCCCACCTGTCAGCACAGGAATAGACAGTGGTGTCAATAGTAAGAGGGCCGTAGTATGCAGCATATTCTTTTAAGGCTTCATTTCTCATGCGGCTGTACTCACGGAAGAAAGCAAGCGCGTCTTCATCACATGGATGGGTATCCAGAAACAGTTTTACGTCATCGACAGCAAAGCTGACAACGTTTATTTTATTCAGAAGATCTTTTTTACATGGACGTTCACTCATCGGTTACAGCCTCCTTTCCCACGGAATGGTTTCCTGAGTTCTTCGAAAATCGTACCGCACTGTAATGCTTTACATGGTTCAAAAATATTCTGCCACCTCTGCCACGGTACGTAAGCCATAGCCAGCGGAAAATCTTCAAGGGCGTCATAGCGGCACTGGCACGGTTCGGGAGTGCGGCGCTTCGGCATCTGGCATTCCGGGATACGGGCCTCCATAGTGTTTCTGGGTTTTGACATACAGTCATTATTACGTGGCTGCGGTTTCGGGCATCCGCATGGTTCCGGGGTGCGGTGCTGGCAGTCTGCTTTTGGCATTGGTGCAGGACAGCCGGTCTGACTGCCGCGAGACGGCATATTGCGGCATTCGGTGTTATTATTTATAGGCATATTGCGGCATCCGCTGTTATTGCTGTTTCCGGCAGGCGTGGCATTGCAGCCGTTATTGAAGTTCATCTGTCTGCCGTAACGCATATTGTTTTGACAATTCGCCATTTTTGCGTTAACTCCTTCCATTAATGTTTACACTAATATAATATGGGAGAAAAAAGAAAAGGTTCCACTTTACATTTGGGCAAAAGTTTTATATAATAGTAAAAGCAAAGGCGGGGTGTGGCTCAGTTTGGTTAGAGCGCACGGCTGGGGGCCGTGAGGTCGCAGGTTCGAATCCTGTCACCCCGATGCAGAGAGGCAGTGCACATATGGCACTGCTTTTCTTGTTTCACAGCCCCTTTTTTAAAAAAGTTGTTTTTCTATGTAAAAAAAGCTATAATAAGGGGCAAGTTATGTACTGGGGCGTGTTTGATGTACAATCATGTTCCGGCGTACTTGAATAAAGGAGATGTTTATATATGTGTGGATTTGCAGGATTTGTAGGCGAAGTTGAGGATAGAGAACAGGTACTGGTCAATATGATGAACACGATTGTCCACCGGGGACCGGACAGTGAGGGCAGGTATGTGGACGAGGATGCGGCGCTGGGATTCAGGCGTCTGAGCATCATTGACCTATCGGCAGTGGGAGACCAGCCGCTTTATAATGAGGACAGAAGCATGGTGCTCATTTTTAACGGTGAAATTTACAATTATCAGGAACTGAGGGCGGAACTGGTGGATGCGGGGCATATTTTCGTTTCCAACACAGATTCAGAGACACTGCTTCATGGATATGAACAGTGGGGGGAAAGCCTCGTAGACCGTCTGCGCGGGATGTATGCATTTGCAATCTGGGATACAAAGAAGAAAAAGTTGTTTGCTGCCAGAGATATTTTTGGCATTAAGCCTTTATATTATGCACAAATGAATGGCACGTTGATGTTTGGTTCCGAGATAAAATCATTCATGGAGCATCCGAAGTTTGACAAGGTATTCAATGAGGCGGCACTGGGAAATTACCTTTCTTTCCAGTTCGTTCCGACGAATGAAACATTTTTTAAGGGTGTGTTCTGCCTGCAGCCGGGACATTATTTCACATATGAGAACGGTGAGATGGAGATTACCCGTTATTTCGAACCACATTTTACAGGTGACAGTAAGAAATCTTTTGAGGAAGTCGTTGAAGATGTGGAAAAGGTAATGAAAGAATCTGTTGAGATGCATAAGATCAGTGACGTAGAGGTCGCCTCATATCTGTCAAGCGGTGTAGACTCCAGTTATCTGACTTATTTAGGGCAGGTGGACCATACGTTTACGGTTGGATTTGATGAAGGTAAATATAGCGAGATCCAGGATGCGAAGGAGTTTGCAGCCAGCATCAATATGCAGAATGACGCGAAGATCATTACGCCGGAAGAGTACTGGGATAAGCTGTCAGATATTCAGTATTATATGGACGAACCTGTTGCGGACCCGGCAGCTATTGCGCTGTACTTCCTGAGCGGGGAGGCATCTAAAAAAGTGAAGGTTGTTTTATCCGGCGAAGGTTCGGATGAGCTGTTCGGAGGATATAATATTTATTGCGAACCTTTGGAGCATACCGGGTTTAATAAGATTCCATTTTGCATTCGCAGGGTGCTGGGCAAGTTTGCAGAATATTGCCTGCCCCGCGGGGTAAAGGGAAGAGGTTTCCTGATGCGCCACGGAAAGACACTGGAAGAACGGTATTTTGCCAATGCGACGAATATTTTTACGGAGCGCGAGGCCAGCAGGATTCTGAAAAAGGGATGTGAACCGGGCATCCAGAAAGTGACACATCCGCTTTACGAACGGGTAAAGGGAAAAGACCCGGTTACAAAAATGCAGTATGTGGACCTCCACCTCTGGCTTGTCCATGATATCCTGATGAAGGGGGACAAGATGGGAATGGCAAATTCACTGGAGGTACGTGTGCCTTTCCTCGATAAAAAGGTACTGGAGCTGGCGGAGACACTTCCTCTTAATTACAAGGTACGTGCCCCAAAGACAAAGATTGCGCTTCGCGCGGCCGCAGAGAAGGTAATCAGGAGTAAGACCGCCGAGAAGAAGAAGCTGGGCTTCCCAATACCGATCCGTGTATGGCTGAAGGAAGACAAGTATTACACGATTGTGAAGGACATGTTTATGTCCGGAGCGGCAAAGAAGTTTTTTAACACCGATATGCTTGTGAAGATGCTGGATGACCACAGAAATGGAAAGAATATGAACGAAAAGACGGACAACAGCCGTAAGATCTGGACCGTATATATTTTCCTCGTGTGGTATGACAGGTACTTTGAACATGGGAAACCGGTGCATCCGACGATGAATGCCAGATAATATATGCTACAAAACAACAGTAATAAGCGGGATGTTATTCAGACAGGGGAGATACTATGAAGAGCAGAACAGTACGGCCAATCCGCAATAACAGGCAGGAAAAGGCAGTTTCCCGGAACGAAAAGGTAAGACCGATACGAAGCGCAGAAACGGGACGCAGTGTATCCGGGAAAGTACAAAAGAGAAGACTGGACAATACACAGCCGTTACGGGGTGTACCTCCTGTACCACCTCCCGTTTCAGCGGGGAGAAGCAAAAAGGCGGGAGCAAAAAAGGGAACGGCATATTTTGACTTTGATTTACTGCTTGTGATCATATTCCTGATGTGCTTCGGACTGGTGATGTTGTACAGTACAAGTGCTTACAGCGCGCAGTCAGACTTCCAGAACGACATGTATTATTTTACAAAGCAGGGAGTCATCGGTATATTAAGCTTTGTTGTTATGATTGTTGTATCGAAAATCGATTATCATATTTACGGTGCATTTGCATTCGAATGCTATATGTTTTCAATGGTTATGATGCTTCTTGTAAAAACACCGCTTGGAATTGAAGTTTACGGGGCCAGGCGCTGGATACAGCTTCCGGGAAATCTGACACTGCAGCCTTCTGAGATTACTAAAATCGCAGTGATCCTGTTTATTTCCTACGAGCTGTGCAGGATGGGTAAGAAGATTAATACAAGGGACGGTTTCGTGCGTATCATGGCCTTTGGCCTGATTGCTGCCGGCGGGGTCATGTTTTTGACAGAGAACCTGAGTACTGCGATTATCGTTTTTGCAATCACATGTATCCTGTTTTTTGTGGCACATCCGAAGACAAAGCCCTTTATCAAAATCATCGGTGTAGTGGCGGTTGTGGCAGTAGTGGGGATTTCGATTATGGCGGCCACGATTACAACAAGTGAAAATTTCCGCCTCCGCAGGATCATCACATGGCTGGACCCGGAGAATCACGCGGACAGCGGCGGCTTCCAGGTTATGCAGGGACTCTACGCCATAGGCTCCGGGGGCTTCTGGGGAAAAGGGCTCGGAAACAGTACACAAAAACTCGGAGTTATACCGGAAGTACAGAACGATATGATCCTGACAATTGTATGTGAAGAACTGGGGGTATTCGGTGCAATTGTGATCCTTGTTTTGTTCGGGCTGCTTCTGTACCGTCTGATGTTCATAGCAAGAAATGCGCCTGACATGTTCGGGTCACTGATTGCAACTGGGATATTTGCACATATTGCACTGCAGGTAATCTTAAATATCGCGGTAGTAACCAACCTGATCCCGACAACAGGAATCACACTGCCGTTTATCAGTTACGGGGGAACGTCGATTTTGTTCCTGATGACAGAAATGGGGATTGCGCTTGGTATATCCAGAAAAATAAAACTCAGTGAGGGATAGAGGAGGGACGCCAATGTCAAGGCGGGTCCGGATGCAGGCGGGGCGGTGTCTGCTGGCTTAAAGTTCGAGGCGTTTCGCTAAGAAGATGTAAAAGAAAATGGAAGAAAAATAGAGGTACATGCCGCATTCAGCCCAAAAACCGATGTTTTTGCGCCTCAGGCGACAACAGAATTTACTTCGGAAGTAAATTCTGCCCTCTATTTTTCTTCCATTTTCTTTAACATCTTCTACAGCTTACTTAACGGACTTTTCACCAGCAGACACCGCCCCGCCTGCATCCGGACCCGCCTTGCCACTGGCTGGTGCATCCGGCCGGGTATCCGTACACGATAAGAAAATCTGATTGCGGGATACTATGCTCACTGAAGCATAAGAAAACGGAGATTTTGCGGAGATTTTGAAAAAAATCTCTTTCAATACTATATAAAGTGTGTTATATTAGTATGTAGTATTTAAAACTACATATAATAGATGCAAAATGCATCAGGTGTAGTGTGGGAGGAACTGATATGAGTTATAAAGTAATAGTAGACAGCTGTGGGGAATTGACGGAGGAGATGAAAGAGAGCGGGATTTTTGAAACTGCATCACTCAGCATGGAAGTCGGTGGTGTCCGTATCGTAGATGATGAGACATTTGACCAGGCTGATTTTTTGAAACGTGTTGCAGCGAGTCCGGAATGTCCGAAGTCATCCTGCCCGTCTCCGGAAGAATATATGGAAAGTTATCATTGTGATGCCGAGCGTGTATACGCCGTGACATTATCTGCGGAATTAAGTGGTTCCTACAATAGTGCAGAGCTTGGCCGAAAGCTTTATGAAGAGGAGTATGGAAAGAAGGATATCTATATCTTCAATTCACGTTCCGCATCAATTGGAGAAACACTGATTGCGCTGAAGATTCAGGAATGTGAAGAAGCGGATATGAGTTTTCAGGAAATAGTCAGTACGGTAGAAAAATATATCGAATCCCAGCATACTTATTTCGTACTGGAAACATTGGATACACTCCGGAAGAACGGAAGACTTTCCGGGATTAAGGCGATCGTGGCAAGTGCACTTAATATTAAGCCTGTCATGGGGGCAAAGCCGGAAGGTGTCATCTGCCAGCTCGGACAGGCAAGGGGGATGAAGAGGGCTCTTGCCAAGATGGTGGACCACATTGTGGAAGATGTAGAGAATTCAGAAGAAAAGATACTGGCGATTTCACACTGTAACTGCAAAGAAAGAGCACTGGAAGTAGAGAAGAGTCTTCTTGCCCGGGCAAAATTTAAAAGCAGTTTCATCATCGACACGGCCGGAATCAGTACAATGTATGCAAGTGACGGCGGAATAATAGTTGTGGTATAGAACACTTTGTGATAAAATGCTTTATAGAATGTAAAAGCACGAAGGAGTTTATAAAGATGAGTCAGGAAAAAGTAGAACGATATAAACAGGAAAAGGCCAACAGAAAGAAGATTATTAAAAAGCAGCGTATCATGAGTGTTGTACGTAAATGTGTACTCGGACTTGCAGCGCTGGCGTTAGTGGGCTGGCTTGGATTCTCAGCATACCAGACACATGAAGCAAATCAGGAAAGGGCAGTGGCTGAAGTGAATTACGATGCAGTCAATAACTACCTGAGTCAGTTATCTAAATAGGCAGAACATTTCAGGACAATTAAATTATTTTAAACAAAGACGAAAAAGCAGGACCAGAACCATGATAACGAATCACGGTTCTGATTCTGCTTTTTCTTTTTTTATGTAAAAAATCAAATCTATAATCTAAAAAATGGGTCCTAAAAACATCTAAAACCCAAAATACATACAAAAAAGACACACAATCTCAAGAAAAATCCACCATGTCCCCCACTCGCCCCCACTAATGCAAAAAATCCCCCACCATCCCCCACCTGTCGGAAAACGGGAAAATAATTTTTCCATTTTTTTCCTCATCCCCCCGCTTATCCCAGTAAATTGCCCCAAAGCCGCGTATTCCCGCTTCCCACGGCATCTCCTTCTCTGGAAATCTGTTCCATCCCCATAAAAAATTAAGAAAAAAATACTTGAAAATGGAGAGAGTGTGGTTTACAATGGTGACAAGTGGTAAGAAAGTGGTAGATAGTGGCACAAAGTGGGGTGGAATGTGGAGGCCCACTTAGCAGAAGGGGTTCCGGATGTTATTAGGAGAGTTTAATCACACAATTGATGAAAAAGGCCGACTAATCATCCCAGCTAAGCTGCGAGACGACTTGGGAGATAGTTTCGTAATCTGTAATGGCTTGGAGGGCTGTCTATTTGTGTACTCTATGGACGAATGGAACAACTTTGTTGCCGAATTGGAAACCTTACCACGTATGAATAAAGATGCCAGAATATTCAAGCGTTATTTCTTCGGAAGTGCTTCAGAAGGCAGTTTTGACAAGCAGGGGAGAGTATTGGTACCACCTTCTCTGAGAAAAGCGGCCAATCTGGAAAAAGATGTTGTCCTTGTAGGGGTACAGGACCGCGTTGAAATCTGGGATAAAGCACTTTGGGAAGAACGGAGCATGGTCAGCGAAGAAGATCTGGATGCAATTGCAGAACGTATGGAAGCAATTGGGATCAGAATCTAAAAGTAATGGCAGCTTTCGGATGAATATGGAGGATTTTATGGCATTCAAGCACACATCAGTTTTACTTGAAGAAACGGTAAATGGTCTGGCAATCAAGCCGGACGGAATTTACGTGGATGCTACACTCGGCGGAGGCGGACATGCCTTTGAAGTGTGTAAGCAGTTAAGCAGCAAGGGGAGTTTTATAGGAATAGATCAGGACGCTGCAGCTATAGAAGCAGCCAGCGTTCGGTTACTCGACTTCGGGGAGAGAGTTACAATAATCAGGAGCAATTATTGTGATATGAAGCCGAGGCTCCATGAGATAGGCATTGACAAGGTCGATGGGATCATCCTGGATCTGGGCGTATCATCTTATCAGTTAGATACGGCAGAACGGGGCTTCTCCTACCGCGCAGATGCCCCTCTGGACATGAGAATGGATCAGAGGCAGAAGATGACAGCGAGGGACATCGTCAATGACTATAGCGAAGCGGATCTTTACCGCGTGATCCGGGATTACGGAGAGGACAGGTTTGCGAAGAACATCGCAAAGCATATCGTAATGGAGCGCGGTAAGGGACCGATTGAAACAACAGGACAGCTGAATGAAGTAATCAGCAGGGCGATTCCGATGAAGATTCAGAAAACATCGGGTCATCCGTCTAAAAGAACGTTTCAGGCAATCCGGATAGAACTGAACCATGAATTGGAGGTCCTGAAGGAGACGCTGGATACGATGATTGATTTACTGAATCCCGGAGGCAGGTTATGCATCATAACATTCCATTCACTGGAGGACCGGATCGTGAAGAGTGCCTTCCGCAAGAATGAGGATCCATGTATCTGTCCGAAGAATTTCCCGGTATGTGTATGCGGGAATGTATCAAAGGGAAGAGTAATCACAAAGAAACCAATTCTGCCGGGTGAGGAGGAATTGGAGTTCAACAGCCGTTCAAAGAGCGCTAAGCTGAGGATATTTGAACGGGCTTAATTTTCAGGAGTATAGCAAATAGATACCGTCAGGAAGGGGAGAGCCTGACGGAAACAGTATCAAGAAAGGGGCAGACTAGGATGGCTGCAAGGAGACAAGCGTCAGGTTACAGACAGGCATATAACAAAAGCAGCTATAGACAGGCATATGTTTATGGTAATACAGTACCTAAGCCGGAAGTTCTGCCAAAGAGAAGGCCGGAGGCACAGCCGGAGAGTCCGAAGAGGACAAGCCGTCAGGTTCGCAGGAACAGGAAACGTGCAATGAACACGAGTCCTGCATATACGATTTTTCTGGCGGCAGCAGCAATCTGTGCGGTTTTGATCTGCGTAGCTTACTTAAAGCTCCAGTCCGATATGGTCAGCAGATCAGAGAATATTTCTGCATTGCAGGAAGAACTCGCAGATTTGACCGAAGAAAATGATACTGCATATAATGCAGCGGAAGATTCTGTGAATCTGGAAGAGATCCGTGATAAGGCAATGAATGAGATGGGGATGGTATACGCTTCCCAGGGCAATGTAATAGAATATAAAAGCCCGACAAGCGATTATGTGAAACAGTACAGTGATATCCCGTCAGACGGAGTTCTGGCCAAGTCGAAGGATGTAACAGATTAAGGATAACGAATATGGCAAAACGTAAAAGACAAAATAGATTTCAATTTTTAACTAAAAAATTCCCGAAGAGGATGCAGAAAAAGCTGGTAATGCTGTTTATGGCAATTATACTGGCTTTTGTTGTTCTTGTAGGCAGGATTACTTATATTAATGCATCCAAGGGAGAAAAGTATACGAAGATTGTACTGGACCAGCAGGAGTATGACAGCCGTGTCATCCCGTATAAGCGGGGGGATATTGTAGACCGTAACGGGACAAAGATGGCAGTCAGTGAGAGGGTTTACAATGTCATACTGGATGTGAATGTCGTGTTGTCTGATGAAGACTACATCGAACCTACGATTAAAGTACTGGAAGATGTATTTGATATTAAGGAATCAGATGTGAGGGAACGGATCAAGGAGAATCCTGAAAGCAGGTATGAGATTCTTGCGAAAGGTGTATCCTATGAAAAGGCCAAAGAATTTCAAAAAATAGAAAAGAATACGAAGAAATACCCGAATGTAAAAGGTATCTGGCTGGAGGACGATTATCAACGGTCTTATCCATATAATTCACTTGCGAGTGATGTGATCGGGTTCAGCGTTGCCGGCAATCAGGGGGCAATAGGGATAGAGAGTGCTTATAATGAAGTCCTGAACGGCACGGATGGACGTGAATATGGATATTTTGACAGTGCGTCGACCGTAGAACGCACCGTAAAACCGGCGAAAAACGGATATACCGTCGTATCCACTATTGATGTCACACTACAGAGTATTGTAGAAAAGTGTATCAAAGAGTTCAATGATGAGCATACCGGAGAAAAACGTGAGGGAGAGCCGGGAAGTAAGAATACGGCAGTTATGATCATGAACCCCAATACAGGGGAAATTCTGGCAGAGGCGTCTTATCCGAATTTTGACCTGAATAATCCGAGAGATTTGACTGGGATTTATACAGAAGAAAAGTTGAAAGCCATGACTGACGATGAAAAGCTGGAGGCCATGAATGAGCTCTGGAGAAATTTCTGCGTCAGTGATGCATTTGAGCCGGGTTCTACTGCAAAACCGTTTACGGTTGCAACAGGGTTGGAAACAGGTGCCTTGAAAGGGAATGAAACATATGTCTGTGGGGGGTACCTCCATGTGGGTGATTATGATATAGCCTGTCATTTGAGATCAGGGCATGGGACAGAGACTATTGAACAGGCAGTCGCGAACTCCTGTAATGTGGCGCTGATGCATATGGTGGAGGCCATCGGGGCAAAGGACTTCAGCCGTTACCAGCATATCTTTGGTTTCGGTGAGTATACCGGGATTGACCTGCCGGGGGAAGCATCAACAGCATCCCTGCTCTATACAGAAGAACAGTTAAACCCGTCGGAACTTGCGACCAGTTCTTTCGGACAGGGCTTCAATGTTACAATGACGCAGATGACAGCGGCGTTCTGTTCCCTGATAAACGGGGGAAATTACTATCAGCCCCATATTGTAAAACAGATTCAGGACGAAAGCGGGAAAGTAGTAGAAACGAAAAATCCTGTGCTGCTGAAAAAGACGATATCTGCAGAGACATCAACACAGGTCAAACAGTATATGAAGGCGGTTATGACAAGCGGTACAGGTCAGGGGGCTAACGTTGAAGGGTATGATATCGGCGGAAAAACGGGGACGGCTGAGAAACTCCCGCGAGGTAATGAGAAGTATGTGCTTTCATATATCGGATATGCACCGCAGGAAAATCCGGAAGTCGTCGTGTATGTCGTAATCGACGAGGCAAATGTAGCCGACCAGGGGACCAGCTCTTACGTACTTGACCTTTCGAAAAAAATTATGTCAGAGGCATTCCCTTACCTGAATATTACAACAATGGAAGGATATACGGGAACGACGAACGGCGCCGTGCCGACCGAGCAGCTCCAGCAGCAGACAGATTATCAGGATTTTGACGCGAATTATGAGGACGATTATGACAAACCGGATGGATCTTATATAGACGATAACTACGATCCGGATCTGGCCGACTGGGCAACCGGTCAGGATGCACAATAGAAATGAAATAGCAGTAACTGGGAACAGATACGAATAACCTTACAAAAGATGTAATATGTTATAAAAACATCTTTTGTAAGGTTTTTATTTATGAAGAACAAAACATATAATAAAAAGAAAATACTCGTTGTGTTCCTATGCGCTTCTGTAGTATTGCTGGCATTGATCGGGAGACTGGTATACCTGATGGTTTTTGACGCAGAATATTATCAGGAGAAGGCAGAATCCCTGCATGAAAGGGAGCGTTCGATTAAGGCTGCAAGAGGCGAAATCGTAGACAGAAATGGGACAGTGCTAGCGACGAATAAAACAGTCTGCACGATTTCTGTCATACACAATCAGATTGAAGACCCGGAACTGGTCATCCAAACACTCATGAAAGAGCTTGAACTGGACGAGGAGACGGTAAGAAAGCGTGTGGAAAAGGTTTCTTCTATGGAGAAAGTAAAAACAAACGTCGACAAGGAAACCGGGGACCGGATCCGGAATTATAATCTGGCCGGAGTGAAGGTGGATGAAGATTTCAAGCGCTATTACCCCTATAATGAAATCGCATCGAAGGTGCTGGGATTCACAGGCGGGGACAATCAGGGCATCATCGGCCTGGAGGTAAAATACGAGGAGTACTTAAAAGGGATCAACGGGACAATTCTAACCATGACTGATGCAAGGGGGATTGAACTGGAGGGAGTTGCGGAAGACAGGATTGAGCCGGTGGCGGGGAATACGCTAAAGGTCAGTCTGGATTACAACATCCAGTCGTATTGTGAGCAGGCGGCACTGAAGGTGATGGAAGAAAAACAGGCGGACAGCGTATCCATCCTGCTTATGAATCCCCAAAATGGAGAAATACTGGCAATGGTCAATGTACCGGAATTTAATTTGAACGAACCGTATATACTGAATACAGGAGCAGATATGGACACGTTGACGGATGAGCAGGTGCAGGACCAGTTAAACCAGATGTGGAGGAACGGGTGTATCAATGATACATACGAGCCGGGATCGGTTTTTAAAATCATTACTGCTTCTGCGTGTCTGGAGGAAGGTGTTGTGAAGCTTTCTGATACCTTTTCATGTCCGGGCTACCGTGTGGTGGAGGACCGGAAGATCAGGTGCCATAAAGTCGGCGGACATGGCTCTGAGACCTTTGTGCAGGGAATTCAGAACTCCTGCAACCCGGTTTTTATAGATATCGGCCTGAGGCTTGGATCTGATCGTTTCTATGATTATTTTAAACAGTTCGGTTTAATGAGCCTGACGAATGTTGACCTGCCCGGGGAGGCTGGGACGATTATGCATAAAAAAGAAGATATTGGTACAGTGGAGCTTGCAACCATGTCTTTCGGACAGTCATTTCAGGTGACCCCTATTCAGATGGCGACGACTGTCAGTTCACTGATCAACGGGGGGCGGAGAGTGACACCTCACCTTGGGGTGGGCGTTTTGGACAAAGACGGGAATGAGATCGAGACATTTAAGTACAAAGAAAAAGATGGAATCGTATCAGAAGAAACTTCCAAGACGATGCGCGCGCTCCTGGAAAGCGTAGTGTCCGAGGGGTCTGGCAAGAATGCTTATATCGAGGGCTATACGATAGGGGGGAAAACGGCGACATCACAGACACTGCCGAGAAGTGCCAATAAATATATATCATCCTTCCTCGGATTTGCCCCGGCAGAGAACCCTCAGGTTCTTGGCATGGTGCTGATCCACAACCCACAGGGTGTCTATTATGGAGGAACAATTGCGGCACCCGTACTTAAGAGCATCTACGATAATGTGCTGCCTTATCTGGGTATCGAAAAAACCGGAACCATACCGGAAAACACAGAAGAAACGGGAGAAAAACAGGAAGACAGCGCGGATTGAGTTAGGGATTAACAGTTGTTTTCTAGTTGAAAAACAGAAGCTAATGAGGTATACTGTATGAGATGTTCTGCTGGCATTTTCAGGCAGGACAGCAGCAATGATAAGAATAAATAAGTTTTTATTTAACAAAAGAGATGAAGAGGTGTATGTATGAGTTATCATGTAGTGATTCCGGTATTGATTTCATTCGTGCTTAGTTTGCTGATGGGACCAGTTGTGATACCGTTTCTTAGAAAACTGAAGATGGGTCAGACCGAGAGAGAGGATGGGGTGAAGTCCCATCTGAAAAAAGCGGGTACTCCGACGATGGGCGGGGTGATCATCCTTGGCAGTGTTGTGATTACTTCCTTATTATATGTAAAAGATTATCCGAACATCATCCCGATCCTGTTCCTGACAATTGGATTTGGACTGATCGGATTTCTGGACGATTATCTGAAGGTCGTCATGAAACGTTCCGACGGGCTCTACCCGAAACAGAAGATGGCGCTTCAGATCGTGGTGACTGCCATCTTTGCCTACTATATTATAAAGGTGGCTAAGATTCCGCTGACACTGCTTGTTCCATTCTCAGGCGGCAAGTACTGGGATATCGGATGGATCGCGATTCCGCTTTTATTTATTGCAGTAATCGGTACTGTAAACGGAACGAACTTTACAGACGGCCTGGATGGACTCGCATCAAGTGTAACCGTACTGGTAGCGACTTTCTTCACCGTGGTGGCGATTGGAACGAAGAGCGGCGTTGAACCGATCACCTGTGCTGTGGTAGGTGCCCTGCTTGGATTCCTCCTGTTTAACGTATATCCTGCCAGTGTTTTCATGGGGGATACCGGTTCCCTTGCTTTGGGGGGATTTGTCATAGGAACGGCTTATATGATGCAGATGCCGTTGTTTGTAATTATCGTAGGGCTGATTTATCTGGTCGAAGTGGCTTCCGTTATGATCCAGGTAACATATTTTAAGAAAACGGGAGGGAAACGTTTCTTTAAAATGGCGCCGATTCATCATCATTTTGAATTATGCGGGTGGTCTGAGACGAGAGTCGTTGCTGTATTTTCAATCGTAACGGCGATTCTCTGCCTGATTGCACTCATGGGGGTATAGATTATGGACTTAAGAGAGAAAAAAGTGCTGGTATTCGGTTCTGGTATCAGTGGGATAGCGGCCGGCAGACTGCTTGTGAAACAAGGGGCAGATGTGATTTTATATGATGGCAACGCTTCTCTGGATGCGGGGAGTATCCGCAATGAAATACTGACAGGACAGACAGAAGGGGCTGATATGCAGGTGGTTCTCGGGGAACTGCCGCAGGAGATTCTGGACACACTATCTCTGACAGTCATGAGTCCGGGGGTTCCTACCGATCTTGCAGTTGTAGGGCAGATGAGAGAAAAAGACATCCCCATATGGGGTGAGATAGAGCTGGCCTATGTATTCGGAAAAGGCGATGTCCTTGCGATAACAGGAACAAACGGGAAGACAACGACGACCGCACTTTTAGGTGAGATCATGAAGAATTACCGGGAAAGCACATTTGTTGTCGGAAATATTGGAAACCCTTACACGGCCATTGCATTGGAAACAAAGGAAGAATCAGTGATTGTTGCGGAGATGAGCAGTTTCCAGCTGGAAACCATACATACATTCCGCCCGCGGGTGAGTGCGATTCTGAATATTTCACCGGACCATCTGAACCGTCATCATACGATGGAAGCCTATATCGGGGCAAAGCAGAATATTGCAAAGAACCAGACGGCAGAAGATACATGTGTTTTGAATTATGAAGACGAAGTAACAAGAAAATTCGCGGAAAAAGTAAGTGCAGAGGTTCTATATTTCAGCAGCCGGCGTAAACTAGATAAAGGTATCTATCTGGACGGCGGCAGAATGCTCTTAAATATGGACGGCGAACCGGAGGTGGTCTGCCATATTGATGAGCTGAAGCTTCTGGGGACGCATAATCATGAAAACGTCATGGCAGCAGTTGGGATGGCAGCGGCATATGGAGTTCCGCTGGACATTATCCGCAGGACGGTCATGGATTTCCAGGGGGTTGAGCACCGTATAGAGTTTGTTGCCGAAAAGAATGGAGTTGCCTATTATAATGACTCCAAAGGAACCAACCCGGATGCAGCCATCAAGGGGATTCAGGCAATGAAACGCCCGACGCTCCTGATAGGCGGCGGATATGATAAAGATTCTTCTTATGAAGAATGGATACAGGCTTTTGACGGCAAGGTGAAAAAGCTGGTCCTTTTAGGGGCGACCAGAGAGAAGATAGATGAGACAGCCAGACGGCTTGGTTTCACCGATACGGTTCTGGCTGATACATTTGAGGAAGCAGTGGATATCTGTGTGGAAAATGCTGTTCCCGGGGATGCCGTACTCTTGTCACCGGCGTGTGCGAGCTGGGGAATGTTTAAAAATTATGAAGAACGTGGAGATAAATTCAAAGAACTTGTAAACCAGTTATAAGGAGTGAATTTATATTGGAGCGTCCTGCTAAAAAGAAGCGGTATGATTATACACTGCTGATTGTTGTGTTACTACTGGTGATAATCGGACTGGTCCTTTTATACAGCACCAGTGCCTACAACGGACGGGTTAAGTTTCACGATTCTTTCTATTACCTGAAAAAGCAGGGATTTGCAACTGCACTCGGGATGGCAGGGATGCTGATTGTGGCGAATATCGACTACCATAAATGGGCTCCTCTGGCAAAGCTCGGGTATCTGACAGCAATCCTTTTATCGGTAGCGGTTATGTTTATAGGAGATGAGTACAACGGGTCCAAAAGATGGCTTTCTTTGGGCCCGATTTCTTTTCAGCCCTCGGAGTTTGCAAAGGTGGCGATTATCCTTTTTCTTGCCTGCCTTGTCACAAAGAATGTGAAGCAGATGGGGAAATTCCGTACGCTTGTTAAGGTGATGATACCGGTGCTGCCTATTGTGGCTCTTGTAGGGGCGAGCAACCTAAGTACCGCGATCATAATCATGGGCATCGCGGTAGTGCTGATCTTCGTGGCAAGCCCAAAGTATGCCCAGTTTCTCTGGATGGGCGGTGCCGGGATAGGTTTCATGGGAATCTTTCTGGCACTGGAGAGTTACAGGCTGGAGCGGCTTGCAATCTGGAGAAACCCGGAGCAGTATGAAAAGGGATACCAGACACTTCAGGGGCTGTATGCAATCGGATCAGGAGGCCTGTTTGGAAGAGGGCTCGGGGAAAGTGTGCAGAAGCTTGGATTCCTGCCGGAAGCGCAGAACGACATGATTTTTTCTATCATATGTGAAGAACTGGGGCTGGTAGGGGCCAGCCTGATTATCCTGTTGTTTTTGATCCTGATCTGGCGTTTTTTTGTGATTGCAACCCATGCGAAAGACCTTCTGGGGGCATTGATTGCGGCAGGGGCAATGGCACATATGATGATTCAGGTGATTTTGAATATTGCGGTTGTAACAAACTCCATTCCGAACACCGGAATCACACTGCCCTTTATCAGCTACGGGGGCACCTCGGTCATGTTTCTGCTGTTGGAAATGGGACTCGTGCTGAGTGTATCCAATTCGATTGAAAAAAGCGAGTAAGCGGTTTGGGAAAATAGGTCTTGTATAAAATGGCTTGTATTTGATAGAATAGGGCAGGGGAAGATCTTATTACCGTACGCACCCGAAGGGGCAGACGGCAATAAGATAAGTAATATAAGGAGGACGATCGATGAAGCGCGGAAAGCAGAGTAAGAAGAGCAGACGTGAGAAATATGAACAGTTTGATGATGAAGCATATATAAATGAAGTATTATACAAGGAAGGGTACCGTCCTCCTGAGAGAAAAAAGAAGAAGAGAAAGGGTGTATTTCTGGGACTTTTGACATTTGTCTTAGGGATAGCAATCATCGTTTTTGCTTTTCTCCTCCTCTTCCATATACAAAAGATAGAAGTGAAGGGAAACAAATATACAGCTGAAAATGATGTGATCGAGTGGATCAGGAGCGATAAGTACGGCATGAATTCCGTGTATGCATGGTGGAAGTTCAACAAAGCAGATACAAAGCAGCTGCCAACAATAGAATCGTCCAGGATCACCCTGAAAGCACCCTGGTCCATACGTGTGACAGTAAAGGAAAAGGAAATAAGCGGATACATAGATTATAATAACCAGTATCTTTATTTTGATAAAGAAGGGACGGCACTTCTGACGACAAAAGACAAAGTGGATGGGGCCGCGTATATAGAAGGTATGGATATCGATGCGTCCAAAGTAAAGATGGGAAAAATACTTCCGGTATCAGACAAAAATGTATTCCAGCGGATCGTAGAGATTTCACAGCTTATTGTAAAATACGAACTGACTCCTGACCGGATCACCTGTTCAGGCAGTGAACTGAACCTCTACTTCGGAACTGTGGAAGTCCTGCTCGGCAAGACCAATTATGAAGATCGTCTCGCACAGGTACCGCCGATCCTTGAGAAGCTGGCAGAAAAATATCCGGACGAGGAGGGAACACTCCATCTGGAGAATTTTGACGCCTCGGACAAGGCGGTCCGTTTTGTGCCAAAATCATCTCAGGACAAGTCAAAAGACGACGGTGGGACAGATCAGGATGATACAGGGGACGCTCAGGACGGACAAGACCAACAGGACAGTCAGGACCAGCAGGACAGTCAGGACCAGCAGGACAGCCAGAATCAGATGGACAGCCAGTATCAGGAAGATGGCCAGACGGGGGAGGAGTTCCCGTAATCCATACTCCGGCAGGCAGGTTTACAGAAAAGCTGAAAAATAAGCTGTAAAGCCTTCATGAATTGAATAAAAAAAAGAGAAAATAAGCAAAAATCTATTGATTATTTATGTAAAAGACTATATTATATACTTATTGAGTTATATCGTTCAATAAAAACGGCGGCATTGCTGCTGTGTCATTCCGCATTCATAATGAACCCGGAATGTAGATTGAAGTCAAGGTCCCGACAGCTGGCTGCCGGGGATTTGGCCCCGCGGCGGATGTCACAGTCATGCTGGCATGGCGTTGTGTCGATGCCTGTGGGAATAAGGGATGTATAAAATAATATTAATAGGACGACGAAGGAGGAAACACTCTTGTTAGAAATTAAAACCAACGAATCAGAAGCAGCTGCAAGAATTATAGTTATCGGAGTCGGCGGCGGCGGTAATAACGCAGTAAACCGCATGATCGATGAGCAGATTGCAGGTGTAGAATTTATAGCAATCAATACAGATAAACAGGCACTCCAGTTATGCAAAGCACCAACTTTAATGCAGATTGGTGAGAAGCTCACAAAGGGACTTGGTGCCGGGGCACAGCCGGAAGTAGGGGAGAAGGCTGCCGAGGAAAGTTCAGAAGAAATTTCAGCCGCACTTAAAGGTGCTGACATGGTATTCGTTACCTGCGGTATGGGTGGTGGAACAGGAACAGGAGCAACTCCTGTCGTAGCACGTATAGCAAAGGAGCAGGGAGCACTGACTGTAGGCGTTGTCACAAAGCCTTTCCGTTTTGAATCAAGGACACGTATGTCCAATGCCCTTGCGGGAATTGATAAATTAAAAGAAAATGTAGACACACTGATTGTCATCCCGAATGACAAGCTGTTGGAAGTTGTTGACAGAAGGACAACCATGCCGGAAGCTTTAAAGAAAGCTGACGAAGTGTTACAGCAGGGTATTCAGGGTATCACGGACCTGATTAATGTACCTTCTCTGATCAACCTCGACTTCGCAGATATCCAGACCGTTATGAAGGACAAGGGTATCGCCCATATCGGTATCGGTGCAGGACGCGGGGACGACAAGGCATTAGAGGCAGTAAAACAGGCTGTTGCCAGCCCGCTGCTTGAGACAACCATTCAGGGTGCATCCCATGTTATCATCAATATTTCCGGTGATATCACCCTTATGGATGCATCTGATGCAGCAGAATACGTACAGGAACTTGCAGGTGAGAATGCAAACATCATCTTCGGTGCTATGTATGATGATTCCAGATCTGATGAAGCAACAATCACAGTCATTGCTACCGGCTTACATAACGTAGGCGGAAGCTCTTCCAAGTTAAAAGCAAGACTGGAAGGACAGCAGAAGGTCGGTTCCATCCTCCCGTCAGGAGACATGGTAAGCGGCAGGACACAGATTGATCCGGAGCGCAGAACCGCGGCAGCAAGACCGACAGGGGCAACAAGCAGACCGTCAGGCGGAACAATTCCGACACTCGATCAGCCAAGGACACCTTCAAGCAAGGTAAAAGAACAGTCTATAAAAATACCGGACTTCTTCAAGAAATAAGTGGGGGGACGCTAAGCGGACGGACAGTCTGGGACCCGCCGTGGGTTTCGATGCCGTTTCAGGGGGCGAACCGTTTACTAAGAAAGTATAACAGCAAAAACGAGAAAAATGAAGGCACTAGCCAATATGCGGAGAAATCTTGATGATTTCTCCACAAGTTGGCTACAGAATTTGGTGTTGGGCACCAAATTCTGACCTTCATTTTTCTCGTTTTTGCTGTAACACTTTCTAAGTGCACTCTAAGCCCTCTTAAAACGGCATCGAAACCCACAGCGGGTCCCAGACTGTCCGTCCACTTAGCTGTGCATCCCGGTATGGAGGGTGGGGCAGGAAAGTGGATGGGAGAAATGGAACGTTAGAAAATTAAGTGGGTTGGTTCCGGCATAGCAGGCTCATTTTCTATTACAAACTCTTGTCTAAACATCCGGCATTCAAAACACCACACCCCTCCCCCGCCTCCCCCATACTGGCGTCCCCTTCCCATAAAACAATACCCCGTGTCGAAATTATTATTTTTTTTCTGTCAGTTTCTGACAAATTTTCTTCCCTTCTTCCCTTTATAATAAATCTTGCTTGAGTGCCAAATCGATTTAGTACCAACGAGAAAGAGGGTGGAGCATGTACTATGAATTATACATAGACGTGTTGTTTCTGGTGAATTTTATGATGGATTCTCTAATACTGCTTACCGTAAATCAGGTGCTGAAATGTCCTTCCACACATGGACGCATTTATTTAGGGGGAGTAGTCGGGGCAGGGCTTACATGTGCTGTGATTGCTGTTCCGGTACCGGGAATTATAAAACTCATTTTGTTCCACACAACAGTCAATACAATAATGATCAAGACAGGATTAAAGGTCAAAGGAAAAAGTCAATTTTGGAAAGCATTTGGTTTGCTGTATGTCGCATCTTTCCTGTATGGGGGGATTCTGCAGGCACTGCACCCATACGTGCGTGCGGGAAGTCTGTTCTTTGCTGCGGCCGTCGGCTGCTATTACCTGATAAGGGGGATCTGGAAATTTCTTATAAGACTTAAGACATTGCAGGAAAAGATTTGCGAGATTACGTTATATACAAGTGCAGGCGAACAAAGAGTAAAGGCGTTAATTGACACTGGGAATGCTCTGGAAGACAATTTGTCGAAAGAGCCGGTAAGTGTTGTAGATAAAGCTCTGGCAAGGTCTATTCTGACAGATGATGACATGAAAAACGGTTTTCATTACATACCATACCGTACAGTAGGAAAAGAGAGTATCATGCCCGTGTTCCGCATCCGGAAAATGTGCATCCACTTAAAGGAAGAGAGATGGGTAGAGAAGCCGTTTATAGGAGTTTGCGAAGAGTGTGTTTCAGAACAAGAAGAATATCAGATGATTTTAAATCCTGACCTATTAGGAGGCATATAAAATGGTTGTAAAAGTAGCAGTACCCCAGCAATTTAAATTAAAAGTAATACCAGACTTTAGAAGTATTTTTTTCCCGAACCATAAAGAAATACATTACATCGGAGGTTCCGAGGTGCTGCCGGCCCCGCTGGAGACAGAGCGGGAAACCGAAGTGATACAGCATCTGGGTTCCGAATACGACGAGGAGGCTAAAAAACTTCTGATCGAGCATAATTTAAGGCTGGTCGTATACATAGCAAAAAAATTTGATAACACAGGGGTCGGTGTGGAAGATTTGATCTCAATCGGTACAATCGGGCTGATCAAGGCCATTAACACATTCAACCCGACCAAAAAGATCAAACTCGCGACCTACGCATCCCGGTGCATTGAGAATGAAATCCTCATGTATCTGCGCAGGAACAGCAAGACCAAGATGGAAGTCTCCATCGACGAACCGCTGAACGTAGATTGGGATGGAAACGAACTTCTTCTGTCCGACATATTAGGCACCGACGAGGATACCATATACAAAGATCTGGAAAACGAGGCAGAAAGAAAACTGCTCGTAAAAGCAATCAACAAACTGTCAAGCAGAGAAAAACTAATCGTAAAAATGCGCTTTGGCCTGGATAACCCCGAGGGGGAAGAAAAAACACAGAAAGAAGTAGCAGACCTGCTCGGCATATCCCAGTCCTACATATCAAGACTCGAGAAAAAAATCATGCAGCGGCTGAAACGCGAAATGGTGAGGTATGAGTAAAGCCGGGGGAGGGCGGCTTGCCCGGACGCTTCTGAGAATCCGGATATGGCGTGCGGCGGGGCTGTCGGGGAACGGGTAAGCGGCTAAATGAAATCCCGGGGGAAATAGCGGACACCGTAGGCATGCGGCAAAAGTCCTGATGACTTTTGCCTGTAGCCTACTCACTTTCCGGACTTGTGGCCCGTAAAGTGGTCCACCATTTCCCCCGGGATTTCATCAAGCCGCTTATCCCATCCCCCTAAAAGCCCCCGCCGCACGCCATACCCGGATTCTCAGCGCTGTCTCCAGAAATTCGCGGGGTCCCCATCGCTTTGCTCGGGGAGACCGTAAACAGGAGTGATGAAGCAAGTTGCATGACAGGCTTATGCCTGTCATATGACGATACCGTACAAAGCACATTTGAACCGCGCCAGCCAGTTCAAATGCGCGATATTGGCAGAACTTACCGATCGGAAGTGTGTGGAGTCCCGATTGGATGAACGTAGCCGTGTGGGAGGGGGGATGCCGTGTCGGGAGGCGTCTTTCAGGGATTACTGCCCTTTATCAAAACGGGAAGGGAAAGGCGGGATACACACAGGACCACAAGTCCTGTGTGTAAGCAGGTTGCAGGCCGAACTCATCAGGAGTTCGGCCGAATACCTGCGGTGCCCGCATTTCCTCTCCCGTTTTAATTAGGGGCAGTTTCCCCTGAAACCCGCTTCCCGACACGGCATCCCCCCCTCCCACACGGCGGCCCTTTACCTCAAAATCCCCTCCTACATTTTCCAAAGTTCCCCTGTTAGTTTCGGGGGAAAGATGCTACAATAGAAAGAAAAGGGTTGGTGAAGCTTATGAAATTGACTTTTATCGGAGCAGCCCATGAAGTAACGGGAAGCTGTCATTTGCTACAGGCGGCAGGGAAGAATATTCTTGTAGACTGTGGTATGGAGCAGGGGCCGGACCTGTATGAAAATCCGGGACTTCCGATTCCGGAGACGGATATTGACTATGTGCTCTTGACCCATGCGCATATTGACCATTCCGGGTTACTTCCGCTGCTGGCTAAGAAAGGCTTCAAGGGCGAGATATTCACGACTTTTGCAACTGCTGACCTGTGCAATATTATGCTTCGTGACAGCGCCCATATCCAGGAATTTGAGGCAGAATGGAGGAACAGGAAGGGACGGCGTGCAGGACAGCCGGTATTCGAACCAATCTATGTGATGCAGGATGCACTGGATGCCATAGAACGGATTGTACCCTGCCAGTATTCAGAGAGAATCAGGATCTGCGACGGGGTTGAAGTACGCTTTACGGATGTCGGGCATCTGCTTGGTTCAGCAAGTATTGAAGTGTGGATAACAGAGGGGGATATCTCCAAGAAGATTGTATTTTCTGGTGATGTAGGCAATACCAATCAGCCTATTATCAAAGATCCGAGTTATACAGAAGCAGCCGACTATGTTGTGATTGAGTCCACCTATGGCAACCGTGTCCATTCTACAGAGAAGATAGACTACCTGAAAGATTTTACAAAGGTCCTGAGGGAAACATTTGACAGAAAGGGAAATGTAGTCATTCCTTCTTTTGCAGTCGGCAGGACGCAGGAGATGCTGTATTTCATCCGGGAGATCAAGGAGCAGAATCTGCTGAAAGAGTATCCGGATTTTGAGGTTTATCTCGACAGCCCTCTGGCAATCGAGGCCACGAAGGTTTTTTCAAAAAATATGAGGGAATGTTTCGATGAGGATGCCCTGAAACTGGTCAATGCGGGGATTAACCCTCTTGTATTCCCGGGATTGAAGACATCTACAACAAGTGATGATTCAAGGATGATTAATCTGATTGAAAAGCCGAAGGTTATTATTTCTGCATCCGGCATGTGTGATGCCGGGCGAATCCGTCACCATTTGAAGCATAACCTGTGGAGGCCGGAGTGTACGATTTTATTTGTAGGTTATCAGGCAAATGGAACTCTGGGCAGGAGGCTTCTGGAAGGGGAAAAGAATGTCAGGCTTTTTGGAGAGCCGATCGAAGTACACGCAAGGATAGAGAGTCTGCACGGAGTCAGCGGCCATGCGGATATGAATGGGCTTTTAGACTGGCTTGGCGGTTTCAAGACGCCTCTGGAACATGTGTTTGTCGTGCATGGGGAAGATGGGGTTACAGATGAGTTTGCAGCGACGATAGAAGAGAAATTCGGATGTCCGGCGTGGGCGCCTTTCCCGAACGGAGAAGTAGACCTGGCGGCAAATGAAATCCTCAGCGAGGGTGTAAGGATACCTGTAAAAGCTAAAAAACCTGCACAAAAGAAAGCAGATGCGGCATTCGAAAGACTGCTTGCAGCTGGAAGGCGGCTTCTGGATGTTATCTACAGGAATGAGGGTATCGCCAACAAGGATAAGGCAAAATTTGAAAATCAGATCAATAACCTGGCAGATAAATGGGACAGCTGGGAATAGAGAAGTACGGTTATATATTTTAACAAAACTGGATGTTTTTTTATAACGTAGAAATCTTCTTTCTCCACATACTAAGTGTGCACAGATGTGTATTCATTTATGTGGAGAAAGGAGATTTTTTTATGCAGGAAGAACATTTGGCAATTGCGTCTATTCCGATTCAGCAATGGGGCGCGTTATATGATGAAAAAGAAGCGATGGCTGCAGGTACCATTTTCCGGGATCTGAACAAGCCGTTTTTTGCGGCGGAAATTGAAAAGAAGGATATCAAAGAAGCTGCACCGAAGTCTGAGGAGCAGAGGGAAAGAGAAACGCTGCTAACCAAAATAGCAGAGACAAGTTTTTTACTGGACGATCTGACGTTGTATCTGGATACTCATATGAGTGATACCCAGGCACTCGATATGTACAGTCAGAAAACGAAGGAGAGGGATGAGCTGAAAAAACGATTTGCAGCAAAGTTTTATCCCCTGACGAGAGACTGCATCATTTACTGTGAGAGTGGCGGGAAGTTCTGCTGGCAGGACGGTCCCATGCCCTGGGAAGGAGCGTGTGTTTAAATGTGGATATATGAAAAAAGATTACAGTTTCCGGTTAAAATTACAAAAACCTGTCCGAAGACGGCCCAGATGATCATCAGCCAGTACGGCGGACCCGACGGAGAGCTCTCCGCATCCATGCGGTATCTTTCACAGAGGTATACCATGCCTGTGAAACAGGTGGGCGGTCTTTTGACAGATATCGGTACAGAAGAACTGGCGCATATGGAGATTATCTGCGCGATGGTTTATCAGCTGACAAAGCACCTGACAATTGAGCAGGCAAAAGAGGCAGGATTTGATGCCTACTATATAGACCATACGACCGCTCTCTGGCCGCAGGCCGCATCCGCGCTGCCATTTACGTCCATCGAATTCCAGTCCAAGGGCGATGCCATTACAGACCTGACGGAGGACCTTGCGGCAGAACAGAAAGCAAGAACAGTATACGACAACCTGCTGCGGATGATTCCCGACCCTGAGGTCAGAGAACCACTGAAATTCTTAAGGGCGAGAGAAGTCGTGCATTTCCAGAGATTCGGGGAAGCATTAGAAAAAACGAAAGAAAAATTGGATTCAAAGAATTATTATTACTTCAATCCTGAATTCGATAAAGGAATGATGAAAACAGAGTTGTAAGACAAAAAAATTATAAACTGGCGCTATACAAAAGAATTCCCGATTTATTTAATGGCGCCAGTTTATACATATTAATCAAATTGTTTTTCCCCCACAATATCCTTATACCTGCGGAATAGGTTTTCCCTCGTCGATACAAATTCAGGAATATATTCCTTTAAAATTCTTGCTGCCAGTTCTTTTGCCAGATTGCCATCATATATATGGCTTGTATCATTTCTATCTTTTAGCATATGAAGCCATATAGTTTCGTCCATGAAATCAAAGATGTGATAGGCCTCTTTTATGATAGCCCTCGGTGAGCCTGTCTTTCCTATGGAACTTCCTTCGTACAGAATGAATTCCTTCAATACTTTCCATCCAAGTTCAAATTGAATGGAGAACTTATCTATAATCCCCGAAACTATAAATTCATTCTGAATATCTTCTTTATATGCTTTTTCCAAAACAGCCAGATTGCTGCAGTAATTATCAAATTTTCTCATATAATATGATCCCATCCTTCCTGATGTTTTCCAATAATTCTTCCCGGGCTGTTGACAAATCCACGATGTCATACTGCAGTAAGGTATCTGTCTTTTCATCCACATCCAATGCAAAGTCCACGATATTCTTTCCCTCTACAGCCAGATCAATATCACTTTTTTCCAGATAACATCCTCTGGCTCTTGAGCCGAACAAAATGACCCTTGAAAGATCATAAAACTTTGCCAAATCTATAATTTCTTCTAAAACCTGCCTGCGTATTCCTGTTTTTCCTGTACACATAATATTTCCTATCCATCTGTTTTTTACCATTATACACAAAAGAATCTCTAAATTCAACTTGCGTTATCCCACCAGAGGCGAATTGTATTGTCAAGGACTAAAACTTTTTTTAATTTTCTCCCCAAAGAATAACTGCCGGCCAGAATGAGAATGATTTTACTAGATCAAATTTTCGTCTAGGAGGATTTTTATTATGGCTTTGAATAAAGTGGAATTATGTGGTGTCAATACAGCGAAGCTCCCACTCTTGAAAGAAGAAGAGAAGGTGGCTTTGTTTTCCCGTATTAAGGAAGGGGACGAAGAGGCGCGGGAACAGTATATTAAAGGGAATTTAAGGCTGGTCTTAAGTGTGATTAAGCGGTTTTCAAGCAGTAATGAGAATGCGGATGACCTGTTCCAGATCGGCTGCGTAGGACTCATGAAGGCGGTGGACCATTTTGACCCGGACAGGGCGGTGAAGTTTTCTACTTATGCAGTTCCAATGATTATCGGGGAAATCAGAAGGTATTTAAGGGACAATAATTCCATCCGTGTCAGCAGGTCCTTAAGGGATACCGCTTATAAGGCAATCTATGCGAAGGAAGGCTATATGAAGAAGCATTTAAAGGAGCCTACCGTGCAGGAGATTGCAGAGGAGATCGGAATCTCCAAAGAGGATATCGTCTTTGCTCTGGATGCCATACAGATGCCTATGAGCCTGCATGAGCCTGTGTACTCGGATGGGGGGGATACGCTGTATGTCATGGACCAGGTGAGCGATAAGAAGAATAAGGAGGAAAACTGGGTAGAGGAGCTGTCACTGGAAGCCGCGATGGAGCGTCTCAATGAGCGGGAGCGCTATATCATTACCCTCCGTTTCTTTGAAGGAAAGACCCAGATGGAAGTGGCCGAGGAGATCAAGATATCACAGGCACAGGTCAGCCGTCTGGAGAAAAATGCACTGAAAGTAATGAAGCAGTACCTGCTTGGATAAACACATTCAGAAAAAATCCCTATTTATGGTTGAAATTTCCATGACTTCATACTATGATAAACGTAGATTATAAGTAACTGTTCTATACAGATACGATAATAAGGAAGGTATGGAGAGGAACCATGTATAAAGCTTGCATTTTTGATTTAGACGGAACATTGACAGATACTTTGGATTCTTTGACTTTTTCTGTGAATGAGACACTGAAAGAGATGGGACTTCCACCGATCACCCGGGATGAATGCCGGATGTTTGTTGGCAACGGCGCTAAGGTGCTTTTAGAGAAATCCCTGAAAGCGTCAGGTGAGAAGGATCTGGCACGGCTTGACGAGGCCATGCAAAGATATGACCGCATATTTAAGACCGGATGCACATATCATGTAGTACCGTATGACGGGATCATGGAACTGCTATCAAAGCTTAAGCCGGCGGGAATCAGGATGGCGGTACTGTCCAACAAGCCGGACAGAGATGCTTTGAGCGTCGTGAAAGAGATTTTCGGCACGGATACATTTCAGTGGATACAGGGCCAGAAAGAGGGCGTACCAAGAAAGCCGGACCCTGCGGCAGCGCTCGATATTGCGCAGAAGCTACAGGCAGATGCGTCAGAGACGTTGTATATCGGCGATTCTGAAGTGGACATTGCGACAGGGAGAGCGGCCGGGATGAAGACCATAGGAGTATCCTGGGGATTCAGGGGCAGAGAAGCCCTCAGAGAAGCGGGAGCTGAACTGATTATGGATTCGCCGCTTGAGATCTTTGAATTTATCAATGATAGGGAGGTGGAAAGTCATGAATGAATACGATGAGGAATGTTTACTTACATTTTTGCAGAAACAGTCCCAGCTGTTTGACGAACCTGTGGCTGAGACACTGGAGGAGGCAGAAGCCTTCCTGGAAGACTGCATGGCAGTGGTTGTTGATTCCATTGACGAGGTAAGGGAATATTTTGAGGAGAGCGGGATCGATGTCGATGCGATGACTCCGGAAGAACTGGAAGAAGCGTCAGAAGTATTCGCACTGCAGAATGGTCAGTATCTGATCGTGGAAGGATAATCCACACATACAAAAGCCGCAGAATTATTTCACTGCGGCTTTTTCTGTGGCTTCTTTTATTGCATCCAGGATCACCTGGGATGTGTACGGGGTATCATCGGATAACGAAATTTCCTCGAGCGACTGCTTATCATAGACCTGATCAGCAATTTCTTCGATTGCCGGCTGGATGAGCGGGAACATGGTTGTCATCGCCTCATCCAGATTGGAGAACCGGATGGAGTTGATATGTGACTCATCCACGGATACTTCGACCTCCAGGTTTGTGTTGTTCAGAGTCAGTGTTGAAGTGTAGACCCCCGGAGTGTACTGTTTTTTCGCATCTGCACTTTTATCTTTCCCTCCGGGACGGAACATAACTACCAGCAGAATGACAAGCAGTATGCCCAGTGCCACAAAAACTGCGGTATAAATGATTTCTTTCATATGCAGAACGATGATTTTAGTTTTAGAACCCATGAAAAAGACCTCCCATGTTAGCCATTTTATTTCCATTTCGCTTTTTATAAGTGTATGACGGGAAACCGAAAAATATTCGCGGCTTTTACGTGACAAATAGGATGCAATCCTGTAAAATGTATGGAGATGCGGCGTATCAGCCACATTTGGAAAATTCAGGCTGTGTTTAATTTTTAATTACGGCCCTGCATGAAGAGGTGAAAGTTATGTATATTATTGCTGGATTGGGAAATCCGGATAAACAATACGAAGGAACAAGGCATAATGTGGGATTTGAAGTCATTGATGCCATTGCTGGCCAATATAATATATCAGTGGACACGAGGAAGCACCGTGCATTCATAGGGAAAGGCATTATCGGGGGCCAGAAGGTGATTCTGGCAAAGCCCATGACTTATATGAATCTCAGCGGTGAGAGTATTTTCAGTCTCGTGGATTACTACAAGGTGGATATTGAGCAGGAACTGATTATTATTTATGATGATGTGAGCCTCGGCGTCGGACAGCTGCGCATCCGGGCAAAGGGAAGTGCCGGAGGGCACAATGGGATCAAGAGCATCATTGCACATCTGGGAAGTCAGGTATTTCCACGGATTAAGGTTGGCGTTGGTGAAAAGCCGCCGAGGTATGATCTGGCAGACTATGTGCTTGGGCATTTTACAAAAGCGGAGCATGAATTGATGGAAGAAGGCTACAGTCAGGCGGTACATGCCGTGGAAATGATTACGTCCGGGGAGATTCAGGCCGCGATGAATGAATATAACCGCAAAAAGAAGGAAGAGTAGACTTATGCAGGCTTTTTTAGCGCCGCTTTCCGAGCTGGCGGAGTATAATGAGATTTTTTCAAAACGAATGAAGGAAAAAGGAATCCTGCAGATTGCGGGATGTGTCAACTCACAGAAGACCCACCTGATATATGCATTAAGCGATGGTTGTTTTTACAAAATCATCGCTTTTTCCAGTGATGAAAAGGCGAAGAAAGCCTATGAGGAATATCGTTTTCTGGATGAGGATGTGTACCTTTACCCGGCAAAGGACCTGCTTTTTTATCATGCCGATATTAAGGGAAAGTATCTGGTAAAGCAGCGCATGGAAGTGGTAAAGGCAATTTTCGAGGCCGGAAACGAAGGCAGTGCTTCAGCAGGAGATGCCGGGGGGACTGAAAACGGGATTACTATCATTACGACGATCGATGCTTTTCTGGATGGAATGTCCCCGCTTAATGACATTTCTGAAAAGAGGATTCATATTTCAGGAGAGGGGGCCGTTGATTTTACAAAACTCCAGAAAAAACTTTCAGCGATGGGGTATGAGAGAGAGACAGAAGTCGAGGGGCCGGGACAGTTTGCCGTGAGAGGCGGGATTCTGGATGTGTTCCCCCTGACAGAAGAGCTTCCCGTCCGTATAGAACTGTGGGGCGACGAGGTGGACTCGATCCGTACGTTTGATGTGGAGAGCCAGCGTTCGGTTGAGAATCTGGACGAGGTCGTGATTTATCCCGCCGCAGAGCTTCAGGGGGACAGCGCAGACTGTGTTTCCTTTCTGGATTATTTCCCGGTTTCAAAAAGTATATTATTTCTGGATGAACCTGTACGACTTCTGGAACGTCTGGACGAGGTGGAGGAAGAATTCCTGAACAGTCAGAAAAACAGGGAGGCCGCGGGAATTCAGGATGAGGAAGAGGATCTGCGTGTGTTTTCCACAAAAGAGCTTGTGGAGAAGATGAACCAGTATTACGGAATCGGACTGACGACGCTGGAGTCAAAATGCGGTTCTTTTCATGTGCGGGATACTTACAGTCTTCAGACAAAGGGTGTAAATCCGTACAATAACAGCTTCGAAATGCTGACGAGGGACTTGAAGAGGCTGAAAAGAAATGGGTACCGCGTGATCCTCCTTTCCGGCTCCAGGACGCGTGCACGGCGTCTTGCAGAGGATCTGCGGGATTATGACCTGAGCAGTTTTTACAGCGAGGATATGGGCCGCATCGTACAGCCCGGGGCGATCATGGTTGCGTACGGGCATGTGGAAGAGGGATATGAATATCCGATGCTGAAGTTCATGGTCATCTCAGAGACCGATATTTTCGGGAAACACAAAAAGAAGAAACGCCGGAAAGTCTATGAGGGGCAGAAGATCCAGAACTTCTCGGAACTGAAGATCGGGGACTATGTTGTACATGAAAACCACGGTTTGGGAATTTATCAGGGTATCGAAAAGATTGAAGTAGACAAAATCACGAAAGACTACATGAAGATTACCTATGCCGGGGGAGGCGCGCTTTATATTCTGGCGACCCAGCTGGACCTGATCCAGAAGTATGCGGGGGCGGACGCAAAGAAACCAAAGCTGAACAAGCTGGGAACGAGCCAGTGGGCGAAGACAAAGAGTCAGGTACGCGGAGCAGTCAGGGAGATTGCGAAGGACCTGGTAGAGCTGTATGCGGCAAGGCAGCAGGCCGAAGGGTATGCCTATGAGACGGACACCGTATGGCAGAAGGAATTTGAGGAGATGTTTCCTTTTGAGGAAACGGACGACCAGCTCCAGGCGATTGCCGACACTAAACGGGATATGGAAAGCAGGAAGATCATGGACCGTCTGATCTGTGGGGATGTCGGGTATGGGAAGACTGAGATTGCAATCAGGGCCGCCTTTAAAGCGGTTCAGGAGGGAAAGCAGGTCGTTTATCTTGTGCCGACTACGATTCTGGCCCAGCAGCATTACAACACGTTTGTACAGAGGATGAAAGACTTCCCGGTCAGGGTGGACCTCCTGTGCAGATTCAGGACTTCCACGCAGCAGAAGAAGACGGTGGAAGATTTAAAGAAAGGCCTTGTGGACATTGTGATCGGAACACACAGGGTCCTGTCAAAGGATGTCCTGTTCAAAGACTTAGGCCTGCTGATTATTGATGAGGAGCAGCGTTTCGGGGTCACACACAAGGAGAAGATCAAGAAGCTGAAAGAAAATATAGACGTACTGACCCTGACAGCCACACCGATTCCCAGAACGCTCCATATGAGCCTGATCGGAATCAGGGATATGAGCGTGCTGGAAGAAGCCCCGATGGACCGTATGCCGATTCAGACCTATGTAATGGAATACAATGACGAGATGGTCAGGGAGGCCATAGAAAGAGAACTGTCCCGTGACGGACAGGTCTACTATGTATACAACCGTGTCAGCGACATCGCAGATGTGGCGGGCAGGATCCAGAGGCTTGTCCCGGATGCTGTAGTATCGTTTGCCCACGGCCAGATGAACGAGCGGGAACTGGAAAATATTATGTATGACTTCATTAACGGTGATATTGATGTCCTCGTTTCCACGACGATCATTGAGACGGGACTGGATATTTCCAATGTAAATACAATGATCATCCACGATGCGGACCGGCTGGGACTCTCCCAGCTCTACCAGCTTCGGGGGAGGGTCGGGCGTTCGAACCGTATGGCATATGCGTTTCTTCTGTACAGAAGGGATAAGATGCTCAAAGAAATTGCGGAGAAGCGCCTCGCCGCGATCCGTGAATTTACGGATCTTGGTTCCGGGTTTAAGATCGCCATGCGGGATCTGGAAATACGCGGGGCGGGCAACCTCCTAGGCGCCCGGCAGCACGGCCATATGGAGGCCGTGGGGTATGACCTGTACTGTAAGATGCTCAATGAGGCAGTGAAACAGCTGAAGGGGGAGATGGAAGAAGATGTGTATACAACCTCCATCGACCTGAATATCGATGCGTATATTCCAGAGTCTTATATTGCAAATGAATTCCAGAAGCTGGATGTCTATAAACGGATTGCCAGCATTGAGAATGAAGAGGAGATGGACGATATGATCGAAGAACTCATCGACCGTTTCGGCGACATCCCGAGGAAGGTGCAGCAGCTTTTGAACATTGCAGGCTTAAAGGCGCTGGCTCATTCTGCCTATGTAACGGCAGTGGAGCAAAAAGGAGATGCATACCAGCTTACCATGTATGAGAAAGCAAAGGTACAGCCGCAGAAAATACCGGGACTTCTCAAGGCCTACAATGGCAGCCTTGTATTCAAGGCCGACACACCGCCGTATTTCCTGTACCAGAAGAAGGGGCGCAGCGGGAAGACAAAGGACGAGGACGTTCTGGAATTGGTGAAAAAGCTGTTAAATGATATAAAAGGCTTGTTAGAATAATAAAAAAAGGCTATAATAATGAAGTTAGAATGTACGTAGGAGGATATTATGGGACAGTTCAGAAAGAAATTGATAATTATGGCGGCAGCGGGAGCCCTTGCAGTGTCATCTCTGGCAGGATGCAGCCGTTCTATGGATAATGATGCGGTCGTGGCAGAGGTTGGAAAGGATAAGATCACACTGGGTGTTGCCAATTTTTATGCCAGAATGCAGCAGGCTCAGTATGAGACCTATTATGCGGGTATGATGGGGATGACTGGTGAGGACATGTGGAAGCAGGAGGTTGAGGATGGCAAGACCTACGAAGACGGTATGAAAGAAAGCCTCCTTGAAGCTCTGGAGAACATGTATCTTTTGAACCAGCATGCGGCGGATTATGATATTGAACTGACTGATGATGATAAAAAGGCGATTGATAAGGCAGCTAATCTCTTTGTAGAAGATAACACTCTGGAGGACAAAGAGGCGGTTTCCGGGTATGAGAAGAATGTAAAGAAGTACCTGGAGCTTGCTACCATACAGAGCAGGATGGACCAGCCGATGAAGGAAGGCGTTGACGAAGAGGTGTCTGATGAAGAGGCCGCGCAGAAGAGCATGCAGTATGTTTTGTTCTCTTATAATAAGACAGATGCGGATGGTAATTCAGAGGCCATGACTGATGACGAGAAAGCGGCCCAGAAGCAGAAGGCACAGGAATTTGCAGACAGCTTAAAAGCAGGGGACAATCCGGATATAGGGGCTCTGGCACAGGAAGCAGGACAGGAAGTAAAGACAGCTACATTTGATGCCGATTCCACATCCCCGAATGCAGATCTGGTGAAGGCAGCGGATGCTCTTGAGAATGAAGGGGACGTCACAGACATCGTTGATACGGATTCAGGTATTTATGTGGCAAAAGTGACCAGTTTCCTTGACAGAGAAGCTACCGATGCAAAGAAGGAATCCATTGTGGAAGAGAGAAAGCAGGAGCAGTATGATTCTCTTCTGAAGAAGTGGAGAGAAGACACAGAGATAACAGAACATAAAAATGTTTGGAAGAAAGTCAATTTTGAAAAGCAGGGTGTCACTGTAAAGCAGAGTGAAGACGACTATTCGGATAATGAATAAATAAAATACTTGAAATTGCAGTCTTTGGATGATAGAATACTAATCAGTCCGTGAGGGAGTAATTGGCGCAGGATATGCGTGGTAAGTCAACATACTGACTGGAAAGTCTGGCTTATCTTAATTAATGAGACTCATGTACAGTTTATTTGCTGTACATGTGTCTTTTTTTTGCCCTTTTATTCTAACCCACGTCAGATTCATTACACAGGAGGAAAAAAGAATGGGATTTATAGAATTATTTTTACTGGCAGTAGGATTATCAATGGATGCATTTGCGGTGTCCGTCTGTAAGGGCCTGGCGATGCCCAGGATTACCGTGAAAAAAGTATCTATTGTTGCACTGTGGTTTGGAGGGTTTCAGGCACTTATGCCGCTCATCGGTTACATTCTGGGCGTACAGTTTCAGGATAAAATCACGGCTGTAGACCACTGGATCGCCTTTATCCTGCTTGGAATCATCGGTGTGAACATGGTCAGGGAATCACTCTCGGGGGAATGCGAAAATACAAGTGATTCCCTGGACATAAAAACGATGTTTGTTCTGGCCGTGGCAACCAGTATAGATGCACTGGCGGTGGGAATCACCTTTGCATTTCTCCGTGTGAATATCATCCCCGCCGTATCTTTTATAGGAGTGACTACATTCATCCTGTCAGCCGCCGGAGTAAAGATCGGGAATGTGTTTGGGACAAAATACAAATCAAAAGCAGAGCTCGCAGGAGGAATCATCCTGATCCTTCTGGGGGTGAAGATCCTGCTGGAACATCTGGGGGTCCTGTAAAACGATGGTATTTCCAAATTTTGTTACAGCCTGTATTCTTCTAGAACTTCCCGTGCTACATACAGGGACCTGTCTTCCCGGGTGCGCAGCGTCCACTTGACGAGTATCATCATCCGGTTCTGGATTTCAATACAGGTGATGCACCGGGGGTGTACGCAGCTTCCCGTGTTAAAATAGGGGGCCTGTGAACTGCCAATCATCGGACGGTGTGTATGCCCGGCCACGAGTATCTTATGCTCCTGTATGGCCCAGTCTGTCAATCGTTTCTCCACTTTTTTCTTTTTCGTATAATTTCTTGCCGCACTCGTAGGATCGGACACCCCGATTGCTTCGAGCGGCTTCCAGATATAACGGACGAGCAGCTTTGCCAGAGGGGCGAGTGTGCTGTTTAAAAAGTCTGCCTGATGGCCGTGGATCAGATACAGGTCATTTCCATGCTCTGTATCTTTTAAAATCAGCCCCTGCAGATAGCAGTCACCGGGAAAAAGGGGCGATTCATCGTTCTGGCCGCTTACATGGTAGGTGGAACAGTGCTTCTGGCAATAATGGCAGTGGCGTTTGCTGTGGTCATGGTTGCCGTACAGCAGATAGAGCCTGTTTTCTCTCCGGTATTTTGAAAGCAGCCAGAAGACGTCACTGTGAATATCAATAATCTGGGAAAGCGAACGGTTTTCCCACAATTCATCCCCATCTCCCAATTCCATATAGGTATAATTTTTTTCATAATAATAATTTAGTGCGGCAAAATATACATTCTGGTTTTTCATAAAGTTATCATTGTGATTGCCGACCCCCCTGTGACAGTCGCTCATCAGCACGAAGCGGGACCTGCTGTTTAAGGGGACGACAGGCGCCTGTACAAATGCCCGTGAAATACGCTCATACCAGCTCATTGTCTTTTCCTCCTGTGCTTCTGAAACATTCTGATACAGAGAATCCTCTCAAAAAGGCAGGGATGTGTGTAGTAAAGGTAAAGCAGCCGGTCCACGGTCGTAAAAAAAGGATTGGTGAGCCACAGGAAAAGCTCACAGAAGATATCACCCTGCAGGAGCCTGTATTTTTCCAGAAAGACATCGGGTGCCATGAGCGGAGCTGATTTCGGCCTTGTGAAGTAGAACTGTACTGTATTCTGGTATGTGAGCAGTTCACTGCTTTTGTAGCCGAGGCCGTTCATGGCGCGGGTGAAGGCTGTACACATGTCCGGATTGGGGAATGTTACGGCTGCTTCGAGAATCAGATCCTCTGGGGCGGTGAAAGTACCCATGACAAAGCCGGATACGCGCCATTGTTTTTGTGAAATGGAAAAAAGCGGGCAGTCAGGCCCGGTCAGCCGCAGTTTAACAGGCAGAACCTCATCCTCTGCGGCGGCTGTAAAGACCGTCTGGGGCCGGAGTGCCGGGGGTACGACCGAGTCTGCGTGGTAAATACCGGCTTCCGCGCCTGTATTAATCCCGTACTGTCCCTTACAGAATTCGATCAGCCAGGTTTTCCCATGATAGTTGAAGTATACAGGTTCGCAGTCCAGTATCATGTGCATGGACAATGCATTCAGATCATAAAATTCCCCGTACCCGAACTCTTTCTGCCATGCATCGTCCCTGAAAGTAAAGATATCCTGGACAAATTGATAGGAAAAGCCAAAAGGAACGGCGAGTTCGTTCAGCAGGTCACATTTCCATGCATAAGACATCCGGCCGACTTTCTGGACGGCCTGCTTTTTTCTGTGGTAATACGACAAGAATAAAACAAAAAACAGTACAATTATAATAGGGATAAGGAGATACATACTCAGAGTCCTGAAAAAGTTCTTATTACACTATATGCAGATTCCAGAAAAATGGACTTGAAAAACAAGACGATTCCATTTATAATAGCGAAGTTTAGAGAACCTTTTTTAAGGGAAAGATTTGAAAAGGAGAAGAATGATGGGATACGATTATGGGAAGATATGGGTTGCAGGGGCAGCCGGACGAGTGGGGACCATGATACGCAATATGCTGGATATGCGTGATGTTGAGCTTTTTGAGACGGATATCGAGGACCTGGATATCACCTGTGCCGGAGATGTGAATTTATTCGGAAGCAGGAACCGCCCGAACACAATCATCAACTGTGCGGGTATGACAGATGTACAGGCGTGTGAGGAAAATGTAGAAGAAGCATATAAAGTAAACGCCCTCGGGGCAAGGAACCTGAGTGCGATTGCAAGAAAGATAGACGCGAGAATCATCCAGATATCCACGGACGATATTTTTTGGGATACAAACGAGCAGAGCCACCATGAGTTTGACACACCCAATCCGAGAACAGTATATGGAAAGTCAAAACTTGCAGGCGAGAACTTCGTGAAAGAGCTGGCGCCGAAGCACCTGATCATCCGGAGCTCCTGGGTTTATGGGTCAGAAGGAAGTAACTTTGTAAATTCGATCATTGAGCAGGCTGGGAAAGGAATGCGGATCGAGGCAGCCGTGGATGACTTTGCATGCCCGACAAGTGCGAAGGAACTATCCGGGGTGATCCTGCGCCTGATTCAGGCTGAACAGGAGGGCATTTACCATGCAGTCTGTGCCGGACACTGCAGCAGATACGCTCTGGCACAGGAAATTCTCAGACTGCTTGGGAGAGAAGAAGTAGAACTGGTCCCGATAAAAATGGGCGGAAGACAGCCGGGATTCGAGGGGCCGGAGTATACAGTACTGGACAATATGATGCTTCGGATGTGCGGCATACAGCAGCCGTCAGGATGGAAGGAAGCACTGAGAGAATATGTGGCGGATTATGTTTCCGATTATAGTACAGCTAATGAGAACAAGAGAAAAGAAAGGGGAATGTAGATGAAAGAAACGAAGAGGAAAAAACCAGGACTTACGACACTGATTTTTATCAGCCTCCTGCTAGGGGCTTTTGCGGGAATCGTTCTGCACTACTGGGTCCCGGAGGGATATGTCAGAGATACAGTGATTATAGACGGAATCTTTTATGTAATCGGGAATGGTTTCCTGCGGGCCATGCAGATGCTGGTCGTGCCGCTTGTATTCTGTTCCCTGATCTGCGGAAGCATGGCAATCGGGGACACTAAGACTCTTGGAAAAGTCGGTGTGAAAACCATAGGGTTTTATCTGTTTACCACGGCGGCAGCGATTACGCTGGCACTGGGAATCGGCAATCTGATTAACCCGGGCGTTGGCCTGGACATCAGCAGTATCGAGACGGCAGAGACTTCGGCCGCAGAGACGGCAGGATTTGCAGATACCCTGCTGGATATCATACCGAAGAACCCGATTCAGGGACTTGCGGAAGGCAACATGCTGCAGATTATTTTCTTTGCTATTTTTATTGGGATTCTTCTGGCTAAAAGAGGTGAGAGGGTTGCATCTGTTGCCCAGTTCTTTGCTGAATTTAATGATCTCATGATGGATATGACGATGGCAGTTATGAAAGCCGCACCATTCGGCGTGTTCTGCCTGATTGCAAAGACATTTGCGGGAATTGGTTTCGACGCGTTTATACCGATGCTGAAATATATGGCGGCCGTCTTCCTCGCACTGCTGCTGCAGGGCTTTGGGGTCTACCAGATACTGCTGAAGTTATTTACGGGATTAAACCCGATAAAATTTATCCGCAAATTCCTGCCAGTCATGGGATTCGCGTTTTCCACGGCAACCTCCAATGCGACGATCCCCCTGTCCATCGAAACGCTGGATAAAAAAATGGGGGTATCCAAGAAAATTTCATCTTTCACGGTGCCGCTGGGAGCGACCGTCAATATGGACGGAACCTCCATCATGCAGGGAGTCGCGGTTGTGTTCGTATCACAGGCATTCGGGATCGCACTTTCCCCGGCAGACTATATTACCGTAATCGCCACGGCCACCCTTGCTTCGATAGGAACGGCCGGAGTCCCGAGCGTAGGCCTGATCACACTGTCAATGGTCTTCAATTCCGTAGGGCTTCCGGTAGAAGGGATTGCTCTGATTATGGGAATAGACAGGATTCTCGATATGACAAGAACCGCTGTCAATATAACCGGGGATGCAGTATGCACCACGATCGTTGCCTATCAGAACAAATCCCTGAACCGGGAAGTATTTGACAGAATGGAGTAACCAGATCTTTAGATATATTCCAGCTTTTCGAAGTACTGCATGAGGATGTCCGCACAATTTTCAACGCCGAGCTCTGACGTATCGAGTATCATATGGTAATCGTTCACGTCACCCCATGTCTTGCCGGTATGCTCGTAATAGTATGCGGCACGTTCCTTGTCAGTATGTTCGACCTTTTCCTTCGCCTCTTCATAAGAAAGCGATTCGAGTCCCATGATCCTCTGTATACGGTCTTCTTTATCTGCACAGACAAAAATATTCAGTACATTCAGTTTATCCTTCAGAATATCGGAGGCACAGCGGCCAAGGATGATGCACGGGTTACCAGCCAGTTCACGAATGGCCTCTGCCTCGCTGTCATACATATGGTCGTCTATCTGCTGTTCAATATATGCCTTGTCGTATACAGGGATATCAAGCCTTTCGGAAAGTTCCTTTGCAATCACGCTTGCGCCGGTGCCGAAACGGCGGCTCATTGTAATTACTAATTTCATAATGTATTCCTCCTTCGTGTGTGCCTCTGAGAGTTGCAATACCGTCAGTATTTGAGTTTTATTATAACACCGATGGGGGGAAAAGTGTATGTATATTTTATAAAGAGTGTTTTTATGGTAGTTAATAGTTGTGCGGAGAGGGAAGACTCGTTATAATGAACCTATAGATCGAATAAAAAGGTAAAGGAGGAGCACTATGAAGACTAAGGCAATAAAATTAATGAGAATTATAGTTCTGGTACAGATTATACTCCTATGCCTTTTTATTGAGAGTGACCGCAGGCCGCATAATGTAACAAACCATGTGCAGTCTGAAACAGGCTCCGGCAGTGAGCAGACGGTTCTGGATTCAGGAAACCGTTTGGCTTCGGGCATGCCCGATGTCCTGCCGGCAGCAGAATCAAGAAATGTCTCAAGTATCAGAATGGGCAGACCGGAAGAAGAGTCTGTCCTGATTTTCTTTAATCTTTTTTTAGTTTTCTCAATGCTTTTATTTCTGCCGGATGGAAGAGTGTGGTCTGTCATTCAGTCTGTCAGCATGGCTTTTCAGAGCTATGCCATGCATCAGATACGAATACTCCAGTTAAGGGATGGAAAAAAGAAGGGGTTCTTTTATTCTTAAAATGAAAATAGAATAGGAGGACTTTACTTTGAAAGTAAATAAAAGAAATATATGGATTGTGCTGTGTGTAATTGCAGTATTCCTTTATGCTGCCATTTTCGGGCTGGGCAGTGACTTTAAGGGCGCAAAAGATATGCGTTTCGGGATTGATATCCGGGGCGGTGTAGAGGCTGTTTTCGAGCCGGAAGGTGTGAAAGGGATTCCGTCAGCGGAAGACATGGAGTCCGCCAGAACTGTTATAGAAAACAGGCTGGATGCACAGAATATTCTGGACAGGGAAGTTACGGTTGATAAAGAGCATGGAAATATCATCGTCAGGTTCCCGTGGAAATCGGATGAGAAAGAATTTAATCCGGAGTCTGCAATCGCAGAGCTGGGAGAAACGGCGAGGCTGACTTTCCGTGATCCGCAGGGGAAGGTTCTGGTAGAAGGTCAGCACGTGGCAGACAGTTCCGTTGTAAAAAACCAGCAGACGGGAGCCTATGAGGTATCTCTCCAGTTTGATAAAACAGGGGCCGATGATTTTTATAAGGCAACAAAAGAACTGACAGGGCAGCCAATTGGGATATATATGGATGAAGATATGATCTCCAACCCGGTCGTGCAGGAAGCAATTCAGGGAGGAGAAGCTGTTATCAACGGCATGAAAACTCAGGAGGATGCCAAGGCACTTTCGGAGAAAATCAATGCTGGTGCGCTGCCGTTTTCCCTGAAGACAACCAACTATAATACAATCAGTCCGACTCTGGGAAGCGGTGCATTGAGAGCCATGACAATGGCGGCCGCGACTGCATTTATTCTCGTCTGTATCTTTATGATCCTGTATTACCGGCTTCCGGGATTCATTGCGTGTCTGGCGCTGGTATTCCAGATGAGTCTTCAGGTACTGGCACTTTCGGTTCCGCAGTATACCCTGACTCTTCCCGGGATCGCCGGACTGATTTTGTCCCTGGGAATGGCCGTGGATGCCAATGTCATCATAAGCGAGCGCATCGGTGAGGAAATCCAGAAGGGCAGCAGCCTGAGATCGGCCGTGAGAAAAGGATATAAAAATGCTTTTTCATCGGTGCTGGACGGAAATGTAACAACGGCGGCAGTTGCGGTGATCCTGATGATATTTGGTTCAGGGACGATGCTGAGCTTTGGGTATACCCTGCTGTCAGGGGTACTGATCAATTTAGTAGCTGGTGTCTGGCTGTCAAGGACGATGTTGAGTTCAGTACTCCTTTATCCGAAGTTCCAGAACCAGAAGTTGTTCTATATAAAGAAAGTGAAAAAGCCGATTGATTTTCTCGGCAAAAGAAAGGCCATCTTTCTCTTTACTGCCGCTGTGCTTCTGACGGGCACGGTCATCAGTGCAGTCCGGGGTGTGACACTGGATACCCAGTTTACGGGCGGAGTCATCTTAAAATACACGTGTGACAAGACTCCGGATATCAGTAAGACATCTGCGGCGGTGGAGGCGGTTCTGAGCCGTCCGGTCAGTGCACAGGCAGGAGAAGATTTTGTCTCCGGGCAGAAAAAACTGGTACTTAATCTGGGAGGCAATCAGGGAATCACACCAGAAGAACAGGCGAAGGTACTAAAAACGATACAGGAAACAGAGCCGGATCAGAAATACCAGTCATCCGAGACTTATGCGGTGGAACCGTATATTGGGGCACGCGCACTGAAAAACTCAGTGATCGCCGTCGTCCTTGCTGCATTGTTTATCGTGGTGTACATCAGGATCCGTTTCTCTGCGCTGTCAGGGCTTTCTGCGGGCGTGTCCGGAGTGATCGCCCTGATGCACGATGTGTTTATTGTATTTTTAGTATTTGGTGTGTGCAAAATACCTTTGAACGATGCGTTTGTATCGGTAACTCTGACGATCATTGGATATTCGATCAATGACACCATCGTCCTGTATGACAGGATCAGGGAGCATATGAACACACACACGAAAGAAGGGCTTGTGCCTCTGGTCAACAGAAGTATCACGGAAACACTGGGGCGGTCAGTGAACACAGCATTCACGACAGTGCTCTGTGTGGCAATTGTGCTGGTATTTGCGGTCATCTATAATATAGAATCAATCAAAGTATTTGCACTGCCTATGCTGGTCGGGATGATCAGCGGATGCTATTCATCCATATGCATTGCAAGTGCAGTGTGGGTGACGTGGAAAAATAGGAAGAATCCTTAACTTTTTTTGAAGAAACATTCATAATGTTGCGAAAATTGCAGAAAAATGCTATTATGTCTGGGTACTCTTGTCGATTAAGGGTACGCAGACATTTTTAAACAGATTTCATTTAAAAAGTCTGCCTGTATTTTACACAGTCATATAGAAAGAAGCAGCCGGAAAAAGCGAACTATCGACTTTTCCGGAAACATAAAGACAGGGAAGGGGCGGAACCAATGGGCCAGAATAAAATGAGTGAGAGCGAACGGGAAGCATACAGGCGGGAGCAGGCAAGAAAGCGCCGCAGGATGGAAGAAAAGCAGAGTGCGGGCGGTGCCGACGGCACCCCGAAGAGAAATCCGAACCGGAGCGCCGGAGAAGGTGCAAAGAGAAATCCAAACAGGAGTACGGGCGAAGGCGCTAGGAAAAATCCGAACCGCAGCACCGCGGAAGGGGCAAAAAGGAAACCGAACCGCAGCAGTGCCGGAAGCGGAACAGGCAGGAGTGTGAACAGTGCGAAGAGCGGTCCGGGCAGAGGCGGGAATCCGGCTAAGGGTACACCGGCGGGAAGAAGCCGGAGTAATCCAGGAGGAAAGAAGAGAGCATCTAATAAGGTAAGTAAAGAAGTCGGGATCATTCTCTGTGGAATCCAGTTTGCGGTAACGCTTGTGTTCATCGCGGCCCTGTTTGTGCTGAATATGCTGCCGATGAAGTATCTGGGAATTATCATCGGTGTACTTGTATTTCTCTGGGTCATTCCGCTTGCAAGCCAGTTGATCTCGAAGAAGAAGGCAATTGCGGGTAAGGTTCTCAGTGTGCTGATGTCCATTGTCCTTGTAATGGGTTCCTACTATATATTTAAGACAAACGGAACCGTGAAAGCGATCAGCGGCGGTGACAAAAAGGTAGATAAGATGGTAGTAGCCGTGTTATCAACGGATGCAGCCGAGACAATTGAGGATGCCGCAGGATATGACTTTGGTGTCCAGTATGCCATGAAGGGCGACGATGTAAAAGCCACGGTAGAAAGTATTGATAAGGAAGTCGGCAGCGATATTTCCACAACTGAGTACAAGAGTCTGAATGAGCAGGCGACTGCCCTGCATGACGGAAATGTGCAGGCAATTATCTATAATGATGCCTATACCGCGATTCTGGAAGAGGCGTTCGAAGGATACAGTGACAATGTGAAAATCATTTATTCACATGAGATTACGAGTAAGCTGGAGAATGCAGCGGCAAAAGTTGAAGTGGATAGTGACTGCTTTACCGTTTATATCAGCGGTATTGACGTGTATGGAGCGATTGAGACGAACAGCCGCAGCGACGTGAATATCATCGCAACTGTGAATCCGACAACGCACCAGATCCTTCTGGTTACGACGCCTCGTGACTATTATGTGGAGATTCCGGGAATATCGGGCGGACAGAAGGATAAACTAACTCATGCGGGGATTTATGGAGTGGATGCTTCTATGGCAACTCTGGCCCAGCTTTATGACACAAAGATTGATTTTTATGCAAGGGTGAACTTCACATCTCTTGTCCAGATGGTCGATGCACTGGGTGGTGTCGATGTTGTGTCTGAACAGGGATTCACGACAAGTGAGGATTCAGGACTTGTCATGAATGTGGTACAGGGTGAGAACCACTTTAACGGGCAGCAGGCGCTTGCATTCTCAAGAGAAAGAATGAATGTGGACGGCGGTGACTTCCAGAGGGGAAGAAACCAGCAGGCTGTCATTACTGCAATGATTAAAAAGGCAATCTCACCGGCGATCCTTACCGGTGCAAACGGAATTTTAAGCAGTGTGAGCGGTAATGTGGATACGAATATGTCACAGGCACAGATACAGGAACTGATCAAAAGCCAGCTCTCTGACGGGGCGGCATGGAACATCAAGTCACTGGCCGCAGAGGGAACAGGGGACGATCAGGAATGTTATTCTTCACCGGGAAGTATCCTTTATGTCACACAGCCAAATCTCGATTCTATCAATACGATAAAACAGGCGATTGACGCTGTAGAGAAGGGAGAAATTCTTCCGGATTCAGAGGTTGCCCAGTAAACGGGCGGCCTTTGGAATCTGAAAGATACGGAATAATAAGATATGATGAAACTTTTAAGAAAGTGGGACCTGTCTGTTATATACAAAGTTTTTTTAGTGCTTCTGGATATTTTATTTATCAACGTAAGTTCTTTTCTTGCGTTATGGGTCCGCTTTAACATGCACATCACGGAGATACCGGGTGAATATTATACCTCTGTCTTAGAAGTGGCCGTCGTCAATACTATCGTCACGGTTATTATTTTTGCAATGTTCCGGCTTTATACCAGCCTCTGGAGATTTGCAAGCATCAAGGAACTGGTATATATCATCGAGGCGTGCATGGTGTCGGTACTTTTCAATCTTCTGGCTTATTTCCTGACATACCGGATGATTTACAGAAGTTATTTTCTGCTTTATGGTACGGCGCTGTTCCTGCTTACCTGTGTAAGCCGTTTTTCCTACAGGCTCATGCGCCTTTTGTACCGTGGGAATATCCACGGCAGACATGTGCGCAACACGATGATTATCGGTGCGGGAGAAGCCTGTAATGTAGTGATGAAGGAACTGGAACTGAGCACGGAACTGGATGCCAAGATCTGTTGCGTGATTGATGATAACCCGAGAAAGCAAGGAACATTTATCCACGGAGTAAAAGTGGTCGGCGGCAGAGATGTCATACTGAAGTATGCAGACAAATATGATATTAATGAGATCATCATTGCCATTCCGAGTGCGGACAAACGGGAACGCCAGAAGATTCTGGATATCTGCCAGAAGATACCGGCCTGTGACCTGAAGATCCTGCCCGGTGTTTACCAGCTTGTCAACGGCGAGGTGACGGTCTCAAAGCTTCGTAATGTAGAGATTGAGGACCTGCTCGGAAGAGACCCGATTCAGATAACGACAGAGAAGATTGGCCGTTACGTCTCCGACAAAGTAGTCTTGGTCACAGGCGGAGGCGGAAGCATCGGCAGCGAGCTCTGCCGCCAGATTGCGGCAAACGGGGTAAAACAGCTGATTATATTTGACATCTATGAGAACAATGCCTACGATATCCAGCAGGAACTGAAGTCAAAATATCCGAATCTGGACCTTGTCGTGCTGATCGGCTCTGTCAGAAACGGACGTAAGGTAAACAGCGTCTTTGAAAAATACCGCCCGGATATCGTCTACCATGCTGCGGCGCACAAACATGTGCCTCTGATGGAGGACAGCCCGAATGAAGCGATTAAGAATAATGTATTCGGCACCTATAAAGTAGCACTGGCATCCGACAGGTACGGAGTTGAGAAGTTCGTCCTGATCTCTACAGACAAAGCGGTCAATCCGACAAACATCATGGGAGCGTCCAAGAGAATGTGCGAGATGATCATACAGGTGTTTAACTCCCGTTCGAAAACAGAGTTCGTTGCAGTACGGTTTGGAAATGTTCTGGGAAGCAACGGCAGCGTGATTCCTCTGTTCAAGAAGCAGATTGAGGCGGGCGGCCCGGTCACGGTCACACATCCAGATATTATCCGGTACTTTATGACGATTCCGGAAGCCGTATCTTTAGTTCTGCAGGCAGGCGCGAGTGCAAAGGGTGGAGAAATCTTTGTGCTGGATATGGGGCAGCCAGTCAAGATCGTTGATCTGGCGAAAAACCTGATCCGTCTTTCGGGATACACTTTGGGGACGGATATTGAGATTAAATATACGGGTCTTCGTCCCGGCGAGAAACTTTATGAAGAACTGCTGATGGCAGAGGAAGGTCTGGAAAGCACAGAGAACGAGAAGATCCATATCGGGAAACCGATTGATTTTGACGAAGAGGAATTTCTCAGGGATCTTGAAGATCTTTACAGAGAAGCCTATGCGGAAACCGATCAGATGAAACGGATCGTGCATAAAATCGTTCCGACTTATCATTTACGGGAAGCAGATATCATCCGGGACCAGCAGATACAGGCAGGCTGGAAAAAGGAATTTACAGATACGAGGTCAAAGCTTCCAAGTGCGTTTTTAAGCCGCAGCGCAGCTGACTCAGATGTGCAGCCGGAAGAAACGGAAACAGGGAATTAAGAAAGAAGGAAAAAACGATGAGGGTACCATTTTCACCACCGGATATTACAGAAGAGGAAATCGCAGAAGTGGCAGATACACTGAGGAGCGGCTGGATTACGACCGGCCCGAGGACAAAAGAGTTTGAACGGAAGATCGCGTCTTACTGCCGGACTCAGAGGGCAGTCTGCCTGAATTCTGCCACTGCGTGTCTGGAGATGACTCTCAGAGTGATGGGGATCGGACCCGGAGATGAGGTGATCACGACTGCATATACGTATTCAGCTACATGCAGCAGCATCTGCCACGCGGGGGCGACCCCCGTTCTGGTAGATACACTGCCGGGCAGATATGAGATGGACCCGCAGAAGGTGCGGGAGGCCGTAACAGAGCGCACAAAGGCAATCATCTGTGTCGATCTGGCAGGGATCATATATGACAGTTATGATGAAATCTTTCAGATTGTTGAAGAGAAAAAGGCATTGTTCCATCCTTCCTGCGAAAGACAGGAGGCGCTTGGCCGAATCCTTGTCATGTCAGATGCGGCCCACGCTTTCGGTGCGGAGGCGGACGGAAGAATGTGCGGCCAGATTGCAGATTTCACCTGCTTTTCTTTCCATGCAGTGAAGAACCTGACAACCGCGGAAGGCGGGGCAGTGACGTGGTCTGAGACAGTGACAGCTGCAGGAATAGACAGTGAGGAACTGTATCAGGAATATATGCTCTTATCCCTGCACGGCCAGTCGAAAGACGCACTTGCCAAGACACAGGCGGGGGCATGGGAGTACGATATTGTCGCTCCATACTTTAAATGCAATATGACGGATATCATGGCTGCCATAGGGCTTGTCCAGATTAAACGGTATCCGAATATACTGAAGCGAAGAAGAGAGCTGATCAGGCAGTATGACGAAGCTCTGAAAGGCTGCCCGGTCAGCCTCCTGAACCACTATGGGGAGTCCCATAAGTCCAGCGGACACCTATATCTGGTACGTGTGCTTGACAAATCACGTAAAGAATGTAACAATATGATTACAAAAATGGCTGAGGCGGAGATTGCGACGAATGTCCATTATAAGCCATTGCCATTACTGACGGCATATAAGAATATGGGATTTGATATCAAAGACTTCCCAAATGCATATGCCCAGTTTGAAAATGAAATCACACTGCCACTGCATACATGCCTCACAGATGAGCAGCTGCAGTTTACAGCGGAGACATTCCGCAGCCTTTTAAAGTAATATAAGGTAATAAGGCGTAACTGGCTTGTACCATGAACAGTTACAATCAAGAAAAACAGGAGTTAATAATTATGATGCCACAATGGAACCAGTTGCCGGAGTCCATGCGCAATGGACATGTGAAACCATATTATGAAAGATTAGTGAGGAAGAAATCCAGCCTGTGTCTGAAACGCATGGTGGATTTCTTTCTTGCACTTGTTTTAACAGTTGTCTTGTCACCGGTCATGGCAGGGCTTGCGGTATGGATAAAATTAGACAGCAGGGGGCCTGTTTTTTACAGACAGGAAAGGATAACACGATATGGGAAACCATATCGTATTTTCAAGTTCAGGACTATGGTTACAGATGCTGATAAAAAGGGGCCATTGGTTACAAAAAAGCAGGATGACCGGATCACAAGGGCGGGAAAGATGCTACGAAAGTGCCGGCTGGATGAGCTTCCTCAGCTTTTTAACGTGCTGGCCGGGGATATGTCATTTGTCGGGACCAGGCCGGAAGTGAAAAAGTATGTGGACCGGTACTCAGAGGAAATGATGGCGACACTGCTGCTTCCCGCCGGTATTACTTCAAGAACAAGCATTCTGTTCAAGGATGAAGATGAGAAGATGGAAAAATACCAGCTGGAGACCGGAAAAACAGTTGACGATGTTTATGTAGAACATATCCTGCCGGTGAAGATGAAGTATAATCTACAGTACCTGAAGAAATTCAGCGTCTGGGGAGATTTTAAGATTATGATAGATACGGTTCTGGCTGTGATTAGATAGAGAGGGGCAGATAAAGGATGAAAAAAATAGCAGTGATTACGATGGGTGTCAGACTAAACGGGGAAAAAGGGTATACACGATTCCGTTATCTCTGTGATTTCCTGACAGATGCAGGCTATCAGGTTGATTTGATAACGACGACTTTTCAGCACTGGGAGAAGGCACAGCGTGATATAGAGAAGATTAAGAACGAAGACTATAAATTCGGAATCAAGTTCATCTACGAACCCGGATATAAGAAAAATGTTGACTTAAAGCGGATACAAAGCCATAAGACTGCGGCAAAGAATCTGACGGAACTACTCGAGAAGGAGGGCGGCTATGACCTGCTGTATGCAGAGATACCACCAAATGACGTGGCGCTTGCAGCGGCAGAATATGCAAAGAGAAAAGGGATTCCTTTTGTGGCTGACGTTAACGACCTGTGGCCGGAGGCGATGCGCATGGTGCTGGATATCCCGGTAATCAGCCCGATTCTGTTCTATCCACTCCAGAGAGATGCGGAAAAGGTGTATTCACTGGTATCCGGTGTGATTGGTACTTCAGACGAGTACAGAGACCGGCCGTTCCAGAACCAGAACAGGTCCGTACCAAAGGCGACAGTATATGTAGGAAATGAAATTGCTGTATTTGACAAAGGTGCGCAGGACAATGATGAAGTCGTGGTAAAGCTGGATGGTGAGTTCTGGGTAACTTATGCGGGAACAATCGGGACAAGCTATGACATTCGAACGATGGTACTGGCTGGCGAAGAACTGGCGAAGAGAGGCCATAAAGATATCTACATTAAGATTCTGGGCGGCGGTCCCATGAAAGAGGAGCTGGAAATGCTGGCGAATGACCGGCAGATATATAACGTGGAATTTGTAGGGTACGCCCCATATGATAAGATGGCGGCATACCTTAAGAAGTCCGATATTCTGGTGAACTCATTTGTGCGCAAAGCACCCCAGAGTATTGTTACAAAAATAGGAGACTATCTGGCTGCGGGCAAAGCTATGATCAATACATGCATGAGTCCGGAATTCCGCAATAAGGTAGAAAAGGACGGATTTGGTATAAACATAGAGCCAGAGGATGTCAACATTCTGGCGGATGCCATTGAAAAATTATATGAAAACGAAGACCAGCGCCTTGAGATGGGCAAAAAAGCCAGACAGATTGCGGAAGAGCAGTTTGACAGGCCTAAGGCATACCGGAAGATTGAAGAACTGATCAGGGGACTGGTTAAAAAATAGGATACAAAGAGGTACATCTATGGATAAAACAGAGGTAAAAAGCCCTTTTTTTACAATCGTCATGCCTGCTTATGGTGTGGAGAAATATATTGACCGTGCAATCACCAGTATACAGGAGCAGACATTCGGTGACTGGGAGATTCTGGTCGTGGATGACTGTACGAAGGATAAGAGTGGAGAGATCGCAGAAAGGTATGCATCTGAAGATTCGCGCATCCGGGTGATCCACCATGAAGTGAACCAGGGGTTAAGCCCGGCGCGGAATACAGGGACACAGGCCGCTTCCGGAAAATATATCTGGTATATGGACCCGGATGACTATGCAGACGCAGACCTGCTGGAACAGGTATATGCATCAATTGAGCGGAATCCCGCCCAGGCGGTGCTGTTTGGACATGTAGAAGAGTATTACGACAAAAAAGGTGTTCTGCAGTATACCCATTCTATCTGCCCGTTAGAGCATTACTATAAGACGGCCGCGGAGTTCAGGCCCTGTGTGATAGAACTGGAACAGCAGACTCTGTATGGGTATGCATGGAACAAATTTTATCTGCTTGATTATATCCGTGAGATGAAGCTGGAATTTGAAAATATAAAATTAATCGAGGATATCACGTTTAACGTCAAGTATTTCATGGATGTGGAGACTGTAAACATATTGCCGGTGACACCATACCATTACGGAAAACGAATGGAAGCAAATCTGACGAATAAGTTTGTGCCGGATTACTTTAAACTGCACAGACAGCGGATCGAGATGCTGTTTGACCAATTTTCTTACTGGGAGATCTGTACAGAAGAAATTCGCAGTATCCTTGGAAGCCTGTATGCAAGATATATCCTATCCGCCTTGGAAAGAAACTGCGATAAAAGGTCCGGCATGAATCACGCTCTGCGGTACAAGTGGTGCAGGGCCGTGTTTGCCCAGGGACTGTTTAATGAACTTATACCCGTGGCAAGGGCAAAAGAAAGTCTGGCACTTCGGATCGCTCTGGTATTATTCCGGTATAGAAGGGCAATGCTCTGTTTAATGATGGGACGGGGGATATATATTGTGCGGAAGTTTTTGCCTATGGTTTATTCGAAGGTGAAATCGGGGCGGTAAAATAAAACTATACAGGAGATATAAAATGGAACAACGTAACAAAAGATGGTTCAAAGGAGCCATACAGTCGATATGTAGAAACAAATATATATGGATTGCATTTACTATAGCATTTTTGCCGAGACTTTTTTTTGCGCTTCAGTCTGACCCTGTATCAATTGGCGGGGATGAGATTTTTGCGATGGGACCTGCAGCGAAGCTGATGGGGTATGACTGGAGTGGGGTTATGCAGAACTACCGGTACTATGGGTATGGGTACACTATGCTGTTGATTCCTTTTTTTCAGTTGTTCCATAATCCGGTATTATTATATCGTATGATAGTCTTACTAATGGCTGTGGCACAGAGTGCTAGTGCGCCTATTGCATATCATTTGATGAAAAAATATCTGAATGTGGAGAATGAGAAGATATTGTGTGTTTCTTCTATATGTTGTTCTTATCTGGTAGCAGTAAGAGCGGTTTATACATACCCGGAATTTATATATGTTCTGGTTATGTGGCTGTTGGCTTGGGTATTGTTGCGATTGAATACCCGTGCAGATGACAGAAAGAAAAAGATTGCATACACGGTTCTCCTTGTTTTGATACTGTTCTATGCATCAACGGTACATTCTCGTGCAACGGCTGTATGGATTGCAGTGGTATTTGGAATTGTTTATTATGGATGGGTGTATCGGAAATCTTTAGTATCGATTCCAGTTTGCCTTATTATGGGGGCTGTGGGATTTGTGGTAAGTCAAAAGGGAATAGAGGCTGTATTAGCATATTTTGTGAACGCATCCAGTTCCGATGTGTCTAACACAGGAGTTTCATTCTCAATGGGATATTTGTTGGAGGATGTAAAATCATGGCCAGCCTGGGTGAATATTATTATAGGGCAATTGAACGAAGCTATTATTGTAACCGGAGGATTGGCAGTGTTTGCAGTTGTTGCTATTCTGATTCTTTTATGGAAAGGTCTAAGAAGAGCAAATAATGAAATGGCAGTGGTTCAGAAACTGAGCCCATATGTTTTGATTGGAAGCGTATTCTTAGCTGCTGTACTTGTTACAATTGGCGGACAGTCGATCAGCTGGCTTGGCGGAGTGACAAATGCAATGTTTTATGGGGGCGATCCAGATGCATATCGGGCAGTGACTTATTTTCGCTATTATGCCGCATATGTTGGTCCTTTGTTAATGATTGGAATATCCTTTTTTTATCATAAAAGAGAAACAATTGGTAAATTATATCCGGTTGTCTGCGTAATTACAGGCTTGCTTCAGGGATATTGGGTTCTGTGTATCTTACCTTATATTAGTGATTTTAATGGGAGCTGCTGGGATTTTGCACCATTTTCATTAACCAGAGGGTTTGTAGATGAGATTAGGCTTCGTACCTATCTGCCGGCTACATTTTTAGTATTTCTGGTACTAATCATCAGTTATATATTATACAGAAAAAACAAAACACAGCTAATACTCGGAGTACTATGTGTTATATTGATCTATTCTTATTGCTATAACGCGGTGTATCATGAGGGATACCGCGGACAAAAAAATTATTCTTATGTAGACGACAGTGTGCAGCTTCTTAAAAATTTAGAAAAAGAAGGAATATTACCTGATAAAATATATGTTGAGGATGCGAGTGTGGATGGGACAGGACAGCAGACTAAATACCTGTACCAGTTTTGTATGCTGGAAAAACCAGTCGTTTCTGAAGCGCCGCCGGAAAAGAAAACGGTAGCTGTCTTTTTGTGCCAGAGTCCAGAAGTGTGGTCAGAACTTATAGATGACGGATATGTATATGGTAAAATAGCAGAACATGAATACATTTATGTGATTGGAGAGCAGCTAAAGGAAAAGATAGAAGAAACTGGTATAACATTATCAGCTGTTTATTAAGGGTGGAAATTCGTACGGAAGTATGTTATATTATTTAAGAGCATGTCGAATTTTGCAAAAAAAACAAATGAAGAACGGAGAATTTGAAATGAAGATAGCAGTTGCTGGTACCGGGTATGTGGGTCTTGTTACAGGGGTATGTCTGGCTAGTAAAGGCCATGATGTTACATGTGTAGACATTGATAAAGATAAGGTAGAGATTATGCAAAAGGGAGTCTCTCCTATTTATGAACCCGGACTGTCAGAATTAATGACGGAGAGTTTAGCACATCTTACGTTTACGACAGATTATCAAGGGGCATATCGTGATGCCGAAGTGATTTTTATAGGAGTAGGTACTCCGGAAAAGCAGGACGGCTCAGCAAATCTCTCCTATGTATATAAAGTAGCTAAGCAGATCGCAGAAAGTGTGGAGCGGGACTGCGTAGTCGTTGTCAAGTCAACAGTGCCTATCGGTACGAATGATAAGATTGAGGCTTATATTCATGACAAGCAGAAAAATGATGTGAAGATTTATGTGGCATCTAATCCAGAATTCCTTTCTCAGGGAACTGCCGTTAAAGATACCCTGCACGCTTCCAGAATTGTGATTGGTGTAGAGGATAAAGTGCCCGGGGAAATTCTAAAAAATGTATACGATGGATTCGAGGCACCAAAGCTTGTTGTAAAGAGACGTAGTGCAGAGATGATAAAATATGCATCTAATGATTTTCTTGCGTTAAAGATATCTTATGTTAATGAGATTGCTAATTTGTGTGAGATTGTCGGTGCTGATATCGAAGAAGTAACAGATGGCATGGGATATGATGCCAGAATCGGCAATAAGTTTTTAAGTTCAGGTATTGGATATGGCGGTTCCTGTTTTCCAAAAGACACGAAGGCCTTGAACTGGCTGGCTAATTTTAACGATAATGAAATCAGGACAATCCGTGCAGCCATTGAGGTGAATGAAAATCAGAAGTTTAAATTGATAAAAAAGGCGAAAAAGTACTACGACGATTTTCTGTTTTTGAATGTTGCTGTGTTGGGATGTACATTCAAACCGGGAACAGATGATTTGAGGGAGGCAGCTTCACTGGTGAATGTTCCATTGTTAATGGAAGATGGTGCACATGTGCGTGTATGGGATCCGGTCGGTATGGAGAACTTTAAAAAGCACTTCCCGGAAAAAATCCAGTACTGCAAGACAATAGAAGAAGCTATAACAGGGGCTGATCTGTGTCTGATCCTGACAGAGTGGGATGAAGTGAAGCAGTTTGATGTACAGAAGTATGAAGAACTGATGAATAAAGCGATTGTACTGGATGGCAGAAACTGTTATACATTAGAACAGATGAAGAATACAAAAGTAATTTATGATTCCATAGGCAGAAGTGCTGTGAATCAGGACTTACTTAAAAAATAAAGGAAACACGAGGGAGAAACTATGAAACTTATTATTCAGATTCCATGTTATAATGAAGCGGCAACATTAGAAGTTGCATTAAATGACCTGCCGAAGCATATTGACGGTGTTGATGTAATAGAATATCTGATTATCAATGATGGAAGTACAGATAATACTGTAGAGGTCGCTAAAAATTGGGGCGTGAACTATGTTGTTAATTTCAGGAATAATAAGGGACTTGCCAGAGGATTTATGGCAGGTCTCGATGCATGTTTAAGGAATGGTGCAGATATTATTGTTAATACGGATGCAGACAATCAGTATTGCGGTGCGGATATCGAAAAATTGATTCAGCCGATTCTGCGTGGGGAAGCAGGAATGGTAGTAGGGGAACGTCCTATTGATGAAACGGAACACTTTTCACCGCTTAAGAAACAGTTACAGCACTTAGGCAGCTGGGTTGTAAGAAAAGCATCAAAAACAGATATACCGGATGCTCCCAGTGGGTTTAGAGCGTATAGCAGACATACAGCTATGAGGCTGAATGTCATTAATGAGTATACATATACATTAGAAACAATTGTACAGGCTGGAAGGCAAAAGATGGCAGTTACATCTGTGCCGATTCGGACGAATGCTGAACTGAGACCGTCAAGGCTTTTTAGCAGTATGTTCGGTTATGTGAAGAAGTCTATGCTTACAATTGGACGTGCTCTGATGATGTATAAGCCGTTGTATTGTTTTACGTGTATTGCGGCAGTGTTTGGAATTGCCGGGCTTGCATTGGGAATACGGTTTATTGTTTATCTGTGCATGGGGGCTGGGACTGGACATATACAGTCTTTGATACTGGCAAGTATGTTAATCATTATTGCTGTACTTTGTGGTGTTATTGGATTACTTGGTGATGTTATTTCGGCTAACAGAAAATTGTTAGAGGAGATACAATTTGAGTTGAGAAAGATGGATTACGGAGTGGGGCACGAAGAAGAGAAAGAGAAAAATAAGGATGTCTATAGATAAAAAGAGTACAACAATAAACATAGAATATTTAGATGCTCTAAGAGTGCTAGCTTTGTTTGCAATGATGCTCTTACATATATCATCTTCTTATATGAAGTTTAGTTCATTGGGAAGTATTACTTGGGTAATAGCTTTAATGTTTAATAGTAGTGTACGGTGGTGTGTACCTATTTTTATCATGATAAGTGGTTGCCTATTTCTTAGAAAAGAAAAAGAAGTATCGGTATCAATAATGTTGAAAAAATATGTATTACATATTTTAAAGGTATTTTCAATTTGGTCAGCAATATATGCGATAGGTAACTTTATTGTATCTGGACAAAGTTTTAACTATTCTAGTTTTAAAGAATTAGTAATTACATGGGTAAGAGGACATTATCATCTTTGGTTTCTTTATGTAATAGCTGGGTTGTATATTATAGTACCCATTTTGAAATTGATTACCGCAAATAGAAAAATCTGTAGTTATTTGTTAGTTATAGGAATTATTTTTTCTAGCATTTTGCCAACAGTATTAAACGTAATTCAAGGTGGTGTGTTTGTAGAAGAAGGAATGGCAGGTCTAAATATTTTGTTTGGTAAAAATGGAGGATTTTTAGTATATTTTCTTATGGGGTTTCAAGTCCATAGTACTCAGTTCAAAAAAAATATAAGATTGGGACTTTATTCTTTGGGCGTATTGGGTTTAGTAGCAACTTTCGAAAGAACTTATCATCTATCAATGACGTCAGGAACACTTATACAAGATTTTTTATCATATCCTTTTCTAAATTGTCTTTTGATTTCTTGCGCTATTTATGTTTTTGTTAGACAATTTGTGGAAAAAAAGGGGATTGGGTTGAAAAGTAAAAAAATATTAAGAAAGCTAAGTATAAATTCATTTGGAATGTATTTGATTCATGCATTGGTTATAGCTATTTTAGAAAAAGGTGGATGGATGTTAATTAACATACCAAGCATTATAATGATTATCATAACCACAGCAATAGTATTTATAATTAGTTTTGTAATCATAGAGATTATGAATAAAATACATTTCGTTCATAGTCTACTTTTATAAAAGTGGTTATTAAAATTTGAGAAAGAGAGGCTATGGAGTTAATTTCATAGATAATATACAAGGAATTATGAATGAAGATTTAATATCTGTAATTGTGCCTGTATACAATGTTGCGCAATATTTACCGAGAATGATGAACAAACTTACTAAACAGACATACTCTAATATAGAGATTATATTAGTAGATGATGGTTCGGCGGACGATTCATATAATATTTGTAAACAGTATGCTAAAATGTTTAAATATATATTTACCTATCATAAAGCAAATGGAGGGGCTGCAAGTGCAAGAAACTATGGGTTTCTAAAATCGCAGGGTAAATATATAACATTTGTGGATGCTGATGATTGGGTTTCGGAAGATTATATAGAGTATTTATATAATTTATTACATCAAAATTTGGTGGATATTTCAGTATGTGGATATAAAAAGGTATACACTATTGAAAATATCAATAAAGATATTTCGGAGAAAGATATAAAGAATCTTACGTCAGAAGAAGCTTTAGAAGATTTACTTTACCGAAGACATTTAACAAATTCACCATGTTTAAAACTTATTAAAAGAGAAATATTTCAAAATGCTATGTTTCCTGAGGGAATGTTATATGAGGATTTGGCTGTAGTCTATCGTTGGTTTGATTTAAGCAATGGCGTAGTATATTCCCCATCTGTAAAATATTATTATTTTCAAAGGGAAGGAAGCAGTATGCATTCTGCCTTTAATGAAAAAAAATGGGATCGCATTCTGATTTCTAAAAAAATACTGGAATTTATAGAAGAGAAATATCCGAGTTTAATAAAAGCAGCAGAATCGAGAATGTTAATTTCTATATTACAAATGATACGAGAATTGCCGATGAGTCGCCAGTATAAAGAGCATAGGAGTGAATTGAAATATTATCTACGTAAACTGCGAAGTAGAGTTCTATTGGATCAAAAAGTAAGTATAACGACAAAAGTATTAGCATTATCAGCTTATCTTCCTTATGCTGTTTTAAAATGGATGGGCCTTATGTCAGGATGGTTTATAATGCATTTTAGAATTGTACAAAAATATTGAATTGTAGATATGGAGTAGAAAATGAAAAAACTAGGGATAGTTATTTTAAACTATATTAACTTTCAGGATACAATTGATTGCGTAGATAGTATTCTTAAGCAAGATTATATTAATTATAATATAATAATTGTCGATAATAAATCTTCAAACGAATCAATCGAAGAAATACGAAATAGGTTTGAGGGAAATACTAAAATCACCTTAATAGTAGCAGAGAAAAATGAAGGTTTTGCGAAAGGAAATAATCTTGGTATAAGATACGCTGTTGAAGAATTGAATTGTACAGATATATTCCTTTTAAATAGCGATACAGTATTATTAACAAAGGATGTACTTTCTTCAATGATGAACTGCTGTGGAAAAGGGATTGGATTAGTTAATCCTACTTGTATTGGTTGCAATAATAAGATACAAACTCCATATGGTAGATTCACTCAACATCTTTTTCTGGAAACATTAAGGGCGTTATTTAATATTTTTTCCGGTACAATTCAGAATATTTTTAAAATCAATTATGGTTTATCAAAGAGAATTAATGGGTACAATTTAGAACAGTTAGAGAGTCAAGGATATATAGTTCAGGGGGCAGCATATATATTAACGGCTGAGTTTTTTAAGTATTATAAACAACTATTTCCAAAAACCTTTTTATATGGTGAGGAACTAAATTTGGCATGGTATTTAGATAAAGTTGGATTAAGAACTATGGTAGATCAGAATGCAAAGATTCTGCATAAAGAAGGTGGTTCTACTGGAAATATAGGAACGAGAAAAATTATGAATAAATTTTGTAGGCAGTTGGCAAGCTTTTTTCATAGTTTACCAGTGTTTACATTAAATTATCAAAGAATTGTGAAAAGGTATAATTGAGGAAAATAGTGTGAAAGAAAGTAAATTAAACTAAAATCATGAAGTTGATATAAAAAATTTACTTAACGAATCTAATTAAGAAGATTCTAACTTTAGTGAATCGGGGTACACCTGTACATCAAGAGCAAAAGGGGAAACACTTTCATTACTATTTGTGCTGTCGCTTGGTGGCGGAATGGAGACTAATATGAATATACTATATGTAGCACATGAAACAGTTCTGGGCGGAGCTACTTTATCTTTACTTGGTATGATAGATGAATTAAAGAAAAATAATAAAGTGTATGTTCTAGTCAGAACGGACGAGGGACCATTGATAAATGAGTTAGAAAAAAGAAAGGTAACTATTATTTATACAAAGTTTTATTCATGGCTAATTCCAAAAGAAGTTAAGGGGATGAGAGGCAAGCTAATAATTATGATGCATCGCGTAGCATGTATCATAAATTATCTAAAAGCTTTATGCCTAAGAAAAAAAATTAGAAACTTTCATATTGACATAATTCATACGAATTCTAGTATTATAAATATGGGAGGAATATTATCAAAAATGTATAATATCCCTCATGTCTGGCATATAAGGGAATTTGGAAAAGAAGATTTTAATTTGTCATTTGTCTTTTCTGAAAGTTATTCATATCGTTATATTGAAAAGCACAGTGATAAAGTTATTTGTGTATCTGATGAACTTAAACGAAAATATTTACAATTTATTCCGGAAAATAAGGTGTTAAGAATATATAATGGAATTAGATTTCCAGAAAAAAAAATTAAAACATTTGAAAAAAAGGATAGATATAATTTGCTTATAGCGGGAAGGTTATCTGATGCTAAAGGCCAAAAAGAGGCAATGTTAGCTATTAGCTATTTGAAGAAAAAAGGAATTAATAATATATTTTTACATTTGGCCGGATCTGGAAATATTGAAATTTATAAGGCGGAAGCGATTAAATTGGGCATAGAGAGTCAAGTTACTTTTTATGGACATATAAATAATTTAAATCAATTACGTCGAATTATGGATATAGAACTTGTTTGTTCAAAAATGGAAGCTTTTGGAAGAGTGACGATAGAGGCAATGGCTAGTTGCCTTCCAGTAATAGGGGCGAATAGTGGTGGCACGAAAGAAATTATTAATAATGAAATCAATGGTTTATTATATACACAAGGTGATTTTAAAAATCTTGCTATGAAAATCGAGGCTTTAGTTGAAGATGAAGAGTATAGAAAAAGGATAGCAATGAAGGCTTTAGAGTATGTTCACCATAATTTCAGCGTTGAAAAAAATGCTAATCAAGTATATCAATGCTATTTAAATATTGGGGGAGAAAGTGGAAAGTTTAAAAATAAATAAAATAGAAAAAATTTATAAATATTCATTGAGAAGAGTAAGAGGATTAATAAAAAAGGTAGGATCTAATATTCAAGGTCGTTTACTTTGTGGTAAATCAGTAATGATAAAACATAGGAGCTTTATTTATAATTCAGGGGGAGGATTAGTTTTGGGAGATTATGTAGAAATAGATGGTTTTTCAAAAGAGGGCTTAAGATTTGGCGAAAACTGTTCAATAGGAAAATATTCTATAATGAGAGCTAGCAGTTCATATGAATGTCCAGGGGAAGGAATAAAAATAGGTAATAATTTTTGCTGTGGAGACTATTCTTTTTTTGGAGCATCTGGCGGAATAGTAATAGGAGATGATGTTCAGATGGGACAGGCCGTTCGTTTCCATGCTCAAAATCATAATTATAGTGGCACAGATCTAATTCGATTGCAAGGAGTAGAGAATAAAAGAATTACAATTGGAAATAATTGTTGGATTGGTTCTGGTTCAGTATTTCTTGCTGGTGTAAATATCGAATCAGGATGTGTTATAGGTGCAAATTCAGTTGTTACAAAAAGTTTTACAAAAAACAGTGTAATTGCAGGTAATCCTGCAAGAATAATTAAGAAAAGATAGGTATTGGAGAATGATGGATGAGTGTTAAGAAGAATTTAGCATTTAATATGTTGTATCAAGTATTAAATATGATCGTTCCTCTAGTAACTGCGCCCTATTTGGCACGAGTTGTTGGCGCAGAGGGAACTGGAATTTTTTCTTATTATTATTCTGTTGCAGGCTACTTTGTTCTATTTGGTATGGTGGGTATGAATAATTATGGAAATCGAAGTATTGCTATGGTTAGAGATAATAAAGATAAATTGTCAAAAGAATTTTGGGAGATTTATAGTGTTCAATTTGTAACAGCTTTACTTAGTTTAGCTATTTATATACTATTTGCCATGTCTATTCATTCACAAGAAAGAATTGTTGTCTGGATAAACATTTTATATGTTATTTCGGGTGTTTTTGATATTAACTGGTTTTTTTTTGGTATGGAACAATTTAAGTGGACTTCGATTAGAAGTGCTACAGTAAAAATTATATCATTAGTTGCAATTTTAGTATTTGTTAAGAAAAAAGAAGACTTATATATATATATATTAATATCAGCAGGTTCAATACTTATTAGTCAGTTAGTATTATGGCCCAGAATATTGAAAATGATAAAGTTTGAGCAACCTGAGTGGTCGGGAATAAAAAAGCATATTAAGCCTTCTATGATTCTATTTATACCAGTTGTTGCAGTTAGTTTATATAAAATGATGGATAAAGTTATGCTAGGTTTATTAAGTAGCCGAGTACAATCTGGGCTATATGAAAATGCAGAAAAAATTATTAATATTCCAATCGTTTTTATAAATGCACTTGGTACGGTAATGTTGCCTAAAATGTCAAATTTAATAGCTAATGGTGAATTTAATCGTAGCAAAATCTATATTAGAGACTCAATGCAATTTATCATGGCGCTAGCGTTGCCTATATCCATGGGGACAGCAGCAGTAGCTGAAAATTTTGCTCCTTTATTTTTTGGTGAGGAGTTTAGGGCTTGTGGAATATTAATAATGTGCCTTTCTCCAATTACAGTGTTTAATTCATGGGCAAATGTTTTAAGAACACAATATTTGATTCCAAATAAAAGGGACAGGGAATATACGGTGTCTGTTATTGTTGGAGCTGTTTTTAATGTTCTATTTAATAGTATCTTAATAACTAAAATAGGCGCATTAGGTGCGGTTATTGGAACACTGATAGCTGAATTTTCAGTTATGTTAGTTCAGACAATGTCCGTGACGAAAGAATTAGAGATTAGCACCTATTTGAAGGATTGTTGGATTTTTGTTGTTTCTGGATTAAGTATGTTTGTTGTGGTTTTCAAGTGTGGAGGGCTCTTTGGTGAAAATGTTAGTAGTTTGATTCTTCAAATCCTAATAGGTATAGCTATTTATGGGGGATTAACTTTGACTTTGTTTATTATATTTCAGCGTAATCGATTAATATATATGCTTGATATGATTAAAATAAGTGATAATGGCGGGAGGAGGAATTGATGAAAAGATTTTGGGGGCGATATAAATATCAGTTTACACTTTTTTTTATTGCGGTTGTACCACGTATAATTTTAAATATTTTTGCGTATCCTGTTAGAACTGGATCGGATGAGATTGCAACAATTTCAAATGGTGCCTTCTTTGCAGGGTATGATTGGTCAGAGGTTGTTTCACATGCTGGCTATTATGGATCAGGAATGACAATTCTATTTTCTCCGTTAATACGATTTATAAAGGACTCCGTTTGGTTATATCGAACGATGCTCATTTGTGAAAGTGTGTTTTATGGAATTAGTGCTTTGATTTGTAATTATATTATGTTAAAAATAATTGGTATAAAGGATAAAAAATATTGTTGCTTAGTTTCAGGTGTTTGTACATATGTTGTAGCGGTTAGAACTATGGTGGTTTATAATGAACATTTGTTACAACTTTTAGTATGGCTTTTGGTATTAGTAATATTAAAAGCCTGCAAAAATTTATCTTGCAATAAGAGAACTATTAAAAACACAGTTATTTGTGTATTGATAATAGTGTATGCACAAATTGTGCATACGCGAGCAATTATATTCTGGATTGCTCTTTTTATGGTAATACTGGTAGGAAGGGTTGTTTATAAAAAATGGATATTATCGTTACCTTTATTGTGCACTGCAGGATTACTAGGAAGGGTTGTATCCACCAAATTTATTGAATTCATGAAATCAAGCATTTGGTTAAAACAAGGGGAGGAGAGTTTAAGGAATTCTGCAATTGAGACAGCTTCTATTATAGATGTTCTTAGTCCAAGAACGTGGCATGCGTGGGGAAATATTATTTTAGGGCAGATAAATACAATTAATATTTTGACATGTGGTATATTTCTTGTTACTATTATAGCGTTTTTTTCTCTCTTTAGAATTCAAATAAGCGAGTGGAAACAACGAAAGATTTTTAAATATAGAGAGCAAAATTGTCATAAGTTAATGTTGATTTTGGGGACATTTTCTTTTACAGGTATTGTTGTAACTATTTTAGGGCAAGTTTTTTCATGGGGAATTTGGGCAACAGATGGGATGAGTTTAGGGATACCGAGTTATTCTTATGGGTTGAAAGGTTTTACTTATATCAGGTATTTCGTAATCTACTGCGGTCCTCTGATTATGATGTTTTTTGCGTGGATTTATTTAAAAAGGGATTGGTTCAGGAAATGGTTTAAAACAATATTTATAACATTTATTCTTTTACAATTATATTGGTTTATGGCAATTATTCCATATATCTATAAAAATGGTACTTTAACAGAAGTTTTTATCCCTTTTTCATTGTGGAATGAATCTAGAGAAATAGGAATTTCTTTGTTTTTACCTGCTTCTATTATTTGTTGCATCCTTTTGATTACTTTTTATTTTTTGTATAAAAAAAAGAAAATTTATTTGCCATTAATTATTGTGGGGATGGTTTTAATATTCCAATATATTTATAATGGGATAGTGTATGATTATAATAATTCATTGAAAACATATAGTCTGGCAGATTCTGGGTATGATCTTATTCAAAAAATGGAAAAGCAAATTGAACTACCAGAAGATATTTATGTTTTTGATGGAAGTGGAAAGGAAGATCATCAGAACTTTTATATATATCAATTTTTGTTGAAAGAATACCATATTATACCTAAGCTACCAAAAGAATCAAATGATGATTTGATAGTTTTTTCAGATCAGGTGCTAGAGGAAGAAATGTTAAAAATGGGTTATCAATATGCTCAACTTGATGATAATGAATATATATATATAAAAGGGAAAGTACTACAGGAAATAGTAGAAAACTGTGGAGTAAGGTTCTCGTCGTATTAATAACAAAAGAACGAAGTAATATTTTAGAGGGGAGTATTAGAGATGAAAACGGAATTAAAAAAGGTAATAATAATTGGTCCGGTATATCCATTTAAAGGTGGTATTTCACATTATACGGGAATGATGTATAAAACATTGAGTAAAAAGTATGAGGTGAAGATGCTATCATTTAAAATGCAATATCCTAAAATTTTATTCAAAAAAGAGCAAAAGGATTTCCAAAATGATAGTTTTAAGACAGAAAATACAAACTTTATTATAAATACAGCAAATCCTTTTAATTGGATGAAAGTCGGGCATGATATTAAGAAAATGGCTCCTGATTTAGTGATTTTTCAATGGTGGCATCCATATTTTTCACCTTGCTATTGGAGTTTATGCAAAATATTGGGAAAGATAAAGGTTTTATTTTTATGCCATAATGTTTTTCCACATGAACGTTTTCCTTTTGATCAAATTTTAACAAAAAAGGTACTGATGCAAGGCGATTATTTTATAATACAATCAAGAATGGATAAAGATGATTTAAAGGGGATTAAGCCAGATGCAAAGTGCATACAGACAGTTCATCCGACTTATAATGCATTTAAGTTTAAAAATATGGCACGAGCAGAGGCAAGGAGGATGCTAAATCTGAATGAGAATGAAAGGGTGTTGCTATTTTTTGGGTTTGTTCGAGAATATAAAGGGTTAAAGCATTTACTAAAAGCAATGTCAATTCTAAAAGAGACAGGTATGGATGCAAAACTATTGGTGGTGGGAGACTTTGGTGATGATAAACAAGATTATATAGACTTAATACAAAGTTTAAAAATAGAAGATACTTTAGAGATATATGATGGGTATATTCCAGATAAAGAAGTTGAAAAATATTTTGCAGCATGTGATTTAGTTGTACTTCCTTATGAATCTGCAACACAAAGTGGAATCGTGCAGATTGCTTATGGTTTCGAAAAACCTGTAGTAGTTACAGCAGTTGGGGGGCTTCCTGATGTAGTAAAAGATGGAAAAACTGGATATATAGTAGAGCCTAATAATCCCAATGCTATTAGTCAAGCAATTGTTAAGTATTTTCAAGAAGAAGCTTCGGAAAAGTTTAAAATGCATATACAAGATGAAGCCTATAAATATTCCTGGGACAGGATGTTGGAAACAATAGAAACATTATATGAAAGCTAGAGAGCTTGTGAAAAAAATCCCGAATTATGAGTGTGTGAAGAAAAGTCTGTAAATACTGATCTTCTATGATAATAATTGGGCTGATAGTACCTATTGGAGCTTTCAGCCCTTGTTTTATTTATAACAGTACATGCCGTTGCATGTCAAGGTACTTGCTATTTTGCGTTTACGCGCTGATATCCGTTTTTGGATACGTAGCAGTGATGGCCTCTTTGATACCGGTCAGGCCATCGGCACAAATGATCAGAATATCCTTTACGCCTCGATTTTTTAAGCAATTTAAAACAGCCAGCCAGTATTTGGAACTTTCGTTTTCACCGTAAACGCAAAATAGCAAGTACCTTGACATTTTTAGGCGGCTGCTCTGCAGCCACCTATATTTAAGCTTTACGGATTTCTGCCGGAAGCTTTTCTGACCATGGAAGAAGATCTTCCACGAATGCACAATCGGTGTCATCCATGTGTTGTGGAATCTCTTCTAAGAGATACTGTACATAATCAAAGGGCTTCAGATTGTTGGCTTTTGCTGTTTCTACAATACTATAAATGATCGCGGAAGCCTTGGCTCCATTGATGGTACCTATCATCTGCCAGTTTTTCTTCCCGATACAAAAGCCCCGGATCGCCCTTTCGGATGCATTATTATCTATTGGAACATCTCCATCTGTGAGAAATACCCGAAGATATTTTTCCTGGTTCAGAGCATAACCGACGGCATCTCCAAATTTATCCTTTCTGTTTTTCAGGTACGCAAAAAACGCATCCACAAGTGGTTTTATGACCGCTTGCCGCTGATTAAGCCGTTCATCAGAAGAAAGGTCATTCAACTTCCCTTCTTCCCGGTAGATTGCCTGGATCTGTTTCATCAGCAGAAACGCCTCGGATTCCTTTTGATGCGATATGTGGATCAGTTTCAAAGCTTCATCAAATCTGCGGCGGCAGTGAACCCAGCACCCGGCAATCGTCAGTTCTTCCAACTCCTTTTCTAAAGTATGGCAGACCTGATATCCATCTGTCACACAGATGCCATCATACCCTTTCAGGAATTCCCGTGGATGGGATGCATTTCTCGTCTGTTGATATTCATATAAGACAATCTGGCGGTTGTGATATAGATGTCCGGAACGATATACCCACATCCAGCTTTTGGAACCTGCTTTCCATCCATCATGGTTTACAAGCACCGGTGTTTCATCTGCCTGTATCACATGACAGGAATACAATTCTTCATGAAGGTGATCATAAAGAACCGATAAATATTCTTCTCCGAGACGAATGCACCAGTTTGCCATATGCTGTCTTGTGATCTGAAGACCATAGCGCTGGAATTCCTGTTCTAATCGATAGAGTGGTACTGCATTCACATACTTACCGTTGATGATCGCAGCTGCCAAAGATGGGGATACCAGACTTCCATGCAGCAAAGACTTTGGATGGTCTGCTTTGACCATATGTTCATCTGTTTTGCTGGCGTATACACCAATGTGATGTTCTTCCACTTCCACCTTGGCTGGCACGAAACGATATTTTCTGGAGATCGTATCCGGTAATTGTTTCCAGCCCTTCTCACCGAATTCTTCTTCCAATTCGGTCTCAGACAGATAGTGGTCGATCCGCCTGATCGGAAGTCCGGAAAGATCCGCTTCTTTCTTTCCTTTGCGTTTTGGCTGCCTGGGAGATCTGAGTTCCAGGTCTTCTGGTTCTGATACACTAAAATCAGATACAGCTTCGGCTTCGTTAAAAAATACAATGCTTCCATCCACTTCGCCAAAACGGATCTGACCGGTATCCTCCATCTTTTCAGAAGATCTGCCAAAACGGTTCTGTTTACCAAGGATCACCTGTTCCATCAGGAGCTGCATTTTTTCATTCGATGCATGAAGTTCCCTTGTTAAGGCTTCCAACTGTTCCTGCTGCTACAAAAGCAGATGGATAAGAAACGACTTATCAACTGTATTTAATTGTTCTTCCGTATACTTGACTGCCATAACCGAACCTCACTTTCCTGAGTGGTATTATAGCAGAAACGGCAGATTTTCGCCATTTTTGATTTCTGTCACCTTCGTCATTTTGATGGTGGATAACCGTTATGAATACCTGAAAAGAAGCGCTGAAAATCCAGATATTTATGACGGTTATCCACAATCCGAAAAGTTTTTGAGTCATGTAAATGTAAAAGCTCACATGGAACTTTTAGGATGTGAATAACTTTAAATTTTATATTGCACAGGATAAATCGACAGAAATAAAAATGATCTTATTTTCGCTGTTTTGCACAAATCACATGGAAAACACCGGCTCCGGAACTTCTTCAATCGGACTCCTGGCAATGATTTCCAATCCCTGCATCAACATTTGATACTGGTCTGCGGTAATCTCCAGTGCTTCGTCTTTTGTGCGCGGCCATCGAAAGTTACCGTTTTCAATCCTCTTGTACAGAAGGAGGAACCCATCGCCTTCCCAGAGGAGTCCTTTTATCCGGTCAGTACGCCTGCCACAAAACAAGAATAATGTATGTTTATCATAAGGATCGAGATGGAACTGGAAACGTATGGTCCTGGCAAGACCATCAATTCCTCTGCGAAGATCCGTAAAGCCAGTGGCTATGTATACTTTTTTGAATCCTGTACCATCATTGAGCATCCATCATCACTCCCAAAAGTGTATGAAGAAAGGAAGCAGATGCCTGGTCTGTGATCTCCAATGTGAGGTGGTTTCTACCTTTGATCATAGCAACGGTTTTATGATCCGGTGCTATATTTTCTGACTGGATAGGAGAAGAAGGAACTTCTATAAAATCTGGTGTGTTGTCAGCAGCTGCCAGAAAAGCTTCCCGAACTTTTCGGAGTCTCCAGTAATAACTCGCTTTCGTCATGTCGTGCAGCTGGCACCATTCATCAATTTTCATACCCTGTGGGCGATTTTGGAAATCCCTGACCAGTTCGGCCCATTCACTCAAACGAGTTTGCTGTGCAACTAAACTTGTATGAGATTTCATGACTCACCTCCTGTAGTCTGGTCAAAAAAGTTGAGTACTAAACTTTTTTGACTTTATAGTGATGAGTCTATTATCTCACATATGATGATTTTGAAAAGGTACTTACTATTTGGCGTTTACTCAATATCGATGCCTGACATCAGCCAGTCGAACTCCCGCCATGTAAGATTCCGGACTTCGGATTTATTTCCTGGCCATCTGTAAGATCTCTGGGCAGTCAGTCTTTTGTAGATCATAACCATCCCGTCCGGTTCTTTAAAAATGGCTTTGATCCGGTCACATTTGCGACCGCAGAAAAGAAAGAGGGCATGGTCAATCTCCATCGAAAACTGTTCCTGAATAATCGCACATAACCCATCAATGGACTTGCGCATATCTGTTCTTCCGCAAACGATATAGATTGCATCAACACTTGAGATATCCGCTAACATAATGACTCCTTTAGCGTATCCATGAGTATCTTCAGAAGCACCGGTTTGATTTCGTTACTCATTCGTATCAGAAATCCGTCTGCTTCGATTTCAATCGTATGTAAATTGTCAAGGTGCATAGGACTGCCTCCATTATCTGAAATCCGTTCTGCCGGAGAAGACTCCGGTTCTATAGCAATCTGAACCACATCCTGTTTATGGGATGTAAGATCAAGAGTGCTGGCTTTTCCAACTGGACCCGGTATCTGACAGGCTTTTTTACGGAGACGGGTAACTGCATTGTAAAAACAGCTGGGAGATATCCCGTGTTCATTACACCATGCAGCATCTGTCAGGCCACTTTGCCTGCATTTAGTTACCAAATCCATCCATTCTTCCAGAGAGCGCCCTGAAGCACGTTTGTAACTCATAATAAAACCTCCAAATGTATCGAATTTCTATCTCCTATCAGGCGGAGTGTAGTAAAAATCTATTTACTATCATTATGAGTTCAAAAACGTAGACAGTAAAGCTACCTAAGATTTAAGCGCCTTACACTTTGTGTACTGGTTACTTTTCTCTTGCCATAATAAAGGCCTCCTATGATTTTTTATTTTACCATAAAAGACCCTTTAAAAATTTTATTTACAGATAAATTTTCACATGCTCCGAATCATTATAATATACTTTCAGAATAGTGGCTTTTCTTAATCTCAGATAATAAATCTTTTATTTTGCCACATTCATTTTTGGTACAAATTAACAAAGAATCTTCAGTATCAACGATTATCAAGTTTTCTATACCAATGGTTCCTATTAACCGTTGACTTCCTTCAATAATACAATTGTGTGTATCAATAGAAATTATAGATCCTTTCTTTATATTATTATCTACATCAGTTGCATTGTGCCTTTCCAAAGCCAACCATGAGCCGACATCATCCCATCCAAAATTTTCTGGAATAGTATATATATTTGAGGCATGTTCCATAATAGCATAATCTATAGATTCTGATTTACATTCAATAAATGTATCATGCAATACCGTATTTTCTTGATCACTTCCGAGTGCAGCTTTGATTTTTAATAATTTTTGATATGTATCAGGAATATACCGTGCTATATTATCAAGAATGGATGATATCTTCCAGATAAACATACCGCTGTTCCACAAATAATTTCCTTTATCAAGATATTCTTCAGCTAAGTCTACACTTGGTTTTTCAACAAATTGATCAACAGAATATCCTCCCATAAATTCTTGTGAAGAATTATATTTAATATACCCATAACCTGTCTCGGGATAATTTGGAGTTATTCCTAATGTTACGAGATTAGAGCCTGAATTTGCAATGGTACTCGCCTTATCTAAAGAATCAATAAAACGTTTTGGGTTTTTAATTAAATGATCTGATGGTAATACATACATAATAGCCTCTTCATATTTTTTTGAAATATATAAGGCCCCTAGGCCAATACAAGGAGCAGTGTTCCTTGCGGCAGGTTCGCAAATAATGTTTGAGATGGGAATACCGGGTAATTGTTGCTGAACGAGATCCTTATAGATCTTGTTCGTAACGATATAAATATCCTCTATATCAACTAGCGGTAGTATTCTTTTTACAGTTAGCTGAATCATTGTTTGGTCATCGTCTGTTAGTGATAGAAATTGTTTGGGCAATGCTTTACGGCTTTTAGGCCAAAAACGTTCTCCTTTGCCACCGGCCATTATTAGTGCAGTTTTTTTCATTCTTTTTCTCCTTATTTTTGTGATGATTGTAATGCAGTTATTTCATTGATAAACCGCTACTTTAAACACTTAGACACGATCATGTAAAACAGCAAGTGAGTCAATACATTATCAAGAAGAATTATAAAAGCGGAGTGGAAGTTATTGTTTACAAGTCTATTTATAAACAATAACAATATCATACTATAATTGAGAAAGGAAGACAAGAAATCCTTGGAGTTTGTTAGAAAATATGATAAAATTATACAGAATTGTTGAAAGGATGGTTAGGCCATGACGTATAAAGAAAGATATAGGATTTGGACAGAAAATACATATTTTGATAGAAAAACAAGAGAAGAGTTGCAGAACTTACAAGATGAAAAAGAGATAGAAGATCGCTTTTATAAGGAATTAGATTTTGGGACCGGAGGGTTAAGGGGAATCATAGGTTCCGGGACTAATCGGATGAATATTTACACGGTGAGAAAAGCAACACAAGGTTTGGCTAATTTTATTATCAAGGAAAACGGATCAGCACAAGGAGTTGCTATTGCATATGATTCTAGAATTATGTCAAAGGAGTTTGCAGAAGAAACAGCATTATGTTTATGTGCTAACGAAATAAAGGTGTATCTATTTGAATCATTAAGACCTGCGCCGGAATTGTCATTTGCAGTGAGACAACTTGGATGTATTGCTGGTGTAGTGATTACAGCAAGTCATAATCCGGCAGAGTATAACGGATACAAAGTGTATTGGTCGGACGGGGCTCAAATTACTTCGCCAAAGGATAAACAAATTATTAGGGAAGTAAATGCTGTAAGTGAATATAGTAGCGTGAAAACGATAGATAAAGAGTCAGCAATTGCTGAGGGATTATTGATTTACATAGGCGATGATATAGATACTCAGTATATAAGGGAACTCAAACAGCTGATTTTGAATTCAGAGGCAATATCAGAAATGGCGGAGCAATTAAAGATCGTGTATACGCCGCTGCATGGAACGGGAAATCTCTTGGTTAGAAGAATTTTAAAGGAGATTGGTTTTCATAAAGTTTTTGTGGTTCAGGAACAGGAACTGCCAGATGGTAATTTTAGTACAGTACCATATCCTAATCCGGAAGATCACAGAGCATTTGAATTGGCATTAGAATTGGCTAAAGAAGTGGATGCAGATATTATTTTAGCGACAGATCCTGATGCAGACCGTCTGGGTGTATATGCAAAAGACAGTGAAACAAATGAGTATATACCATTTACTGGAAATATGTCAGGCTTGTTAATTGCAGAGTATCAATTAGCTGAAAAGAAAAAACAAGGAATGTTGCCAGCAAATGGAACATTGGTTAAAACAATAGTCTCATCTGACATGGCAAATGAAATAGCGGAGGAATATAAGGTACATTTAATAGAAGTATTGACAGGATTTAAGTATATTGGGGAACAGATAAAATGGTTTGAGGAGTCTGGAAAGTATGAATATTTATTTGGTTATGAAGAAAGTTACGGATGCCTTCTTGGAACGTATGCCAGAGATAAAGATGCTGTAGTTGCATCTATGGTTTTGTGTGAGGCAGCTGCATACTATCAGAAACAAGGGATGACCTTATGGGATCAAATGCAGAATATTTATAAAAAGTATGGATATTACAAGGAAGATTTATTATCTATAACATTAAAGGGAATAGATGGTGTAGAAAGAATCAAGGAGATTCTAAAGAATTTAAGGGAAATGCCGCCTACGAAACTAGCTGATTATGAGGTGCTGGCAATCAGAGATTACCAACAGCGGGTACGATATGAATTGAAAACTAAATGCGAAGAACAATTAGAACTGCCACAATCTAATGTTCTTTATTATGAACTAAATAATAATGCATGGTGCTGTGTGAGACCTTCTGGAACTGAACCCAAAGTGAAAGTTTACTTGGGGGTAAAAGAGAAAGATATTAAGCAAGCAGATAAAAAAATACAGGAATTGAAAGAAGCCTTATTGAGCATTATGGAACAAGAGGATTAAAGATGAAATGTTTAGTATTAGCAGGTGGAAAAGGAAATAGTTTGTGGCCGTTGTCGCGGGAAAAGTATCCTAAGCAGTTTATGAATATCAAAGAAAACCGGTCACTATTTCAAGAAACCATCGCAAGAAATTTACCCTTTTGTGAGGAATTTCTCATTGTTACAAATGAAGATTATCACTTTATAGTTGAAAGTCAGATGCAGATATTTCAAGGGGTAAAGTATAGATGTTTTTTGGAAAGTGAAAAAAAGGGAACAGCACCATCTATTATGGTGGTTAGTATGTGCTGTAATCCCTCAGAGACTATTTATGTTGTTTCCTCAGATCATCAAATTGATAATTTATATTATAAAGAAGCAATTGTAGCCGCACAGAGTTTAACAAAAGCCGCTTCGGCAGTTATATTTGGTATTACGCCGGAAGAGGCTGATACAAATTTTGGATATCTATTATCAAAAGAGAATAGAGTCATCCGGTTTCATGAGAAGCCACAGCAGAATATAGCAGAACAATATATTAAGCAGGGATTCCTATGGAATGGTGGAAATATGCTGTTTATTGTTAAAAACTTTTTGCAGGAAATGAAGAAGTTAAATCCAATCTTATTTAAATCATGTAAGCAGATTCAGGATGGGATAAAAGGAGAATTGAGAACAATTCATTTACCCTTTGCTAGGCTTCAAGAGTTTCCCATAATGTCCATTGAGCATAATTTTTTAGAACAAAGCAAAAATATTTATGCAGTTCAGGCTAAGTATAAGTGGAGAGACATTGGGAATTTTGATACATTATTGAGCTGGAATCAGTCACTTAAACAAAATACGGTTCTCGAGAACTGTAATAATACTCAAATTATTAATGAATCAGATAATAAACTTGTAGTGGTTAATAACATAGATGATGCCTTAGTAGTGAATACCGATGACGCTATTCTGATAACTTCAAAGGCTGAGGCTAACAGAAGAAAACGTGTAATAAAAAATCATGTTGAGGAATATAATGATTTTTTTGAGAATAGTAGTGTACGGTATCGGGCATGGGGAAAGTATGAAAATTTGACAAGAGGAGACGGATATAAGGTAAAGAAAGTAACTTTGAGTGCCGGAAAGTCTTTTAATAGTCATAAGCATAATTTCAGAAGTGAACATTGGTCTATCGTCAAAGGCGTTGCTACAGTTATTATCGAAGAAGAGAAGAAAGATTATTTGCCTAACAGCAGCATATTTGTTCCGGCAGGTAAAGTGCATTGTATAGCTAATAATACAAATGAAGACGTGGTTATTGTAGAGGTATCAGTCGGTGAAGATATTAAAGAAGAGGATACCATATCGCTTCAAACCGATAGAAAGATAATGAATAGACAACATGACCTATTAGTTAAAATGGAGCCTTGTTTTAAAGATTATTTATGGGGAGGAAATAAACTAAGAGATAAATATCATAAGAAGTGTGATTATGATATTGTTGCTGAGAGTTGGGAAATTTCTGCACATAATTCGGGACAAAGTTCTGTTGCAGAAGGTCAGAATAAGGGCCTGCTGTTTAGCGAGTATCTTGATATTATAGGTAAAGAAGAATGGGGATGGAAATGTCAGGCGTTCGATAAATTTCCATTAATGATCAAGTTTATTGATGCAAAACAAAATCTTTCGGTTCAGGTACACCCTGAAGATGAATATGCTTTGCGGGTAGAGGAACAGTATGGGAAAAATGAAATGTGGCATGTTGTAGAATGCGATGAAAATTCCTATCTATATTGCGGATTAAAAGAAGATATTTTAAAGGAACAGTTGAAGAAAGCACTAAAAGAAGGCACAATTTTGGATATCCTAAATAAGATACCGGTAAAGAAAGGAGATACATTTTTTATCGAAGCAGGAACAATACATGCGATAGGAGCTGGAATTTTAGTTTGTGAAATCCAACAAAATTCAGATGTTACATATAGGCTCTATGATTATGGTCGGAAAGATGAATATGGGAATTATAGACAGTTGCATATAAAACAGGCATTAGATGTTGCAAACTTAAAAAAATGGAAAAATTTCAGGAATACTAAATTACCAGCGTCATTTGTTATGGATTCAGAAATTGAACTGATAGGAGAATGCAAATATTTTCAATGTGTTAAATATACAGTGTCAGGTTATCTAGAGGTTATGAATGACGAATCATCATTTCGGACAATTACCGTTTTGAGAGGTAGCGGAGACATTGTATATGGGGAAAATAAATATGCATTTCAAATAGGAGACAATTTCTTTTTATGTGCCGGTAAACAAAAATTATATGTGCATGGAAATTGTGAGCTAATTATAACAACAGTTTAAGAAATAACATTTGTTTTCTTCGTAAACGCTCATAGTAAATGCGTGGATATCATACTACAGATTTGAGATAATAGACATATTATGTTGAAAAAGTTGAACCTCAATTTATTGGACATCTCAGGGATATGATAGTATCAACTTATGGGGAGGACTATTACTGGATTAGTCTTTTAATTCATGAGTAATGATTCATAAAACTAAAAGTTTTTTAAAGGAACATAAGATCACGTATAAAATCACCTATCATGTCAGTACAGATCAATGGTCCAAAAGTGGTATGAATAAATTATGATTTACGATATATTTAAAGAGTGAAAAAATTGAATGGGGATGTACAAAGTGGAAAAAAGAATTTTAATATTGACTTTGTTGATATTAACGACATTCACATCAATATTTAATACATTTAATTTTTCATCCCTAGATTGGTGGCGACAGCCATCTCTAACAACAGAATACTATCATCTTCTTCCATCATGGTGGACTTCTATATACGTAAAATGAAAATTCAGGTCGAATCTGGATTTCTGTCAAAAACTTGATTTTAGGATGAAAAAAGTATAAGATAGCATAGAGAGAAAACAAGGGGGATAAAAATTAGCAGGATGATTCATGGGATGATCCAGATGCAAAGAAAAGGGGTTTAAGGATTATTGAGACTTATTAAAAAGGATTACGTTCGTATACTGGAGTGGAGCTTTAAAATCACATATTTACTACTGGGACTAGCTACTTTTAATGTATTTTTGTATTCATCTCCGATACAGCCATTGCTTGTGAAGCTTTCTCTGGTTCTTGGAATGCTGACTTTGTTGGGAAGGCTGATTTTTTTCAGGGACTATATAAAGACACCGGGCTGGATTGTGCTAGGTTTATTCTGCGCTAGTTTTCTTCTGTCCATAATCGTGAACCGGTCTTACGGGCAGGCGGCGTCGGATCTGAAGTGGCTGATATGGACGGGAATGTTGTTCTTCCTGCTTTACGCCTGTGATAGTTCAAGGTCTGTGCAGGCATATAAAAAAGAATTTACTGTTGTGGCCCATATTATCATGATATATGGTGCGCTTTCCGCGGCAGCGGGACTTATTATGATGAAGACTCTTTACTACAAGGCATGGTTTACAGGAGATGGTGAGACCATGTTTGCGGGATTCAGATGGGAGCGTCTCTGGGGAGTTTATACAGATCCAAATTACGGCGGTGTATTGAGCACAGCTGCTATTTTGATGTGTCTATATTTTTTACTGGAAAAGAAAGGGCTTTTAAAGAAAATCTTATACATCATCATGATAGTATTAAACTGCGGTTATTTGGTCTTTAGTGATTCCCGGACAGCGGAAGTTTGTTTGATCGCGGCAGTGGGGTTCTGGTTTATTTATTCGGCTGTTATGAAAAAGAGTAAAATTAAAGGGGTCTGCATTAGTCTTGTTGTAATGGCAGTGTTCGCAGCTGCATTTCTGGGGGGTGCGTCTTACCTGAAGTCAGAGGTCAGCACGCAGGTGCAGAAGCAGATGGATATCAAATTGAAAAAGAACGCGGCAGGGAAACCAAAGCAAACGTTGAATGACCAGCAGACTAGACATGATAAGAGCAGGAAACAGGGGGTAAAGGATGATTTCAGCAGCGGCAGGATAGCACTCTGGACGGGGGGACTGGAAGTGTGGAAGACGAAGCCGGTTCTGGGAACCGGATACAATTCGTTTCTTCCATTTGTGAAAGACAGACTGCCGGACAGCTATCTGATTAATAATCCGCAGGGTGAGTACGTGAGCCTTCACAATACTTATCTGAACATCCTTGCTTATCAGGGGATCGTAGGATTTGTAATTTACGCTGCATTCATGATTCTGGTACTGATACGCTGGTGGCGCGGGCAGCGCTTTGTTAAGGCGGAAGACAGGAACTATATTGCCGTACTGAGTGCATGCGTTATAATAGCAGCAATATCAATGTTATTTTTATTAGACGGACTGTATACGAATTCACCGGGAAGCTTTGCACTTTGGACCTTCCTGGGATATCTGATGCATTATACAGTTAAGGAAGGCGGCAGTTTTGTACAGATACAGGAAAACATGGAGAAGCAGTGATGAAAAGAGTATTGGCAGGCTTTATCATGGATGGCAGGAGCGGTGGAATTGATAAATACCTTCTGAACTTTCTTGAAAATGTGCGGGGGGATGATGTGGGAATTGACTTTCTCACGAATGAAATCGACCCGGAGTTGGAAAGTTATCTAAGAGAGCGGAAATCAAGAATTTTTGCAATAGCCAGTTTAAAGCATCCGGTGAAACAGTACAGACAGGTCTGTAAGATTATAGAACAGGGAAGATATGATATTGTATATCTGAACATATCCACTGCGATTGACTGTGCGGCGGCATGGGCCGCGAAGAAGATGCACGTGAAACGTATCCTTCTGCACAGCCATTCAAGTGGGAATGACATTGAAAGCGTGCTGAAACGTAAAATATTTGACATCATCCATTATATTTGCCGTCTGACCCTGTATAGGACGGCAACTGAATATTATGGATGTTCCAAAAAGGCCGGGGTGTGGATGTTCCCGGCAAAAATTGTGGAGTCTCCAGATTTTTCTGTGATCTTTAATGCAGTGGATACGGGGAGATTTCAACACAATGTGGAAATAAGAGAAGAGATACGCGGTGAATTGAGGATAACTGACCAGTTTGTTGTGGGCCATGTGGGAAACTTCGTTTATCAGAAGAATCACTTCTTTTTAATTGACGTTTTTGAAGCACTGAAAAAAAGGTGCCCCGAAGCTATACTTCTGCTTGTAGGCACGGGGGTCCGGTTTGAGCAGGTAAAAGAGACTGTAAGGAAAAAGGGGCTGGAAGACAGTGTAAAGCTTCTGGGATTTCGAAAGGATGCTGACAGGCTGTTTCAGGGAATGGATTTTTTTGTTCTCCCTTCTAATTTTGAGGGACTTCCGACTGTCGGTGTGGAGGCCCAGTGTGCAGGACTGCCCTGCCTGATGAGTGATACGATTACAGATGAGGCAAAAATAACTGGTCACTGCTGGTTTTTATCCCTGAAAAAGAGTCCGGAGGAGTGGGCTTCCTTCATTCTGTCTCACAGGCAGGAACAGGACAGAGAAGCAGTCCGTATCGGTGAGGGATCTGACTATAGTCTGGAACAGCTGAAAAAGCAGCAGAAATATTTATTATATCAATAAGGAGTATGTTATGGAGTTAGCCAGTATAATTGTTCCTGTTTATAATATTGAAAAGTATATAGAAGGATGCGTAGAAAGCCTTCTTGCACAGACCTATGCGAAGACAGAGATTATTCTGGTAGATGACGGCGGGACGGATAAAAGCGCCGGAATATGTGATGAGTATGCCGAAAAATATTCCAGAGTGAAAGTTCTGCATAAGGAAAATGGAGGCCTGAGTGATGCAAGAAACAAGGGGGCAGAGCAGGCTCACGGGAAATATTTGTTTTTTGTAGACGGTGACGACACGGTATCACCCGATATGGTGGAAAAGGCTGTCTGCTGTGCAGAAGAACTGCATGCGGACATGGTGTTCTTTGATTTTGAATCCATCGAAGAGGATACTGGGCGCAGAGACCGGTACCACTATGGTTTTCCTCAGAATCAGTGTATGAATGCAAGATCGAATCCGGAACTTTTGATCAAGTCGCCTTCGGCATGCTGCTGCTTATACAGCAAGGCATTCTGGGATGAATCGGGAATCCGGTATCCGGAAGGGCTTCACTATGAAGATCTGGCGACAACTCCGAGATTTATTATAAAAGCCCAAAAGATCGGGTATGTGGGAGATTCGCCCAAGTACTATTATATGCTGCGGCAGGGTTCCATTATGCGGAGCAATAACTTCGAAAGGAGCTATAAGGACCGCACCTATGTGATGAATTTCCTGATGGATTACTTTAACGGGCAGCATCTGGAAGAGGAATTTAAAAAAGAACTGGAATATCTGGTTTTCCAGCACTGTTATTTTATTCCGTCAAAGGAGATTATTCTGGCAGATACAAAGAGCATGTGGCTGGACAGATTTCGGAAATATGTAGTCTCAAAATATCCGGATATCATGAAGAATCCTTATATCAGCGAGCTGTCCGGAAAGGATAAGATTCTGCTGTTTTTTATGAAACGGAGGATGTACCGGGTGATGAATCTGCTTTCCGGTATGCGAAAAGCGAAAGACCGTATGAAAGGACAGTAGTTTCCGATTCTAAACGATTAGTATGATAAGGAAAAAATAGGAGATAAACTATGGAGAAAGTATTAACAGTTACGATCCCGTCTTATAACGTGGAGAAGTATCTGAACCAGACACTGGATTCATTTCTGGATGAGAGGATTTTAGATGATATTGAAGTACTGGTTGTGGATGACGGATCAAAGGATAATACCGCGCAGATCGGGAAGGAATACGAGGAAAAATATCCACAGACTTTCCGCGTAATCTCCAAGGAGAACGGCGGACATGGTTCCACCATTAACCGCGGAATTGAGGAAGCGCGCGGCGCCTATTTCAAGGTTGTTGACGGAGATGACTGGGTAAATATGGAAGATTTTGTCAGGATGGTACAGGCTTTAAAGTCATGCACAGCGGAATACGTGGTGACGAACTATAACGAGGTGAACGATACGACAGGTGAACTGACACCAGTAGAGTTCAGAGAATTTGCAGGAAGAGAGGTCTGGGATTTTGAAGAAGCATGTAAAATCAGACAGATGAGCATGCACGCACTCGTTATCAGGACTTCGGTATTAAAAGAGAATCATATCCGTTTGGATGAACATTGCTTCTATGTGGATGTGGAGTATATCCTGTTCCCGGTGCCTTATGTAAAGACCGTGCAGTATCTGGACCTGACCGTATACATGTACCGGCTTGCCGTCATGACGCAGAGCGTCAGTATTCAGGGGTATCAGCGGCATATGCAGAACCATATCGATGTGATCATGCATCTGACAGAATTTTATGAGAGCATGAAACAGAGTTGTTCACCTGAGAAAGTTGAGTATATCGGAAAAAGGACTGCACAGATGATCGGCGATCAGATCACAATATTTATGAGTTTTCCGGTGGATGATATGGAGATCCGGAAAAAGTTTATCACTTTTGATAGAGAACTCAAGAATAAGAGTGCAGATATTTATGAGAGGGCGGGAATGGAAAGCGGCAGTCTGCGAATGTTTAGAAGACTGCATTTCAAAGGATATACCTGGGTTGCGAGATTCTGTAAGAAACGCAACCGCATAGGAGAAGACTAGACATGAAGATACATTCCATAAAGTTTAACTTTATTATGAATGCCCTGCTGACAGTTTCGGCAATCATTTTTCCTCTCATTACATTCCCGTATATTTCCAGGGTACTGTTGGTTGACGGGAGCGGTAAAGTAGCTTTTGCGATTTCTGTTGTCTCATACTTTACAATGTTTGCATCTCTGGGGGTGCCTACGTATGGGATTCGTGCGTGTGCAAAGGTCAGGGACGACAGGGAGAAGCTTTCGGCTACGGTACAGGAACTGCTGATTATCAACGGGATTACGACAGCGGTGATCTACGTGGCTTTTTTCCTGAGTCTTGCCGTGATCCCGAAATTCAATGAGCAGAGAATCCTGCTGACTGTTGTCAGTTTTTCCATTGTGTTAAATACGATGGGGATTCAATGGCTTTACAGCGCCCTTGAGCAGTATTCTTACATTACGTTCTGTGCGCTTGGGTTCAAGGTAGTGGGCCTCGTCCTGATGTTTGCATTCGTACATTCGCCGGAAGATTATATTATATACGGTGCAGTCAGCGCCTTCGCAAGTTATGGGTCCGGTATTTTGAATTTTATAAACATGAGGAAGTTTGTTTCCCTAAAGAAGACGGTTAGTTATGATTTCAAACGCCATATCAGGCCCATACTGACTTTTTTCTTTATGTCCGCCGCAGCGAGTATCTATTTGAATCTGGACATGGTAATGCTTGGCTTTATGAAGACAGATACAGATGTAGGATACTACAATGCAGCTATTAAGGTAAAAACCGTACTGGTAAATGTGGTAACCTCTTTGGGAACGGTGCTTCTGCCAAGATTATCTTTCTATATCGAAAAGGGGGAGATGGAAGCATTCCGGAAAACGGTCGTGAAAGCGGTTAGATTTGTCGTGACTGCCGGAAGTGCACTCATAGTGTTCTTTATAATTTTTGCGAGGGAATCGATACTGATCCTGTCGAAAGAACCATTTTTGCCAGCCACGTTTCCCATGCAGCTGCTGATGCTTACTGTACTGCTGATCGGATTGTCTAATATTACCGGAATCCAGATTCTGACGCCGATGGGCAGGGAGGATAAGGTGCTGATATCTGTCGTGGCAGGGGCAGTTGTGGATTTTGTGCTGAATCTTTTCCTAATTCCCCACTTTGCATCTGCGGGGGCGGCGTTTGCAACGGTTATGGCAGAGCTTGTGGTACTTATAATTCAGTGTGTGTACCTGAAAGATATGCTTAAGGGACTGCTGACAGATGTCAGGGTTGGAAAGGTAGCTTTCGCGCTGGCTGCTGCGAGTATCCTGTCTGTACTGCTTAAGACTTCCACGGATCTGGGACCGTTCGTAACCATGCTGATTGCTGCATTCTTATTTTTCGGGAGTTACGGCGGTCTACTGCTGGCTATGAAGGACCCGCTTGTCACGGAGATTGCAGATATGGGAGTCAGGGCTGTCTTGAAAAGAAAATAGCCCTGTTTAAAGAAGAGATAGAGAAACTTTATTTACAGACTAAGGAAGAGTGAGATGAAGAGAGAAAAAGTAACGTTGATTGTTCCCTGCTATAATGAAGAGGAAGTGCTCCCGTATTTCTACGAGGAGTTTCAGAAGATATGTACCCAGCTTGAAACATATGAAATGGAAGTTCTTTTTATAGATGACGGTTCGAAGGACAATACATTGAAAATCGTGAAAGATCTGGCGAAGAAAGATGAGAGGGTGAAATATCTTTCTTTTTCCAGAAATTTTGGGAAGGAGGCTGCTATCTATGCCGGCCTGAAAAATTCTGACGGCGACTATGTTGCGCTGATGGATGCAGATCTTCAGGATCCCCCGTCGCTTTTGCCGGAGATGCTGAAGGCTGTGACAGAGGAAGGGTATGATTCGGCTGCCACCCGCAGGGTAACGAGAAAGGGAGAACCGCCGATAAGGTCGTTCTTTGCACGCAGGTTCTATGGACTGATGAATAAGATTTCTTCTGCGGAGATCATGGATGGGGCGAGGGATTACCGTCTAATGAACCGGAAGTTTAAGAATGCGATTCTTGAAATGAGTGAATATAACCGCTTTTCAAAAGGCATTTTCGGCTGGGTCGGATATAAAACGAAATGGATTGAGTTCGAGAATGTAGAGCGCAGGGCGGGAGAGACGAAATGGTCCTTTTTCAAGCTTTTCCGTTACAGTATGGAGGGGATCATCGGATTTTCCACGGCACCTCTTGCGATGGCATCAGTACTTGGCATCGTGTTTTGTGCAGTGGCGTTTCTGTTCATGGTTATTATACTGGTAAAGACACTCTGCTTTGGGGATCCAGTGGCAGGATGGCCGTCAATGACCTGTATTATACTGTTGCTGGGAGGGATACAGCTGCTCTGTATGGGTATTCTGGGTATGTATTTGTCCAAGACCTATCTGGAAACGAAGAACAGGCCGATATACTTATGCAGGGAGAGCAATCTGGAAGAAGCAAAGGAAGATTAACGGGTTGCATTTCATGGTGTATCTGCTAAAATGTAAGAGGCAGCATACTTAATTAGAAATATTTCAATATTTTACCAAGGGGGTATGAATATGAAGAGGTTAAAAAGAGCAGGCGTTGTCCTTCTGGTTATGCTGATGATTTTCAGTATGGCAGGATGTAAGAAAAAAACAGAAGCGCCAAAAGAAGAAACGAAGAAAGAAAAAACAGAAGAACCGAAGAAAACAGAACCGGTTGAGACTAAAGAGCCGGAAGAAGCACCAGCGAATCAGAATCTTCTGACAGGGCTTGGCGACCTGACTGATGGGGCAATCGGCAAAAGACCTGTAGCAGTCATGGTTAACAATGTGCAGGACGCGCTCCCGCAGTATGGAATCGGAAAGGCTGACATTATCTATGAGATTCCGGTGGAAGGTGATGTGACACGTTTAATGGCAGTCTACGGGGACTATACAACCGTTCCGAAGATTTGTGCGATCAGAAGCTGCCGCTATTATTTCCCGGCGTTTTCAGAAACTTATGACGCATTCTATGTAAACTGGGGAATTGATGACAGCATTGCTGACTATCTGGAGGCATTGAATCTGGACCAGTATGACGGGATTAATAATGCCGGAGGATTGTTTGGGCGTGATCAGGACAGGCTGAATAAGGGCTATTCTCTGGAGCACACCGGATATTTTGACGGTACAAGGTTTGCAGAAGTGGTACAGTCCGAGGGAAGAAGAACAGATCTGGCAGACGATAAGAAGGGTACTGCATTCAATTTCAACGGGGTAAATGAACAGCTTAAGCCGGAAGGTTCTGACTGTAAGACAGTCAGCATTGATTTCGGAGCGGCATCAGCAACACTGACATATGATGAGGCATCTAAGACGTATCTGAAACAGATCAACGGCAATCCCCAGATGGACGAAAGCACCCAGACACAGCTGGCATTCACAAATGTGTTCGTACTGGAGACAGATATTTCTGTGAGAGACGATATCGGACATAAGCAGCTGAACTGGAATGGCGGAAATAATTATACCGGATACTATGTATCAAACGGGGCTGTCCAGAAAATACACTGGTACAAGGATGCTAATAATGAAAGGTCCGATTTGCACCTTGTGGATATGAATGGGAATGAAATAAAAGTAAACCGCGGGAAAAGCTATATAGCAGTAAACTATCCCGGACAGAGTCAGTTCCAGTAGGAATTGAAAGAAATGCGGCTGGGTTTTCCTCAGCCGTATTTCATTATACAGAGTTTTTCCTGTGTGGAGAGAAAGATATAAAAAGGAATAGGAGTTTAATCATCCATGTTGAAGAATAGGGAACTACATGAAAACAGAAAAAAGAATCTTGCAGTGATGGGAATTATCTTTATATGCATCACGGGCTTGTTTATGATCATACATGCAGTGAGCGGCATCTATCCTTTTGGGACGAAATCTAATATGTTGTGGGATCAGGACATTCAATATGTCGATTATTTTGCATTTTATCAGGACGTCCTTCTTGGGAAGGCACATCTCGGTTATTCCTTTTCAAAATCAATGGGTGGCTCTCTTATGGCGCTTTTCGGGTATTATCTGGGCTGCCCACTCAATTTGTTTGTTGTTTTCTTCCCGAAAGCTTTGATTCCCCTTTTCCTGTTTATCCTGAACACGGTGAAACTCGGACTTGCCGGAATTACGATGGACTTCTTCCTGTCAAGACGTTTCCCGGTGCTGTCCTTAAGGATTCGGATACTCTTGTCTGTGTCCTATGGGCTGATGCAGTATGTCATGATACAGTCTTCCAATATTATGTGGCTCGACGGAGTGATCTTACTGCCACTTCTTTTATGGAATGTATACCGGTTTGTTACGGATAAGAAAAAGACCGGCCTTTTTATCACAGTCCTGCTCAGCATTGCGATCAACTGGTATACAGGCTATATGACGGGGATTTTTGCAGGATGCTATTTCCTCTATGAGAGAATCTTGTCCATGCCGGAAACGGGAGAGAAAGGCGAATGGAAAAAGGTTATTGCAGATACCGTACGGGCCGGCCTTGTAATGCTGAGTGGTGTTCTGGGGAGCTGTTTTATTTTCTATCCGATCGTAAAAGGGCTGCAGAATGGGAAAGAAGTGTTCAGTCTGTCAATCTTTGCACCGGCTGTCAATGGATCCTTTTTAGACATATTCAGAGGCTTTGCACTGGGCAGTGTCGTGCCGACCGTTTCCTTGTATTGCGGCCTGCCTACGTTGGGACTGGTTCTGTACTATTTTATATCGGGCAGGATACCCGGTAAGGAAAAACTGTTATCAGGTATTGCAGTGATTTTCATGCTGGTGAGCTGTTGGTTTATCCCGTTAGAATGTGTGTGGAGCGGTTTCCGGTATGCAGGGAGCTATCGCTACAGGTTCAGCTTCGTTGCCGTATTCCTTCTGATCTATCTGGCTGCCAGAGGTGCAGCTGAATTCGCGGAAGGGCGGGAGATGAAGAAGATGTCCGCGATTTATGGGGGATTGCTTCTGCTTTTTATCGGATTTTATTTCTACAATGTGTATGGACAGGGATATCTGAAAGTTACATTTGTTTTTCTGGCAATATACTGCCTGCTTTTCCTTCTGGCTGCATACCAGAAGTGGGTCAGGTACCTGTTACCGGTTGTTTTAGCCGTGGAATTTGTGATCAACGGTGCAATTACCTTCCAGATCAACTATCAGTGGAATCCGGAGAATGAGGCGTATCAGGACTATGTAAATCAGTCAGAGGCACAGATACGCTCAGTACAGGAGAGCGAAGATTCCGTCTTTTACAGGATGGATACACTTCAGAAGCGTTATCTTGAGCCAAACCGCTGCTCTGCATATTTGAATGAGGCAATGGTTTATGGATACCGGGGACTGAATCATTATTCTTCTACCTATGATTCAGCGGTCGGTGATATGCTTCTGGATATCGGATACTCGACAGAACGGGACCTGAGTATTGTGTCAGAATCCGTGCTGCCTGCCGATTCATTGTTCGGTGTAAAATACCTGCTGTCTGCGGAGAACGTGGCGGGTTATGAAAAAGTATCCTCTATTCCGGATGCAAATCAGAAAGCAGTATACCGGAACCCGTATGTGCTGGGGGCAGGAATGCTGGCGGCCGGGTCCGTGTATGACAAGGTGGAATCGGAAGATCCGTTTATATACCAGAACGAATTGTTTTCCAATATTCTCGGAAGAAAAGTGGATCTCTATAAGAAAATAGAGCCGGAGACCAGCCTGACAGACCAGTCTCTGAATTTCCATATCCCATCGGCCGGGACAGGGGATCTTCTGTATGGATATATTGACACAGAGATGCAGGATCTGGCACTCTCTATTGACGGGGAGTACCGCTGCGATTATTCTACATGGCTTAGTTACAAGATATTTAATGCAGGAAATGGGAATGAGGAACATACAATTACACTGGACCGTTACAGCGGGACAGAGCAGGATGCGACCTCTTATTTCTATTATCTGGACCAGTCCTTGTTTGAGGATGTGATACGTGAATTAAAGAGTAAAGAAATGACGACAGAGATTTTCGATGACGGCCATGTAAAAGGAAACTATACCGCAGATGAGGCCGGCATCATGCTTCTGACAATCCCGTACGATGACGGGTGGACTGCCCGTGTAAACGGGGAAGAGGTCGAAATAAAACAAGCGGCCAATGCCCTGATGGCGGTACCGGTAACAGAAGGGGCGAATGAAATCGAACTGAAATACCATGTGCCGGGGGTAAAAACGGGAATTCTGCTTACGATAGCTGGGGTTCTGCTGTTTCTGGGACTGGTGTGGTTTGACAGGAGAAAAAAGCAGGAGTGAGCGTTTTGCTATATAATTCGAAGCAAAAACAATATCAATAGTTGACGAAGTATATAAAAAGTCTGGCAGTTTTGGAGGCCAGACTTTTTATTATCTTCTTTACTTTTCTTTTCTAGAATTACAGTATACTCTCCACAAGTTTTTCAACCAGAGCATCAAGCTCTGACATCTGTGTACCCTTCAGTGCGGACTTTACTGCAAAATTATCGGTCAAAAGAGTCATGTTCTTCATCTCGCTGATCTTAGCCTCCATCTGCTTCGCAGACATTGGGGCCCAGCTTCCATTGCCGAGCACTGCAACTGTACGTCCCTGTACACTCAGTGCCTTCATATCGTCGAGATAATTCGCCATGACCGGATAAATGCCGCCGTTATATGTTGGAGCCGCAAGTACCAGATGGCTGTATTTGAAACTATCGGAGATCAGCTGAGATACATGTGTTCTGGAAATATCGTGCATTTTAATCTCTTTGACACCTGCGTCAGCAAGCTTGACAGCCAGAACATTTACCGCATTCTCTGTATTGCCGTACATGGATGCATAGGCGATCATAACGCCCTGCATTTCCGGTTTGTAGGTGCTCCATGTATTGTATTTTTCAAGCAGGTAGGCAAGATTGCTTCTCCAGACAGGACCGTGTAGAGGGCAAATGTACTGTATATCGAGGGCAGATGCTTTTTTCAGGACATTTTGTACCTGTACGCCGTACTTTCCAACGATATTGGTGTAATAACGGCGGGCATCATCCAGCCAGTCGCGGTCAAAATCAATCTCATCATTGAAGATTGTCCCGTTCATTGCACCAAAGGTTCCGAATGCATCGGCGGAGAAGAGTACTTTGTCAGTCTCGTCGTAAGTCATCATGACTTCCGGCCAGTGTACCATAGGGGCCATCACGAAGTGCAGGGTATGCTTTCCACTGGAGAAGGTCTCCCCCTCCTTGACCGTGACCGTCTTCCCTTCCAGATCCAGATCATAAAACTGGCCGATCATAGGGAATGTCTTGGCATTGCCGATGATCTTCATATCCGGGTGGCGTATCACAAGCTCATCAATGAGAGAGCAGTGATCCGGTTCCATGTGGTTGATTACCAGGTAATCAAGTGACCTGCCGTCCAGTACAGCCTCGATATTCTCCAGAAACTGTCTTCCGATAGATGTATCCACGGTATCAAAAAGCACGGTCTTTTCATCCATCAGCAGGTAAGAATTGTATGATACACCGTTTGGAATTGGAAAAAGATTCTCAAATAACTCCAGACGCCGGTCATTGCCACCAACCCAATATAAATCATCTGTTACTTTTCTAAAATAGTACATATGCGTTCCTCCTTGTTATTCTTATGCTTACTGTGCAGTGGCTGCCGGATGGTCGGGACAGTCAGGGCGGTATTTGCACTGCCGGTGCACAGGGTGTGAAATCTTATTACGTGAATATTTTACCATAAAAACAGGAATACGCAAGTTAAGTATCTATTTTCATACATTATTTTGCAAGTTTTTTTGTGGAAGCCTTTTTGTGGCAGATTTAAGAGATTTAGGACAAACAAAATAATATCAGTGAAATCCTCCTGATTTATGATAAGATAGATACAGATACAATTGGAAGGTAAAAAAAGCGTGGGTCGGGCCTGCTTCAAAGTGCCTGCAGCAGGAAAGGAGAAAAGAAATGGCAGAATATTTATCGCCGGGAGTATATGTGGAGGAATATGAAAATTTGCCGCATTCAATGGAGGGCGTAGCAACAAGTGTGGCCGGATTTGTAGGTCTGGCAGAGAGGGGGACCGCTGCGGGAGCTCCGGTTCTGATTCTGACTTATTCGGAATTCACACGTAAATTCGGAGGTTACTTAAATGAAGCTGCATTTGGAGAATACCGTTATCTGGCAGGCGCAGTAGAACAGTTTTTTCAAAACGGTGGAAGCCGCTGCTATGTTGCACGTGTACTGCCGTCTGATGCGAGGTCAGCCTCATATGATAATGGTCAGCTTTCCGTAACGGCGGCCAATGAGGGGAACTGGGGGAATCGGGTCGAATTACATTTTGTAGAAGATAGTAAGAAAGGACTTACCATCCGGGTAATGTATGATGATGAAGTAGAAGAGTTCGCGGAATTAAATCTTCACCCAGAATCGGCTAATTATATAGGCCGCAGACTGCAGGACAGCCGTTTGGTAAAGTTACAGTACAAAGGCCCAAATGAGGGGGAAGATATACCATTGCCGGGGAATCCGGTGGAGGCTCTTTTAGGAGAGGGAAATTGTTCAATCCGGCTGGAGGGCGGCGCTGACGGTACAAAAGAGAATATTACAGCATCCACTTTTACTGGTACAGATGAAGGGCCGGGAAAAAGAACCGGAATCCAGGCATTTCTTGAGAATAATACAGTGAGTATTATAGCGGTTCCGGGTGTCACTATCCCAGAGGTAATCAATTCTCTGGTTGCCCACTGTGAGAGCATACAGAGCAGGTTTGCAGTCCTCGATATGCCGAGGGATATCTCTGATGTTAGAAAACTGATTGAGTTCAGAGAGATGATAGACAGCACTTACGCAGCAATTTATCATCCCTGGATACAGAATTTTGACCGCGCCAATAAGAAACCGGGATATTTCCCACCGTCAGGGGCCGTTATGGGAGTCTATTCCCGTACCGATATGTGCAGGGGCGTACATAAGGCCCCGGCAAATGAGACGATAGCATGCACCGGCCTGAATATTAATTTTAACAAGGGGGAGCAGGATATCCTGAATCCAAAAGGAATCAACCTGATCCGTGCACTGCCGGGACAGGGGATCCGCATCTGGGGAGCAAGGACGGCAAGTGTAAATACAGCCTTTAAATATGTCAATACCAGACGTTTATTTATTTACGTGGAGGAAAGCATTAAGGCAAATACTGGATGGGTGGCATTTGAACCGAATGATGCTAACCTTTGGAACCGAGTTCGCCTTTCGATAGACAGTTTTCTGAATACTTTGTTCCGTAACGGCATGTTTGCAGGAGCATCACCAAGTGAGAGCTACTTTATAGAGATCGGTCCGACAACCATGTCACCGGATGATATCAAAAACGGCAGATTAATAATGAATATTGGAATCTCCCCGTCCAGACCCGCAGAATTTGTAATTTTCCGTATCACACAACATACCGCCGAGAGCAGTTCATAAAGAAAAAACATACCGGTCATATACCCCAGATGCGTAGAAAATTTTACCGCCCCTCCAATTGAAAGAAAATCCCCCACCCTTATAAATTCCTTATATTCTTTTTGTATGATTATTTTATCAAATACAGAATGTAATTAGGAGGACACTGATATGAGTGAATTTATATTAGAGACGAAGGGAATCAGCAAGAGTTTTGCCCGGCAGAAGGTATTAAAGGGGATATCCCTGAAGGTGCCACAGGGCTGTGTATACGGCCTGCTTGGTCCAAACGGGGCCGGGAAATCGACGCTTATGAAGATGTTTTCGGGAATGATGCGGCCGGATGAAGGGGAGATTTATTTTCGGGGAAAGCGATGGACCAGGGACAGTCTTAAGGAAACGGGTGTTCTGATCGAACAGCCCCCTCTCTATGAAAATCTGACGGCGGAGGAAAATCTGGAGGTACGGACGCTTCTGCTGGGACTTCCGAAGAGGCGTATTCAGGAGGTACTAGAAATTGTGGACCTAAAAAATACTGGGAAGAAACGGGCCGGTCAGTTTTCGATGGGGATGAAGCAGAGGCTGGGAATTGCGGCTGCACTTCTGAATCACCCGTCCCTGCTGATCCTTGACGAGCCGACGAACGGGCTGGATCCTTTCGGTATACAGGAGTTGAGAGAACTGATCCGTGGATTTGCCCATGAAGGAATTACGGTCATCGTCTCAAGCCATATTTTAAGCGAGGTTGAGCAGGTGGCGGATTATGTGGGAATCATTTCGGACGGTGTGCTCGGATACCAGGGCGGGATGAAGCAGGGAAAAGATTTGGAAGTCTTGTTTACCGAAGTTGTGAGAAAGAACAGGGGGAGGGCGGCATGATGCAGGCATATATCAAAGCAGAAGGGCTGAAGAACAGACACACGGTGTCGGCAAAATTATTCTGGGCCGTGCCTCTCGTCAGTCTGTTGATTTCGTTCCTATTTTCAGGTCAGGATGCAGTTTATTATCAGACAAATCAGTATAACTGGTGGTATACCACATTCTTTCCCATGCTGCTCCTGCTTAGCACGGCATTCACGGAACAGCGGGAAAAAAGAGTAAAAAACAGGATCATGGGAACACTTCCTCTTGATATGAAAAAGCTCTGGGCCGCAAAAGTAATCTACAGTTTAAAAACACTTCTGTATGCGGCACTGCTTTTGTACTGCACGCAGGAAATCGTCAGCAGGATTCTGGCAAAGGGGGCTCTCAGGAGTATTTCTGGTATGGCAGGTCTTGCAGCGGTATGCCTGTGGCTGGCCTTAAGTGCATGGCAGGTTCCACTCTGGCTGTTTATGAGCCGCACGTGTGGATATGCGGCAGGGCTTCTGCTCGGACTGGCAGGGAATATTGGCCTGGGGATCTTGGGAGCACTGTCAAAATGGTGGTTTCTGAATCCATTTTCTTATATCAGCCGCCTGATGTGCCCCGTCCTTAGGATACTGCCAAACGGACTTCCTGCGCAGCCGGGGAGCCAGACGTTTTCTCCGGAGGTTTTGGACTTATGGACCATACCAGTTGGAGTTTTGATTTCAGGTGTGTTATTTTTCATCTGTTTTTTGGTGACTGCGAATCTGTATCAAAGAAAGGGGCTGCGGGGATGGGAAGATTAGAAAATGGAAGAAAACATGTCACATTCCTTCATCTGCTCAGCGCTGAGATGCTGAAAATGCGCAGGACATGGATTCTCTGGCTGCATATTGTGATGCCGGTTCTTGGAATCGCCGTATTTCTCTGGTATTACAGCTTCTCCATGTGGAGTGCGTGGGGAAAAATATCCGGCTATATAGAGATTGTCTCAATTGTATGTCCGGTACTCGTAAGTTTTGTAAGTGCACTTGCGGCGGAGCAGGAAAAGCAGGCCGGGCATTTCCAGAATCTTTTCGGGACCGGCAGGCACAGGGAGTCAAATCTTGCGATAAAAATCTGTCTGCTCATGCTATGGAATCTGGCTGCCCTGACCCTTGCGGTCGGAGGTTTTGGAGCAGGATTTTCACTGATGACAGATGTAAAGGTACCGGGGAAATTTTATTTTGTATTGATTCTAGTCACATGGGTCTGCCAGACTTTCTGCTATTGCTTTCACCTTTTTCTCGGAATCCGTTTTTCACGAGGGATATCGATTGGTGCGGGAGTCGTGGAGAGTCTGGTGGCGGCCCTTATGATGACCGGTCTGGGGGACGGCATCTGGCAGTTCCTGCCCTGTGCCTGGGCAGGCCGTTTTACAGGCTATTATGTGCAGATGACGGCAAATGCAGATATAAATAAGGCATTCCTCCGGACTCAGATTGAAACGGGCGGTATTGTAATGCTTTTGATGACTCTGGCCGGGGCAGGACTGCTGTTTATGTGGTTTCACAATTACGAAGGCAGGAGAATGGAAGATTAGGGATTGAAATAAGGAGGGAGAAAAATCATGGCCAGAATTCTAGCGGTGGATGACGAACCGGCAATTCTTACATTAATAAGGCGTGCACTGGAGAAGGAAGGGCACAGGGTGACGGTTTGTCAGAATGCTGATGAGGTAAAGGAAGAATATCTCAACCAGTATGACTTGATCATACTGGATGTGATGATGCCGGGGACGGATGGAATCACATTCTGCCGGAATATCAGGAGCAAAGTGGACTGCCCGATCTTATTTCTGACGGCCAGGACGGATGAAACGAGCATTATGTACGGTCTCGGGTCCGGCGGCGATGATTATATTACAAAACCCTTTGGTATCGGCGAATTAAGGGCCCGTGTCCAGGCACATTTGAGGAGGGAAAACCGGGAGAAAAAACATGCGGTCATGATAGCGGGGGTGCGCTTTGACCTGGCAGGAAAGCAGGCGGAAACGGACAGCATGCGCATCCCATTGACAAAAAGTGAGTATGAGATCAGTGAGTTTTTGGCTGTGAACCACGGACATGTTTTCTCAAAGGAGCAGATTTATGAACGGGTGTTTGGCTATGACCGGGAGAGTGACGTGTCTGCGATCACAGAGCATGTGAAGAATATCCGGGCGAAGTTTTCAAGGGCAGGGATAGAACCGATCGAAACGGTATGGGGGATAGGGTATAAATGGAAGTAAAACGAAAAGTGTCAGTACAGTCTGTGTTTTGGAGGTTCCTGCTCTGGTTCTGTGCTGTGACGGGCGGACTGCTCCTTTTGGCGGTTCTGTTATTTCTTATTGCAAGCGGCGCGGGGATGCTGCTGCCAGCCAATTACGGGGAGACTGTGCTTGAGGAGAACCGCACGGTCATTCAGGAAGCCGGGAAGGTAACGGAGGATATGATACCCGACACCTGCCGTTTCGGGGTCTATAGTGAGGATGGAACATTTCTTTACGGAAATCTGGCGGAAAAAGCGAGGACAGGTGTCTGGCAGAGATATGAGCAGGGCGGCAGCAGCTATGGAAGTGAATATTTCAAGGTATTCCCGCGCGAAAATGAAATCTGTATCGCCGTATACTATATCAAGGCAGAGTTTACGGACCCGGTGCTGAGGAAATATCTGCCGGGAGCCCCGGAAAGCCTCCTGCTGCTATTTTTGTCTGCGTTTCTGATCGAATGTGTCATACTTGTCAGGAGATTCGGCAGGATATTCCGGGAGGAGCTGGAGTCGGTCAAACAGGTGACGGAAAAAGTACAGCTTAAGGACTTGGATTTTAGAAAGCCTGATACAAGGATTCGTGAGATTGACGAGGTGATGGACTCTCTTATTCAGATGAAGGACGCGCTGGAAATATCACTGAAACAACAGTGGAAACTGGAGGAGAACAGGCGGCAGCAGGTGAGGGCACTGGTGCATGACATCAAGACTCCGCTGACCGTGATACGCGGCAGCACACAGCTGCTGGATGAGGCAGAATCACGGGAAGAAAGCCGGGAGTACCAGACTTACATTCTTCAGGAGACAGACCGGATTGAGCAGTATGTCCTGACGCTTCAGGAAATGCTGAAATCAGAGGGTGACTTCCAGCCGAAGGAGGAAAAGATCGAGATCCGGAATATGGCGGAATCCTTCCGGGAGTCTGCGAAAATGCTTACGGATGCAAAAAAACAGAGTCTGGAGGTTGTAATTTCACTTCAGTCGGACTATATTATTAGTGACAGGCAGTTTCTGGGCCGTGCATGGGAAAACCTTTTAAATAATGCAGTGGAATATACGCCTGAGGGCGGAATGATATGGATTCGTATAAAAGAAGAAGGGGACTGGCTGTGCTTACGGATAGAGGACAGTGGTCCCGGCTTTACGGAAGAAGACCTCCGGCACGCAGCAGAGCAGTTCTATCAGGGGGATAAGAGCCGGAACTCTGAGTATCACTACGGCATAGGCCTGTTTACGGTGCAGTCCTTCGCAAAACAGCAGGGCGGCAGTCTTGTTTTATCCAATTCCGACGAAGACAGGGGCGCCTGTGTCTGTCTCTACATTCCAGTAAAGACGGGCAAATAAAGACAGACAAATCATGACGAAAGTGAGGCACAAATATGTTATTTGTATGTTATCCAAAATGTACCACCTGCCAGAAGGCCAGAAAATGGCTGGATGCACAGGGAATCTCTTATGAGGAGAGGGATATTAAGACAGAAAACCCAAGAAAAGAAGAACTGACCGAATGGTACCACAAAAGTGGCCTGCCGTTGAAGCGGTTCTTCAATACGAGCGGGAACCTCTACAAAGAATTAAAACTGAAGGATAAACTCCCGCAGATGAGTGAGGAAGAGCAGCTCGAGCTCCTCTCCACAGACGGGATGCTGGTAAAGCGTCCGATTATCGTTACAAAAGACACAGTCCTGACCGGTTTTAAAGAAAGCGAATGGGCGGAGAAGTTATAAGGAATTAGTCATTAAAAACAGAGAAGTGCAGGGGTTCTGCACTTCTTAGTTTTTCTTAATATATGTGATTTTTATCGTTCTTTTATCTCAATGTCTCCGGAATCAGCCTGAATGGTTATCAGATTCTTCCCGTTTCCGTCGGTCTGATAATATTCTTCGCTTTCATCCCTGTCTGAATAATGTCCCCTCGGGGCATCACCCGGCAGTCTGATGGAACCATATTCTGTATTGACATCAAACGTGTATTTCTCCAGTTTTTCGGGGAGAAGCAGTGTGATATTCCCATATTCGGAATCACAGTTCAAGGATTCCAGTTTAGCCGCATCCATGTAAAGGTCGCCAGAATCAAGTTCTATAGTTGCAGTTTTGCATGTGAAGTTCGTGAATGTATTATCATCGTATTCATTATGGAGATAAAACTGTCCGATTTCGCTGTCGGCAAGGTCAAAAGAACAATTTTCCAATGTGAGTGTCATGGAGTCAAACTTGCTGTCCTTTACCGTGATGTCTCCGTAGTCGACTTCAATATTGGCGTCTTTGAACTGGACATGGTCCAGAGATAAATCACCGGAGTCATTGTTTATGTTCAGTGTGCCAAGTTCCTTGTCCTCCGGTACATACAGATTAATATATGTGTTGGGTACAAGGGCATCTGTGCCAAATCCAATATTGATAAAACCTACGTAAAAGTCTGTCTGCTGCATAGTAAATTGTCCGTTGCTGACATCGTATTCAGGATTACCGTCGCCTTTGTCTAATTTGTATTCCAGATAATAATTTCCGTCTTCTGATGCCATCACATTGATATCGGTATAAGAGTCAACTGTAAATGTAGCATCAGAGAAGGAATCTAATTTAGTTTTTTCTAACACTACCGCCTCTGATTTGGTATGAGAGGAATTGATCCCGTATTTGTTAATAGCCACACCGGGTCTGCCTCCCATGAAAAAACCGATTCCGCCAAGGATGGCACCCCCTGCCATAAGTCCGGCAGAAACAGTGAGAATTCTTTTAGTGATTGTTTTCATTCTTTTTTCCTCCCTTTGAAATATTGGCAAGTGATCTGGATGCCCTCTTTAAAAACCAGCGGCAGAAGATTACGGCCCCGTAAACAAGCAGAAGTCCGGCGCCTAATGCAAACAGGCCCATACCGACTGTTGCAAGTCCATCGGCAAATGTTGAGAACAGAAGGACTGCCCCGCCGAATACACCGACGATTCCACTGGCAGCCACGGCAACAGCCGCAAGGAATAAACATAAGATAAAAAGTAGCGCCACCATAATCATACAGATGATGACTGCCAGAAGGCAAAAGGCTAACGGCAGTGCGATCGGGGCGGCACATACACCAAGTATGCCGATCCAGATGGCGGACAGTCCGTGTTTTACTGTTTTCGGGGGTTCCTGTGCATTTTTAACGGCCAGGTTAATAATCAGTTCATTCGCTGCGTCTGCAGGGGAGCCTAAATCCTCGATGGCCTGCTGTTCATTTTCCGGCCCTGCATCCGCAAAGTATTCTTCAAAATAATCAATTGCTTTATCATAGTCTTCTTTTGGCAGGCGCCGCAGACTGTGGGCAAGCGTCTTCATGTATTCTGTTTTGTTCATTATGAAATCCCTCCCTTAACAATCTCATCGATCGTTGTTTTATAAGTGTCCCATTCCTTTAATAATTCCTGATGGTGCTCCCGGCCCGTATCCGTGATGGAATAGTACTTCCGGTTGCGTCCCTGGAACTGCTGGTCATAAGTCTCCACATACCGGTTATCCTGTAACCGTTTCAAGATAGGGTAGAGTGTGGAATCCTTCGTGTTTGCTGCTTTTTTGATGATCTGGCTGATCTGGTAGCCATAAGCATCACCGTTTGCAATGACCGACAGGACGACAAAATCGAACATCGGTGTATTCAGCGTAAAGGTCATGTTATCAGTCCTTTCTGTATATGTTTTATTTTTGTATATATATTTTATACACATATTATATGAAATATAATATATATTGTCAACATATATAATCTAAAGAATTTTGAAAGATCTTCTTTAGAACTTGTTAGCAGGGTGCAAGGCAGAGTATAATGGTTACAGTTCAGAACGTGCCGGGAACCTTGGGTGAACGGCACCGGGCCTCAGGAGTACCGGCCGTATTAGAAGATAAGGAGAGAGCATCGATGTATAAAATACTGATCGTAGAAGACGACCTGACAATTGCAAAGACGATCCAGTCGCATCTGACAAGATGGGATTATGAAGTACACTGTGTCACAGATTTCAAGAATGTACAGGAGGAATTTATTTCATTCGGGCCCCACCTTGTCCTAATGGATATTCTTCTTCCCTTTTATAATGGGTTCCACTGGTGCAGCCAGATCAGAACGATTTCTAAGGTGCCGATCATTTTTGTGTCTTCGGCGAATGACAATATGAACATCGTCATGGCGATGAATATGGGCGGGGACGATTTTATCGAGAAACCTTTCGATTTAAATGTCCTGACTGCGAAGATTCAGGCACTGCTTCGACGTACGTACTCATTTCAGGGACAACTGAGCGTACTGGAATATCAGGGCGTTATTTTGAACCTGAATGATGCCACCGTAATATATCAGGATCAGAAACTGGACCTGACAAAGAATGATTTTAAGATTCTCCAGATTTTGATGGAAAATGCGGGAAAGATTGTGAAGCGCGAAAGAATCATGGAAAGGCTCTGGGAGAGTGACGAGTTCATTGATGACAATACGCTGACGGTAAATATCACCAGACTGAGGAGAAAATTGGAGGGAATCGGCGTGGAGAACTTTATCGTGACAAAGAAAGGAATCGGGTACCTGATCGAATGAAAAAATTGATCTCTTATTTAAGAACAAGAAGCGGCCTGTTCGTTGTATATTTGTTGATATTGTTTATCTTTACATTTATTCTTTATCTGCATAATATAAGTAGTGATGCACTTGGATATGCAATACTGCTGTCAGCCGTCATATATGCCGCTGCATGTATCGCAGGATTTGTCAGATACTGCCGGCACACATCCCGGGTCAGGGAAGCACTCGAGGCCCTGCCTGATGAATTGAGAGAACTTCCGGGCTGTTGTGATATAGCAGAGGAGTTATATCAGGAAAAAATACGGCAGTTGTTCCAGTGTAAAACGGATATTGAGACGAACGGTCGGATCAGCAGGCAGGATATGCTTGATTATTACAGTTTATGGGCCCACCAGATAAAGACACCAATCTCAGCGATGCGCCTGCTCTTACAATCCTTTGAAGAAGAGGAGATGGAAGAGCAGCAGACCGAATTTATCCCTTCCATGAAAATGGAGCTGTTTAAGACTGAGCAGTATGTTGAGATGGTCATGTCTTATCTGCGTATGGAGGATATGTCATCAGATTTGTCACTGAACTGGTATGAGACAGACCAGATTGTCCGTCAGGCCGTAAGAAAGTATTCCCAGCTTTTCATCCTGCAAAGAATTCGTCTGGACTACAGGGAATGCGAAGGCAGGGTGCTTACCGATGAAAAGTGGATGCTTTTTGTACTGGAGCAGCTGCTTTCCAATGCCCTGAAGTATACGAATAAGGGATCTATCTCCATCTATATGGATCCCTTGAAGGAAGGTGTATTAATAATCGAAGATACAGGAATTGGGATTCAGGCAGAAGACCTCCCGAGGATTTTTGAGAAGGGCTTCACCGGATATAATGGCAGGAAGGACAAGAAGTCTACAGGAATAGGGCTGTATCTGTGCAAATCCATCTGCACAAAATTAAACCACGGCCTGACGGTAGAATCTGAAGTGGGTAAGGGGACAAAAGTAAAGCTGGACTTATACCGTAAGCCCCAGATTGTTGAGTAAGTCTGATGACAATGAGCAAGTCCTGTAATAATGAAAACAGCTGTTCCGGCTGCGTGTCATCCAATTCATGGACGCAGCCGGGACAGCTGTTTTATCGTGACTGTTTGGCGTTTTATATATTCGTGGTAAATCTGCCTACATCAGAGCTTCGTAAAGCTTATCTGTAGGACGCGGGATTACAACGCTGTTAACCAGCAGGTCGCTGACTTCTTCCGCAGCCTTCACAGCAGCGGTTACTGCACTGACATCGCCGCACATGGTGACAAATCCTTTACCGCCCACGGCAAATCCTGTGCGGATCTCCATCAGGTGTACATCCGCAGCCTTTGCAGCCGTATCGGCCGCAACAATGGCAGAAGCGACAGAGTAAAATTCAAGGACTCCGACAGCCCCGCTTGTAGGTACCTGTGTTGTACTGCTGATTGCAGGCATCAGCTGATCACTGATATTTGCGATCAGAAGCTTGTCCACAAGGAAAGGTCCTGCGATCTCTTCGCCTACACTCATTGCCGCATTGACACTGCTTGTGTCACCGCCGATGATGATCATATATTTTCCCGGACATAAGGTGGAGGCCCTCAGTAATTCAACCTCAGCCGCCTTAAGTACGTGGTCACATGTTTCAATTCCTTTTGCTATACTGGATAATTCTAACATTCCAACTGAATTTCCCATTTTTGATTCCTCCATTAGTTTACATTAATTCTGATGCCGCCGGATGTTACTTCGGTTACGGTTCCGTCTACGCTTGCATGGATGTTGGCAGATAATCCAGCATCGTCAGCCTGTCCGATCAAGTCGCCTGTATGTACGGTGTCGCCCGCCTTTACAACGGGAGCGGCCGGTTTGCCGATGTGCTGGGACAGAGGGATAAAGACTTCCTTGGGAAGCAGCTCTGTACAGCTGTGTGCATGCAGTCCGTTATACTGGGCAAGCCCCAGTCTTGAGATCAGACGGTCAGTCGGGATACGGTTCAGTTCAATAGTCGGTCTTGCTGTCGGATTCGGAGTCTTATCAATCATGATTCCTCTTTCACGAAGCTTTCCCTTCATGTAATCATTCACTTTTCTCGGAGAAAGACCCATCGGACATGAGAACATCTCACACACTCCGCAGCTGGAGCAGTTCACGGCATCGCCGAAGCTCTTTGCAAACTCCTCATTGGAATCAATGATATCCTCCCTCCAGATATTACGCATGACAAGATGAGGCTTGATACTGTGCCCTGTCTGGAAACGCGGACATAAATCCGTACACATGCGGCACTGGATACACGCGCTTCTTGCCTGGTGTTTCAGTCTTTCAATCGGGACCTGGGTTTTCTTGATCAGGTAATGGTCTTTCGGAAGCACGATAATGTTACCTGTTGTCTTCGTTACAACCTGCTTGTCGATCATACTGTCATCTGCGAAAACTTTTCCCATCATAGGGCCGCCGAGAATGACTGCATAATCAGAAATCTTAAGTTCTGCGGCATCTATACATGTCCGGATCGGTGTCCCGATCGGCACTTTCAGCATAATCGGCTCTTTTACTTCCCCGACAACGGAAAGATACTTATCTGTTACCTTTGCTCCCTCAGTAACAGCACGGTAGATTCCCAGTACGGTTCCTACATTATCAACTACGGCGCCCACCTCGATCGGGATCCCGCGTTCAGGAACGGTCTTTCCTGTCACCTGCTGTACGATAATCTGCTCGTCTCCGGCCGGATAGTAAGTGCGCATCTCGAAAATCTCGATATCGGCGTGATTCTTATCAATCGCTTCCTTTAAAGCGGCAATCTCGGCTTTGTATTTTGCTTTCAGTGCTATGTAGCGCTTCTTTGCTTCCAGATGATCGGCAATATAAGTGATGCCCTTGATCAGTTCATCGGCAAAGGTCCTGCACAGATACTTGTCTGTCTCAATCAATGGTTCACATTCGGCAGCATTAACGATAAAATACTCGGCCTTTGTGTTTAACTTCACATGTGTAGGAAATCCTGCCCCACCGGCTCCTACAATACCGGCATCTTTTACTGTTTCAATTAGACTCATAGCTTTCTTCTCCATTCATTGATTCTCGCTATTCTTTACAATACGTTATAATAATAACATATTTCGGAGGAAAGAAACAGGGAATTTTGGATAAAAATATCGTACCTAAAAATATCGTAATATAGGGAATGATGGTTACTGTTTACAGGCTGCCTGTGAGTAAAAGATCTTGTGATTGTTATTTTAGTTGTTCTGGTTTAACAGATAACCCCTTCACAGATAGTAAACAGGACTTTTCCACGGACCTTCCGCCCATGAAATGGGGTATTGCGCCCCATGCTTGCAAAGGAATCCTTATCTATTACGAACTCTATATCAGGATGAATGACAGTGATATCGGCTATTTCTCCCACATTTAGGCCACGCGTCCCGAGCCCGAGTATTTTGGCTGGATTATAACTCATCTTTTCTGCCATCTGAAGAGGGGTAAGGTGTCCGGGGATAACAAGTTCGGTTATTGTCAGTGGAACAGAAGTTTCCAAACCTACGATGCCAAATGCGGCGGATGCGATGTCTTCGGTTTTTTCATACAGGGCATGTGGGGCGTGGTCGGAGGAAATTACGTCGATAGTCCCATTTTTTAATCCATCTATTAATGCATCAGCATCTTTCCGGGTGCGGAGAGGAGGGGCCATCTTATAATTAGAGTCTCCGGGAAGGATATCTTCGTCTGTAAGCGTGAAATGATGAGGACATACCTCAGCGGTTACGGAAATGCCGTCCTCTTTAGCAGCTTTTATTATTTTCATAGAATCTGCAGTGGAACAGTGGCAGATATGAAGACGTGCGTTTGTCTCTTTCGCAAGCAGGATGTCCCGTGCTATGATAGTGTCCTCAACGGCATTGGAAATCCCTTCTACTTTTAGTTTTTTTGCGATGGAACCACTGTTAAGTGCGCCATTTCCCTTTAAATGGATATCCTCGCAGTGATCTAAAACAGGAAGGTTCAGGGCAGCAGCGTTTAAGAGGGCTTCGCGGAACAGAGCTGCGTTCATGACCGTCTTTCCATCCTCACTTAATACAGGAGCCCCGGCATTTTTTAATGCCCGGGCATTGGTCAGCTCTAAACCGTTCATCCCCTTGGTAACAGAGCCGGCCTGAAGCACATGAATAGGAGAATACTGGCGGGCATGCTCATAGACTGCTTCCAGCTTGTGTGCATCATCAATAACTGGATTTGTATTGGCCATAGCAACAATTGTGGTGAATCCGCCTTTGGCAGCAGCAAGAGTCCCAGTCTCTATCGTCTCTTTATACAGGAATCCCGGGTCGCGCAGGTGAACATGCATGTCAATGAGCCCGGGCATGACATAACAGCCAGAGGCGTCAATTACCTTATCGGTATCCGTGGCGTCTATATGTGTCCCAATTTCTTTAATGCAGGCGTCTTCTGCTAAAAGATCAAGCACGGCATCCGTATTGGTTGCCGGATTCAAAACACGTCCATTTTTAATTAATATTTTCATTAGAATAATCTCCTTATTACCCCCAGCAACGGCCAAACATAGCCGGAAGCTGCCTGAACACTTGATGAGGTTCTTTCAAATCTAGTGTTCATGGTAACATAGGACCGAAACGGAATCAATTATTGTTATAAAAAAGACACATGTGTGGCAGACCACAGATAGCGATTCTATTAATTTAAGAATATTCTGAAAATGGAGAGCAAAAGGGTCTGACCCCTTTGAATAAATGTGAAATATGCACAAAAATTATTGAATATATTTGTCTGATTTGTGGGGTTTACAAATGTACTGACAAGTGATATGATTGATGCATCATAAGAAATCACAAGCAAACAGACAAGACAAAGGTAAAGGAAGTTTTTATATGCCAACATTGAAAGAACAGGCTTATGAGAGCCTGAAAGAACAGATTATGGAAGCGGAGCCGGGGACACTTTTCAGTGTCCGCAAGAGTGCTAAGGAACTGGGCTTAAGTTACACGCCTGTCAGGGAAGCACTGGTGAAGCTGCAGAATGAAGGGCTTCTGGAGGTTGATTCTAATGTAGGATTTTCTGTACTGCGGATTGATATGAAAGCAATTCAAAACATCTATCAGAGCCGTGAATGTGTGGAACACTATGTCCTGCCGAAGATTATTGATAAGATTGAGGAAGACGATATTTTAGTTCTGAAGGCTTTCATCGTAAGGCAGAAGAGGGCTATGGAGCAGAAAGATATTTCGGCATACACGGAAGTTGATGCAGAGTTCCATGTTTATCTGATTGACCTGCTGCAGAATAAGCAGCTGTCTGATTTTTACAGAGGCGTGCGCAGCCAGTATAGGATAGGCTCGAGAAAGATTGTGAGGAAGCATAGCTATCTTCCCATAGAGGAACATGAGAAGTTTTTGAAGCTGGTTGAGGCGAAGAAGTACGAAGAAGCGTTGGAATGTATGTACCAGCATACGAGTGCAGCTGTTGAGAGAATGAAGGAAGGGTATGTTCAGATTGGTTTATAACCATCTGGACATATTTTTGAAAGCTAGTGATGCATCACATAATATCACGAGACATCGATATGGATATATCACATTGAAGCATCTTATTAACAAAACAGTAAAGAGAGGAGAAAGAAAGATGAAGTTTCCCAAAAAAGTAATCCTTTGTGAGGTAGTTACAAGGGATGGTTTCCAGACAGCCCCGGAGATTTATCCGGTTGAGGAAAAAGTGAGAATTATCGAGGAGGTTGTTGATGCAGGCTGCCAAAGTATTGAAGTTGGTGCATTTTCCACGTATGAGACGATGTATAAGATGAAGGATACTGACAAGGTTTTTGAAAAGCTCCATATGAAGGAAGGCGTTGAGTACCGTGGACTTGTGTATCTGCCGGATGATGTGAGAAGGGCAGCGGACTGCGGATGTCAGAAGATTAAGCTGAACGTTTCGGCCAGCATGGAACATAACAAGGCAGGAGCAGGGCGTTCCCCGCTTGAGTCTATGAAGACATTTGCCAAATCCGGGCAAATAGCGAGGGATAACCATATGGGATTTGCAGGGTCCATTTCATTGCCATTTGCTTCACAGTGGGAAGGCGTGATTTCATTTGATTTTATTAAGGAGATTGTAAAGGCATTTCAGGATGCAGGGGCAGCCCAGATTTCCCTTTCCGATTCTGCAGGGCTTGGCACACCGAAGCTCGTTTATGAGAGGACGATGGCCCTCCGGGAAGCATTTCCCGATATGGACTGGATGCTGCATATGCATAATACAAGAGGAATGGGGCTGGCAAATGTAGTGGCTGCTATGGAAGCGGGGATTGATAAGATAGACACCTCACTGGCAGGATTAGGCGGATGCCCATATATCAAAGGGGCTACCGGTAATATTTCCACAGAAGACGTGCTGTTCATGCTGAATTCTATGGGAATCGAGACAGGAATGGATTTTGAAAAAATCATGGCTGCCGGCGGGAAAATCGTAAAACTTGTAAACGGTGTCGGAACAGACAGTTATCAGCAGAGACTTCGGGCATTATCTGCAAAGTGATTTTATGGTCACAGGCAGCAGAATTATTTTGAAAATAGTGGAGTAATCCATTATTCGCTTATTGAAAAGCAAGATGCAGTTCGATAAGTCATAAAAACTAATAAACAACTTATTCAAGGAGGAATTAATCATGGCAGAGTGGAGTTTTCCAAACGAAGGACAGATGGAGTCAGCAAAGAAGATGTATTATCAGACAATGACAAAAAAAGATGTTGAGGAGAGGCTGGAGAAAGACGATATCATTATTATCCCGGTAGGTTCCACAGAGAATCACGGGAATTCAGGTCCAATCGGTGAAGATACATTTATCGTATCAAGGATTGCAGAAATGGTGGCAGAGAAGGTTGGATGTACAGTGGCAGAGCCGGTATGGTATGGCTCACACCCCTTCCATCATATTGGGCAGCCTTGCACAATACCCCTTCCGGACGATGTTTTCATGGCATATCTGCGTGCAATCATCACCGGTTTTTGGAATACCGGATTCCGTAAGATGATTTTCATCAGCATGCATGGCCAGGAATATTCCCTTCCGGTTGCAATTCAGGAGTGGGGGAAAAAATATCAGGTGCCTGCGATGATTTACTTTGTAGATTTGCCGCGTGTCATGGCCCAGACATTGATGGACAAAGAGCATGGCGGACCATTTAACAGACCGTTCCAGCATGCTTGTGAGGCAGAACAGAGTATCTCACTGGCACTGTTCCCGGAATACTGCGACATGGAACACGCTGAAGACACAGATGTACACGGAATCCTTCCGGCAGGGCATGTAGACCGGGGCGGTGATATCTATGGCAACCCAATCCCGGGACACTGTGTTGTGGGAAATGCAGGAATTGAGTGTGTGACAGCACCACAGGGAGTATTAGGACACGCGACAGAGGCAGACCCGGCTAAGGCAAAAGCATGTATCGAAAAGGTATGTGATTACCTTGTTACATTACATCATGACATTTTGGAAGCATGTCCGGTAGGAAAACTTCCTGATGCAAAATACATGAGCCAGAGAGATCCGGAAGAGATAGAAAAATTATTAAAAGGACCTACAAAAGGCGGAAAACATATCTATACAATCGCATGGCCGTGCTAATTTGATTCAATACACAATAATTATCTGACAATGGAGAGCAAAGGGGTCAGACCCCTATGCAAAAGGGTCAGACCCCTTTGCAGAACCCCTTTGCGATTCTCTTAATGGACGGGGGAGAAGGAAGAAGGAGATCAGGATAATGGGAAAGGCAATGAAAGCATTAGTTTATCATGGACCCGGTGTGCTGGAGGTTGAGGAAAGGGCAATTCCAATGCCGAAGGCAGATGAAGTACAGATTAAGATTAAGAAGGTATCTATCTGTGGTTCTGACTTAGGAGCATACAGGTTCGCATCGGACCGATTTGCACCGCCGCTTGTTCTGGGACATGAATTTTCGGGTGATATTACCATGGTAGGGGATGAGGTCAAAGACCTGAAAGCCGGGCAGAAGGTAACGGTGAATCCTATGGTGTTGTGTAATGACTGCTTTTTCTGTAAACGTGGGGAAGGTAATCTGTGCGGGAACAGGAAGAGTATGGGCACTGCAATCGGGGGCACACAGACTGATGGGGCGATGCGGGAATATGTGACCGTGCCGGCATGGATGGTTGTCCCTGTTGCGGATAATGTTTCTTATGAAGCAGCGGCAATGCTGGAGCCATGCGGAGTGACACTTGCCTGTGCGAAGACTGGGAGGACAGTGGATGAACAGAGTGTCGTGCTTATTGGTTCTGGTCCAATTGGACTGTTGATTGTAAAATTCCTGAAGGCTCTGGGAGTTCCGAAGGTGATTGTATCCGACATCCTTGACACAAGACTTGCGAAGGCAAAAGAATGTGGGGCAGATGAGGTCATTAATGCGAAGGATGAAGATGTTGCAGCAAGAGTAAAAGAACTTACAGATTCTTATGGCGCAGACAGAGTCATCATTGCTGCCGGGGTCGGTTCTTCTATCAATCAGTCCTTTGAGCTGGTAAGAAATGGCGGAACAATCGTACTTGTAGCACTGATGCATGAAAAGGTAGAGATTGACCCAATGGAGATTGTGGGAAGAGGGCTGAAGTTCCTGGGAAGCTATATGTTTACTTCGGAAATGAAGGAGGCGGCGCAGATGCTTGCTGAGGGACGCCTGAATGTAGAAGACCTGATTACCTCAACGTATCTTCTTGAGAGAGGACAGGAAGCGTTTGATATTCTGAATAACCCGCAGAATACGGAAATAAAGGTACAGATTGAAGTGTAATTGGAAATGTAGATTGATGAAATGGAGGAAAAATCTATGAAAGCATATTGTTATGTCTCACCATATAAAATCGAGGAACAGGAACGTGAAACTCCGGAACCGGGAAAGGGCCAGGTAAGGATTAAGGTCAAAGCCGTATCTATCTGCGGTTCAGATACGGGAGGGTTCAAAGGTACCAGCGCCATGCGGGTGGCACCCCTTGTAATGGGACACGAATTCTCCGGTGTCGTTGATAAATATGGAGAAGGCGTGGAGAACCCATCCATACCGGTTGGCGGCAGGGTCGTAGTGTATCCAAACATCCAATGCGGCGAATGTCCGGACTGCAAGGCAGGGCTTCCAAATCTCTGTGAGGAACGTTTCATCCCGGGGACAACCATGCCGGCAGGCGGATATGACGGCGCAATGGCAGACTATGTGGTAGTCCCGGCAGAAAAGCTGATTCCTATCCCAGACAGCATAAGCTTTGAGGAAGGCTCCATGTTCGAACCTACTTCCGTTGCGCTCCGCGGCGTTAAGATGTTAAGTGATGTAAAAGATAAAGTCGTTACAGTTTTCGGCGCAGGCCCAATCGGTCTTTTGGCATTAGAATGCTTAAAATATCTGGGCGCAAAGGATGTAATCTGCATTGACCTGAACCAGCAGCGTCTGGAAAAAGCACTGGAATGCGGGGCATCCCATGTAATTAACTCCGGGCTGGAAGACCCTGTATTAAAGGTAATGGAAATCACGAACGGCAAGGGCGCAGATGCCGGAGCTGACTGTGTAGGCATTGCAGTCAGCCTGAACACCAGTATGAAGATGGTCAGAAACGGCGGTGAAATTGCGATGATTGGCATGGCAGCGGAGCATATGGATGGATTTGAGTATAAATATGCAGTGGCACATGAGATGAAATTAAAGGGCAGCTATTGTTATGTTGACGAATTATACGAGATTCCAAAGATGCTTACATCCGGCAAGATTAACCTGAAAAAGCTGATTACGACCGTTGCGCCGATGAATCAGGTACAGAAGAAGATGGAGGAGCTGGTATCGGGCAGGTCAACAGATGTAAAAGTTGTGCTAGTAAATGAGGATTAGGGGGCGGCTTATGAAAATGAAAACCAGCCATTTTGGCTTTGTAAATGAGGCGGATCAGATTGCGGCAGCCGGATATGATGCAGTTGAACTGCATATTAAGGAAATCATGTCATTTGATGATTTAGAATACCAGAAAGCAAGAAAACTGGTGAAAGACAGTGGGATTGCAAGTGAGGTCTTCGATAATCCCCTCCCACTCGATGTAGTGGTTGCGGATGACAGTTTCGACTTTGCGTATTATACAGAATACCTGAAGAAAGCCGTAGACAGGACTGCCAGGATGGGTGCAAGGTATTTTGTATATGGCAACGGGAAGACCAGAAGCCTTCCGGAAGGGGCAGGGCGTGAGGAGGCGTCCAAGAAGAATGAGCAGCTGATTGTCACGCTGTGCGATATCGCCAGAGCGTACAATATCACGATTATGATGGAGCCTCTTGCAGCGGCAATCTGCAATTCTGTCCTAAGCGTGCCCGAGGCCTACGACTATGCAAAAAAGCTGGGATGCGGGAACCTGAAGACACTGCTGGACTTCAGATGGTTCATCGCAGGCGGGCATCCTTATTCAGATATTGTAGAATATGCGGACTTTATCAAGCATGTCCATGTAGATAACCCACTTCTTCCGTTTCCCGAGAGGAGAGTTCCTATGGCGGGCGATGGATTCAATTACGGGACACTGTTTGAAACATTGAAGTCCATCTCCTATAAAGGATACATTTCTTATGAGGCGAATACATTCAACGACTATCAGCAGGACATCAGAAAAGGACTTGGCCTGCTCAAAGATTACGGCATCTATCCTTACCGGTATGATGCAGATATAAAAGAAGCATAAAAGGAGTAATCAATATGAAGAAACACGAAAAATATCCAAAATTATTTGAACCGTTCACAGTCAGGAGAATGACAGTGAAAAACAGAATATCAATGGCGCCTATGGGAACCAACTATGGGGAGCAGAATGGAGAAATGAGCTTTCTTCATATGGATTACTACGAGCAGCGGGCGCAGGGCGGGACAGGCCTGATTATTGTGGAAAATGCATGCGTGGACTTCCCGCTTGGCTCCAACGGGACTACACAGATCAGGATTGACCATGACAACTATATCCCAAGATTGTATAAGCTTTGCGAATCCGTACACCAGTATGGTACCTGCATTGCCATTCAGATTAACCATGCAGGGGCTTCGGCTCTGGATACACGTATCGGGATGCAGACGGTATCTTCCTCCAACATCCCGTCCAAACCGGGCGGGAGTATACCCAGACCGCTTGAAAAGAAAGAGATCCTTTCGATTGTGAAGCGGTATGGGGAGGCGGCAAAACGTGCACAGACAGCGGGATTTGACGCAGTGGAGATTCATGCCGGGCATGGATATCTGATCAGCCAGTTCCTTTCCCCTACCATGAATAAGAGAAACGATGAATTCGGAGGCTGTGCCGAGAACCGGGCACGGCTGGCAAAGCTGGTGGTGGAAGAGGTCCGCAGACAGGTGGGGCCATTTTTCCCGATTTTCTGCAGAATCAGTGCAGATGAACTGGCAGAAGGCGGGAATACATTGGAAGATACAAAAGAGCTTCTCACCTACTTTCAGGAGGAAGTGGATGTCATAGATGTGTCAGCAGGGCTGAACAGTTCACTGCAGTACCAGATTGACAGCTGCCAGCTGGAGGACGGATGGCGCTCTTATATGTCGAGGGCAATCCGGGAAACATTCCAAAAGCCTACGATTACAACTGGTAATATCCGATCTCCAAAGCGTGCGGAGGAGATTCTGGAAAATGGGGATGCTGACTTTATCGGGATGGGAAGAGGTCTGATTGCCGATCCCGAATGGGTGAATAAGGTAGAATTCGGCGGGGAAGACCGCATCAGAAAATGTATTTCCTGCAATATCGGCTGTGCCGGACACAGGCTGGCACAGAATACGCCAATCCGCTGTACAGTGAATCCTTTGGTGAACCGTTGGGAAGACAAGACACAAAAGGTTGTGAAGCCATGTAATGTGGTTGTCATAGGCGGCGGAACTGCCGGGCTGGAAGCCGCATGTACGGCAGCAGAGACTGGCTGCCAGACTTTCCTTCTGGAACGCAAAGAGACTCTGGGTGGTCTGGCGGCGGAAATCAGCAAGATACCGGATAAACGCAGAATCCATGATTTTGTGGAATATCTCACTAACCGTGCCCAAAGCCTTCCAAATCTGTATACATTTACTGGAATGGAAGCAACGGCAAAGTTCGTACGCAGCCTAAAGCCCAACATCATCGTGAATGCCACCGGTTCTAAGCCTCTGCTTCCGCCGATTGAAGGGCTGCATGACTGGATTGACAAGGAAGGCAGCCGGGTATATTCCATCCTGCGCATGATTGATAATGTGGACTCCTTCCCACAGAATATGGAAGGGAAAAGTGTGGCAGTCATAGGCGGCGGCGCCGTCGGACTGGATGTGGTGGAGTTTTTCGCCCCAAGAGGCGCAAAGGTGACGATTGTTGAGATGCTCGACCAAATTGGGCGCGACTTAGACCCTGTCAGTAAGCTGCGCATGCGGGAAATCAGTGAAAAATATGGTGTCAGAGAACTTACAAAAACAGCGCTTACCAAAGTAGAAAATACGCAGTTTCAGGTGAAGACGCCAGAAGGCAGGACAGAGGTGATCACATTCGACTATGGGTTTGTCTGTCTTGGCATGAAGTCCCAAAGTCCGATACTGGAAAAGATTGAAGAGGTATGCGGCGGGGAACAGAAGGCGGAGATGATTAACATCGGAGACAGCGTACGTGCCAGAAGGATTATCGAAGGTGTGTCAGAAGGGCATAATATCCTGAATTCACTCAGGAAGCATGGGTATCTGGCGAATAAGTAGGGCAGAAAGCGGCCGCAGCGGATATCCAAAGATTAAGCAGCAGTAGGAATAAGTGGAGGAGTAAGGCATGGAAAAGACTTTGAAAATCAGAGATATGGAGTTAGGCACAGGAATGCCGAAAGTCTGTGTTCCGATTACAGGGAAGGATAAAGCGGGGATTCTGCAAGAGACAGAACTTGCACTGCAGGCAGGGGCTGACCTGATTGAATGGCGGGCGGATTATTATGTGGATGTGGATGATGTTCAAAAGACTGCCGGACTGGGCAGGGAACTCCGCAAGAAGATGGGCAATAAGCCAATCCTGTTTACTTACCGTACCGAAGGGACCAACGACTCGATAGAATTAGAAAAATACATAAGACTGAATCAGTCTATGGTGGATGCAGGCGACGTGGATCTGCTGGATATTGAGTTGTTCATGGGTGATGAGGTCTGTCAGGACTTCTGCGGATATGCACATGGAAAAGGGAAAGCAGTGATTATCTCCAGCCATGATTTTGAAAAAACGCCGAATGAACAGGAAATTGTGGGACGGCTGTGCAAGATGAGGACGCTTGGGGCGGATGTGCCTAAGGTGGCGGTTATGCCTAAAAATGCGGGAGATGTCCTCACGCTTCTGTCAGCGACGAATCAGTATGCCAATGCACATGCGGATGGCCCTCTGATTACGATGTCGATGAAATGGCTGGGTGGAATCAGCAGGATCAGTGGTGAAATCTTCGGCTCGGCGCTGACCTTCGGAAGCACCATGCGGGTATCAGCGCCCGGGCAGCTTGCGATAGAAGATCTGAAGTATATCCTGAATGTGCTGCATCATTCGGAGAATCAATAGACTGTCCCGTGGCAGAGCGCGTGGGAGAAGTTCCCGGGCGGGGAAGTGGACGGGATAAAGGAGACCGTAACCAAAGCCGTAAGGTGTAATGAAAAAGGCGCGGTGATTGAAGGAGTAGAAAAATGAGTGAAATTGTGAGTGGAAATACAAGAAAAGAGTCCGGCCCAAATGGAAAATATCTGGGCAGCGCATTTATTCTGTATCTGAATTATTTTATACATGGGATTGGCTGTTCTCTGCTTGGGCAGCAGGTGATTAAGGAGTTCCTTGCTGGGCAGTGGGGAACAGGCGTGGAGAAAGTAACGATGGTTGCGGCAGCTTTGGGACTTGGACGTCTGATTACCCTGCCATTTTCGGGTCCGATTTCAGACAGGATGGGGCGCAGGCTCTGTGCACTGCTCGGAATTGCTTCTTATGCATTGTTCTTTGTGGGGATTGCGTTTTCTCCGAATATGCAGGTGGCGTACATTGCAGCGATTCTGGGCGGGGCTGCCAATTCTTTTCTGGATACAGGGGTCATTCCCGCATGTGTCGAACTTATGGAGCCAAAATCAGGACTTGCTACGATGCTGACGAAGCTGTTTATTTCTATGGCACAGCTTCTGCTTCCGTTCATGATGGGGGCTTTGGCTGCGGCAAATCTTCCGTACTCTGTACTGATGTATGTATGTGCGACGGTGATTCTGGTGATAGGGGTACTCGTGCTTAAGATTCCGCTGCCTGAAAAGAAAGCAGCGGGAGCGGCAGAAGGGAAGACGGGAGACAAAGTGGATTCTTTTCTTGGCAGCCTAAAGAAAGCAAAATTTACGGTGGAAAGTGTTGCACTGATTGCAATTGGATTCACCTGTACGGCTACCTTCCAGCTCTGGCTGAACTGTGCGCAGACATTTGGAAAAGAAGTGGCACATATGACAGACCCGGGCATGATGCAGACTTATTATTCAGCAGGCACCATTGTGGCGATTTTTGTTACATCTGTGCTGGTTAACAAGTTCCTTCCGGTACGGTTTTTGGCTATTTATCCGGCTATCGCAACGGTCATGCTGGTTCTGGTCTATATGATTAAGACGCCTGCTATCTGTATGGCGGGGGCTTTTGTAATCGGTTATTCGGCGGCAGGCGGTGTGCTGCAGCTTGCAACAGCTACGGTGAATGACCTGTTTCCTACGATTAAGGGGACTATTACAAGTATTATCATGATTGCATCGAGTCTTTCTAACTATACAATCCTGTCGCTGGCTGGTTCTCTGGGGGCAGCAAAAGGAGCTGGTTCTGTTATCATACTGAATATCGTGATTACGGCAATTGGCGTCATGTTGGCATTATTTGTGAACCTGCGGTATGGCAGGCTGGCCGGAAAAGAAAAATAGAGATTTTTCCGTTGTGGAGATGGGAGGCGTTTTATGAAAGCTTTGGGATGGCTGAATAAGCATTTTGAAGAAATGTTATTGATTGTGCTGCTGATGGTGATGACGCTGATTATGGGAGTACAGGTCTGCGCCAGATATATATTTAATTTCTCTCTGTCCTGGACAGAGGAACTGACACGCTATCTTTTTGTTTGGAGCGGATTCCTAAGCATCGGTTTTGCCACACAGAAAGCGATTGCAATCCGCTTGGAGCAGCTTACGGATAAGCTCAAAGGCCTTGCGAAGTCAGCTGTTTTTATTTTGGATTATGTATTAGAGTTTGTGTTTTTGGCTTATATGATTCCGGCGGCATGGAGATATCTTATGACTGCAATTGAAAGCGGGCAGGTTAGCACTGCCTGTGAGATGCCGATGTGGATGCTGCAGGCAGCACCGTTTGCAGGATTCCTTTTAGCAGAAGTCAGATTGGCGCAGAAATTTTACTTGGAAATAAAAAAATGCCGCAAGAAAGGAGGAGAAGCATGTCAGCAGTAAGCGTATTTCTGATATTTATTATTTTGCTGGTGTTATCATTCCCTATCGCCTCATCTTTAGGAGTCGCGTCCTTATTGCCGGGAGCGTTTGACTCCAGTTTTACGGCAAGTGTCTCCTATGTCATCCGCTCCATGCTGGGCGGTGTGGACAGCTTCCCGCTGCTTGCTATTCCGATGTTCGTGCTTTCCGGGATTATTATGGCAAGGGGCGGCGTGTCCAGAAAATTATTTGACATTTTTACATTTTTTATCGGGAAAAGAAGGGCAGGCGTACCCTGTGCGGTCATTATTACCTGTCTCTTCTATGGGGCAATCTCAGGTTCTGCACCTGCAACAGTGGCGGCAGTAGGGAGCATGACAATTCCTATCTTGATTAATCTGGGGTATGATAAGACATTTTCCACTGCTATCGTAGCTGTAGCCGGCGGGCTGGGGGTTATCATCCCTCCGAGCATCCCTTATATCCTGTTTTCTATGGCGTCCGGTGAGTCAGTCGGGGATCTGTTTAAGGCGGGAATTATCCCCGGTATCCTCATTGCTGTGCTTTTGATGGCGTATGCGTCTTTTTACTGCCGGCGCTATGGAGAAGATACGGAGAAAATTAAGGAAGTTGTGGATATCCTCCGCGGGAGAGGTTTTCCTCATCTAATGAAGGAAGGTATCTGGGCATTGCTGACTCCGGTTATCATTCTGGGATGTATTTACGGAGGGATTGCGTCTCCGACAGAGGCGGCGGTTATCTCGGTATTTTACGCGCTGTTTGTCAGTATTGTAATTTATAAGACACTGAAAATGAAGGATATCGTCGCAATTTGTTCTGAGGCGGTGCGTACTTATGGGCCGTTGATGTTTATTCTCATTGCATCGACTGCATTTTCAAGAGTGTTGACCCTGATGCAGGTGCCGCAGACAATCAGTGGATGGATTCTGGATACATTTTCAGGGGCAGTGGTCATCATGATTGTGATCAATGTGTTCCTTCTGATTGTGGGAATGGTGATGGACACCAGCCCGGCAATCCTGATTACGACGCCCATTCTGCTGCCAATTGTACTGGAAATCGGGATGGATCCTATACAATTCGGTATTGTCATGGTTATCAATCTGGCGATTGGGTTTGTGACGCCGCCGATAGGGGTGAATCTATTTGTGGCAAGCTCTCTTTCTGATATTCCGGTGATGGAAATTGCGAAAAAAGCGTTCCCGTTAATAATGATTTTTCTGGCTGCATTGCTGCTCATTACATTTATTCCGGCAATCAGCCTGACACTGTAAGGAGGGATGGATGTGAGAAAATTAAGAGCAGGGCTGACAGCGGCAGCCTGTATGATTGTCCTGACGCTCAGTCTGTGTGCATGCAGCTCAGAGGGTGGGAAAAAGGAAAGCGTGCAGAATTACGCATGGCCTTTGGGGACAAGCAGCCCGGAGGATACAGTCACGCAAGTATTTGCTGAAAAATTCGTAGAAGAAGTAAGCAGATTAAGCGATGGCAAGATGCAGATCAGCATCTATCCCAACTCTACGATAGGCAATGACAGAGAATTGCTGGAAAGCTGTAAGGAAGGGGATATTCCGTTTGTTGTTCAGAACACGGCGCCTCAGGTCAGTTTCATGCCGGAGATGGCTGTATTCGACGTGCCGGCAGCATTTAAGACAATAGAAGAAGCCCGTAAGGCAGTGGATAACCCGGAATTCTACGAAAAGATTGAGGGAATCTATGAAGAAAACGGCTATCATCTGTTAGGCATGGCGGATCAGGGATTCCGGGTAATGACGACGAATAAGAAAATCACAGCAATAGCTGACTTTAAAGGCCAGAAAATCCGGACTATGGAAAACGCCAACCATTTGGCATTCTGGCAGCTTTTGGGGGCAAACCCCACACCTATGGCATTCAGTGAGGTATACATAGGGCTTCAGCAGAACACAATAGATGCAGAAGAGAATCCCGTCGAAGTCATCGTATCCGGCAAGCTGTATGAACAGCAGGATTACGTCGTGGATACAAACCATCTGCCACACTACATCAGCCTATTCATCAGTGAGGAGTTTTTTGGTGAAATGAGTGCGAAGCAGCAGAAAGTCATCACTCAGGCAGCAGCCACGGCCACTTCATATGCAAGAGAGCAGGCAGACATCCGGGTAGAAGACAGGATGGACATCATGGAAGAGTCCGGCACAGAAGTTATAGAATTGTCAGACGATTTGTATGAAAAAATGAGAGAATTATGCGAGCCACTATATCAGGACATACGTGAGCAGGTGGGTGACGAGTTGGTGGATTTGTATACAACAAATAAACAATGAGAATATTCAGAAAATGGAGTGCAAAGGGGTCTGACCCCCTTGCACTCCATTTTCTGACAGTCCCCTCCCAGCTTACAATTTTGTAAGGTTTTCTTTGTATTTTGCAAGCTAAAGTTATGGATTGTGAATGTCAAGTCGGTTTATAATAAGTTCGTAAACAAGAGAATGAGGAAGATGAAAGGCAGGAAATAGATATGTCATTGCTGGATGTTAAAAATGTGAAGAAGATTTATACGACAAGGTTTGGAGGCAGTCAGGTGCAGGCGCTTTCGGATGTGACGTTTTCCATAGAATCAGGTGAGTTTGTTGCGATTATGGGGGAATCCGGTTCCGGAAAGACGACCTTATTAAATATACTCGCTTCTCTCGATAAACCGACGGGTGGTAAGGTGTACCTGAAGGGGCGGGACCTGGGGTCGATCAGAGACCGGGAGATGGCGGCATTCAGGCGTCAGAATCTGGGCTTTGTTTTTCAGGATTTTAATCTGTTAGATACGTTTTCTCTGGAGGATAATATCTATCTTCCGCTTGTGCTGGCAGGGAAAAAATATGAAGAGATGAACCGGAAGCTGGAGCCTATTGCACAGAAGCTAGGTATTACAGAACTGCTTAAAAAATTTCCCTATGAAGTGTCAGGCGGACAGAAACAGAGGGCGGCAGTAGCACGTGCCCTGATTACAAAGCCTCAGCTGATTCTTGCGGATGAGCCGACAGGGGCTCTGGATTCAAGGGCTTCGGATGACCTGATGGAGCTGTTCACACAGATCAATCAGGACGGGCAGACGATCCTCATGGTGACGCACAGTGTGAAGGCTGCCAGTAATGCAAACAGGGTACTCTTTATTAAGGACGGAGAGGTGTTCCACCAGATTTACAGGGGGAATCTTACGAATGAGGAGATGTACCAGAAAATTGCGGCTTCGCTGACAGTTCTGACCACAGGGGGTGACCGGTAATGTTTTATCCGAAACTTGCATGGACCAATATCAAGAAGAATGGGAAGACTTATATTCCGTATATCTTGACCGGTATACTGACCATCATGATGCTGTATGTAATGATTGCAATCAGCCTGAATACAGGGCTGGACCAGATGGAGGGCTCAAATGTCCTGAAGCTGATCCTGCGCTGGGCCGCGACGATCACCGGTATTTTTTCGGCAATCTTTCTTTTTTATACAAACAGTTTCCTTGTAAAGCAGCGGAAAAAGGAATTTGGACTCTACCAGGTGCTGGGAATGGACAAAGGCAATCTGGCGAAAATGATGGTGTGGGAGACGGTCCTTACCACGGTGATCAGCCTCTTAATGGGCCTGGGACTCGGCATGCTGCTCGGGAAGCTGATGTTTTTAATCTTATTAAAAATGCTGCGTTTTGAAGTCCCGCTGAAATTTGCGGTGGAACCTCAGGCAATGCTGGCGACAATGATCATATTCCTTGCCGTTTTTACGGTTACACTGTTATTCAATCTTTTACAGGTGCAGACGGCAAAGCCGGTGGAACTTCTGCACGGCGGCAGTCAGGGGGAAAAAGAACCTAAGACAAAGCGGCTTCTTACCCTCATCGGTGTGCTTACTCTGGGGGCAGGCTACTATATCGCCCAGACAACAGTATCCCCGTTAGAAGCGATTGGAAAATTTTTCATGGCAGTCATACTGGTCATTATCGGCACATACTGCCTGTTCACGGCAGGAAGTATCGCGCTTTTGAAGATTTTGAAGAAAAACAAAAAGTTTTACTACAAGACCAGCCACTTCACTTCAGTATCGGGCCTGATTTACCGGATGAAACAAAATGCGGTCGGATTGGCTAATATCTGCATCATGAGTACGGTTGTACTGGTTTTGATATCCGTAACCTTTTCCCTGTATGCAGGAATGGAAGACATTCTTTCATTACGTTTCCCGTCAGATGTTCATGTAACGATCCAGGGAAGTTCACAGGAAAAAATAGATACCGAAAATCAGGTTATAGAAGAAGAGGCCGAAAAGGCCGGTGTTGAGATAGAAAACCGCAGTTCTTACCGTTCGGGAACATTTACGGCTATATACAAGGAAAAGGAAGCAAGGCTGCTTCTGGAGGAGGATTCAGATATCTCAAATGAAACTGCAAATTTCAGGACACTGGTCATCATTCCGCTGTCAGACTATAACCGGCTGGAAGGAAAAAAGGAAGCACTTGATAAAGACCAGGTACTGGTTATCGTGCAGGGGGATGAGTTTGATTCGGATACAATCTATCTGCAGGATGAAGGCTTTGCAGTGAAAAAAGTAATGAAGGATACGAGAAAAACAAAAGATGAACTCTCATATGTTGTAAAAAGCATCATTCTGGTAATGCCGGATGCAGATAAGATTGCAGAGCTGAAGAAGACCTACGGTTATGAAGGCTCGGATCAAATCATATACACTGATTATTTTGACTTAAGTGGCAGCGGGGACGCAAAAGAATCTGTCATGGCCTCCATACAGAAGCGTCTGACAGCTGAGATACCGGAATCGTTTACAGAATATAAGGGGGCATTCAGGCAGGATTTTTATGCACTCTACGGCGGCTTTCTGTTCCTTGGTGTATTTGTCGGGGCGCTGTTTATTATGGCAACCGTGCTGATTATCTATTATAAACAGATTTCAGAGGGGTATGATGACAGGAACCGGTACCAGATCATGCAGAAGGTGGGGATGAGCAAGAAAGAAGTACAGCGTTCGATCAAGAGCCAGGTACTATTGGTATTTTTCCTGCCATTGCTGGTTGCGATCGTACATGTGGCATTTGCCTTTAAAACAATCACAAAACTGCTGGCAATTATGAATCTCGTCAATATACACCTGTTTTTGATGTGTACTATAGCAACGGTGCTTATATTCGCGGTATTCTACGGGGGAGTATTCCTGATTACATCGAGAGAATATTACAGGATTGTCCAGTAAATCATGAAAGTGCCTCGGGGCAGTCGGTTAATGGAAAAATTTAACCGGCTGCCCCTTTTTCAGAACAGTTATATTCTGTTATCTATGTTTCTATTCTACGGGAAAAAGGAAATTATTCTGTTATATTTACCGGAATATGATAGAATGAAACTGATTCTGAAAACTTCCGAAAGGTAATCAGGTATTAGGGAGAGGAGAGGCAGAGAGTATGAGGGTGCTTGTGGTAGAGGATGATTTTATTGTACGGAAAGGAATCATTCTATCGTTGGAATGGGAAAAAGAAGGATTCGAAATCTGCGGGGAAGCGGCAAATGGTATTCAGGGATTTCAGAAAGTAAAGGAGACTCATCCTGATATTATTCTGACTGATATCCGTATGCCGGGGGAAGATGGTCTGGCTTTTTCACAAAAAGTAAGGGATGCATACCCTGCTATTAAGATTGTTATACTAAGCGGGTATGATGATTTTGCTTATGCAAAGCAAGCTTTGAAAATAGGAGTGTTCGAGTATCTTTTGAAACCTGTAGATGCAGATGAACTGTTGTCTGTAGTAGTACGTTTACGGAAAGAGATTGAGAAAGAACAAAGGAAATACAAAAAAGAAGTTTTCCAACAGAGCTTTGTTGAGGAAAATTACGAATATGTCAAGGAAAGATTTTTAAATATATTGTTGGAAGAAGATTCGTCAGGGGATGAAGAGATCACTCATACTATAGAGAAAGGGCGGCGCCTGGGTCTAAATTTTGATGGTCCAGTCTTTCAGGTAGTATTAGTTTCCGTTGATGATTTCCTGTTTTTAACCCAGAATTCCAAAGAAGAGCGAAAAGAACTTCAGATGCAGATAAAGGAAACTATTCGGGAGGTGCTGCATTTATCAGAAAAAGACATGGTTTTTCTGGATAAGAGGGCACATTTTATAGTACTTCTTCAGTACGAGCGTGTAAATACAACGAATATTATACCATTGTACCAGAAGATAAAAGAGAAACATGGTTTCTATGTCACTATCTCAATAGGACGTGTAAAAGAACATGTATATGAAATTCAAAGCTCTTACAGGGAGGCTCTGCAGGCGTTACGCAGCCGTCCTTATCTGTCAGGGGAGCATGTGATACAGTATACGGATGGGATGAAGCCGGGAAAAGGAATGTTTCTCAATATTCAGAAAAGAGAAAACGAATTAATCCAGAAATTACTGCGTTATGATGGAGATGGGGTCTTGTCAGTTATACAGGGGATTTTTGATGAGGCATTAGAAAAGCATACAGATTTAGAAAAATTAAAAACAGCATGCATCAGGGTATGGATGATTGCGGTTTCAAACCTTGAAGAAATGTCTATTAATCCAGAAATTCTCCCGGAAGGGAATTATGACTATTTACAAGAAATTGATAAATACGAGAGCTTTGAAACATTAAGGAGGCAGATGCTGAGGTTTGGCCGTCAGATTTCCGAATTACTGGCATCGACAGAGGGGCACAAGTATAATGCCATTATCCAGAAATCGATACAATATATAGAAAATCATTTTTCGGAAGAAATCAGAGTGGAACAGATTGTTTCCAGGCTTTATATCACGCCGAATTATTTTAGCCAGGTATTCAAGTCACAGACGGGTATGAATTTCAGTGATTATCTGAATCAATACCGGGTGGAGCGTGCAAAGGAATATCTTAACAATCTGGATTTAAAGATTTATCAGGTTGCTGAAAAATGTGGTTACCAGAATTATAAATATTTTAATACGGTTTTTAAAAAGTATGCCGGATGCTCTCCAAAGGAGTATCGGAACAGGTTATCATGGAAGAATGACGGAGGGAATAAGTGAAAAAGAAGAAACAAATGTTTGTTAGCCTGAATGTGAAAGTTTTTATTTTGGGAATCGTAATCTCTATGATACCAATTGCAATTATAGGCACTGTCCTATATAGAAAATCTCTGGAAATAGTAGAACAGAAGCAGGAGGCAGCATCCGAAAATGCACTTGACAGTATTGCAGACAGTATTCAGGTGACAACGGATTATGTAGGAAACCTGTCACTGTACATTATTCAGAATTCCGATGTGAAAGAAACGCTTTTGGCAGAATCTATGACTGGGAGTGAACTACTGCGGCGTCAGAATGAGGTGGCAAAAAGTCTGATGTTCTATACAGGCCAGAATCAGTTCGTAAATTCTATTTATATTGAGGGCGAAAACGGCCTTGTCTTACATGCCGGTGATGTCCGGGATGTTAAAAGGGAGGAAGAATTGGCCGGTCGTGCAAAAAAGTTGATGGGGAAGTCCTTCTGGACGGGTACTTCAGCGAAAAATGATGACAGCCCCGTGGTTTATCTGACGCTGACACGCAGTATCCGGGACACTGAAAATTTGCAGAATACCCTTGGGACTCTCTGGATTAATGTACCGCTGTCCAAAATGAAAGAGCAGTTTTCAAATTACATAGAAACATATCCGGGATATATAGCACTGGTGGATGATGACGGAAATGTCCTGCTGAGCGCGGGTAAATCAGAGACGGTTATTTCAGATTTAGAAAAACTTAAGGAAAGCAGGATAACAACTATTTCAGACAAGAAGAGTAATACTCTGGTATATGGTAATAAACTTCCTGACACGGGGTGGACGATTGTCAGTGGTCTGGAACGTTCAAAGCTTTTGGAAGAAAACCGGACGATACGCGATTTGCTGATATATGGGATTGTGGCAAGTATGCTTTTATGTCTTCTGACATCGGTGCTTTTTTCCCGTGCTATTCTTCACCCGCTGAGACTGCTTACGGGAAAAATCCGGGAAGTAAAGGAAGACAACTATGATGTCCAGCTCCAGTTTGAAAGTAATGATGAAATAGGCATTTTAAGCACACAGTTTAATGCTATGACAAGACGTATGAATGAATTGGTCAATGAAGTGCTGACAGGGAAAGTGCTTCAGACTGAGGCGGAACTGAAAGCGCTTCAGGCACAAATTAACCCTCATTTTTTATATAATAATCTGGACACTGCATATTGGATGAGCAGGCTGGAACATGCGGACAAAACCGGACGTGTTGTTCTTGCAATAGCGGATCTTTACAGGCTTACGATGAACTCCGGACAGAAATTTATTTCCGTAGAGACAGAAATACGTTATGTAGAAAATTACATCGTAATACAAGAATTGCGTACAGCTGACCAGATTCAGTTCCACATTGAGGCAGACGAAGAACTGTTTCAATGGGCCACGATGCGTTTTGTGATACAGCCATTAGTGGAAAATAGTGTGGAACATGGAATTCTTCCAAGTGGAAGAGAAGGTGATATCTGGATCAGGGGATTTAAAGATGAGGAGAACTTATATTTTGAAGTGGAGGATAACGGAGATTCCATAGATATCAGTGAGATTGAAGAATTGCTTATGGACGTCAAAAGTGAGGAAAAGAGAGGTATGGCAATCCGCAATATCGACCAGCGTATAAAACTGCAGTTTGGAAAGAACTATGGTCTTTTTTTCCGCGCCGGCACGGAAAACGGAACAGTAGTGCGGATTGTACAGCCGTTGCTGGCTTACACAAAACATATGTAGACAGGTATAATGAAACAGCTAAAAAGGATACAAAGTAATCGTGATAAGAGTCTGTCAGGTCAGGCTCTTTTTGCATATTGAATAGAAAAGTGGATATTTTTATAGTTTACATGGTTTTTTGCAGGAACAGTATACGATATGCTAATTATATAAATACACCGAAACAAAAAGGAGGACAAAAAATGAGGAAAAGAACACAGATTCTTTCAGTTGTATTGGCAGCGGCAATGGTCGGCGGAATGCTGGCAGGCTGTTCAGGGACAGAAAAGGATGCAAAGGAAAGTGGAGCAGGAGGTGATTCATCTAAGACTACTTTGACTATTATGCATATGGGGACGGATGAAGCCATTAAAAACGGGGATATTGAATCAATTATGATGGACAAGGCTGTGGACAATTTTAAAAGTAAGTATCCGGATGTGGAACTGGTGGAGGAAATTGTCAGTCAGGAAGCCGGGTATGAGACGAAATTAAAAACACTGGCTGCGGCTAATGAGCTTCCGGATCTGATTATGGCACTTCCATCTATGATGGGATCATTTTACGAGAACGGACAGATACAGGATTTGACGCCGGTGTTGGAAGCAAATCAGGAATGGGCGGATACATTTGCTGATGGTATGTTCGGCGATTATACTTTTGGAGATCATATCCTCGGAGTTCCCCGATGCAGTATCGTAAATCATGTTATATATTATAACAAAGATATTTTTGCAAAATGCGGTATGGACAGCTTTCCTGCAAATGAACAGGAATTTAAAGAGGCGGTGAAGACATTAAAAGAGAACGGATATATTCCTCTTGCAACCGGAAATAAGGGGAAATATGCCATTGCTTCGCAGGTTATGCCCGGTATCCTTATGAAATTCAACAGTAACGAATGGTATGAAGATGTGAAAAACTATAACGGTGCATCATTTGAAGATGAAAGTTCGGTAGAAGCAATTACATATCTTAAAGAACTGATGGATCTCGGATTATTTAATGAAGATGTAAACAGCCTTGATCCTGTACAGGTACGCCAGATGTATTATGATGGTAAAGCAGCAATGTATATTGAAGGATCCTGGTCAGTTTCTAATTTAATTAATGAAGCATCACAGGAAATCCTTGACAATACAGAGATTACGGTTTTTCCACCGGTAAAAGGAAAAGAAGAACTTAAAGGCCAGATTGTAGGCGGCCAGGGGTGGGGAATCAGCTTAAGAGAAGGACTGGCCGAGGACCAGCAGGAGGCAGCGGTGAACTTCTTAAAAGAAATGTCGGCACCGGAAATCCAGACATTGCTGATTGAAGGTGGTTCTTTGGCTACAGCAAAAGAAGTTGATTATGATGAAAGCAAATTGGATCCTTTATTCGTAAAATTCCTTGATATGTACAATTCTTATGACAAGATCGTGGGGTGTCCGGAAGTACAGCTTTCTACTGCATACATGGATGCAAGCTATGTAGGTTATCAGGAGATGTCCATTGGCTCGCTTACACCGGAAGAACTGGCGGCAAAGCTTCAGGAAGCACATGAAAGCGCAAAAAAACAATAAGGGGATGATGAAATGAGAAAAGATAGACAGACCCAGGGGGCATATGACAGGATATGCCCCGCAGGGGGACTTGCGTCAAAGGGCAGGCCAAAGTATAAAAATCCTCTTATGCCGCCCGGAAGAAGAATATTTGGATATCTGAGTATTCCAGTGGGCGTTTATCTGTTCATAGTAGTGGTCCCGACTTTATTTGCATTTGGATATAGCTTTTTTGAGTGGTCAGGCGGCCCCGGGAAAAAATTTATTGGTTTAGACAATTATATACAGCTTTTGCATGATAAGACTTTCTGGCTGTCCTTTAAGAACACTATGCTGTTTACTGTGCTGATGGTTGCAGGACAGGTGGGGATTGCATTTATTTTCACATTGTTTTTTACAATGAAATGGGTAAAATTTGTAGAACTTCATCGGAGGGTGATGTATTTCCCAAGTATTATAGCGGCCGTCGTTATCGGTCTGATGTGGCAGCTGATTTATAACAACGATTTTGGTATACTGAACCATTTCCTGCGTGCGTCAGGATTGGACGGCTGGATTAAACCGTGGCTGGATGATCCGAAGATAGCCATGCTGTCAGTAGCGGTTCCGGTAATCTGGCAGTTCATAGGATATTATCTGGTATTACTTATGGGGGCCGTGGCAACTATCCCGAAAGATATTCTCGAGGTTGCGGAGATAGACGGGGCGACTGGATTTAAAAGAAGTCTGTATATTACAATTCCACTGATTTGGGATACTTTAAAGATATGTCTTATGATTTGCTTTGCAGGTTCTTTTAAAGCATTTGACCACATTATGGTTATGACAGGAGGAGGACCGGGAAGGGCAACCAGTGTGCTGTCACTTTATAACTATGATACTTCTTTTGTCCAGATGAAGATGGGTTATGCGTCTGCAATGGCAGTGGTAATCCTGGTGGTATCTATGACGCTGACGATAGGAATCCAGAGGCTGATGGAGGGAAAAGCAAATGACCATTAAGAATACTTTACAGGGGATGTTTAAATTCGTTGTGAATGCAGTTCTCCTTTTGTTTTCTGCATCCTGCATATTTCCGATACTGTGGATGGTGAATTCGGCGCTGAAAACGAGCAACGAGTTTATGCAGAATAGTATGAGCCTTACAACACATCCTTATTTTCAAAATTTCATAGATGCGGTACAATCCAGCGGGTTTTTAGAATGCTTCTTGAATTCTGCAATTCTTGGATTCATTAATGTGGTTTTAACAGTGATATGCGCGCTGGTTGCAGGTTTCTTTATATCAAGATATAATTTCAGGTTTAAAAAGGCCGTGTATTTATTGTTTGTTTCGGGCATGGTTATTCCGATGCTGTCACTGTTGATTCCGGTGTTCCTGCAGTTTAAGGCTTTGGGGATGCTGGACCACAGATGGACATTGATTCTGCCATATCTGGCATTCTCACTGCCATTTGCAGTGATGCTTACAGAAAACTATATCAGGACGATACCGGTAGAACTGGACGAGGCGGCATATATGGAGGGATGCAGCACCTTTAAGCTGCTAACGAAAATTATTTTTCCAATGTGTTCACCGATAACGGCAATTATTGTTATAACGTCCTTTATGAATGCATGGAATGAGTTTCCCTTCTCTCTTGTTTTAATTAATGATAAAAGCCTGAGGACAATATCTATTGCGATCAGAATGTTCAATTCAGAGCATGCAATTAACTATCCCCTTTATATGGCAGCACTATTAGTATCTATCCTGCCTATTTTGATTATTTATCTTATATTTTCAAAACAGATCATGAAAGGGATGACGGTAGGGGCAGTCAAGGGCTAGCAGCAGGCCGGCGGGTTATAGCGGGATGAGGGAGAAATTATTTGGTAAAACAAACTATTTAAGAATGAAGGAGAACATAATATATGTGGATTGAAGGCAACTACAGGCGGAGTTTTTTAGATATGCATATTGATGACTGGAATGAAGAGTTTTTATCCAGGGTAGATCCTGAGGGACTTGTGAAATTATTGAAAGATGCAGGCATGCAGCAGATTGTTGTAAAGTGCAGACCGCATACAGGGCTGGCATTTTATCCTACCAAAACCGGACGCATGCACAAGGGGCTGCAAGGAAGAGACTATGTCGGTGAGATGATTCAATTATGCCATAGTAACGGCATTGCAGTTATGGCGTATTTTTCGCAGATATTTGATAATTGGGCATATGAGAAACACCCGGAATGGCGCATGATTAATGGATATGGAAAGACATCCCGAGAAGAGATGGTACCGGACAGTGATTTCATGAGCAGAAAGGGACGTTACGGGATAGTTTGTCCGAATAATGAAGAATACAGGCAGTATGTAAAAGAATGTTTGACAGAAATAACCGAAAACTATCAATTTGAGACTATTTTCCTTGATATGCCGTTTTTCCCGGAAGTATGCTATTGTCCGAGCTGCCGGAAAAAATATTTTGAGAGGACCGGAAGGGAAATGCCAAGAACGATAGATTGGGGGGATAAAAATTTCAGGGAGTTCCAGAGCATTCGTGAGGAATGGATGGGAGAGTTTGCGGCATTTTCTGCGGGCGTGGTAAAGTCAATCCATCCAGAAGTGACAATTGAACATAATTTATCCATGATGGCAGACCCCTGGCAGTATGCACATTCAGATTTGGTAGCCGAGGCATGCGATTATGCAGGCGGGGACCTGTATGGCGGATTCTTACAGCAGACGTATATGTGTAAATATTACAGGAATCTGAGTAAAGCGCTGCCCTTTGTGTTCATATCTTCACGCTGTGATCCCGGGCTGTCTTACCATACGACGACAAAGACAGAGGAAGAATTCGCCCTGCATGCCATGATTGCATTAGTACATAATGGTGCATTTTCCATTTGTGACGGGGCAAACCCGGATGGCACACTATGTGAGGAAGTGTATCAGGGGCCGGTAAAAAGGGCATTTGCCAGGACAATGAACTATGAAAAGTATGTAAGCGGGGATATGCTTACCAATATAAGTGTCTGGTTCCCGAGCCGCTCAAAATGCCATTGGAGTGAGAATGGCAGTCCGGTGACAGATGATAAATATAGCCGGAAATTCATGGAAACGCAGATTAATATGGGCAAAATTCTCAGAGAAGAAAACCTGCCGTTTGATGTGATCCCAAGCAAGAAACTGAATGGACTAAAAAGTGATGTACTCATTATCTGTGATACTGCAGTCATCCATGATGATGAAATGGATGCGATAGAGTCGTATATAAGGGAGGGCGGAAAGCTTTATGTGAGCGGCCATATCGGACATGGGAGACTTTTAGAACTTCTGGAGGCGGAAAGTATAGGTGAGACGGAGCATGAAGTTACTTATATGAGTGCTGCTGACAAAGGAATGGAAATATTCAGTGATTTTACAGCAAAATCCCCAATGAATGTACAAGGGAAAATGGAACTGCTTAAATTTTCAGGGGAGTATGATATATTAGCGACAATCACTCTGCCTTATACAATGACCGGGAAATGTGAATTTTCGGCAATTCATTCGAATCCTCCAGGTGTCTTTACTGACAGACCGGCAGCCATTGTGAAAAAAATTGGCAAGGGTGAGATTCTCTGGGTAGCAGCGCCGATAGAAAACAGCAGGCCTTATACAAGCAGGCGTGTTGTTGGAAAAATAATCAGAGGGCTGTGTAAAACGTTGGAGTTTGAATCAAATGCCCCTGCTTTTGCGGAAGTCGTTGGATGGAGAAAAGATAGTAAAAAATATTTTGCTGTAATAAACGAGCAGGAGAATTCACCAGTAGCCCCCATTTATGAGATCGAGATAAAAATACCGGGAGCAATCAGCAGCGTGAAGACAGTGGAAGAAGAAATGAAAGTGAAGGCCCGCTATGAGAATGGGATGACGACCATCCTGATTCCGAAGGTAGAGCTATTTACAGTAATAGAAATAGTAGATTAATTTAATCGGAGGATGTATGTTTTTTACAATTGAGAAGTTTCAGAAAAGAGTGGAGGAGCTGGGAATAAAAAGGTATATGGGGTGCAGAAGTATAGCCCCTTTCATATCGATGCCCGACCATGCTTTGGATGATGAGGTGCATCTTGTCCCGCCGGAGCGGATAGAGGGCAGGCCTTTAGAATTAAATGATATTTTTAAAGGAAGGGATTCTTATCTGTGGCTGGAAAAAAAGGTGCAGATACCGGAAACAAAAGAAGGCTGTAAGGCAGTTGGGCTGTTTGATTTTGGAAAAACGGGGGACTGTTATAACAGCGGGTTTGAATCATTGCTCTATATAGACGGGATCCCCTATCAGGGAGTAGATACGAACCATAGGGAAGTCCTGTTTGATAAATTGGAGGGCCGGATAGTAAAATTGACTTTTATGCTCTGGAGCGGTCTGGAAGGTGGTGGGATTCATAGAGATTTCTACCACAGGGTAAAAGAAGCAAGTCTGGGCTATCTGCATGAAAAGACAGATGAACTCTATTATTATGGAAAAGCAATTACGGAGACACTGCTTTTATTATCGCCGGATGATGAAGAGTACATTGAACTAAAAAACCTGTTTGAAAATGTGCTGAGTTGTATCGAATGGGATGAAGAATTTTTTTATGGAACTATAGAGACAGCACACAGTGTTTTAGCGGAGGGGCTGAAACAATTAGAGAAACATAGCAAAGTGAATATAAATGTAGTGGGACATACTCATATTGATGTCGCATGGCTGTGGCGGACGAAGCATACGAGGGAGAAGGTCATCCGCTCTTTTACGACGGCAATCCGCATGATGGAGCAGTATGAAGAATTTACGTTTCTCCAGACACAGCCTCAGCTTTACAATTACATCAAGCAGGACCGGCCGGATTTATATGAAATAATAAAAGAAAAGATAGAAGAAGGCAGATGGGAACCGGATGGGGGAATGTGGGTGGAGGCAGACTGCAATCTCCCATCAGGAGAATCGCTTGTAAGGCAGTTTTTATATGGGATCCGGTTTATAAAACAGGAGTTTGGAAAAGAATGTAAATACCTCTGGCTGCCGGATGTGTTTGGCTATAGCTGGGCCTTGCCCCAGATATTGAAACAGTGCAGGATAGATACATTTATGACTACGAAAATCAGCTGGAATCAATTCAATACCATGCCTGATGATGTATTCTGGTGGAGGGGGATTGATGGCAGTGAAATACTCACTTATTTTGTGAACACGCCGGAGGAGGGGCGGGAGCTGGATACCAGATATTCAACTTATAGTGGAATGATGGATCCACGTACCGTGGCAGGAAGCTGGAAGAAGTTCAGGAATAAGAATCTAAGTAAAAACACGCTTATATCGTACGGTTATGGAGATGGAGGGGGAGGGGTGACCCGTGATATGCTTGAAATGCGCCGGGCAATGGACAAACTGCCCGGGCTCCCAGGGGTAAAGCCAGTCAGGGCGTTAGATTTTTTCAACCAACTTCATGAGGATATCGAAAATAGTGATGAATATGTACACACCTGGGACGGGGAATTATACTTAGAATATCATCGTGGAACATATACATCACAGGCATATAATAAAAAAGTTAACCGGTATATGGAACAAAGGCTTACACAGGCGGAATGGCTTGCATCCGTCTGCTATGCAGGGGGTGGGGAATACCCGCGCCAGGAAATCGAGGACTGTTGGAGAGAAGTTCTGTTACAGCAATTCCATGATATCATTCCGGGTTCTTCAATACGGGAAGTATATGAAGATTCAAGGATTTCCTATGAAAGGGCAGAAAAATTAGCGGATGGAATTATAGAGAATGCATTTAAGAAGCTAATAGTTCCGAAGGAGAATTGTTTCGGTATTTATACGGTGAACAGTTTTGGCGGGAAAGAACTGGTTCATGTGCCGGTTATACAGGACGGGGATTTCATTGATGCAGCAGGAAAAAAACTGGAAGCACAGCGTACAGCTAAAGGCTATGAAGTACTTATGGAAATTCAGCCCTTTTCCATGTGCAATATAACCTTCAGGCCGGGGAAAGACAAAACACAGGAACAGAAATCAGCATTTAAGTTAAATAGGAATTCTATAGAAACCCCATATTATGTTATCGAATGGAATGAGGCTGGCCAGTTAGTAAAGATATTCGACAAAGAAGCAGACAGGATGGTTATAAGGGAAGGCGAAAAAGGTAATGTTCTGGAGATTTATGAGGACAAGCCGCTGAAATATGATGCCTGGGATATTGATATTTTTCATGTGAAGAAAAAGGAGATTATTGAACAGTGTAAAGGAGGTCAGGTTGTGGAAGAGGGGCCATTGAAGGCAGTAATCCGCTTTGAATACAGCTTCCACAAATCCCAAATTGTACAGGATATGGCAGTATACCGTGATTCCAGAAGGATTGATTTTACCACACATGTGGATTGGCAGGAAGATCACAAGCTGTTAAAAACAGCATTCTATACGGATATCAGGGCCGTGAAAGCAACATATGATATACAATTTGGGCATGTCGAACGCCCTACACACTGGAATACGAGTTGGGATTGGGCACGATTTGAGGTCTGCGGACATAAGTGGGCAGATATTTCAGAAGAGGATTATGGCGTGGCCCTTCTCAATGACAGCAAATATGGCTATAGCATCAAAGACCATGTTATGCGCCTGAGTCTTTTGAAAAGTGCTAAATTTCCGGACACATCTGCTGATATGGGTGAGCATGATTTTGTATATTCTTTCCTTCCGCATACGGGCAGGGCACAGGAGGGCGGCGTAATTGAGGCAGCTAATAATTTGAACCTGCCTGCGCAGGCCGTATCAGGCGAATTCAAAGATAAAAACCAGCTTGTCAAAGTGTCAGATGATGGTGTACAGATTGATGCAGTCAAGAAAGCAGAAGATGAGGAATGTCTAATTGTCAGACTGCATGAATGCCGGGGGGGAAGGCATAAAGTACAACTGTCTTCTGGTTATAATATTCAGAAAATAGTTCCCTGCAATCTTCTGGAAGAAAGTAATGGGGAAGAAGAGGGAAACGGTGAGCTGGAATTTGTAATTAAACCGTTTGAAATTATGAGTTTGAAACTATATTTAGATATAGAAAGAGGTTACCCATATGAAACGTTCCCGAATTAACAAGGTCATCAAGGATATGGAAAGTCTGATAAAAGCGCATGGTTTTGAGATGCCGCCCTTTGCTTACTGGACGCCTGAGGACTGGCTCCATACTGGTCATGAATATGATGAGATCCGAGACAACAAATTAGGGTGGGATATTACAGATTTCGGTCTCGGCAGATTTGACGAAATTGGTTTTTCACTTTTTACGATACGCAATGGCAATCTAAAAGAACCTCAGAAATATAAAAAAACATATGCTGAAAAGCTTTTGATGTTATATGAAGGCCAGACAGCAGCCATGCATTTTCATGTGAGTAAGATGGAGGATATTATCAACAGAGGCGGCAATGATGTGTTCATAACAGTATATAACGGTACACCGGAAGAGAAAATGCTGGATACAGATGTTGCCGTATGTTCAGATGGGAAGAGAGAATACGTGCCTGCCGGAACCAAAGTCTGCCTGCATCCGGGGCAGAGCATCACGATCACCCCGTATATGTACCATGATTTTATTGTACCAGAGACAGGCGGACCGGTGCTTCTGGGCGAGGTTTCTATGTGCAATGATGACGATAACGATAACTTCTTTTATAACAAAGAGATTGGACGTTTCCCGGAGATCGAGGAGGATGAAGTGGCCTGCCGTCTGCTCTGTAACGAATATCCTGATGCGGATTAAGAAGATATAAAGGCCCGCCTGTGTTTTAGCAGCACAGGCGGGCCTTTATGATCTCAATTATTCCATTTCGTGCAGAGTTATGATACAATTGAAAATATATTGTGGCAGTCTGGATGAAAATTCTGTTTATATACGGGGAGGTAGAACGAGATGTCTGAATACAGGGATGCCGTTGATGCGGTAATACGCGAGGTGCGTAAGGCGGTTGTTGGAAAGAATGATGTGATTAACAAGATTATGATGGCGATTCTGGCCAAGGGGCATATTCTGGTGGAGGATATTCCGGGAACCGGGAAAACGACGATGGCGCTGGCATTTTCCAGGGCAATGGGGCTGGAAGAGAAGAGGGTGCAGTTTACCCCGGATGTGCTTCCTGCCGACCTGACCGGGTTTACGGTGTACCAGAAGGATACGGAGCAGTTCGTCTATCAGCCGGGTGCAGTAATCTGCAATCTCTTGCTGGCCGATGAGATCAACCGGACTTCTCCGAAGACGCAGTCGGCCCTTCTGGAGGTTATGGAGGAACGGCAGGTGACCGTGGACGGGGTGACCCGCAGGACAGGGAACCCGTTCATTGTCATCGCTACGGAAAATCCGACGGGCTCTGCTGGAACGCAGCTCCTGCCAGAGGCGCAGCTGGACCGGTTCATGATCTGTGTCAATATGGGGTATCCGTCTGTCAAAGAGGAAGTGGAGATCCTAAAGAGAAACCAGACGGGGAGGACTACGGATTCGGTGAAGAAGGTTATGAGCGCCCAGTGGATTCTGAATGCACAGACTGAGGCTGAGGACGTGTTTGTACACGATGTGGTCTACACATATATCGCGCAGCTGGCAAAGAAGACAAGGGAGATGGAATGGATTGCAATGGGCTTAAGCCCGCGCGGAACCGTGGCCATGACCGCGATGGCCAGGGCAGGAGCCTATCTCAAAGGCCGTGGGTATGTGGTACCGGAAGATGTTGCGGAGGTGTTTTCGTGTACGGCCATACACAGGATCCAGCTCAGCACAAAGGCGAAAGTAGGGCATATACAGAAAGAGGATGTGCTGGAAAAGGTTCTCGATGAAGTGAAAAAACCATCCGTCTCAAAACGGTAAGACAGGACAGTCATATGCGGGCTGCCGGAAGAGGAAAGGCTGGGGAGAAATATGGGGAAAAGAGTGGTCACTTATCTGGCCGTGTTCCTGATTACCGCTTATCTGTTTCTGATGTATAACGAACCTGCACTGACGGCTATTTTAGTGCTGGAGTGTCTGTATCCGTTCCTCTCGTTTTTATACCTGAAATGGATACGGGGGCGGGTTTCGGCCGGGCTGCACAAGGTGCCGGCAATGGGAAACAAGAACAGCAGAATCAGGATCAGTATCTGGATTAAAAATACATCCATATTCTGGAGTGTAAAATATAAGGCAGAGGTCAGGGTGGGAAGCAGTTTTCTGCAAAGGCAGGAAAAGAAGGTCCTTTCAGGAAATCTGGAGGGTAAAAGCCGTAAAATACAGTCATATTATTTCACCTCCTCTTACTGCGGAAGTGTGGCGGTCAGCATGGAGTCGCTTCGAATCTATGATTTTCTTGGTATTTTTTATCATAGAATTAAGCTTAAGGAGCGGTCCACCGTAGGCATTATGCCGGAATTTGAGCTGATCCCTCTGGAAATCACAAGAAGGACCAGAGAGTTTCTGGCCGATGCGGATGAGTACTCCGTGGAAAAAGGCGGGGATGACCCGGCGGAAATCTACAGGATCAGGGAGTACCGCCCCAGGGATTCTGTGCATGATATCCACTGGAAGCTGACGGCAAAGGAAGGGGAACTCATGGTCAAAGAACATGGCTGTCCTCTGGGGTGTGTCGTTCTGTTATGGGTGGATTTTGCAGAAAAAGGGGCGAGTGCCGCAGGGATAGACCGTATGCTGGAACGCACGGCATCTTTGAGTATGACTCTGGCAGGAGAAAAATGCATTCATATGGCTGCATGGTTTGAAGAAAAGAATGCAAGAGTCGTCAAATATAAAGTAAACAGTGCGGAATCGGCGTATGAGCTTGTCTGGAGGCTACTCGATATTGAGCCGTATGAAGACCGGGAGATGGCCGGGATTGCCTATGAAGATGCTTTTCTGGGTGAACATTTCAGCAGCATTGTTGTGATTGACGGACAGGGTAACATGAAGATAAACGGGGAAACACAGGAATTGCTGCAGCTGTAAGGAGGGACCAGGCAATGAGCAGAAGGAAAAAAGGAGAATCCGGTATCCGCCTGTATGAGGCGGAAAAGAAAAACGGATTTGACAGGCCGTATGGGACGGGGGCTGTGCTGATTTTCGCACGGGGTGCGGCCGTCTGTTTCCTTGCGGTTTCCTGGTGGAGGATATTCTTCAACGTCTTTCCGGCTGATATCAATATCGTATGGCTTGCAGTCTTTCTGTTTCCTCTGGCAGTGCTGGGGGTAATGTGGGCCTCGCTGAAAGTATGGCAGAAGGGCCTCTCAGTGATACTCTGTGTCCTGCCGGCTGCATTTATATTTTGGCGGAGACAGACACTTGCGGCCGCGGCCGTTAATTATCTGGCAAATGCGTATCTGCGAGTCCATTATGAAGGGACAGAACCTCTGCTGCTCTACAGTGAGCCGGAAGCCGCGGCGTGGACGCTTGGCCTTTTAACGGCTATGGCAACCATGCCGGTGCTTCTTTTGTGGTCCTGGGTACTCGTGAAGAACCGGGGAAAACTTCTGACGGTACTATTAATCTTATGTCCGGCGGCGCTGGCGGCCGTGGAAGGATACTTCCCGTCGGCAGGCGCATGCTGGGTGCTGATATTCGCGGCAGGTGTTTATTTTGCCGTCTGCGGGGGAAACTCAGGAAAATCGGTGATACTCGGCGCTTCATCGGCGTTTGTCTGTATTATGGTGCTTTTTCTGGCCTCGAATGTGGCTGCAAAGCCGGTGGAAGCCATGAAAACTGTTGAAAACGGTGTGTATCGGCAGGCGAGGACGGCTGTGAAGGAAGGCGTTGTACAAAAGTTTACAGATTTGACAGGAATTTCTGAAAAGAAAAAAGAGGACGAAGAGAAGCCACAGCAGGAAAAGGAGAGACAGGAAGGACAGAAGGAGGAAGAAAAGACAGACCCGGAAGCGAAAGAAGCCGAACAAGCTGAAACACAGGTGCAGGGTGAGCCCCCCGGTTTGCCCGAAGAGTCGGGAACCGGTGTATTTAAAGATGGAATCCCGCAGGATTTAAAAGCGATCGCTTCGTTTTCTCCGGGAGACGGTAAGGGAATTGTTGTACGTACAGATGAACGTCCCCGGGGAACATTTTACTATCCGGAAGCGTATGGCAGTGTTTATTCCGGCAGCTTCTGGAGGATGGAAGCTTTGTCAGATGCAGTACTCGACGAATACTACCAGTATCCCCCGGATCTGGAACGGCTGAGGGCGCTGTGCAGTGAACAGGATATCGGAAGTATTGAGGATGCAGCCCGGTTTATTCAGAAGGAGTTCAAAGAGAATACCGTTTATGACTATAATCCGGGAGCAACACCGGCAGATCAGGACTTTGCAGAATATTTTCTGTTTGAAAATAAGAAAGGTTTCTGCGTGCACTTTGCGACAACGGCTGTACTCATGTACCGTATCCTTCACTATCCGGCAAGATATGCAGAGGGGTATGCGATTCCTGCGTCCGCGTTTCAGGAACAGGAGGACGGAACATATGCAGCTGAAGTGACGGGGCAGATGGGACATGCGTGGTGTGAAACCTATGAGGACGGCTGGCAGGTCAGGGAACATACACTTCCTTATACAGGGACAGATACGCTGGCGGTTCCCCCTGCTTCGGACAGCCGGCAGAAGGCACCGGCAGAAGTGAAGAAGAGCACCAGAATCCTTCTGGGGAGCCTTACGATCGCTGGAATGATTCTGCTGTTGACTGCTGTTTTTCTGATTCAGGGAGTAGTGCGCAGAAAGCAGAGAATGATGCAGTGCCGCAGATACCGGAATGGACGGGGAGTACTGGCCCTGTACCGGACCCTATATGATACGGCAGTCTTTTTAGGCATGAAGGAGGCGGCGGATCCGTTGGCTTCAGAGGCTTTTGAGTCCCTGAAAAACTACATTTCTGAGATATCTGTCGGGGATTGGCAGTGGATTCAGGATGAAGTATGGCAGTCGATGTTTGCACAAAACCCGCCTTCCGAAGAAGAACACGAAAAATTGTATCAGCTTGTTACCGATGCAACAAAAAAGGTACGGCATGACCTGACCGGATGGAAGAAAATAAAATACCACCAGATCCGCTGTCTGGGCTGATAAATAGAAAGGCTACTTTTTGCGGAATAAGATGCGGAAAATGAGTACAAGTATCAGGATGAATGAGATGAAATACCCGATAAAACTCAGCCACGGGATTCCGAACCACCTTGGCATAGACATTGTATTGAGGATCAGCCCGGAACCTATAAACAGTCCGACCGCAAGAATACTCAAGATAAACCGGTTGGCCGTCCTCTGGATATCTTCCCGGATTTCTTCGGAATCAGCGACCTGCAGATTGAGCTGTGCCTGCCCATTCTTTGTGATATTCAATAGGTCAGACAGCTGTGCGGGTATATCCAGTGATTTATCCATAGAGGTGTACAGCTGGCGGCCCTTGTGGCGCAGCAGCTTCTTAGCATCTAGTTCCTTTATGAGAAGGGTGGACATATGGACTGACAGAATCTGGATGATATTTACATCCGGGGCACATGCGGTCAGTGTCCCCTCCATCGTAATCATGCTGCGTCCGAGCAGGGTGACGTCGGGGGTGATAGCGAGCCTGTGGTCTTTCACAAGTTCCAGCATCCGTTCAATCAGTGTGCCCAGCTTCATAGTTCCAAAATCCATAGAAAGATATTTGCTTAGAATATCGTCAATGTCGGTGTACAGACGGGCATGGTTAACACGCTCCTGAGGTTCGCCGAAGGCCAGAAGCACGTTTTTAAGGGCATAGATATCATTTTCCAGAATTGCGGTGATAGCCTTTTTTAAGAGCTGTTTATTATGCTGTGTCAGTCTTCCGGTCATGCCAAGGTCCAGCCATGCAATCTGCCCGCCGGCTACCCAGAGATTGCCCGGGTGCGGGTCTGCATGGAAAAAACCATCTTCCAGTATCTGCTTGCAGTAGTTTTCGGCCGCCTTCTGGCCAATCTCGGTCATATTGTAGCCGAGGTCTTCCAGCTGTGCTGTCTCATCTATCTGGATTCCGTTAATATATTCCATGACAAGCAGCCGCGGTGTAGTCAGCTCGTGGAAAACTTTCGGGCATGTGACATAGGCGATCTCTTTCTGGTTTTCATAAAACAGGTCCAGATTAGCAGCCTCCTGTACAAAGTCCATTTCCTCCTGTGTTGTCTTCCACAGTTCATCCAGAATTGTTTTAAAATCAATGAGATCCTCGGTGCCAATGGCAATCTTTAAAATGCCGGCAGCCTTTTTCATAAGGCGGATGTCATTCTGCATCGTCTGTTTGATAGCCGGCCGCTGTATTTTAATGACAACTTTTGTGCCGTCTTTCAAAACAGCAGGGTGTACCTGGGCGATAGAAGCAGAGCCAAGGGGTGTCTCTTCTATCTCTGAAAAAATATCAGAAACAGGCCTGTTCAGCTCTGTTTCAATCACGCCGTAAATTATATGAAACGGCAGGGGCCTTACTTCCGTCCGCAGTTTCGTCAATTCCTCACAGTAAGATTCCGGCAGCATATCTGAGCGCATTGACATAATCTGTCCCAGCTTGACATAGGTGGGCCCCAGATCTTCTAAAATCTCCCGCAGCTTGACAGGAGACAGGCCGTGCGTGACCTGGTGGCGCCTAAGCACCGCCAGGATCTCGCGCAGCCTCTTGTCAGAAGCGGGAGATTCCGTATTATTCTGTTCCTGTGTTACAAATGTCTCGTCCATAATCAGCTCCGTGGTCAGCCTTCCTGTGTATCCGTCTTTTCTTCCTGATCCCCGCTGCATGGGATATCAGTTTCTTCTGTCTCGTCACTGCAAGGGGCATCTGTGTTTTCTTCCTGATCCCCGCTGCAAGGGGTATCGGCTTTCTCCTCCGTCTCATCCTCGCATTCGGCGGCAGCCTTTTCCTCATTGGCTTTCTCAGCCTCTGCTATCTTAGCCTTTAAGGCGGCAAGCTCGTCCGGGTCCATATGGCTGACAGCATCCATTGCGTCCTTGTATTCCTTAACAACGGTGACAGAAACATGTTCTTTGACTTTTTCTTTTGCGTTCTGTTTAAGCTCTTCGTTGAGGACCTTGCCCTGTTCTACAGTAAGTTCCCCCTTTTTAACAAGATTATCCACAACATCCTTTGCAGTCTCAGCCGTAACGGCAACTGCGCCGACACCTGCCAGTAATATTTTCTTCAAACCTTCATTCAGTTCCATAGTAGCACCATCCTTCCTTAGTAAGACAAATAAAATTTATATATATTATTATACCACAAAGCCGTCTCCCCATTTCTTAAATTTTTGGAAATAGGGGACAAATTAAGAGTTGATTGACGACTGTCCATTCCCTGTTTCCTTTGCTTGACCCTTCTGTAGGAGTGTGGTAGGATGAAAACATAATTGACATTATAAAACGTTATTAAGCAGGAGGTTTTTATGATTCGTAAAATGAAACTGGAAGACAGAGATGTGTATTTAAAGATGGCGCATGATTTTTATCACTCACCGGCAGTGCTCTATCCCATTCCGGATTCTTATATTGAAAGGACATTTGAGGAATGTATGAACGGGGGGACTTATGCATTGGGCTATATTCTGGAGTCTGAGGGGCAGACAGCCGGGTATGGTCTGGTTGCAAAGACATTTTCCCAGGAGGCAGGGGGATATGTGTACTGGCTCGAGGAACTTTATATTCTGGAGGAGTACCGCTCAAAGGGACTTGGAAGCGAATTCTTTGCCTATGTGGAAGAACATAAAGAAGAAGGGGTTACCCGGTTCCGGCTGGAAGTGGAGGATGATAACGTGAGGGCGGCCGCCCTTTATGAGAGACTTGGATACAAGCCTCTTGCATATAACCAGATGGTAAAAGAATTTCATGATTAAGGAGGCTGACGTGATGACGAAAGCAGGAGAGAGAAAGGTAGAAACGGTTGAGAAAGTAAACGGAGGAGCCGGATTTATAATGAAGGAGGCGCTTCTGATGCCGGAACAGCTCGGCGAACACTGCAAGATGTTTTCCAAAGTTACGCTTAAGCCGAACTGTGAGCTGGGACACCATGAGCACCACGGGGAGACGGAGGCCTACTATATCCTTTCCGGAACAGGAATGTATGATGACGACGGCAAAGCGGTGCCGATAGAGGCGGGGGATGTTACGTTCTGCGAGGACGGCAAAGGACACGGGGTGAAGAATACAGGAAGTGAAGATCTGGAATTTATTGCATTGATATTGAAGAAGTAGCAGTAAATGGTGATTGAAAGGAAGAACAGGCGGATGACAGATGGTTGTATCATTCGCCTGTTCTTTTTTGCATCTTATTCCAAAAATTCTTTCAATGTGTCCAGCAGACGTGTATTATCCTCTGGCAACATCATGCAGAAACGTACATATTCCCCTTCCAGACACTGGAAGGAAGAGCAGTCACGGATCATAAGGCCCCGTCTGATGCAGGCCTCAAAAAGACCGGATGCAGTCAGTCCTTCCTTTAGGATCTGGATCAGGATAAAGTTTGCATATGCATCGAAGACTTTTATGAGCCTGATTTTACGGAGCTCCTCCAGCATACGGGTACGCTCACCCAGAATCAGCGTGCGCGTATGCTGTATATAGCGGCTGTCCTGAAGCATGCGTTCTCCGGCAAACGCCCCGATGCTGTTTAATGACCAGGGAATCTGGTGCTCCCGGACTCTCTTTAAGAACGCTTCATTGCCGGTGACACCGTAACCAAGTCTGAGGCCGGGGGCGGCGAAGAATTTGGAAACCCCGCGCAGCACCATGAAGTTACTGAATTCTCCAATGAGGGACACTGCACTGACTGCCCCGATATCTGGTGCGAATTCTACATAGGTTTCGTCAATCATGACAAAGGTATCTGCTTCATGGCAGGCAGTTAAGATCCGGCGCATATCTTCCGTCCTAATGACGGAGGAGGTCGGGTTATTGGGATTACATATAATAAGGAGGTCAAATCCTTCTTCCAGTTTTTCTAAAAAGTCAGGGACATTCAGACGGAACCCATCATCCGGATTTAGGTGGTAATATTCCTGTATACTGTCTGAAAAGGAAAGCTCTCTGGCATACTCTGAATAGGTCGGACCGAGGATGAGTGTCTTTTTCGGACATCTCTGTTCGATCAGGAGGGAGATCAGTTCGGTTGAGCCGTTCCCTACGAGAACGGAAGAAGGGGGGACCTTGCAGTACTGCCCGATGGCATTTCGAAGTGAAGTATACTCCCTGTCCGGATAGGTAGAAATGATATCCAGATTTGCCGCGATTTCCTGTCTGACTTTTTCGGAAAGGCCGAGAGGGTTGACATTGGCCCCGAAACAAACGATGGATTCCTTTGGAATGCCGTAATATTCCTCTATTTTCTCAAGATCACTGCCATGAAACTCTGGTTTTGTATTCATGTATACAATCTCCTTTCAAATTCTTTCATTCACCCGTTGCAAGAAATACTATATTGATGATATAATTCATTATAGCGTGCTTATGAAAAAATGCAACGTCAGGAAAAGTAACATTAGAAAATGAGTAGGTGACGAACTTGAAGAATAAGATTAAACGTCTTTCCAAAGGAGATTTTCACATTCCGCAGCCAGAGATCATTTTCCCGGAGACCCGGATCATCATGCGTGTCGGTGAGGGAGAAATGTATAAGGGGAGTTTCTCTTTGCAGAACCAGGGCGAGGGGACTATCAGGGGGCTTGTATATCCCTCTTCTTATCGTGTCCATTGTGAAGAACAGGGCTTCGATGGGAATCCGGTTAATATCTATTATACATATGATGGCTCCGGGCTGGTGCCGGGACATGTCGAACATGGTAAGTTCACGATTGTATGCAACGGGGGCGAATATGACGTTGCATTTACAGCGATCATCGAAAAGCCATTTGTTATGACAAGCTATGGCAAGGTGCAGAGCCTCGAGGATTTTAAGAAGCTTTCTTTCCGCGATCCGGCCGAGGCAGAGAAACTGTTCCGTTCCAGAGATTTTTACGAGATATTAAAATATGAAGACAAGCGTATTCAGGCATTGTATGACAACATGCGCAAGTGGGAGCTGGATCAGCAGGCATTGGAAGAATTCCTTGTCGGCTGCAAGCAGAAAGAGAAGATATTCCTGACGCTTGAGGAGGAGAGCCGTGCCTTCATGGAAGTGGAGGAGGCACGTAAAGAGACACTGACTGTCAAGAAGAATACATGGGGCTATCTGACGATCGATGTCCGCACGGAAGGCGATTTTCTGACAGTCGAACATGCCAAGGTTACGACAGAGGAGTTTATCGGGAATTCCTACCGCCTGGAGTATATCATTACGACAGAGCAGCTGCACAGGGGAAGCAACTTCGGGCAGATCATACTGGAGACTCCGTACGAGTCACTCATCTATGAGATCGTGGTCGAGAAGGACGTGAAGCGGGAGGAGGACTACCGCAGTGCAGACATAGAGTTTGCAAGCATTGTGAAACGCTATCTGACATATGAGGCCGGCAGGATAGACCTTAACACATGGACAGAGGAGTCGGTGAAGAAGCTGGAACATCTGCGTGAAGCAGACGGCAAGAATGAGATATATCTGCTGGTACATGCACATGTCTGCCTTCTGGGCCAGCGCTTCGAAGAGGCAAAGTGGATTCTCGAATCTTATAATTATAATAGATTTGCAATTGGGAAAAATGTGGAGATGAGTTCCTATTACCTGTACCTTACCACCCTGCTGAGCAATGATTCCATCGGGCAGCGCAGGGTTGCAGAGGAGCTTTCCAAGTCTTACATGAAGCATCCGGAGAGCTGGATGATTCTTTGTATGCTTGTAAATGTGGATTCGGAATATAAGATCTACAGTGAACGGCTGCGTGTGCTGGAACAGCATTTTTATGAGGAAAAGAACCATAGTATCTGGTTTTATATGGAAGCGTTCAAGTGTTTCAGGGATAAGAGTTCTTCTCTGAAGAAGCTGGGGACATTTGAAGTGCGGGTATTGTATTTTGCAGCAAAGTATAAGCTGATGACAAAGGAACTGGCACTGTATACGGCCAATCTGGCGAGCCAGCTGAAAGGGTTCGACAGACACCTGTATGAGACACTTGTGCTTGCCTATAAGATGTATGAAGAGTCCATGATCCTAACGGCAATCTGTACACTGCTGATTAAAGGCAACTGTGTGGACAACCTTTACTTTAAGTGGTATGAAAAAGCCGTGGAGTCAGAACTGAAGATCGCCCAGCTGTATGAATACTATATGGCCTCCATCCGGGTGCAGCATTTCCACAAGGCACTGCCGCGGTCTGTATACCTGTATTTTATGCATGGGAACAATCTTGATTACCACAAGTGTGCGCTGCTGTATTCGAACCTGATTACCTATGAGGACGAATCCAACGAAATCTATGCACACTACAGGGATGAGATGGAAGCCTTTGCATGGAACCAGCTGGAACGCCGGCACATAGACGAGCAGCTGAGGATTATTTATAAGCGGTTTATCGTAGAACGTTCTATGAATCCGGAGCGGATTAAGGCGCTTTACGATATCTGCCATGCGTATGAGATCACGACGAAAGTGCCGAATATGAAGTTTATCCACATTATCTCGGATAACGGGACCATAACCCAGAAGGTTCCCTACAGCGACAGGGGGACACAGGTGTTCTTATATGCGAAGACGGACAGGCTCGTGTGGGAGGCAAAGGACGGCAGACATTACACAGACTCTATTCCCTATGAGAGCAGACGTTTATTCTATGAACTCCGTTACATGGATATGTGTAAGAAGTTCCTTAATAGTATGCGCCTGAACCGTCTCGAGGAAGAGGATGAGCCGCTGACGCTGGAGGTGGTCAGGGAACGCGGTGTGGAGGCTTACAGCGAGGAGGAATTGTTTGCGCTTTGCAGCAAGACGATCAGGGAGAATAATTATGAAAATGACGATTTCCTGACGTATATCTGTTTTGAACTATTTAAGCAGGGACAGTATGATAAAGTGATCCTGACCTATCTGTCCAACTATTACTGCGGGGCAACTTCGGAGATGAAACAGCTTTGGAGAGAGGCGCGGGAATATGAGGTACACAGCCACAAACTGGGCGAACGTATTCTGACACAGATGCTGTTTTCAGAAGAACTCTTTGCAGAAGTGCAGGTGTTTGAGGAATATTATGCGGAAGGTGCTTATTTCAGGCTCCAGCAGGCTTATCTGGCCTATATGTCCAGAGGGTATGTGGTGGAGGACAGGAAGATCAGTAAGAGCGTGATCGACATCATCTGCCGGGAGTATGAGAAAGGCGAAGATACGATAGATATCTGCAGAATCGCTGTTTTAAAATATTACTCGGCAAGAGAATATAATTCCATGATACGTAAGACGCTGAAGAAGTTTTTGCAGGAATTGTGTGGAAAGCAGATTTATTTTCCATTTTTCCTGTCTTATGAGAAGGAATGGCTGATCGAGCTTCAGCTCTGGGACAAGACTCTGATTGAGTACAAGGGGCAGAAGGGTAGCAGGGTTATGCTTTACTACCAGCTTCAGAAAGGGGATACGGAAGCGGTTGATTACTCGACGGAGGTTCTGACACCGATGTATGAGAATCTGTATGTAAAGAAGTTTGTGCTTTTCTCAAACGAAACCCTGAAGTACTATTTCAAAGAAACGATTGACGGCAACACATACCGCAGTGATAAGGAAAGCTGCGTGAAGGAAGTAAAGCGGGGCGAATCCGGCAGGTATGGACGGCTGAATGATATTCTGCTTTGTGAAGGCCGGGAGAAGGAAATGAAGATGAAGGCTTATGCGGCCGAGGATGCGATAGCGGCACACATGTTTGAACAGTATTGATGCCGCGGGGAGGTGGTCTGTGATGGGACAAGGGAATATAATTGGATATGAGATAAATGAAAAGACCTGCCAGATCAGTTTCTATAATGAGCAGCAGCTCGAACCGGAGACTATGGAGGTGGATGCGGATAACTATCAGATTCCGCTGATCATCGGAAAGCTGAGGGATACGTGGGCCTACGGCAAGGAGGCCAAGCGTCTGGTGACGGTCAAAGAAGGTTTTACAGTCACAAGACTTCTTGATAAGAGCCTGGCAGGGGAGAAGATTGAATTTGGGGAGGAAACGTATGATGCAGTATGGCTTCTGTCCAAGTTCGTGCAGATGTCACTGCAGTCTTTTCCGCAGATTGACGGGATTGTTTTCAGCGTGCCGGAACTGAACGAGGAACTGGCGCAGCTCCTGCGCGGGATTGCGGTGCGGATGAACATAGATAAGCGGCATATTTTTATTCAGGATTATAAGGAAAGTTTCTGCAACTACCTGTTTTACCAGCCGAAGGAACTGTGGCAGTATGAGGCGGCGCTGTTCTGCTGTGACAGGAATGAAATCAAGGCATATATGCTGCGCCGCCTGAAGCCCGGACTGGGCGGGGGAAAGACGACGTTTGTCACGGTCGACGAGGTGGCCAGCGCGCATATGAAGGAGCTGGCGGCGGTATATCCGGTATTGAATGAGGATAAGGCAAAAGAGGCCGATATGCGGTTCCGGAAGTTTATTGAAGGCGTATTTGACAAACGGATTGTTTCTTCTGTATTCCTGACAGGGGAAGGGTTTGAGAATAACTGGTACCCCACATCCCTGCGTGTGCTCTGCAACGGCAGAAGGGCCTTTATCGGCAATAACCTTTACAGCAAGGGCGCCTGCTACACAGCCTACCGCAAGATGTACATGCATATTGAGGACCCGGTCTATCTGTCGGATACAAAGCTGACGGACCAGATCACAGTCAATATGAGGGTGGACGGGCAGGAAATGTGGTATCCGATCGTATCGTGGGGGGCCCACTGGTATGAATCGAATAATCAGTGGGAGGTTCTTTTGGAGGACGTGGAAGACATCGAACTTCATGTGGAATCACTGATACAGGGAACCTTGAAGACGGAAGTGATCCCGCTTGAGAATTTCCCGAAACGCGGGGAATACTCTATGCGATTGCAGCTGGAAACACTGTTTCTCGATGAAAAGACATGCAAAATCACGGCAAGGGACGTAGGATTCGGGGAGTTTTTCCTGCCTACGGATTTTCAGGAAGAGAAGATAATTCACTTAGGAGGCAATGATGGGAAGTTTAATTCTTTGTCATGACAGACACGCAACGCATCCTTATGAGATCACGAGGATACACTGCAAGATATATACAATTGAAGAATTATGCTATTATCTGTGCAATAATCTCTACCTGATTGATTACACGATTATGAATGAGCAGCTCTGCAACTGGCTGGAAGAGGAAGTAGGTCTGACCGTACTTGCAGGAAGCCTGCGGGACGTCATCCGCCTGAACGGCTCAGTTGAGAAGTTTGTACTGACGATTCTAAAAAGCTCCAAGATATTCCGTGAGCCGGAGATGATCCGTATCCAGAATGTACTGGAACGCCTGAAGAACCAGAAGGATATCGAACGCCAGAAGTATAAGGGTGACAACCTGCTGGAGAGCGGTGAGATAGAAGAGGCAATTCTGGTATATCAGGCGATCCTCAATGAAGATCCGGATGAGAGCGTAGATCCCAAATTTTACGGGAAAATATATGCGGGCCTGGGGGCGGCCTATGGAAGGCTGTTCCTATATCAGGAATCTGCAAAAATGTATGACAGGGCATATCAGATCTGCGAAGATAAGGCACTTCTGAAGCCGTATCTGTATGCATCATACAGATATATGTCTTTGGAGGAATATCACATCCTCCTGACAAAACACGACGATTATGTAGAAATCAATGCCCAGATGCGCCAGGAAATGGAGGACATCAAAAGCCATCTCCAGATGGATCCAAGCGCGGTGATGCTTGAAAAATGGAAACAGCAGTACAGAAGAAGCCATATATAAAATGAAATGCGGCCAGGGGGGAAGTTCTTCCCCTTAGCCGCTGTTTTTAGCTGTTTTCACGGCACAGAATCTTGACTTTTGTCTGGATGTATGATATGCTGTCTAAGCGATTTAGCGTGGTAAAGTAATCAATTGATAAAAGAATAAAGCACTGCGCAAGGGAGGACGAACTTATGAAAAGAAAATTAGCATTGGCTCTGGCTGCGACACTTATGCTGTCAACGGCTCTTACAGGGTGCGGAAGTAAAGAAGATACAGCGAAGGATTCCGGCAGTTCAGAAAAGAAAGAGACAAAGAGTAAGACAGAAGTGGTCAATGAAGAAAAGGCGGAGGGTGATAAGTTTACACTTGGATTCGATGCAAGTTTCCCGCCTTATGGGTATAAGGATGACGATGGTGAATATGTCGGATTTGACCTGGACCTGGCCCAGGAAGTGTGTGACAGGAATGGATGGGAGCTTGTAAAGCAGCCGATCGACTGGGATGCAAAGGATATGGAATTAAGCTCAGGTACGATCGACTGTATCTGGAATGGATTTACGATGAATGGCCGCGAGGATGATTACACATGGTCTGATCCATATGTGGACAACAGCCAGGTGGTTGTCGTGGCAGAGGATTCCGGTATCAAATCACTGGAAGACCTGGCAGGCAGGATTGTCGAGGTGCAGGCGGACTCTTCGGCGCTGGCAGCACTGGAAGGCGACCAGAAGGAACTTGCGGATACATTCGGACAACTGACACAGGTGCCGGATTATAATACCGCATTCATGGATCTGGAGGCCGGAGCGGCAGAGGCGGTTGCGATGGATGTCGGTGTTGCAAAATATCAGATCGCTTCCAGAAACGGCGGCTACATAACACTTGACGAAACAATATCTTCAGAGCAGTATGCGGTTGGTTTCAACAAAGGCAATGAAAAGTTAAGAGACCAGGTTCAGAAGACGTTAAATGAGATGGCAGATGACGGCACATTCATGACGATTGCAAAAAAATGGGGTGTTGAGGACTCTGTTACTTTAGGCAAATAAAATAAGAAAAGATGGAAAAAAGGTCAGGAACTGTATCTGGCCTTTTTATCCAGTTAAGACCCGGAGGACGATGAAATGAAGATTAGTATTATGGCGATGATAGGGCAGCTGTCAGGCGGAATGCTGGTTACGATTGAGATATTTGTGGCTACGCTTTTGTTTTCCCTGCCGTTGGGATTGATTGTTGCATTTGGAAGGATGTCAAGAATTAAGATCATACAGTGGATCACGAAGGCGTACATATCTATTATGCGCGGGACGCCTCTTATACTTCAGCTGATGGTTGTTTACTTCGGGCCGTTTTACATATTCGGAATCCGGATCTCCACTTCCTACAGGATTACTGCGGCGCTGATTGCGTTTGCGATCAATTATGCCGCGTATTTTGCGGAGATATACCGGGGCGGGATCGAATCCATGCCGGTGGGACAGTATGAAGCCGCGAAGCTTCTGGGGTATAACCGGAGCCAGACTTTCTTCCGCATTATCTTCCCGCAGGTAATCAAGCGGATTATGCCGTCAGTGACCAATGAAGTCATCACACTTGTAAAGGATACTTCCTTAGCATTCGGTATTGCTGTTGCAGAAATGTTTACGACGGCCAAACTGATTGCGTCATCGCAGACTTCGGTAATCCCCCTTGTTGCGGCAGGAATATTCTACTATATCTTCAATCTTGTCGTGGCTGTCATTATGGAAGGGATTGAAAAGAAGCTGAATTACTACCAATAGGAGGAAATGTCATGAGTTTGCTGGAAATGAAACATATAAAAAAGAGCTTTGACGGCTTTGGAGTGCTTGAGGATATTTCCCTGACGGTAGAGGAGGGCGAAGTCCTTGCGATCATCGGGCCTTCCGGTTCAGGAAAGTCTACACTTCTGCGCTGTGCAACGAATCTTGAGGCACCGGATGAGGGGGAGATTCATTATGAGGGAGAGTATGGACTCGTATTTCAGAACTTCAACCTGTTTCCCCATTTTTCTGTGATAAGGAATATTACCGATGCACCAATCAAGGTGCAGAAAAGAAATAAAGACGAGGTATTTGCCGAGGCAAGGGCACTGCTTCAGAAAATGGGACTTCAGGATAAGGAGAACGCTTATCCTTACCAGCTGTCGGGCGGACAGCAGCAGAGGGTTTCCATTGCAAGGGCACTTGCGATGAACCCGAAAATTTTATTCTTCGATGAACCGACATCGGCCCTCGACCCGGAACTGACAGGTGAGATACTGAAGGTCATTAAAGATCTGGCTGCAGAACATATGACGATGGTGATTGTGACACATGAGATGAATTTTGCCAGAAATGTGGCTGACCATATTATATTCATGGACAAGGGAGTCATAGCCGAACAGGGGACTCCGGATGAAGTATTCGGCTCTGACAACACGAGGATGAAGGAGTTTCTGGGGAAACTTTCAGAAGAATATTGATAAATGCAATACTATATATAAGTGTTACTTATATATTCACGCAAAAATAAATAATGAACATTATTTTATACAAGGCAGAGGGTATATTGATTTTCCCTCTGCCTTGTATTATAATTAGCCTGCGAGACTTTGTTTTTCACGATTTGAAAGACAGTCGTACCATTTAACGAGGATAAAACAAAAAGGACAGGTGTGAACGTATGAAAAAATTAGAGCAGTTATACGAAGGAAAAGCAAAGAAAGTATTTTCAACAGAGGACCCGGATATTGTAATTGTAGATTATAAAGATGATGCCACTGCATTCAATGGCGAGAAAAAAGGAACAATCGTAGGAAAAGGCGTAATCAATAACCGCATGACCAACTATATTTTCCAGGTACTGGAAAAAGAAGGCGTTCCGACTCACTATGTAGAGGAATTAAGCGACCGTGAGACGGCAGTGAAGAAAGTCGAGATCGTCCCGCTGGAAGTCATCGTGCGTAACGTGGCAGCAGGAAGTTTTTCCAAGAAGCTGGGCATCGAAGAAGGAAGAAAATTATTAGCACCGACACTGGAATTCAGCTACAAAGATGATGATCTTGGCGACCCGATGATCAACGACTACTTTGCAATCGCAATCGGGGCTGCTACAAGAGAAGAGATCGACAAGATCACAGAATATACATTCAAGGTGAATGATGTCCTGAAAAAGTTCTTCGATGAAGCAGGTATCGAACTGATTGATTTCAAGATCGAATTCGGAAGATTCCACGGTGATATCATCCTTGCCGACGAGATTTCACCGGATACATGCAGACTGTGGGACAAAGAGACTCATGAGAAACTGGACAAGGACCGTTTCCGCAGGGATATGGGCAATGTAGAAGATGCCTATCAGGAAGTCTTTAAACGTATCGGCATCAAATAGGATAAAATTTGAAACAGAATAGGAGATAACATTTTATGAGTACGGACCGTTATGTCAGCCCTCTTTCAGAGCGTTATGCCAGTAAAGAGATGCAGTATATATTTTCACCGGATAAGAAGTTCAGGACGTGGAGGAGGCTCTGGATCGCCCTTGCCGAGACGGAGAAGGAACTGGGACTGAATATTACCGATGAACAGATTGAGGAATTAAAGGCCCATGCGGACGATATCAATTATGATGTGGCGAAAGAGCGTGAGAAAGTCGTGCGCCATGACGTGATGTCACATGTGTACGCTTATGGTGTTCAGTGCCCGAAAGCAAAGGGGATCATCCATCTGGGGGCAACTTCATGTTATGTAGGGGATAACACGGATATGATCGTGATGTCCGAGGCACTGAAGCTGGTCCGCACAAAGCTTATCAATGTCATTGCCGAGCTGGCGAAGTTTGCCGGTGAATATAAGGCACAGCCGACACTCGCTTTCACACATTTCCAGCCGGCACAGCCGACAACGGTCGGAAAGCGTGCAACGCTCTGGATGCAGGAATTTGAGATGGATCTGGAAGATCTGGACTATGTTCTGGGAAGCCTGAAGCTTCTTGGGTCTAAAGGGACGACAGGGACACAGGCAAGCTTTCTGGAACTGTTTGACGGGGATCAGGAAACAATCGACAAGATCGACCCGATGATCGCTGAAAAGATGGGATTCAAAGCATGCTACCCGGTTTCCGGACAGACATATTCCAGAAAAGTGGACACAAGGGTGCTGAACGTGCTTGCAGGTATCGCGGCCAGTGCACATAAGTTCTCCAATGATATCCGTCTGCTCCAGCATCTGAAAGAAGTCGAGGAGCCGTTTGAAAAGACACAGATTGGTTCTTCTGCTATGGCATACAAGAGAAACCCTATGAGAAGTGAGAGAATTGCATCTCTGTCCAGATATGTGATGATCGACGCCCTGAATCCGGCAGTTACATCGGCTACCCAGTGGTTTGAAAGAACACTGGATGATTCCGCCAACAAGCGCTTAAGCGTGCCGGAAGGCTTTCTGGCTATCGATGGTATCCTGGATCTTTGCTTAAATGTAGTGGACGGGCTCGTTGTGTATCCGAAAGTCATTGAAAAGCGTCTGATGTCAGAGCTTCCGTTCATGGCAACGGAGAACATCATGATGGATGCCGTAAAAGCCGGCGGGGACAGACAGGAACTTCATGAGAGAATCCGTGAGCTTTCTATGGAAGCGGGACGCAATGTGAAGGAGAAGGGACTGGATAATAACCTTCTCGAACTGATTGCCGCAGACGATGCATTCAACATGAGTCTGGAAGACCTGAAGAAGACGATGGACCCATCCAAATATGTGGGACGTGCAAAAGAGCAGGTTGAGGCATACTTAGGCCGCGTGATCAATCCTTTGCTTGAGGAGAATCAGGACGTGCTGGGAGTAAAAGCCGAAATTAATGTATAGGCTTCTGCAGTCAGGGAAAATTTTTTTAAAGAGTATATTCAGTGAAGAAGGCATTGAAAAGCAGACGGTAACAGGCTTTTCAGTGCCTTTACTGTAACTGTGGATGTAAGGTTGACATTACTCTGGGGAGGACATATAATTACAGGAGAAGATGACAAAGTATAGAGGTGTAAAGTAAATGAAAAACAGAATCCGTGAATTTCGTGAACAAAGAGGCATGACACAGGAACAGCTTGGAGAACTCGTGGGGACATCCAGACAGGCAGTCAATGCAATAGAAACGGAGAAATTTGAACCATCTATCTGGCTGGCACATGATATCGCACAAGTATTCGGGTGCACCATTGAGGAAATCTTTTTATTTCAGGAAAGTGTCAGAAAATCAAGAGCTGACAGCAGCAGAGGAGGAAAAAATGGCAGTTAGGAACATACGGTATCAGGGTGATCCCTTATTGAGAAAAAAGTGTAAAGAAGTGAAATGCATAGATGACAGGATCAGGCAGATACTCGGGGACATGATGGAGACATTGCACCAGACAGGGAATGGTGCGGCGCTGGCGGCGAACCAGGTGGGAATTTTGAAAAGGCTGGTTGTAATCGATTATTGCGGCCATACCCTGAAACTGGTGAATCCAGAGATAATTGGAAGAAGTGGTGTTCAGGAATGTGTGGAGGGCTGTTTAAGCTTTCCGAATCGCTTTGTAAAGACCATCCGCCCCGAGAAAGTTACGATTCAGGCTCTGGATGAAAATGGCGGGGAACTGATTCTGACCGGCGAGGGGGAGATGGCAAAATGTTTTTGCCATGAACTTGAACATTTAGACGGGGAAATCTTTTTGGATAAAGCAATTGCAGAAATTGACATGTCTAAAGAAACGTCTGATTGTGAATAATGGTGAATAATATGTAGAGTATGGAAATATTAATGATTGCATCGGTGTATGGATTGCGATACAATGACAGAAAGAAATAACAAGCGTATATGCAGACAGATGATGTATTGGGGAAGACCCGAAGGAGGCAGTAATTATGGCATTATGGATTATTCTCGCAGTTGTAGTGATTCTTGTGATCTGGCTTATCAGTTCCTATAACGGTTTTGTCAAATTGAGGAACAAAGCGGAAGAGGCATTTTCGGCAATGGACGTATCTTTGAAAAAAAGGTATGACCTGATCCCTAATTATGTGGAGACTGTCAAAGGTTATGCAAAGCATGAGTCTGAGACTCTGGAGAAGGTCATTTCCGCGCGGAATGCAGCGATGAATGCATCGACTGCCAAGGAGCGGATTGAAAATGATAATATTCTGAGTAATACATTGAAGTCTCTATTTGCATTATCAGAAGCTTATCCGGACCTGAAGGCAAACCAGAACTTCATTCAGCTTCAGGACCAGCTTTCACGCATTGAAGAAGAGATTGCGGGATCCAGAAGATACTACAACGGTGTTGTAAACCGTTTTAATACGAAGATCGAGATGTTCCCGGGCAATATTCTGGCAGGCATTTTCGGGTTCAGGAGAAAACCTCTGTACGAGGTGGAAACGGCTGGCCAGAGAGAAAATGTAAAGGTATCATTTTAACAGCGCTGTCAGGGGGATATGCATATGAAGAGGATGAGCGGTAGAGCGGTTTCATTTCTGGTCTGGGGCGGGATCTGGCTGCTTTTGACATTCGGCTCCGGGGCTGTGGAGAAGAGGACAACGACCACGGCAGGGGTAGAACAGGATACGGCCATGAATACCCGGTATTTTAATACAGACGTTGTTGTCAGGGAAGACCGGTCCTATGAGGTGACGGAACATATCGGCGTGGATTTTCTGGATGCAAGGCATGGGATTTACCGCCATATCCCGTACAAGGGAGTTATCTATTCCCTTGATGAGAATGCAAAGCTGAGGCCGGTTCCGTATCATGCGAAAATTACGGACATTCATTCAGACTCCGGTCTGGATGTGACATCAGAAAATGGCAGCAAGGTCCTGCGTCTCGGGGATGCAGATGCCTTTGCAGCATCACAGGAAGAGTATAAGATTTCCTATACAGTCATCCCAAGGGTACAGACAGAGGATTATTATGAGACAACATACAATGTCATGCCCGGCCAGTGGCAGAACAGGATTCCGGCGGGGAGTCGATTTAGTATCACATTTCCGAAGGAAATAGATCATAGCAAGCTTCGCTTTTACTATGGTAGTTACGGGGGAATCGAGAATGCAAAGGAGATTCTGAAATTAACCTGGGATGGTAATACGGTAACCGGTATATTAAAGACGGACCTGAGAATTGGGGAAGGAATTACTTTTTATGCCCCCGTGGAAAAAGGCTATTTTACAGGGACGAACAGTCTGTCATTTTTAAGATGGCTTTTGTTCCTGCCGGGGATCGCAGTATTCCTGCTGATACTGATCCTGTTTTTAAAATTTGGAAAAGACGAACCGATTATTACATCGGTCCAGTACCAGCCCCCGGAAGGATTAGACAGTGCCGCGGTCGGATATATTATTGACGGAAGCGTGGAAGACAAGGATGTTCTTTCCCTGATTATCTACTGGGCGGATAAAGGGTATGTGCGGATCGAAGAAATGGCGGACCATGAACTGTGTCTGTATAAGCTCTCAGAGCTTCCGGCAGATGCACCGAATTACCAGCATACGGTCTTCCGAAAACTATTTGAGCGGGGGGCGGAACGTAAAATCTCAGAACTTCAGTACAAGTTCAGGGGAACTTTGGACATGGCAAAGACACAACTGAAGAATTACTTCAAGAGCGGTGGAAATGATATGCTGTATACCCGCGGGTCAAAGATTTCCCGCGTGGTTTCGAAGGTTTTATGTACGCTGCCACTTGCATGGTTTATGGCGGTTACCAGTATTTATTCTTATACAAGTATAGGCAGGGGGATCCTGCAGGTGGTCCTGTGGGCTGTGCTGCTGGCCGGCATGCTGATCTTCTGTTCCAATATTGATGACTGGTATGCAAAAGCGAATGTGTCACGAAAAGGGACGGCTGCTGTTACACTCGGAATCTGTTTTCTCTCTACGGCAGTCTATACAGGCAGTTATATCATGCGGGTGATCCAGAGAGAGGTGTTTGATTATATCTGGGTCCTGATTCCAGTGCTTGTCATGACTGGCGCATCGATCGGCATGACAGGTTTTATGAAGAGCAGGACTCCCAAGTGTGCCGAGTGGATGGGACGCATTGCAGGTCTGAGAGATTTCATAGAGACGGCAGAACTGGACCGGATGAATGAACTGGCAAAGACCGATCCTCAATGGTTTTACCACGTGATACCGTATGCATATGTGTTCGGTCTCTCGGACGTGTTTGCAAAAAAGCTGAAGAATTTGTCTCTGGCTGCACCACAGTGGTATACACCATATCACAGCTATACATTCTTCGACTATTATATGTTTAACAGGCTGATGATAAGCGGCCTGAACAAAACAGCGTCGACCCTGACCGTGCCTCAGCCTTCTGTGACCTCGGGAACAGGTCACGGAGGCGGAGGTTTTACGGGAGGCGGCTTCTCAGGGGGCGGATTTTCCGGAGGCGGTTTCGGCGGCGGAGGCGGCGGGAGCTGGTAACAGGAGTGCCCGGGGTATATTAAAAAAGCGTAAAGGAATGCTGTAAAAGCTTGCAGCATTCCTTTTTCTTGTGTAAAATCGTGATGTTTCAGCTGCTGTGCACACCAGAATGGTATGTACAGCAGCATGTTTCTGCAAAAAAGCAAAGAAATGTTGCATAATAGTTGCAGCGCTGCCGTTTCTTTTGTAAAATCAGTAATTGTGGTGTTTGGAAAATTATAGAAGGTACAGGTGAGGGATTATGGAATATTGCGGTAAAATTACAAGAAACATGTTAAGTAAAAGAAGAATGTTTTCGGCGTTGGGTGCCACGCTGGCGATGATAATTCTGACGGGGACGGCATATGAACTGCCGGAGTTGAATTATGCAGAAATTGCGTCAGCAGATACAAAGATGATGGAAGAAATGACAAAGAATCCATACCAGCCGATAGCAGGAAACATTAATGGATGGGATCCGGCAAAGATTCTGACACAGTGGCCGGATAGTGTTAAATTCCCGTGGAAAAATATGGAGGCCGGTGCTGTAAGGCTAAAGAATGCGAATATGTATATCGGGCCGGCAGTCGTTCTGCCGGATGAAAGTGGTATGAATCTGACGGGAAATTTGTATTCCGGACCGGATATAGCGATGGATCACCATGCAGCAGGTGAAAATACATATGGAAAGTACCCTTTCACTCCGGACCCGCCGGAGATTGTGATACCCGGCACACCGGAGAATGTGGTATCCGGTACACCAGAGAATGTGGTACCCGGTACACCAGAAACAGTACTGCCTGACACACCGGAGAATGTGGTGCCTGATATACCGGAAACGGTTCTGCCCGACACGCCGGAAATTGTGCCGCCCGATGTACCGGACGAAGGCTCTGGCACGGATGTGCCGAATGATGGAACTGCACCGGACACTCCTTCAGACGGAACTGTGAATGCAGCGGCAGGATTCGAAATTAATGAGGAGGGACTGCTCTGCCGCTTTATACCGGAGGAGGCCCAGATTGATGACGGTTACTTAGTCCTTCCTGCTGAAGGCTGTACGGGGATAGTGAGTGGTGCATTTGATAACGCCGGGGAGGGAATCACTGATATTGAGATTCCGGATAATATAACTTATATTGAAGACGGTGCACTGAGCGGACTACCGGAGCTGTTCTGTATATGGACGGGAGATGGAAACCCAGTTTATACGCAAGTAGACGGGGTGCTGTTTGATAAGGATATGACAACAATCGTTTCATTTCCAAGCGGCAGAATCGGGACCTATGAACTTCCATCCTCTGTAACGCGTATTGCTGATTACGCTTTTGCTAATACGAATCTGTCAAAGCTGGTCATGATCAAAAGTCTGCCGCCGGAAGTGGGCAGCATGGCATTTGGTGAAAGTGGAGGCAGTGGTTTAGTGATTTCTGCTCCTCCAGATTATTTCGAAGAGTTTCAGGAAATCTTCTCCGGTTTTCAGGTAACTGTACAGTTAAAGTAATCGGGGGTTTCACAAGTAATGTATTTGTGTTAAAATGTTTAAGTATTTATACAGCCGGGGATTAGAGCGTGTTTGATAAATCAGCCGTATACATGATTTATCAAACACGCTCTGGGGAATACCAGATTCCCGGCATAAGTGGATTGAAAAGGCAGGACATATAAATATGGATTATAAACTTGTTATGAATACAGCGGTCCTGGCGGGGGAACTGATGTTGTGCAGCGGAGCCGAGACGTACCGTGTGGAAGATACGATGAACCATATCCTTCGTACCGCGGGCACACAGACGGTGGAGGCTACTGTGATGATGACAGGTCTTGTGGCGACATTAGGGGGCCCGGACATGGAGCCGATCACTGCCACGAAGCGTGTGCAGGAACGCGGGACGAACCTGAACTGCATCATGGAAGTAAATGATATATCCAGAAAGTACTGTTCCGGCGGGCTGACGCTGGAAGAATCCTATGAGAGACTGAAAAAGGCCGGCGGGAAACAGCACCGCACATGGATCTATAATCTGGCAACAATCCTTGCAGCCACCGGATTTGCACCATTGTTTGGCGGAGGGATTACCGAAGTAGGGGCGGCAGTCCTGACCGGTACGGTGCTTGCCCTGACGCATACCATTGGAAAACGGCTGGGGATCAATGGTTTCATTCTGGACATGCTGTCTTCCTTTGCGATAGCACTGGCTGCTATTTCACTGAAACAGGTCATACCGTCTGTGAATGATAATATTATCATTATGAGTTCGATCATGCCCCTGGTTCCCGGTGTGGCAATTACGAATGCGGTGCGGGATACACTTCAGGGGGATTATATTTCCGGAGGGGCCAGAATACTGGAGGCATTCCTGATTGCGGCCTCAGTTGCACTTGGCGTCGGTGCGGGCATTGCACTGGCAGGCGTATTCTTCCGGGGAGGTGGGCTGATATGATGCTGGTATTCGGGGTGGCGGGATGTTTTGTGGCCGTGGCTGCATTCGCGGTATTGCTGGAGACACCGAAGAAGTACATGCTGCACGATGGGATCGTAGGTGCGATCGGCGGTTTTGTCTATCTGTTCAGTGTGCAGTGCCACGTGGATGCCGTACTGGCATCTTTCTTTTCGGCACTTGCAATCGCACTGACCTCGCACATCTTTGCCAGAGTATTTAAAGCCCCGGTGACCATATTTTTGATAGCGGGTATTCTGCCGACCGTTCCCGGTGCCGGTATGTACCGGATTGTTTATTATCTGATAGCCAATGACAGTGCACAGTGCAGTTATTACCTGACACAGACACTGGAAATTGCGGGGGTTATCTCACTTGCCGTATTTATTATGGACACCTTGTTTAAGGTGCACTTAAAAAAAACGGTTCCGAAAGATACACATTAGGAATGTGAATTGAAATGTTGAACAATCGTGGGACTTGATTTATAATGATTTTAACAATGAAACCTGCGGCAAATGTGTAAGGAATAGGAAGGCGGGATGAGTATGCCGGGCGCTAATATTTTACAAATGCTGAAAGAGAGTCAGTATACTGTTGCGATGAGCGGGATTGAGATGCTTTTGGAGAATGGATATCCCGGATTGAGGGACGGGGCTGTGTCATATGATATCGAGCAGAAGTACGGTTATTCTGTGGAGGAGATCATGAGCAGTGCCTTTTATGCAACCAGGAAGGAACTTTTTTTTGAATTTTACAAAAATGAGGTTCTTGCGCAGACAGAGATACCGCCGGGAAAGGGATTTATGAACCTCCAGAAACTGGAAGGGTACGGCCTGATACAATGTTCAATTACCAAACGCATATTTGGACTTTTAGAGAGGGCGGGCTGTAAAAACGTGGTCAACCTGCACGGTTCCGTGTATGATAACTTCTGCCCCCACTGCAGGAAGGAATATCCGATAGAGTACATGAAGAATGCAAAGGGGATCCCCCTTTGTGAAAAATGTGAGAATACAATCCGCCCGAAGATCACATTGTTCGGGGAGATGGTAGATAATGGCATTGTGACGAAAGCTGCCGAAGAGATTCAGAAGGCAGATGTGCTGCTTGTTCTGGGAACGAGCCTGCACGCAGCACTGTGCCATCAGCTGATTCAGTATTACAATGGGGAGAAGCTGATCCTTATTACAAATCAGGAGCATTATTCAGATAAGCTGGCAGATGTAGTGATATACAGCAGAGTCGATGATGCACTTGAAAAACTGGTAAAGACATACCAGATAAATTCAAAATAAGAAACAGAAAATGGAGAAAATGACATGAGTAAAGTAAGAACAAGGTTCGCACCAAGTCCGACAGGGAGGATGCATGTAGGAAATTTAAGGACGGCGTTATACGCATATCTGATTGCAAAGCATGAGGGGGGCGATTTTATCCTCCGTGTGGAAGATACAGATCAGGAGCGCTTTGTGGAAGGAGCTCTCGAGATCATATACCGGACACTGGAAAAAACAGGCCTGATTCATGACGAGGGACCTGACAAAGACCGCGGATACGGCCCATATGTGCAGAGCGAAAGAAATGCTTCCGGACTATACCTGAAGTATGCAAAACAGCTGGTGGAACAGGGGGATGCTTACTATTGCTTTTGTGATAAAGAAAGGCTGGAGTCTTTAAAGACTTCCGTATCTGAAGACGGGACAGATATTGTCGTATACGACAAGCACTGCCTCGGGCTTTCCAAAGAAGAGGTGGAGGCAAAGCTGGCAGAAGGGACACCGTGGGTCATCCGTCTGAACGTACCAAATGAAGGCACGACAACTTTCCAGGATGAGATATACGGGGATATTACAGTTCCGAATGCAGAACTCGATGATATGATCCTGATCAAATCAGACGGGTTCCCGACCTATAATTTTGCAAATGTAATCGATGACCATTTGATGGAGATCACCCATGTAGTAAGGGGAAATGAATATCTTTCCTCTGCACCGAAGTACAACCGCCTGTATGAGGCATTCGGATGGGAAGTCCCTGTTTATGTACACTGTCCCCTGATTACAGATGAGAACCATAAGAAGCTGAGCAAACGATGCGGGCATTCTTCTTATGAGGACCTGATCGAGCAGGGATTTGTTTCGGAAGCCGTTGTAAACTTCGTAGCACTTTTAGGCTGGAGCCCGGCGGATACGAGGGAGATTTTCACCCTGCAGGAGTTGGTGGAAGCTTTTGACTACCGCCATATGAATAAGTCACCGGCTGTATTTGACACCGTAAAGTTAAAGTGGATGAACGGGGAATATATAAAGGCAATGGACTTTGACCGGTTCTATGAGATGGCAGAGCCATATATAAAAGAAGTCATTAAGAAGGACTATGACCTAAAGAAGATTGCCGGACTTGTAAAGTCAAGGATCGAGGTATTCCCGGACATTACCGGGCAGATCGATTTCTTTGAAGAACTTCCGGAGTATGATACGGCAATGTACACCCATAAGAAAATGAAGACGAATGAGGAGACATCATTAGAAGTACTGAAAGAACTGCTTCCGCTTCTGGAGGCCCAGGAAGATTACAGTAATGATGCCCTGTTCGAAACGCTGAAAGGGTACGTGGCAGAGAAGGGCTGTAAGAACGGTTATGTTATGTGGCCGGTCAGAACCGCTGTTTCAGGAAAACAGAACACACCCGGAGGTGCCACGGAGATCATGGAGATTCTCGGAAAAGAAGAATCTATAAGCAGGATTAAAACTGCGATTGAGAAGTTAAGCTGAACAAATGACTGGGAAAGAGGTATATATGAGTTTCAGTAAGGCTCAAACAGAGGCAGTCACTCATGGGAAAGGCCCATGTCTCGTACTGGCGGGTCCCGGTTCCGGGAAAACCCTGACAATTGTGAACCGAATGAAATATCTGATTGAAGAACAAAAAGTAAGGCCAGAAGAAATTCTGGTCATTACTTTTACTAAGTATGCGGCCACGGAGATGAAGAACCGCTTTATAAATCTGATGGGAAGTAAGAAACTTCCTGTCACTGTTGGCACGTTCCACGGAATATACTATGGAATTCTGAAATGGGCCTACAGGTTCGGGCCTCAGAATATTTTATCAGAGGAAGAAAAATACCAGCTGATCCGCCATGTCGTGAACCAGCAGGAGGATATAGAGATTTTTGATGAAGAAGATTTCCTGCAGGAGATTGCAACGGAAATCGGGAAGATAAAGAATAACAGGCTAGATATAGAGACATATAAATCAACAAAATGTAATGCCGGTGCATTCCGGGATATCTACCGGCAGTACGAAGAGGAGCGTAAAAAAGAAAGAAAAATAGATTTTGACGATATGCTTGTTCTCTGCTATGAATTATTCAGTGCCAGGGCGGATATCCTGAAAATGTGGCAGGAAAAGTTTCAGTATATTCTAATAGATGAATTCCAGGATATTAACCAAGTACAGTATGACGTGATTAAAATGCTTTCAGCCCCTCAAAATAATCTGTTTGCGGTCGGAGACGACGATCAGTCCATTTACGGATTCCGGGGTGCGGATGCAAAGCTGATGTTCCAGTTTAAGAAAGATTTTCCGGGTGCAAAGCAGATCCTTCTGAATATCAATTACCGTTCCACATCGAATATTGTGGAAAACGCCCTGAAGGTGATCGGACATAACGAAGTACGTTTTGACAAGGCAATCCGGGCGGATAAACAGGCAGGGGCGAGTCTCCATGTACAGGAGGTGCGGGATCCGGTTGAGGAAGGCTCATATATTCTGGATGAAATACAGGAACGAATCAGGTCAGGGGTAAAACCGGAGGAGATTGCAGTTTTGTTCCGCATCCATACAGATGCAAGGCCGCTTGTGGAAGGCCTTTTAGAGCGTCAGATTCCGTTTCAAATGAGGGAGCATATGCCGAACATTTATAATCATTTTATTGCAAAGGATATCCGGACATATTTTAAAATGGCGCTCGGAAGCCGTGAAAGACAGGATTTCCTGCAGATCATGAACCGGCCGAAGCGGTATATTGGCAGGGACAGCCTGTCCGGGAGGAATGTTTCCTTCGAAGATTTAAGAAGATTCTACTGTGATAAAGAATGGATGCAGGACAGGGTAGACCAATTTGAGTGGGACTTGAAAATGCTTGTGAAAATGGCTCCCTACGCGGCTATCCAATATCTGAGGAAACGGATTGGATATGACGATTTTCTGAGAGAATATGCAAAGGAAAGAAAAATCAATGCAGGCGACCTGTTCGAGGTAATGGCGGAGCTGGAAGAGGCTGCCCGCCCATATGCGACGCTGGAAGAGTGGTTTACGCATGTTGAAGAGTATACCAATACTCTGAAGCTCAGGGAGAAGAAAAAAGAACTGAATCATGAAGGCGTCCGCCTGATGACGATGCACGCGGCAAAGGGGCTGGAATTCGACACGGTTTACATTATCGAGGCCAACGAGGGTCAGGTACCCTATAAAAAGGCGCTGAAAGAACAGGGGATTGAGGAGGAAAGACGGCTTTTTTATGTAGCAATGACCAGAGCAAAGGAACTGCTTAAAATCGTGTATGTTAAAACAAAAAACGGAAAGGAGACATCCCCTTCCCGTTTTGTTGATGAGTTATTCCTCGTCTGAGTCGTCATCCAGATCCAGGTCTTCAAATTCCTGAGTATCCAGCCACTCATCGAACTTATCAGCAGCACGTTCGTATTCATCATCATCTTCGATGTTCTCGAGCTCCGGTTCACCCGGTGTCTTTTCAGAGAAGCGATAAAGGAAGACTTGTCCTTCCTCATTGCTGCCTTCCTCATCCAGGGGGAGCAGGGCAATATATTCCTGTCCGTCCACTTCATAGATTGTGAGTACAGCGCACTCAAGTTCTTCATTGTTGTCGAGTGTTAATGTTACGGTGAGTGATTCGTTTTCTTCGTTCATAGATGATCTCCTTTATTGGTTGGCTTATTCTGCAGTTTTATCGGCAGATCCTTCCGCGGGTGCAGATTGATGCGGCCCTTGGATATACCTTAACTCTAACAAAAAGAAGAGTAAAAAGCAAGGGGAAACATACACGGGATGGCAGTTGTTGCTATTGACAGTTACTGCTCACTCCCCAGCCTATCACTACGCTGATAGGCTGGGAGGAAGAACGTAAAGTAGCCAATAAGCCTGCTCCTCGCCGCAGGCGACTTTAAATGAGCAGGCGCGTTACTGTTTACAGGCTTGCCTGTGAACAGTAACTATTGACATTGGGGAGAAAAACGGTAGAATGGAAGAAGCAGGTGATTGACAGATTCAGAAACATGTAGGAGGTTAACAGATGAAAAAGAAAATACTGAGCGTACTCCTTGTAGTTCTGACAGCATCCATGATGCTCGCGGGCTGCAAGAAAAATGTAGGTACGCCTGAAGATAATGCGGTACAGGAAACAGAGAATGAGGATGGCGGCGAGGAAGAAGAGGAAGTGTACGACGGCTATACCTTCGGCTATAGCTGTATAGATATGGGCAATCCTTATTTCGATACCCTTAAGAAGTCTATAGAGACATCTCTGAATGAAAAGGAATACCATTTGGTTACAAAGGACCCGGGTTCAGATGTGGAGCTTCAGATACAGCAGATTCAGGAAATGATAGAAGAAGGCGTGGATGCCGTGTTTTTATGCCCGGTTGACTGGGAGAAGATCACACCGGCTCTGGAGGCGTTGAAAGAAGCGGATATCCCGGTAATCAATATCGATACACAGGTAAAGGAAACCGGCCTGATTACGGCCTATGTAGGTTCGGACAATAAGAACGCAGGTTATCTGTGCGGGGAGGATCTTGTAAAACACCGTCCTGACGGAGGAAAGATTGTCATACTGGAATGCCCTTCCATGAATTCTATCAATGAGAGAATTACGGGATTTGAGAGTGCGATTACGAATGCGGGCTTTGAAGTGCTTGCGAGAGCAGATGTAAAAGGGAAAAAAGATACGGCAAAGGAAGAGATGAAGAGAATTCTGACCGACAATCCGAAGATTGATGCTGTTATGTGCGGGAATGACCAGGTGGCGCTTGGGGCAGTCGAGGCGCTTGAAGAGGCCGGCAGGAAAGATGTTCTCGTATACGGCGTGGATGGTTCACCCGGAGTGAAAAGTGAGTTATCGAAACCGGGGACTTTAATGGAAGGGACAGGGGCCCAGTCACCGATCAATATAGGGAAGAAAGCTGTCGAGGTAGGAATTGCAATTCTGGACGACGATGATTACGAGAGAGAGACATATGAAGAGACGTTCTTTATCAATAAGGAAAATGTAGAGATGTACGGCACCGACGGCTGGCAGTAAAAGGAAGAGAGGACCTAGAGAATATGAGAGAAGTGCAGGGAGTTCCATATCCACTGGGAGTAAGGATCGTAAAAGACAGGGTGAATTTTGCAGTGGCGGTGCCCGCGGGAGCCGCTTGTGAACTTATGTTGTACGAAAAGGGCGGACAGGTCCCCGGGCAGGTATTCTCCATGCCAGAAGAAAAGGCTGTGGGTGAGGTCCGGTTTCTGGCAGTAGAAGGGCTGGAGCCGGATAAGTATGAATATAATTACAGAATTGGCGGACGGGTGAGTATAGACCCGTTCGTCAGGGAAATCACGGGACAGCATGCATTTGGAGAGAAGGCAGACCTCGAGTCCCACCAGATACGCGGGAAGATCAGCACGGGTTCCTTTGACTGGGAGGGAGACTCCCAGTTGAAGATCCCTTACCATGAAGTGATTGCGTATAGTCTGCATGTCAGGGGCTTCACGATGCACAGTTCCTCCCATGTAAAACATAAAGGAACTTTTCTGGGCGCTGCCGGGAAGATTCCCTATCTGAAAGAACTGGGGATCAACCAGATCCAGTGTATGCCTGTTTATGAGTTCGAGGAGTACACGGGAAAATACCAGAATTACTGGGGATACGGACCCGGATATTACTTCGCCCCTAAGGCGGCCTACAGTGCATCAGGGAACCCCTGTCTTGAACTGAAGGAGATGGTAAAGCAATATCACAAAGCCGGCATAGAAGTCGTTCTGGAGATGCCTTTTGCGGCCGGGATTCTTCCGCAGACAGCATGGGAGTGCCTCAGATACTATACTGTGGAATATCATGTTGATGGTTTTGTAGTGAATCCATATACTGTACCGTGGGATATGCTTGTCGGCGACCCTCTTTTAAAGGGCGTCAAAATCATGAAAAAAGAGGATGCCTTCCAGAACATCATGCGCCGTTTCCTGAAGGGGGACGAAGGCATGGTAAATGACGTTATTTGGGCGCTGCGCCATAACACAAAAGAAGATGGCTGCTGCAATTACATCACGACACATACAGGGTTTACCATGTTTGACCTCGTATCCTATGACGGAAAACATAATGAGGCTAACGGGGAACGCAATCAGGACGGCCCGGATTACAATTACAGCTGGAACTGCGGAGTGGAAGGCCCGAGCCGCAAAAAAGCAGTGGTGGAACTTAGGAGGAACCAGATACGGAACGCATTTTTCCTGCTGCTGATGGCCCAGGGAACGCCGTGCCTGCTGGCGGGAGATGAATTTGGGAATACACAGAAAGGGAACAATAATGTGTATTGTCAGGACAATGAATTGTCCTGGCTCAACTGGAGTAAGAAAAAGACCAGCGATGACTTGTTCCAGTATGTGAAGGAACTGATTGCATTGAGAAAATCACATCCTGTGCTCCATCGTGCGGACCTTCTTCTGGGTCTGGACCAGACCGCATGCGGAACGCCGGACGTATCTTACCACGGAGAGAATGCATGGCAGATTCCGGCGGAGATTGCAAGCCGCCAGCTCGGAATTCTATACAGTGGCAGCGGACTAAAAGACGATGACTGCTTCATTGCATACAATATGCACTGGGAAAAGCATTCCTTTGCCCTGCCGACGCTGGGAAAGAAGAAAAAGTGGTATCGGGTGACAGAGACAAGGCTGGGAGTAGAAAAGAGTAGTATTCCGCTTGAAAATCAGAAGATGATTGAGCTAAAGGAAAGAAGCATCGTACTGCTGATCGGGAAATAAGAAGTATGACAGCATATAACAGAAAAAGGAACTGCGGCTGGCAGTTCCCTTTTTTGTTTTCATAGTTATCCGGGATAGTACATCTGTGTATCCTGTATGTCTATGAGTACTTCATTCAGATATTTTTTTGCCAGGTATCTGGCCATCGGCAGATTCATATCGAGGTAATTCCCGCAGTCTTTCGCAGAAGCCCCGGGGACTTCTCCTTCAAAAGTGGATATAAAGCTGAACATTTCCTGCATAAGGGGAACGATATCGGCTGAGTCATAACTGCCTCCCAGAAGCAGATAGAATCCGGTACGGCAGCCCATTGGGCCGAAATAGAGGACTTTGTTCCCGTATGCAGGATGGTTCCTTAAAAAAGTAGCACCGAGGTGTTCAATCGTGTGTACTTCGGCTGTATTCATGACGGGTTCCTCATTTGGATTCGTCATACGTATGTCGAAGGTGGTGACAGGATGCTCGTTTATGAAATCCTTTCGTGAAACATAGAGTCCGGGAATTAATTTTAAATGATCTATGGTGAAGCTTGTTATCTTTTCCATGATAGTTCCTCCTTGAAATTATATGAAATCCAGTATGGCTTCAATATCTTAAAAATTATTATAGCGGGTGTAGAGGAAGAAGACAAGCACAAATTAGGGGCAGGGTACAGCCTGCGCAGTAACTTGACGGCAGGAACAGGAATGTTTATACTATACAGATACATATAGACATAAATCAGGAGGTATGGCATGAGATTATATTTAGTTCGTCATGGTGAGACGGCGTGGAATAAATTAGGAAAAGTACAGGGACATTCGGACATCCCCCTGAACAACTATGGCAGGCATCTGGCAAAACAGACGGCAGAGGGACTGAAGGATGTAACCTTCGATGCAGCCTACACAAGCCCTCTGACCCGTGCCCGTGAGACTGCCCGGATCATACTTTCCGGCAGGACAGTTCCTCTATATGACGAACCAAGGATTCAGGAAATGGGGTTCGGAGTCTGTGAGGGGATGCGCTGCAGAGGGGAAAACCGGGATCCGGACAGTGATGAATTCAATAAATTCTTTACGGACACGGCCGGTTATAAAGTACCAAAAGGCGGAGAGTCCATACCCGAAGTGGAAAAAAGGGTTCAGGAATTTCTGGAGGAATTATACAATAGGGAAGAATTTACTGACAAAACAATCCTTATCTCGACTCATGGTGCGTCCCTGACGGCCATGTTAAACTGCATCAAAGGGGAAACCGATATATCCAGATTCTGGATAAATGGCGTTCCGAAGAACTGTGCTGTTACCATTGTAGAAGTAAGGGACGGTAAGCCGGAAATTCTGGAAGAAGACAAAGTATTTTATTAGAGCTTGTTTGAGCTGCACAGTGAGTGCATATATAGATGATAGAACTGTTTTTGTCAGGAGAAGTGTTCAGAAGAGGTGAAAATTGATAGTTATGGAATCAGTTTTCATGCCGGTATACTGCGAAAAGATTCAGGCTTTTCGCAGTATACCGGCAGTACCTCTTATGGGCACTTCTTTTTTGTCCGGTGTTTTATGAATCTTTTAGATTATGAGATTGTGAATGATTACGAAAAATGTTTCTATGTATTATATATAATATTATAGTTACTTTTGTTTTACTTTTTAGTTCGAAAACTGGTAAAATATACCAGCGGGTACTGCCGCATAAATGTGCGATAATAGTTGTGTCGTAAAAGGAGGGAAAGGAATGCACAAATGCTTTGGTTATGTGAGGGTATCTTCTAAAGACCAGAATGTAGAACGACAGTTGGTTGCAATGGAGCATCTGAAGATACCGGAAAAAAATCTTTACGTGGAAAAGATATCCGGAAAAGATTTCGACAGACCCGAATATAAAAGACTTCTCAGAAATATCAGACGGGACGATGTCCTGTACGTAAAATCCATCGACCGCCTGGGAAGAAATTATGAGGATATAATAGAGCAGTGGAGGTACATAACGAAGGAAATAGGAGCAGACATTGTAGTAATTGATATGCCGCTTCTGGACACAAGGAAGGGGAAAGATCTGGTAGGTACACTGATTGCTGATATTGTACTGCAGCTTTTGTCTTTTGTAGCGCAGAGCGAACGCGAGAGCATCAGGCAGAGACAGGCGGAGGGAATTGCAGTGGCAAAAGCAAGGGGCGTACATTTTGGGAGAGAGTCCCTTAAGATTCCCAAAACATTCGAAAATGTATACTGGGAGTGGAAACGGCAGGAAATCAGCGCCAGAGAGGCATCCAGAAGGCTGAATGTAGATTTTAAAACTTTTAAAAAATGGTGCAGCCAAAAAGAAGAGATGTAAAAATATGGTAAAAATAATGCAGAAAAAGGTAGACTTTATTCTGCATTGTTGATAATATAATAATAGTTGGTATGCATCTGGTGATGAAAAAGGTAGACTTTATTCTGCATTATTGTTAAGATTAATTTATATATGGCAGATTATAATTTTTTATGGAAATGTTATTTATTTCCTATCTAAGGACTATCTTTTTTTAGCTAAAAAGTACAGGAATGTATTTGTTGACCAAAGTCTGCTTTAATCCGCAGTACCATAAGGAGGAATAAGTTATGTCAAGAGAAGAGGGACTGTTAGAGGTTCTGACACATCGGGTAGGTGCGAATTATATATCTGATTTGAGAAAAGATGAGTTTCGCAATTCTTTGATCGGCGCTATCGAAAGTATAGACAGTACAGCATATGCTGTCGGAGAATGGTCCGATGTGCTGGATTACTTAACCGGGATGAAGACACAGATTCTGAACCCTGAGGAGGGCAAGAAAACGCTGCTTAGAGCGTTATAACAGACGTAAAGAAAGTGATAAAAAAAGGCCATACCAGAGACATGAAGTCTTTTCTGGTAGGGCCTTTTTGGTCCTGTTGCGAAATTCGATTAATCTTCGTCTTCGGTTTCCACTGTATAAGTATATCTCTTTCTAGCCATTTCATCGCTTTCAAGATATTCATCGTAAGTGGTAATCTTATCAATCAGTTTACCGCCAGGCACGATTTCCATAATACGGTTAGCCGTTGTCTGTACAATCTGATGGTCGCGTGAGGTGAAGAGGAGTACTCCCGGAAACTTGATCATTCCGTTATTCAGTGCGGTGATTGATTCCATATCCAGATGATTAGTAGGTTCATCCAGAAGCAGTACGTTTGCACCAGAGATCATCATTTTGGAAAGCAGGCAGCGCACCTTCTCTCCTCCGGAAAGCACTTTCAGACGCTTCACACCGTCTTCACCGGCAAAGAGCATTCTTCCGAGGAATCCGCGGACATAGGTCGCGTCTTTATTTTCGGAATACTGGGTCAGCCATTCGGTGATCGTGTAGTCATTGTCAAATTCCCCACCGAAGTCTTTCGGGAAGTATGCCTGTGTGGTTGTAATTCCCCATTTATAAGTTCCGGCATCCGGCTCCATCTCGCCGATGAGTATTTTAAACAGTACTGTTTTTGCAAGCTCGTTGCTTCCGACAAAGGCTACTTTATCGTCGTGCCCGAGAGTGAAGGTAATGTTGTCCAGAATCTTTTCTCCATCGATTGTCTTGGAGAGCCCTTCTACAGTGAGAACCTCGTTACCGATTTCACGGTTCGGACGGAAGTCGATGTAAGGGTACTTTCTGCTGGAAGGTTTGATCTCGTCCAGTTCAATCTTTTCCAAGGCTTTCTTTCTGGAAGTTGCCTGTTTGGATTTGGAAGCGTTGGCACTGAACCGGGAAATGAATTCCTGAAGCTCTTTGATCTTTTCTTCCTTCTTCTTGTTTGCTTCTTTCATCTGGCGGATCAGCAGCTGGCTGGATTCATACCAGAAATCATAGTTACCGGCATAGAGCTGGATCTTGCCGTAATCGATATCAGCGATCTGTGTACATACCTTGTTTAGGAAGTAACGGTCATGGGATACGACGATGACTGTATTTTCAAAATTAATGAGGAATTCTTCCAGCCATGCGATCGCATCCAGATCCAAATGGTTGGTAGGCTCGTCCAGCAGCAGAATATCCGGATTCCCGAATAATGCCTGGGCAAGCAGGACCTTGACTTTTTCGGCACCGGTTAAGTCCCTCAGGTATTTATAATGAAGGTCTGTGTCAATTCCAAGCCCGTTCAAAAGGGTGGCAGCATCGGATTCTGCTTCCCAGCCGTTCATGGTGGCAAATTCGCCTTCGAGCTCACTTGCCTTAATACCGTCCTCCTCTGTGAAGTCTTCCTTTGCATAGATTACTTCTTTTTCCTTCATGATTTCATAAAGGCGGGCGTTTCCCATGATGACGGTGTCCAGTACGAGACAGTCATCGTATTTGTAGTGGTCCTGCTGCAGGAAGGAGAGTCGCTCGCCGGGAGTAATGACGATATCCCCTTTTGTCGGCTCAAGCTGTCCGGACAGAATCTTTAAGAATGTAGACTTTCCGGCTCCGTTTGCGCCGATCATTCCGTAACAGTTCCCTTCTGTGAATTTAATGTTCACATCTTCAAACAGCGCTTTTTTTCCAACGCGCAATGTCACATTATTTGCACTGATCATGTTTGTAATCTCCTTTAAATCGTGTTCGTGTACTGCACAAGGCCAGCTTACCGGCATATGGAGGCAGCACGTATATTTTCCGCTGTTTTCCCGCGCCCCGGGAGGTCCGGATCGGGCTTACAGGCCCGGAAGCTGACGGGGGGGATTAAATACCCCGCAGCCTGCTGTGGGAATTTTGGCTACAACGATTATATTAACATGAGAAGCATGGAAATAGCAAGGTTTCCATAGGTTTTCGGGAAAATTAACAAAGTTGTTGTTTTCGAATAAAGAAAATCGTTATATAATGGGAAAAGAAAAGCGAGGAGGCAAAAAAATGCAGAAAGCTACATTAGTACTGGAAGGCGGCGCTACAAGAGGTGTTTTCACATCAGGGGCACTGGATTACCTGATGGAAAAGGATTTATATATGTCACACGTGATTGGTGTTTCGGCCGGGGCCTGCAATGCAGTGGACTATGTGTCAAGGCAGCCGGGCAGGACAAGAGACTGTATGATACCGACGGATAAGAGCGGCAACTATTATTACGGCTTCCGCAAATTTGTAAAGGAAAAGAGCCTGATGAATATGGATCTGATCTTTGATGTATTTCCGAATCAACTGATTCCATTTGATTATGATACTTATCTTGCATCAGAGATCGAATGTGAGATTGTGGCGACGAACTGTCTGACGGGAAAGGCGGAATATTTTAATGAGAAGAAGAGCAGGGAAAGGCTGATGAAGATATGCCGCGCATCTTCCAGCATGCCGCTTGTCACACCGATCGTCAATATTGACGAGGTGCCATATTTGGACGGCGGGCTCTCCGACAGCGTACCACTTGCGAGGGCGCTGAAAAAGGGTAATGAAAAGATTGTCATATTTCTTACAAGGAATACGGGATACAGGAAGAAGACAGTGTCAAAGGGGATGGCAGAAGTATACCGGAAGGCATACCGCTCCTACCCAAAACTGGTAAAATCGATTCTCACAAGAAGTTTTTATTATAACAGGACCATGAACCAGCTTGAGGCACTGGAGAGGGAAGGATCCATATTTGTACTCCGCCCGCTTGTGAAGCCGGTGGCGAGACTGGAGCGGAACAAGGAGACACTGACTGCTTTTTACAACCACGGATATGAGCTGATGGAACAGGAATATGGCAGGTTGCTGGAATATCTGGAAAAGTAAAGGAGGTATGAAGGATGAATCTTTATGAGCATCACATTTCAACAAAAAGCGCACAGCAGATGACGAAAGTGACAAATATGGTAAGGGAGGACATCAAAAAGAGCGGCATCATGGAGGGAATCGTTGTTGTATTCTCTCCCCACACAACGGCAGGATTTACAATAAATGAGAATGCAGATCCGGATGTTGTGCATGATATGCTTCTCGGGTTCGAGGAAGTATTTCCAACAGAAGCCCCATTTTACCGGCATGCGGAGGGCAATTCCCACGCACATATGAAGACAACAGTGACAGGGCCGTCCCAGACGCTGATCCTGCATGATGGGGAGATTCTGTTTGGAATCTGGCAGGACCTGTATTTTTGTGAGTTTGATGGGCCGAGGAACCGTACATTTTTTGTGAAGATCATGGAAGGATAGCGGATGAAGACAGACAATTTGATTGCATTTTTGGATGCGGTGGAGAAGCTCAAGTGCAATACGAGGCATTCCTGGACCTCCGGCGGCAGACAGGAAAGTGTGGCTGAGCATTCCTGGAGATTGTGTGTATTTGCATGGATGCTCCGCCACGAAATCCCTGAGGTCAGGATGGAGCGTGTCATAGAGCTGTGTATGTTCCATGATATCGGGGAAGCGCTCACCGGGGATTTCGCCGTATTTCATAAAGGGGAACGGGAAGAACTTCGTGAAGAGGAGGCTTTGCGGCAGCTTACCGGCCTGCTGGACGGAGCGGAGAAAGAGGAACTGGAGGGCCTGCTTTCCGAAGTCAGGGTAAAGAAGACCCCCGAAGCAAGACTCTTTGCGGCCTTAGACAAGATGGAGGCGCTGCTTCAGCATAATGAGGCGCCAATTGAGAGCTGGCTCCCTCTGGAATATGACCTCCAGATGACGTATGGCAATGAGCAGTCCGAAGCATTTGCTTACACAAAAATGCTGCGGGAACGGTTAAGGCAGGATTCGAAAGAAAAGATCATGCGTGAAGCGCCGGAAGGTGCCAGTGAGGCAGACGGAGAAGTTTTTTATGTGAGTACGGACAAGAAGAAACTGCAGGTTAGCAGGATTAAAGAGCTGATGGAGCAGACATCGTGGGCAGGGGACCGGACGCTCGGTCAGTGCCAAAAGGCGATGGAGAACTCCAGATGCTATGGTGTTTATGACCGGAATGACTACCAGGTCGGCTATGCGCGGGTTCTGACAGATTATACGACGACATACTATCTGGCGGATGTGATTGTAGATGAGGCTTACCGGGGGCAGGGCCTCGGGCGGTTGCTTCTGGATTACATAACCGGCGACGGGGAACTTGAGGGCCTCTATGGGATGCTCCATACGGAAGATAAAGCAGGACTTTACGAGAAGTACGGATTTCATATTTACGAGAATAACGGGACAGATATTTTTATGAAAAAAGTGAGGGGAGACCATGAATAAAAAGACATTGAGTTATACACAGAACAGAGAGCTTTCCTGGCTGCGTTTTAATCAGAGGGTGCTTGAGGAGGCAAAGGATGAGAGCGTTCCGCTTCTGGAAAGGATGAAGTTCGTAGCTATCTTCACAAGTAATCTGGATGAATTTTTCATGATTCGTGTAGGAAGCCTGTATGATATGGCTTCTGTGAATAATAAGAGCGTGGACTCGAAGTGCGGCATGACACCGCAGGAACAGCTGGATGCGATCTATGCGGCAGTAGCGCCGCTGTATAAAGAGAGAGACAAGACTTATGCGGATATTAAGAAGCAGCTGCATCCGTACGGCGTATGCGGGCTCGATTTTAAGGAACTGGAGCCACAGGAGCGGAAATATGTAAAGAAATACTTTAAGGACCAGGTACTGCCGGTGCTTTCCCCGCAGATCGTGGATGTGAACCACCCGTTCCCGCATCTGCTTAATAAAGAGATCTATGTGGTGGCGGACCTGAGGCTTGAGAATAAGAGCATGATGGGGATTGTTCCGGTGCCGCAGTTCATCTCGGACATCCTTTACCTGCCGGGACATGACATCCGTTATATCCGCATGGAAAAGGTATTGATGGAGTATCTGGACATTGTTTTTGAACAGTATCAGGTTTCTGGCAGAAACTATATCTGTGTGACGCGCAACGCCGATGTATCCCCGGATGATGAGGCCTATGCCGACAGTGAAGATTTCCGCAATATTATGCAGGAAACGCTGCATAAGCGCAGGCGGATGGCCGTGGTCAGGCTGGAGGTGGCGAATCCGCTCACGAAAGAGATGGAGAAGTACTTCTGTGATAAGTTTAACATCACCCCGGAATGCATTTTCCGCACCAAAATGCCGATGAAACTGGAATTCATGTTTGCGATCGCCGAAAAAGTTCCGGTTTCCATGAGGCGCTCCCTCGTAGATGAACCATTTACGCCGCAGGCTTCGCCTTCTGTCATGGAGGGCAGTGTCATGGCACAGGTCAAAAGACGTGATATCCTTCTTTCCTATCCCTATGAGAGTATGGAGCCCTTCCTGCAGATGATCAAGGAAGCCGCTGCGGACCCCAGCGTCATGACGATTAAGATTACGATTTACCGTCTCGCAAAAAAGACAAGGCTGGTAGAATATCTCTGTGCCGCGGCGGAAAACGGAAAAGAGGTCACGGTACTGATCGAACTGCGTGCAAGGTTTGACGAGCAGAACAATATCGACTGGTCGGAGCGCATGGAGGAGGCCGGCTGCCGGGTAATCTATGGTTTCGAAGGCTACAAGGTGCACTCCAAGATCTGCCTGATCACATATAGGAATAAGAATGAAATTAAATATATCACGCAGATCGGGACAGGTAATTATAACGAAAAGACGGCAAAGATGTACACAGACTTTTCGCTGATGACGTCGAACCAGTCGATCGGGGAGGATGCCGCCGTATTCTTTAAAAACATGTCGATCGGTAATCTGGACGGGGCTTACCAGCATTTGATCGTATCGCCCACCAGCCTGAAGCCGAAGGTGCTCATGCTGATGGACGAGGAAATCAAAAAAGGATCAGACGGAAGAATTATCATGAAAATGAATTCTGTGACAGACATGGATTTCATTACCAAGGTTGCGGAGGCGTCCAAAGCCGGCGTGCGGATTGACCTGATTGTACGCGGAATCTGCTGTATCCTGCCGGGAATTCCAGGGGAGACGGACAATCTTACTGTCACCAGCATCGTCGGACGTTATTTGGAACATCCGAGAGTATTTTTGTTCGGACAGGGGGCGGAACAGAAGGTATACATCGGTTCGGCCGACATGATGACAAGAAATACCGAAAAAAGAGTCGAGGTGGCCTGTCCGATCTACGACGAGTCGATCAAGAAGAGACTCGCCCGCAGCCTGAATGTGATGCTGGCTGACAATGTTAAGGCGAGGGTTATGCAGGACGACGGGACGTACCAGAAAAAGAGTGTTGGGGAAAAGACGGTTAACGCGCAGGAGATATTCATGAAAGAAGCACTGCAGGCAAAACGCCCGCAGCCGACGGTGGAAAAGCCTTCTCTGCTGAAACGGCTGAGAAGTTTCTTCAGACATTCATAAAATTTAAGACAGGAGGAAGAAAAAATGAGCAGTTTAGAAAAAAGAGAATTTGGAACAGCAAAGGACGGAAAAATGGGGTACTTGTTTACTCTGGAAAACAAGAACGGTATGAAGATCACAGTAACAGATTTCGGGGCGGCACTGGTAAGCGTATATGTGCCGGACAAAAATGGGAATCTTCTGGATGTCGTACTCGGATATGATGACACGAAAGGGTATGAGAAAGGCGGGGCATCCTTTGGGGCGCCGGTCGGAAGAAATGCAAACAGGATCGGCGGTGCTTCATTCGAAATCAACGGTGTAGCCTATGAGCTCGAGAAGAATGACAATGGGAAAAATAACCTCCACAGCGGTACGGATTATTACAACAAGCGTTTCTGGGAAGTAGAGGAAGAGACAGAGCATTCCATTACGTTTGTACTCCACAGCCCGGACATGGACCAGGGCTACCCGGGCTCACTCGATATGCATGTGACTTATGAGCTGGCAGAAGACAATGTACTGCGCATGAAATACTACGCCGTTCCGGATCAGGATACGATCATCAACATGACAAATCACAGTTATTTTAACCTTGGCGGGCATGACAGCGGGACTATCTTGAACCATTGTATGACCATTGATGCAGATTATTTCACAAGGGCGGATGCAGAGTCGATCCCGACAGGGGAACTGGTAGAAGTAACAGGCACCCCGATGGACTTCAGAACTTCAGCGCAAATCGGTGAAAGGATTGATGCGGATTATGAAGCGACCCGTCTTGGAGGCGGCTATGACCACAACTGGGTATTGAAAAATGACGGGAAATTTGCTAAAGTAGCGGAAGCTGCATATGATGAGAGTGGCATTGTCATGGAAGTGTGGACGGACCTGCCCGGAATGCAGGTTTACACAGCCAATTTCCTGACGGACGAACCGGGCAAGAACGGCAGTATTTATCAGAAGCGCGCTGCAGTCTGCTTCGAGACACAGTACTTCCCGGATGCCATCCATCACGATCATTTTGCAGGCCCGGTATGCAAAAGCGGGGAAGCATATAAAACCGTTACAGAATACCGGTTTGGTACACTATAAAGAGAAAAGCAGGCAGTATAATTATTTATGGGGAAATCAGTATATATTGCGGAGAAGCCGAGTGTGGCTCAGGAATTCGCGAAAGCATTAAAATTAAATACAAGACGAAAAGACGGTTATCTGGAATCTGATGAGGCCATCGTGACCTGGTGTGTAGGGCATCTGGTCACAATGAGTTACCCGGAGGTGTATGACCCTGCGCTGAAGCGCTGGAGTCTGGACACCCTTCCGTTTATCCCGGAAAATTTCAAGTACGAGGTGATTCCGGCGGTGGCAAAGCAGTTCCAGATCGTGAGCGGCCTCCTGACAAGGGATGATGTGGACAAGATATACGTGTGCACGGACTCCGGACGCGAGGGGGAATATATTTACCGGCTCGTGGAGCAGGAAGCCCATGTGGAGGGGAAACAGAGAAGAAGAGTATGGATTGATTCCCAGACAGAGGAAGAAATCCTGCGCGGAATCCGGGAGGCGAAAGATTTATCGGAGTACGATAACTTAAGCGCATCCGCTTATCTGAGGGCAAAAGAGGATTATCTTATGGGGATCAATTTTTCCCGCCTCCTGACCCTGAAATACGGAAACAGCATCTCAAACTACCTGCATACAAAGTATGCGGTGATTTCGGTGGGGCGTGTCATGACCTGCGTACTGGGAATGATTGTGCGCAGGGAAAGAGAAATCCGGGAATTTGTAAAGACTCCGTTTTACCGTGTCTTAAGCACCATTGAAGCACAGGGCCGGACATTTGAAGGAGAATGGAGGGCCGTCAAAGGGTCCCGTTATTTTGAGTCTTTTGATCTGTACAAGGAGAATGGGTTTAAGAAGAGAGAAAAAGCAGAGGAACTGGTTGATTATCTGAAGGAGCCCCAGCCGGTTACCTGCCAGATTGTTTCGATGGAGAAGAAGACGGAGAAGAAGAATCCACCGCTCCTTTATAATCTTGCGGAGCTTCAGAATGACTGTTCCAAACGATTCAAGATCAGTCCGGATGAGACGCTGCGTATCGTGCAGGAGCTGTATGAGAAAAAGCTGGTTACATATCCCAGAACAGACGCCAGAGTGCTTTCAACCGCCGTAGCGAAAGAAATCAGCAGAAACTTAAACGGATTGTCCAAATATCCGATGGCTGCGCCATACCTGAAAGATATTCTGGGGTTCGGAAGCCACAAGGGTCTGGCAAAGACGAGATATGTCAATGACAAGCAGATCACGGACCACTATGCCATCATTCCGACAGGGCAGGGGCTTAGTGCCCTGAATGCTGTCCCTGCAACGGCAAAAAAAGTGTACGACTGCATTGTCCGGCGTTTTTTAAGTATTTTTTATCCGCCGGCTGTCTACCAGAAGGTATCTGTCACAACAAAGATCAAAGAAGAATGCTTTTTCTCCAGTTTTAAAGTACTGGCGGAGGAGGGTTACCTGAAAGTGGCAGGCTCCCCTCAGGCAAAAAGGAATAATTCCACTGCCGGAAACGGGGAGGCCGGTTCGGATGCGGGAAGTAATGATGCACCGGATGAACAGGGGCAGGATCTGGATACCAGTTTCTTCGAGGTGATCAAAAGCCTGAAAAAGGGGGCCATACTTCCAGTGAAGGCTTTGGACATCAAGGAGGGCGAGACGTCTCCGCCGAAGAGGTATAATTCTGGCTCGATTATTCTGGCGATGGAAAATGCAGGGCAGCTGATCGAAGACGAAGAACTCAGGGCCCAGATCAAGGGAAGTGGCATCGGTACGAGTGCGACGCGGGCGGAAATCCTGAAAAAGCTGATCAACATCAAGTACCTTGCATTGAATAAAAAGACGCAGATTATCACGCCGACGCTTCAGGGGGAAATGATTTTTGATGTTGTGGAGAATTCGATTAAATCTCTGTTAAACCCGGAACTGACGGCCAGCTGGGAAAAAGGGCTGAATTATGTGGCCGACGGGGAGATTACCCCGGATGAATACATGAAGAAGCTGGATCATTTTATTATCAGCCGGACGAATGGGGTGAAGGGGCTTAACAACCAGTATCAGCTGAGAGGCTGTTATGACCGGGCGGCACAGTTTTATAAGAAGGAAACTGATACGAAACCGGGTGCCGGCAGGGCGAAGGCTGCTAAAAAGATTTCTGATAAGAAACAGGATACGAAACAGAGTGTGAAATAGTCTGGGAGGGCTTGGCATGAGAGAAATATTAGTGACAATTCCGGCAGAACCGCAGCATAAAATATATCTGGAGCATGCGGCATCTGAAGCGGCAGGCAGTGATGAATTTCATTTTACCTACGTTTCACAGAAGGATGTGACACAGGAGATGGTTGAACGGTCAGAGTTTATTCTGGGCAATGTAAAGCCGGAGTATCTGAAGTCTGCCCGTAATTTAAAGCTTATGCAGCTGGACAGTGCGGGTGCAGCACCGTATATTGTGCCCGGCATCATGCCGGCAGGGGCACAGCTTGCCAATGCAACAGGCGCATATGGCCTGGCTATATCGGAGTATATGCTCGGTGCCGTACTGATGCTGATGAAGAAACTGGACCGGTACTATAAGAACATGGAATCACATGAGTGGAAGGATGAAGGGAAAGTGAATTCCATCATGAACTCTGTGACTCTGGTTATCGGGCTGGGCGATATCGGCGGCCAGTTTGCCAGAAAGATGCATGCGCTGGGAAGCCATGTGATTGGTGTGCGCAGGAACCGGGCAAAGAGGCCGGACTATCTGGATGAACTGCATCAAATGGATGAACTGGATCACCTGCTTGGCAGGGCCGATATCGTGGCATGCTCCCTTCCGGGAACCCCCGAGACGGAACATCTTCTGAACAGGGAGCGTATAGACCGGATGAAGGACGGGGCGCTCCTGCTTAACGTAGGGAGGGGGAGCCTGATCCCGACAGAAGATCTGGTAAATGCACTGCGAAGCGGGAAACTGGGCGGCGCAGCGATTGATGTGGCTGAGCAGGAGCCGCTTCCGAAAGATTCACCCCTGTGGGATGCTCCGAATCTATTGATTACGCCGCATGTGTCCGGGAATTACCACATGCAGCAGATACTGGAGACAGTAGTAGAGATTGCCGCAGAAAATTTAAAAGCAGTTTTAACAGGCTGTAAGATAGAAAATGAAGTAGACTTTCAGACCGGTTACAGAAAATTCTGTGGACCGGAAGACAACGATTAGGAGGAGCAGAACATGACAGCATTGACAGTAAAAGAACTCTACACACTTGATGAAACAATCGCAAAAGATATTTTCGAGGGAGTGACTTATCCTTGGGAGGTACTCCCGAAGATCAGCAGTTTCATTCTGGAACTCGGTGCCTCTTTAAGCAAAGAAGAGTACGAAAAACGAGGTGAAAATGTATGGATCGCCAAAACAGCAAAGGTTGCACCTACCGCATTTATCAATGGTCCTGCCATCATTGGAAAGGATGCAGAGGTAAGACACTGTGCATTTATCAGGGGTAACGCGATTGTCGGGGAAGGTGCAGTCGTCGGAAACTCTACAGAACTGAAAAATGTAATCCTGTTTAATAAAGTTCAGGTTCCACATTACAACTACGTAGGAGATTCCATTCTCGGCTACAAGTCCCATATGGGTGCGGGTTCCATCACCTCCAATGTGAAATCCGACAAAAAGCTTGTCGTTGTAAAGACTCCGGAAGGAAAGATCGAAACAGGAATGAAGAAATTCGGTGCCATGCTCGGCGACGAAGTGGAAGTAGGGTGTGGAAGTGTCTTAAACCCCGGAACCGTAGTAGGCAGCCATACAAACATCTACCCACTGTCCTCAGTCAGAGGATATGTCCCGTCAGGGAGCATCTACAAAAAACAAGGTGAAGTTGTAGAAAAAGTTTAGAATGCGGGACGCGTCAATTAAAACCGGCCGCGGGGATGCGGGGGTTCCTTATGCGGGGGGAAATGCGGG